>NZ_JBHRZS010000001.1:0-2016 GCF_042649705.1 Algoriphagus namhaensis
TAATCACATATTTGTCCAGATCGTAGTACACAATGTCTACATACACCGGCAACTGATACGGAATCGGAGTCAGCGTGTATTCTCGTTGGATCGTATCGCCTTCAAAGCCTTTCGTGCTGATCGTCTCGTCAGTCACAGTAAAGTAACCCGGCTTACTGATCGTAATTCCAAAGTCACTCTCCGGCTCCAACTGGGCGGTCAGCTCTCCGGTGCCTTTACGCTCCGTGGCTACCTGTAGTCCCTGGGTCTTGTCCTGTAAGGTCGCCAGGTAACTGTCCGTCACCACTGCTCCCTCGCAATCAATCACACGAGCCAAAAATTGCTTGTACTGCTCTTCGATCAGGTAGATGTCATCCAGTCCCATACCTCCTGCTCGGTTAGAGGAGAGATACACTTCTCCGTTTTCCATCTCGCGGTACGCAAAGTCATCGGCAATAGAGTTCACAGGAATTCCCATGTTCTGCACATTGCTGATCTCCCCATTGCTATAGCTCGCCTCGTAGATGTCCATCCCGCCCACTGTCGGGTGGCTTCCATCCTTAGAGGAGAAGTAAAACTTGTCTCCTTTTCTAAACGCATGTGTCTCGTCTCCTTCGGTATTCACCGCCGGACCCAGCTTCACCGGGGCACTGAAAGTCATGTTTTCGTCATAGGCTGAATAGTACAGGTCAAAGTCTCCCTTCGTAGTCAGTACTTTTCGCTCTTTCTTCTTGCCTGGGTTTAAGATCACCGTGTCCACATCGGAAGCAAAGTATAAACGCTTCGCCTCTTCATCCACAAAGGGATTCATCACCGAATAGCCGATCGAGTCATTGAACGGAAACGGCATAAAACCTTCCAGCGTCCCCTCTTCGGTTACCGTGCTATAATAGATCTCCGGAAACACATTGATCTCCCGGTCTTTCTTCACTTTCTCTATCCCTCGGGTCACCGAGTAGAACAGCACGCCCGCTTCCTTGGCATAGCTCGGATCGGCAAAGTTGTACGTGTTCGGTACATTGGAGATCACCTCACTGATGTTCCCCTCTTCGTCTTCCTTGTATACACTGAAGTATTCTCTGCCGGTATAGTCCTGCTTCTCTTCACTAAATATCTTATTCCGACCATCAATTCGAATACCAGGTCTCTCATCTACAAAGCTTCCTCCCCGGTCGGATACAAAGTACTTGTTACCCTGCCCGTCCATCGCCAGTCCAAAGTCTGACTCGCTCGAGTTCAATGCTTCCACATTTTGTGGCTTGACATTCAGCCTGCTCTTCTTATCGATAAACTGCTTCACCTGCACGCTATCCAGCAAGCCCTTGCTCTCCAGCATATCTCTCGCCTCTCTCAGATTACCCGTACGTTGGGCGGACTTCAAGTAACCTTCGTACTCAAACAGACCCGCTTCCTCGTAACCGATCGCCGTCTCCCACCATTTGTAGGAATTGGTATAGTCACGGATCTCGTCGTAGGTCTTGGCAATCGAGTCTGCGGTACTCATCTTCGGCTTCCTCGCATATGCCTCCTCGTACACCGCAATCGCAGTCTTATAGTTATACAGGCTCACCTGCTCATCTGCATAGCGCAGCAACCCCTTCTGGGCTTGTGTGATCCCTACCGATCCAAAGATCAGCACTGCACTTAATATGATTTGTGTCGCTAGTCTTTTCATCTTTAGAACCATCTTTGATTTCTCATTACTGCTTTTCTTGGGGTCATATAGAAGCCGATCGAAAACTCATGCGAGTTGTTTCGATAGTCCTGTAATACGTTCAGGTTATGATCGTACGCATACCCGATTCGTAAACGGTCGGTCGGGAAAATCTCAATCACCGCCGCCACCGCATTTCTATTGCTCAAATTCTCCTGCAAATTGTCATTCCAGATCTTCATGTTGCTTCGGTAGGAACCTCCCACCCAAATCCGCTCATAAAACAGGAACATCGCATTGATATCATAATTCGTCGGAGCTCCTTTCACTTCCTTGATCAAGAAGCTCGGCTTGAACTTCACCGTCTCTCCCAAGTCCAGCAG
>NZ_JBHRZS010000002.1:0-392998 GCF_042649705.1 Algoriphagus namhaensis
CCTGAGGTCCAGTAGGTCCATCAGCACCGGTTGGTCCAGTAGCTCCGGTTTCACCAGTAGCACCAGTAGCTCCATCGGCGCCAGCAGCTCCAGTAGGTCCTGTTTCGCCTTGTGCACCAGTAGCTCCATCGGCGCCATCTGCTCCAGTAGCTCCAATTGGGCCTTGTGCACCAGTATCCCCTTGAGGTCCAGTAGGTCCAGTCTCGCCTTGTATTCCTTGAGCACCCTGAGGTCCAGTAGGTCCATCAGCACCGGTTGGTCCAGTAGCTCCGGTTTCACCAGTAGCACCAGTTGCTCCATCGGCGCCAGCAGCTCCAGTAGCTCCGGTTTCTCCAGTAGGTCCTTGTGCACCAGTAGCTCCGGTATCTCCTTGAGGTCCGGTAGGCCCTGTTTCTCCTTGTGCACCAGTAGCACCAGTATCTCCTTTAGGTCCGGTTGCTCCGGTAGGTCCAGTCTCGCCCTGTATTCCCTGAGCACCCTGAGGTCCAGTGGGTCCATCTGCACCGGTTGGTCCAGTAGGTCCTTGCGCTCCGGTTGCTCCGTCCGCACCAGTAGGTCCGGTTGCACCAGTTGCGCCATCTGCTCCATCTGCACCAGTAGGTCCAATTGGGCCTTGTGGACCAGTATCCCCTTGTGGTCCAGTGGCGCCAGTATCACCTTGAGGTCCGGTAGGTCCTTGTGGACCAGTTGCACCATCAGCACCGGTAGGTCCAATTGGTCCGGTTGCTCCAGTAGCTCCGGTTTCTCCAGTAGCTCCGTCTATTCCGTTAGTGCCAGCAGCTCCGGTAGGTCCTGTAGGACCAGTTGCACCGGTTGCTCCATCGGCTCCGTCAGCACCAGCAGCACCTTGAGGGCCGGAAGGGCCCATTTCTCCTGGGTCACCTTTATCACCCTTTGGACCTTGAGGCCCTGTGGATGTAGGGAGAGTAACAGTATTTCCATCGGAAATGGAAAGCTGATCCCCATTAATTGCAAGGGTTTGTAATTCGTTAGTGATAGAACCATCGACTACGTCAGTATTCCCGAAATCATCGGTGATTGAAATAGTACCATCACCGTTGTCAGTGATTAAAGCACGTCTAGAATCAAAATCTAAACTTATTCCTGCAGCGCTGGTAAAAGTAAACGTCCCATCACCATTATCTAAAAGTTCGGTATTTGCATTGAAGGTAACTGCTGTACCATCTTCAGAGGTGAAAGTAAAAGTCCCATTTGCATTGTCGGTAAGTGTGGTAATGGTTTGTAAGTTTTGTACAATTTCTTCGAGGTCTAAGACTATGAAATCCCCATTTTCATCAAAATAACCTATTGTGCCATCTTCATTCACAACTAGGCTCCCTTGCATTTTCATGCGGATATCCTCCAGTTCTGTGCCTACTGCGGCAAGTTGATCGTCAATATCGTCCAGATTATCAGAATCCAATACTCGATTCCAACTCCCCTCTCGCCAGAAATAGAAGCCGGGCTCAATAGTTTCACTTTGATTGATGTTGAAAACCAAAAGGCCATCCACAGGTCCTCCAGGTAGCAACGCTGCATCCTCTGGGGAATTAAGTGAGAGTCTTGGGATCAAAATCCCAAGATTGGAAGATTCAATATGCAGAATAGTAGATGGATGGGGATTTTCTGTCCCAATCCCTACCTGCGCATGGGCTACACCGACAAATAGCGCCAAGAAACTTACCAGTAATACCTTTTTCATAACCTCTATATTTACTAAACTTTTAATGCTTTAATTTTGACCGTGAAGACAGCGTTTTGTTTTTTTAATCCTCCTTAATTACTTGAATCCAACCCTTAAAGGACTGAGTGCTTCCATCTTCTTCTACCACATCTAAAATGTAGAAGTAGGTGCCTGCCACAAGCCCTTTTGCTTCCCAGTTGTTCGAATAATTATCTTCTTCAAGGATGTTATCCCCCCAACGTGAGAAAATAGTAAGCTTGTTAGAGACAAATTTGTTGAGTCCCTTTATTTCAAATTGATCATTGAATCCATCAGAATTTGGCGTGATGGCATTTGGGATGAAGAATGATTTCACCTCATTTTCATCTGTATCCAGGTTGTCACTAGGATCTTCATCTGGTTCAAAAGAGCTTACCTCTGCCACATTGATGATTCGGCCTGGATCAGCTGCCCTTACTCGCAGTGTAAAAGTGGCCTCATCGCCGCCGATAAACTCGGGGATACGGATGATAACAGACTGGCCGACGACCTCTACGTCAAACTCAAGTAGCCCAAAAATCGATTCTCCTTCTACGCTCACAAATTCAAGCTCTCTAGGAAGATTATCAACCAGAACGACGTCTGTGGCGGCAACCTGGCTATTGTTTTGAAGGGTGATTTGATAGTCAAATTGATCGCCCTCCCAGATGGAAAGGTCGAATGAGGTTTTTGTTAGCCCCAAATTAGTAAACCCAGTGAGCACACCTAATGTATAAACAGAAGTGCCACTAAGTGTGACAGCCGAGCTCACAAGTTGTGCTGGTAAATCTATTTCTCCTCCTTCACTGACCCATTGAGAATCAGTTTCGTCCCATCTTACAATCCCAATTTTGTTGAGCTCTCCTAAGATAAAAGGAGGTGTGGTCACATCACGCCAAGAAAGAGTTAGGCTTAAGTCGCGGTCACTTGCCTCAAGATTTTCTAGTTCCCAATATTCGGCATCATTTACTAAAACAACGTTTGGAGCCGTTTGATCTCTAGGGTAAAGGTTACCTGGATCTTCTAAAAAATATCGAGCAGTGATATTCAATTCATCTCCTGCGGGAATTGGAGAAGCGAAAAGAATACGACGAAATGCTGCATCTCCCGTAGGGAAAAGAAGCTCCTGCTCGATAGCGGCACCTACTTTCCCATCTACAAAGCTTTCATCAGAGGAGTTCTCAGAATTTGCACCTACTTCAAAACCAAAAATATGGTCAGCAGAACTTGCCCTGACTACCCCTGCCTCAAAGTCCGCTAAGCCAGATACCTGCAGATCATTGGATAGAATGAAGTCGGAATCGTTGCTAAGGAATAGATTCCAAGTGTTGATCTTTGAAGAGCCCGTTAGACTCTGACCACTAAGCCCTTCTAATCGAAGTAGTCCGGTTTCTTCGGACTGGCTAAAGGTAAACTCTCCTTCATTGGCTACATCAGACAAGAATATTACTGTCCCATCGTTTATAAATGAGGCATCGGTGCGATTTTCAAATGGAAATGCAGACCATATAATTGCTCCTTCTTTGACGGATAATTTACCCGTATTGACAAATTGTGCAAAAACAGTTTGGCCGCAGCACAAAAGTCCTACAAAAACCGGTACACACCGATATAAGAAGCTTCGAGTCATTTTGGGTAAAATTGTAATTCTATATGGGTAAAATTTAAGCTATGATCTTTCACCTTCGGCATAAATTATGCCATTAGTCCTTCCGATTTAGTACAAAGCCCTTTTACAAATAATATAAGTATCTGTTGATCTGTATTTTATGAATAAATGAAGCTAAAATTAAGGGTGATTTAGCTCCACTTTTTTAATTATAAATTGGGGTGTAGACAAAAAAAAGAACATAAAATTGTATTCCAACATCTTTTTTTTGAATTCAAACCAAATAGCCAATGCAAAATTTTGCTTGACCTAGCGGTAAAAATACAAGCTGCTACAGAAAAAATGGTTTAAAAAAAAGAAAAATTATGTAAAGCTTGGTTTAAATTTAACCAAATGACCGATTCGGTGAGATTTCGGTAGAGCAAGTGATACTCTTAGGTTTTTTGGTGTTGTAATCACTTCTCTGAGATCAGTAGTTCTGATTCAACTCTAAATCTTTCACCATAAATCCCCTCAGGAAGCCCTTTGCCGCAGCCAATGATCATACAGATTTCAGAACCTGAGGTAAGATTTAGGAGTTTTTTCACCCGCTTGCTATCAAAGCCTTCCATAGGGCAGGTATCATACCCAACTGCCTTCACTCCCAGCATAAAGGTCATGGCTGCCAAAGCTGCAGATTTATGAACCGAAATTCGAACTTCTGTTTCACCGACCTCTCGAACCATAGGTCGTTTTAAACCTACGGTAAAGGCGATTAATTTTTTTACCAAGGTCCATCCCGGAAATTTGCTGTAAAGCTTGGGGATTAAATTTCCGTAGTAGCTCAGGGCTTGTTTTTTCTTCTTCTCGGATTGATTTTGAGTCGCCGATTTGATGTATTCGTAGTTGGCAGCTGCACGCGATTTCCATAGATCTCGTCGAGTCACTACCACGACCAATTCTCTAGCCGTGGTGGCGGCTTTTTGTCGCATGCAGAGCTCAGCAAGCTGGTCTTTTAAGGAAGAGGATTCGGGAACGCGGATAAATTGATAGAGTTGAAGATTGGAACTATTTGGAGATAAAATTGCAGCTTCTAGTGCCTTCTTAATCAAATCATGATCAAACGGAGTTTCTTGGTCAAAAATCCGGACTGATCTTCTACTTTCTACTGCATCAAAAAAACTCATCGTCTCGCTCATCGTTAAATCGGGTGATTTTCTTATCATTTTTTCTTGGGAATAGCACATATTCCCTATCTTTTGACACGAATTTAATGCAAATAATCATTCCCACTTATGATTTTCGAACTCATTCGATTACAATGGCTCAAGTCCTTTCGATCCACCTCCTTTGCAAAAAGTGCGGCAGTGACTGGACTTTTGATCTTTTTGGCTATTCTATTACTAAGCTATGTATTGATGGCGGGTCTCCTTTTGGCCAACATCATAGATAAGCTAGCAGAAGGTCAAGATCCGATTTTCGTAGTGAACAGTTCGCTCATCTATTTCTTCTTGGGTGAGTTTATGTATAGATATTTTATCCAAAAACTCCCAGTAATCGAACTGGAGAGTCTTCTGCATCTGCCTATCGGAAAGCGGAAAATCATGAATATTCTGCTCGGGCGATCATTTTTCTCTCCACTAAATATTATAGCCCTTCTCCTATTTCTTCCCTTCGGGATCAGTAAGGTAGCGGAAGCCCATGGTATGTTAGGGCTGATTGGCTGGATTGGGACGATTGTTCTGTTAAGTTGGTCTTTGCATTGGTTTATGCTTTGGTTTAAGCAAAAATTCGAGGATAGCTTTATTGGGCTTGTAGTGGTTTTTGTGGTATTGATTTTAGGTGGCGGATTGAGTTATCTGGGCTGGTTTAACATGGGCGAATTATTAGCTCCCTTGTTTATTTACTCTATGACAAGCCTGATTCCTGTGATTGGGTTTTTGGGACTTTGCATTCTGACCTACTTTATTACATACCGATTCTATCTCAATAATGCCTATCTGGAGGATCTGACGGAAGAGGAAGAAGTTCGTTTTGCCAATCAAAGCGTAGGATTTTTCTCCAGATTTGGAGATGCTGGTGAAATGGCGAATTTGGAATGGAAGCTCATCATCCGTCATAAAAAGAGTAGATCGTATCTCATGCTTTCAGCTTTCTTTTTGCTTTATGGGTTGATTTTTTATACCAATCCAGTATATCAGGATGAAGGGGTAAGTGCCATTTTCATATTCGTTGGGATTTTCATCACAGGTATCTTTATGATCCAATATGGTCAGCTATTTTTAAGCTGGAACTCCTCGAATTTTGATTTTTTCATCAATCGAAGAAATGGCATTGAGTCTCTGATTCGGGGGAAATATTTACTCTTCATTTCTATCTCATGCCTTTGCTTTCTGCTATCGGTGCCTTATGCGTATTTTGGCTGGAAGTTTCTGCTGATCCATTTTGTCACCTTTATTTTCAACATTGGAGTTCTCATCCATTTATTGATTTATGTGGCGCTTTGGAAACCAAAACCCATGGATTTGAATAAGGGAGCGATGTTTAATTATGAAGGAGTAGGGGCAGCCCAATTCTTGATAATTATACCATTGATTGTCATACCTTATGCGATTTATCTCCCTTTTGCCTTGCTAATCAATGACTATGTTGGTCTAGCGGCACTTGGATCGGTTGGTCTGCTAGGATTGATTTTCTCCAAAAAACTTATCAATATCAACGTAAAAAGAGTGCTCAATCAGCGCTACGAAGTTTCATCATCATTTAGACAAGAAGTATGATCAGTGTAACAAACCTTAAAAAACAGTATAAAGAAGCAGTTGTATTGGACGTGCCACAGCTGGAGATTCCAAAATCTGAATGTTTTGGCCTAGTTGGAAATAATGGTGCAGGTAAAACCACACTTTTTCGAATCATGCTCGACCTGGTAAGAGCAACGGAAGGCACAGTAACCCTAGAAGGGGAGGATGTGAGTAAGTCGGAAGCATGGAAAGGGCGAACTGGGGCTTATTTGGACGAGCATATGCTCTTGGCTTACTTGACTCCAGATGAGTATTTTGAGACGCTTCGCAAAATGTACCAGCTCTCCGAAGAGGATTTGAACCTGCACTTGTCAAAGTTTACCGAGCTTTTTAATGATGAAATTCAAGGCAAGAAAAAGTACATCCGAGATCTCTCGAAGGGAAACCTAAAGAAGGTAGGTATAGCTGCTGCCTTAATGGGCAATCCCGAAGTAGTTTACTTAGATGAGCCTTTTGAAAACCTGGATCCAAGTTCTCAGATTCGATTGAAAAAACTGATTTTACAAGAGAAAGAAAAGTCTCAAACCACCTTTTTGATTTCTTCGCACGATCTGAACCATGTCACGGAGATTTGTGATCGAATTGTGCTTTTGGAAAAAGGTAAAGTCATTAATGACCTTCGAGATCGTAATGCAATGATGGCTGAACTTGAGGCTTACTTTACAGGGTAAGTAAGAATTATACTCTTGGTAATTTGGTTATTTGGCGAGCTTTAGGATTCGAAAAGCCCCCTGAATAACCAAGGCAAAGACGATGATCCCTACGAGGAGATCCGGGAGGCTCGAATTGAGCCAGTTGACCAGTAAGGCTGCGACAATGACCCCCGCATTGATAATCACGTCATTGGATGTGAAAATCATGCTTGCTTTCATATGTGCTTCCTCTTTAGTTTTTGATTTTTGTAAGAGATAAAGACAAAGGGCATTAGCTACTAGTGCCAAAAGTGACACCCAAATCATAGTTTGAAAGTCCGGTAATTTTTCTGATCCAAGAAACCTTCGTAAAACCTCTACAAAACCAATAAGAGCAAGTACGATCTGAAAATATCCAGCGATGCTAGCAATGCGTTTCTTTCTATGGATCGCTGCACCCACAGCGAATAAACTGATCCCGTATACAAAACTATCGGCGAGCATGTCCAGACTGTCAGCCACTAATCCCATGGATTTTGAGATCAAGCCAAAAGTCATTTCAAGTAGGAAAAAGAAAAAATTAATCAGTAAAACCATCCAAAGAAGTTTTTTCTGATCTTGATGCTCCTCAAATTCTTCTTGATCAGTAATAGAAGTCGATAGCTTTTTTTCACCCAGGTTTAGTTCGGCAAGGGACTTTTCAATAGGGCCGATTTCTCCCGAGTGATATACCGTCAGTTTGCGATTCGGAATATCAAAGTTAAGATTGGCGATGCCGTCAACACCCTCTAGTTTCATCCGGATCAAATTCTCCTCGGAGGGGCAATCCATCTGAGTTATTTCAAAAACCGATTTTTTCATTAGCTAGATCGAGAATTGTCTGAGCAAAAGAATATCGCTTTGAAAAGACTACTGATAGACTCGAATGTAGTCTACCACCATGGCACTTTCTGTAAAATCAGGATCAATTTCTGGCAAAATCGCAATATTCATCAAGAAATAGTAGTCACTGTCATAGGGCCAGGTGTTCTCATCTTTTACTTCTGGGGCGTAGGTGAGATGTTCTACTCCGTCGACGCTGAATACGATCTTGTCCTTATCCCATACCATAGAATAGATATGGAAATCATCTGAAGCATTTTTGATTTTTTGACCGCCTACATTCACGACCCCATCTCCATAGCTGGAGCCATTATGAAGTGCGCTGGATACATAATCTTGATCATCCCCCCAATGCTCCATGATGTCTATTTCTCCACAATAAGGCCATTTGGTAGTGTCGTAGCCCTGATTATCCCAAAAGGCACCATCTTCATCAATATTGGTATTGAGCATCCAGATGGCAGGCCAGGTCCCTACGCCAGAAGGGAGCTTTGCTCGTACTTCCACTCGACCGTAGGTAAAGGAAAATTTAGAATTGAGGCGGGCAGCCGTGTATTCTTTGGTTTCACCTTGGTCGGTAAATGTTTCTTTTTTGGCTACTAAATGAAGAAAGCCGTCTTTTTGGAAGGTGTTTTCTACCCGATTTGTATAATGATTAACTAATCCGCCAAACCAACTTCCCCAAGGGGGTAATTGGGTTTGATGAAACCACTTTTCCTCATCTAAAGCCCCTGAGCCATTAAATTCGTCAGCCCAAACCAAATTATCGAATTTTTGAGAGTCGTCTCGGTCAGAAGAGGAGTCTGAAGCCCCCTTATTCAAAAAGATGAAACAAGAAAAAAGAATTAATACTAAAGGAAATGCAAGGGTGGATAGGATCTTTTTCATAGGTCTAAGTTAGCTCATTTAAAATTTACCCAAGATAAGACCTATCTCCGTAGAGGTCAAAAATCTGAGTACTTGTGCCCTCAGGATAAAAATTTAGAAATCCTTAAACAGAGGCTGAATCTTTTTCCCATGCAATCATTCTGTAAGCTGTCTCAGATTTAAATCCAGTTTCTTGATCTTCAAAAGTGTAATTGAATTGACGATCGATTAATCTCCGGAGTGGAATATCTTGGCTAATGGCCTCATTTAGTACCTTGATTTTACTCCCAGAGTCCTGGATACAAATCACCACAATACATTCACTTTGAATACCTGATATGATTCGTTGGATGAATTCGACTTCTTTTTTCTTATCCTTTTTGGTGAAATGAAACATGCTGTCTAAAAGGACAAAATCAAATCCTTTAAAATTATCAAAGGCATAAATGTCTTCTACTAGGCCTTTTAAGTTAAGATTTTCGGTCTTTGCTATTCTATTCATCTGGTCAATTCCAACTAGAGAGTTGTCAATTCCAGTCACATCATACCCAAGACGCGCAAGTGATATCGCATCCCTTCCTTGCCCGCAGCCTAGATCAAGTACATTCCCTTTTCTCGGATATCCAGCAAAAAACTCAATCAATTCTGGATAAGGCTCGCCGAATAGATTTTCTGTTTGATAGTATTTGTCGTAGACAGCTGCCATTTCAGTTTTTGGATTTCAGAAAGGTGTTGACAACAATAACCAGGCTTATAATTGAACATAAAAGCAAGGAGAATTTAGAGTTATTTGGTGAAGCAAAGCTTACTCCTATTCCTATTCCCAAAATAAATAATGCAACTATTAATTGAATCGACATTTTGGGGGTAAGGACGAGATCTCCATTTTTGAAAGGTTTTAGTTTCATTTTTAGAAAGATTTCAATTCGTACAAAGGGGCGGGATTAAATTTTATCTGAATCTTAAAATAGCACAAGATTATCATCAGTATTTTATCAGCTACAACTAAAAATATGAAAAATTCACTTATCTCGGAGGGTAATAAAAAAACCTCTCCATTTGGAGAGGTTTTGTGGAGCTGGCGAGATTCGAACTCGCGTCCAGATAAGGAAACACCGTACCGTCTACATGCTTAGTCATCGATTGGTTTTCGACCAGATTATGGTGGATGACACACCTTGCACCGGCTTAGCTATTAAGTCTTAGGCCCGATGAATAGCATCTCGAGCAGCAGTCCAATCTTATCGACACCCCTTAGTCCACCCCGAAAGGACGGAGGGCGGAGGGATGTGGCTGGGGAATCCCGATTGGGGACTCAACCCTTAAAGCAGTCTATCCTAAAAGGTTAGATTAGGCAGCCATGGCGTAATTAGATTCGCCAATTATGGTTCGTATGAATGGTTTAAGGCCGTACATACTCCAGCCTGCATGCGAGCCCGCTATTCACACTTCCTGTCAATACCGGTCAGCCCCATTGTAGGGATGACAAAAGTAAGCGAAATTTTGTTCCCAACACCTCTTCGATTTTTTAGATCATCGAGTAAAATCTGGTTAATACATCTAGAAAGTGCCAATGAAATTTTCGGGAAGGGATTGCACTCAGTCATATCAGTAAGATAATCCCGCTAAGTGTCAAATGCTTAAATAAAATCTTTCCAATCCCTGCCTTTTCCTACCTCCCGAATACTCAGTTTTTTATATCTTGCGGTGATGGAAAATTTTGTCGTTTCGGCAAGGAAATACAGACCGGCGGATTTTAAAAGCGTAGTAGGGCAGGAGCACATTACCACCACCCTGAAAAATGCGATCAAGAATAATCACTTGGCGCAGTCTTTTCTTTTTTGTGGTCCTAGAGGAGTGGGTAAAACTACTTGCGCCAGAATTTTGGCTAAAACGATCAACTGCGAAAACAAAACCGCAGATTTCGAGGCTTGCGATACCTGCGATGCCTGCAAATCTTTCCAAAACAACAGTTCATTTAATATCTACGAACTTGATGCAGCATCTAACAACTCTGTAGATGATATTCGAAATCTTGTTGATCAGGTACGTTACGCTCCGCAAAAAGGTCAGTACAAAGTATATATCATCGATGAGGTTCACATGCTTTCGACTTCGGCCTTCAATGCCTTTTTGAAGACCTTAGAGGAGCCGCCGAGTTATGCCATCTTTATTTTGGCTACCACGGAAAAGCATAAAATTCTTCCCACCATTCTATCTCGATGTCAGATTTTTGACTTCAATAGGATTCAGATCAGGGATATTGCTACGCATCTCACCAAAATTGCAGAGGCAGAAAAAGTAGAGTTTGAAGAGGAGGCTCTTCGACTGATCGCGACCAAAGCTGATGGAGCCCTTCGAGATGCTTTATCTATTTTTGACTTGATCGTAACCTATTCTGCGGGTAAGAAAGTCACCTATCAAGAGACTATAGATAATCTCCATATTCTGGATTACGATTATTACTTCAAGGTTGTAGATGCTTTTTTAGCTGAGGATATAAGTGAGGCACTTTTGATTTTTGATGAAATCCTTAAAAAGGGATTTGATGCGCATAATTTTATCGTAGGTCTAGCCACTCATTTGAGGGATGTTTTGGTAGTGAAAGATCCAGCTACTGTGGAGCTTTTGGAGGTTTCTGACGATACGAAAGCACGATATATTCAGCAAAGTGAGTCCACTTCTGTATCCTTTTTGATTTCTGCATTGAATATTATCAATCAATGCGACATCAATTATAAAATGAGCAAGAATCAGCGCTTGCATGTGGAATTGGCCTTGATGAAAGTGGCGAAGCTTTCCCAAGCTTTCACGCTAGCGAAGCTAGCTCAGGCAGAGTCAAAAAAAAAAGCCTAGAACCGAAGACTGAGGAGCCTTCTGCTTCGAAAAGCCCAGCTACAAGCGCAATCGAGGACACCCTAAAGAAAGCACCTCCTCCGAAAACGCTTTCTATCCCCACAAGCCTATCGAATACCAAGGAGCTCTTAACTAAAGCAGCTAAAGATGAGGTGGAAGAAAGTGCATCGAAGGCTGTAGCCGAAGAAGCTAAAGAGAAGAGCGTGGAGCGAGTTTCCCTTACGCCCCCTTTGTTTAATCAACTAATCGAAGGAATTAAAGATAAGCTTACCCAAGAGGATAAAAACCTAGAGTTGGCAATTCTTAACCAAGAGTTGGAATTTCACGAATCTGAAGTCAGTATTCAGGTTTTTGGGCATGTGCAGGAAGAAATCGCGACAAAGATGATTCCTTCTTTGGTACATTATTTCAGAGAGGAAGGAAAGGTGTCAGAGATTTCATTCAAGCTTGACATTCAGGAGGAAGCAGATCAGAGTGCAAACAGAATGTATACCAACTCTGAGAAGTTTGAATATCTCAAAAAGAAGCACGGAGCCCTCGCGGAGTTTCAGCGGAAATTTGGCTTGGACACGGACTTTTAAAAGTCCAGAGATATCCCAAAGTTTATGAGGTTTTGGAGCTGAATGGCCTGTTTTGACGTGCCATCATCTTGTTTTATGAAGACCTCCTCATCATAGATTAGTATGGTCTCGATCCGTGTGGAGATGAATTTGTTCACTTTTAGGCGGATCACTGAATTGAAGTTCACTACTAGATTTCCAAATCGCTCGTAGTTTGAGAAGAGGTTCAGATCTGCCTTCCAGGTGACATTTTCCATTATCTTAAAATTCGAAATGGAGGTATTCAAGGAAACTCCAGCTTCAGCACGGACATTTTCGCCAGGAGTCACACCAAATGCTCCAGCCTGACTGAGTGAGTCATTCATCACGATTGTGAATCGTCCCGTAAAAGGGGACAAGATCATGGATACTTTGCTTTCGTTTTCGTAGGTACGTCTGTAGTTGATACCCGTAGACGATTGCAAGTAGCCCGGGCTGAGCAAGTCAGAGATTTTTTGCCGGGTTTCAGAATCACCCCCACCCGGGCGACTATATTTAAAGCCTTCAAGAAGTTGGGTTCGGAAGTCGATTTGGGTGGACAGATAGTATAATTCGGATAACTCACGACCATAGTTACTCACAAAGTTCAGGTTGTCATTAGTCTTTCTGGTTCGGTACTCTCGATCGGATTGACTATTGAATCCTAAATTGACATTAAGCTGCGTGTCCCAAACTTTCTTGTCCTTTTTATAATTGGCAAAAAGGGAAAGGCCCGAGTTCAAAGCCAAAGAACTAGCACCACCTGCAGCCCAATTACTAAGGGTTACTTGTTGTATGTTAAGGTTGTAATTTCCCCCGGTCTTCCAGAATATTTCTTTGGGAGGTTCTTCAATCAAAAGCGAGTCACCTAGCATGAGCAAAGTGTCCCCATTGATCAAAACCGTATCGGGGATTACTTGCCGATCTTGAGCACGACTAGATTGGGCAAAAATGAATAGAAAAGCTCCAAAAAGCAGTAAAAACCTTTGCATGAAGGGTGAGCGACATTGATAAATTAAGGCGTGAAGATAACCAATTTCTGACCTATGCTGATGAGGTTATCGTTACCGATTCGATTCCAGGTTTTTAATTCATTCACAGAAACTCCGTATTTTTTGCTGATCGCAAAAAGCGTCTCTCCTTGTCTCACGGTATGATAGGTTTGACTCGGCGCCTTGTTTGTTTGTGCGGTAACTTGGGTCGGTGTACTTGTCGGTTTGCTCTCAGCAATTACCACTTTGCTTGGCTGTGGCTGAGCAGGAACTTGCACGATCGGAATTTCTTCCCCTCTGCTTCTGTGCTCTTGGAGATTGAGAACCATACCCACTTTGAGCTCGGAGTCTTTACGGATTCTATTTTTTGCTTTGAGGGAGCTAAGTTTGATACCATATTTCTGAGAAATGCTCCACAGCGTTTCACCAGCACGCACAATGTGTGTTTCTACTTCTGCTTTCGCCTTCTTCTTTTTGGTGTAATAGTACTTTCCAGATTCTATTCGAGCACCTTTTTCCAGATCATTTAATCTTCGTAGCTTCTTTTCTTTGATTTCCAGATCTTCTGCGAAATCAGCCTGTGTGGTGGTTGCAGGCGCTTGAACAGCCTTAATGTCGTTTACTCGGATTTGATTTGGCTGAGAGGCCTTGCTTTGGTTTCCTGATACCTTTGGATAGCTATCAGCCAAACTATACTTTGGGCTAACCTTGCTCTCCGTCTTGGTCTGTGGCTTGCTTTCGATGATGGCAGGCTGGATAGGAAGTTCACCTGTGGAAACATAGACTAGGGTATAGGTTTTTCCAGCTGGGATTTTACCATTTTTCGTCCAAGTATTATATTCTTCCAAATGATCTTCGGAAACATTATACTTTTTGGCCAACGCGGAAAGAGTCGTCGGGCCATTGACGGATACTTCTACAAGTCTTCTATTGCTGGTAAATTGATTGATGTTATCCTGAAAGGCGATTTTATGGGCAAGAAATTTCTTGAAATACCAATGCGTATTTCGATCTACATCGACCACCCGCTGACCATTGTATCTATCTCCAAAGTACTTTTTGGCTCCACCTAAGCCCATTTGATAGGAAACCAAGGCGCACATCCAATTATCAAAAGAGTTATTATGTTTTTTTAAATAAAGTGCAGCTCCTTTGGTCGAGGAAGCAATATTTTGACGCTCATCGATTTGTCCATCGACACGTAAAAACACCTCCTCTGCCGTGCCTTGCTTAAACTGCCAAAATCCAACCGCATTGGATGTGGAAACAGCATTTGAAATCAAGCTGCTTTCTTGAATCACGAGAAATTTCAGGTCTTCGGGGACATTGTTTTCCCGAAGTACCCGCTCCACCAAAGGCATGTATAGGTTTACCCGATCAAGTTTAATTTTGAAATATTCCGGGTTTCGATATTGCGCATCCACATCCAGTTGGATTTCTCTTCGTGCTTGCGGATTGATCCGTACCAAAAGGTCGGCAAACTCCAGCTCTGCAGGCACTTGTGGGATCTGCGCCAAACTCTCAAATGAAAGCGAAAGAATCAGAAGAAAAGGAACAAGGAATAATTTGGTGTACTTCATGTGAAAAAAGGCTTAAAACCTACGGTTGGCCTACTTTCTGCAAAAATGATTCCCTTTTTAATTCCTTTATTTTTTTCTTAGCATCATCACTCCATCTCGCAAGGGGAGGAGGGCATTTTCTACTCGTGGATCGTCCTGTACTTTTTTGTTAAAATGAAGCAAAGCGCGAGTATCCTTGTCCATTTTTTTACCGCCAAGATCCACCACCTTTCCGGACCAAAGTACATTATCTGCAAGAATAAAACCGCCTGGACTTAGCTTATCTATAAGTAAATCAAAATACGCGCTGTAATTTACTTTGTCGGCATCGAGAAAAACCAAATCAAAAGGTCCATCTAACTCTGGAATGATATCCATGGCATTTCCCAGTCGATAATCGATTTGATGCTCCATTCCGCTCTCTTTGAAAAAGCCCCTTACCATGGTTTCCAATTCATCATTGACATCTATGGTGATCAGCTTTCCTTCCGAATCTAGACCTCGGGCCAGGCAAATAGCCGAATAGCCTGTATACGTACCCAATTCTAAAATTACCTTGGGACGGGCTATTTTAGAGATTAGCTCCAGAAATTTTCCTTGAAAATGACCAGAAATCATTCTGGGTAAAAGCACCCGAGTCTCCGTGATTCGGGTTATTTTTTTGAGAAGAGCATCTTCCGGAGAGGTGTGATTTTCGCAATAGGAAAGTAAGTCTTGGTCAAGGAAGTCCATGAGAATTAATGGGGTAAGTAGGTCAGCGTACTGATCATTTCTGGATCGAAAGTTTCTTGGGCAATCTCCTGCAGCTCTTCGGCTTTGGTTTCTCTTACCAAATCGAAAATTCTATCCAATGAGTCAATTTTGCCATGATCCAAAAGGCTTTTGCCATAAACCAGCATAAGTCCAGCATAATTTTCCTCTGCCATGGCCATTTGCCCAATGACTTGCTCCTTGGCCATGTGCAGCTGTAATGTACCCATCTTTTTATTTCGAAGTAGGGCTAATTCTTTGAGGACAAGTTTCCTCGCCTTGTCCAGGGTTTTGCCCTCCGTTCCAAAATAAATCCCGAAAAATCCCGTATCGGAAAAGGGTTGATAGGAGGACTCAATGCTATACACCAAACCGTGTTTTTCTCGTAAGGTGAGATTTAATCGGCTATTCATGCTAGGGCCACCGAGGATGTTGTTCAGCAGGAAAAGCTTGTACCGATTCGGATCATGAAGTGAATAAGTAGGACGTCCCATGGCACAAAGGGACTGTGTTACTTCTCTATTAATAGTCTTTTGCTTAGGCTCATAATTCTGAAAATCACTTCGAATGTAGAGACTTTTCTTAGGCTGAATATCTTTTAGCGGACCTTCGATTTGACGAAGTGCTTTGGCAAAGCTAATGTTTCCTACCACGGAAAAAATCAGATGCTCAGTGTCCAGATGCGTACCTATAAAATCAAAGAAATCGTTTTGGGTAAATGAGGCTACAGTTTCTTCCGAGCCCAAAATATTTCTACCTAGGGAATGATTTTCAAAAACCAGAGCGTCTAGCTCGTCCTGAATAGAATCATCCGGAGAGTCGCGATACATGGCCATTTCTTCCAAAATCACCTGTCGCTCTTTCTCGATTTGCTTTTCTGGAAAGGTACTATTGAATGTAATGTCGTACAGCAGCTCGGCTGCCTTTGGGTAGTGATCTTTGAGAGTAGAGGCATAGAAACACACCTTTTCCTTGGTGGTATAGGCGTTGAGTTCTCCACCCAGTGACTCTAGACGATTGAGGATATGAAAAGTCTTCCGCTTTTTGGTTCCTTTGAATGCCATATGCTCCCAAAAATGGGCGAGCCCTTCTTGAGCCTTGGTTTCATCTCGGCTGCCAATATTCAATATAAATCCACAATGGACCAATCGAGTATGTGTGATCTCCTGATGGACAATGCGGATCCCGTTTGGAAGTTCTTTAATATTGATCATCAATGGGGTTTAGAAGGGCGAAGTTACGCAAAAATGCAGGCTTTTAAAGCGACGTGAATAATGTTAAGTTTGTACTTAACCCAACGTAGAGTTGCTTGGTTTGAAAATTAGATTTTTACTCGATACAATTTTATTAAGATGAAATATACTCCACTTCCCAAAGAACTCTATCAGCGGAATAGAGCAAAACTCGCTTCGAAACTACAGTCTGGAAGCGTTGCCATTTTGAATTCAAATGACATCATGCCTACCAATGCGGATGGTACCATGCGTTTCAGGCAAAACAATGACATTTTCTACCTCTCCGGAATCGATCAAGAAGAGTCAATCCTTTTGATTGCCCCTGATTGTCCAGTAAAGGATTATCGGGAAGTTCTTTTTCTCCGAGAAACCAATGAACACATTGCTGTATGGGAAGGTCATAAATACACCAAAGAAGAAGCGCAAGAAGCCTCGGGAATCGAGAATATCCAGTGGCTAGGTAGCTTTGATCAGATTTTTAACACGGTAACCGCCCTTTGTGAAAATATCTATCTGAATACAAATGAGCATCTGAGAGCTGGAGTGGTGGTGCAGACAAGAGATGCGAGATTTATCGAGCGTTGTAAAGCGCAGTTTCCGCTTCATGAATACAATCGTCTAGCGCCTATTATGCACGAATTGAGAGGGGTGAAGGAGCCAGAGGAAATCGCGCAACTACAAATGGCCTGCGACATCACAGAACTTGGTTTCCGTCGGGTACTAGGTTTTGTAAAGCCAGGGGTGACTGAGTACGAGATCGAAGCGGAGTATCTGCATGAGTTTGTAAGAAATCGCAGCAAGGGTTTCGCATATGAGCCGATCATTGCTTCGGGAGCCTCAGCTTGTGTGTTGCATTATTTAGAAAATAATAAAGCCTGCAAGGATGGGGAACTACTTCTGATGGATGTGGGTGCGGAGTATGGCAATTACAATGCGGACATGACTAGAACCATCCCTGTGAATGGTCGATTTACATCACGTCAAAAGGATGTCTATCAATCCGTTCTTAGGGTAAAAGATATCGCCACTGGCATGTTGGTTCCAGGTGTGACTATTCAGGACTATCATCGTGAAGTTGGCTTAGTGATGCAAGACGAATTATTAAGACTTGGATTGATCACTCAAAAGGATATCTCAAAGCAAGACCCTAAATGGCCTGCCTATAAAAAATACTTTATGCATGGCACTTCCCATCATTTGGGGTTGGATGTACATGATGTGGGCACGATGCATTATCCCATTGTAGAAAACATGGTATTTACTGTAGAGCCAGGAATTTATATTCCAGAGGAGGGTTTTGGAGTGAGACTGGAAAATGATGTGGTGGTGAAGTCAGGAGGAAATCTAGACCTGATGAAAAATATCCCGATTGACCCAGAAGAAATTGAAGACTTGATGAATGCTTAAAAAAAGAAAAGCTCTTCCGAAAGGAAGAGCTTTTTTGGTTGATTGCAGGATGTGCAATAATGGATTATCCGATAGAGATTCTCTTGAATGCTGATACAGTCATTCCTTTGCTTACTCCGTCAAGATATTGAGCGATAGTCCTAGAGTTGTCTTTTACAAAAGACTGGCTAAGCAAAGTATTCTCTTTGTAGAACTTGTTCAATTTGCCTAGAGCAATTTTCTCAAGCATTTCCTCAGGCTTACCTTCAGCTCTAGCTTGCTCTTTTCCTACTTCGATTTCTCTTTCTACAACGCTAGAATCTACACCGTCTTTATCTACGGCTACTGGATTCATTGCTGCAATTTGCATCGCTACGTCTTTTCCAGCTTCTTCAGCATCAGTTCCGCTTGTGTTGGTCAAACCTACCAATACACCAAGCTTACCGTTCGAGTGGATGTAAGGAACTACGCTTTCAGCGTTTACTACTTCGAAATGAGAGATGGAGATTTTCTCACCGATCTTACCAGTCATTTCCACGATTTTCTCACCTACAGTGATATTTTCGTAAGGAAGTGCAAGGATTTCTTCAACAGAAGAAGCTCCGCTTGCTACAGCAGTTTCAAGAAGTGAGTTTGCGAAAGCACCGAACTCTTCGTTTTTAGCCACAAAATCAGTCTCACAAGTCAAAGAAAGAAGTGTTCCTTTAGAACCGTCAGCAGAAACGTGAGTGACTACCACACCTTCTTTGGTCTCTCTGTCTGCTCTAGATGCAGATACTTTTTGTCCTTTTTTTCTAAGGATGTCCACTGCCTTTTCAAAATCACCTTCAGCTTCAGTCAAAGCTTTTTTGCAATCCATCATACCGGCGCCGGTCATTTGTCTTAGTTTGTTTACTTCTTGTGCAGTAATTGCCATTGTGTTGTCGTTTTATTGGAACGTTATTGATTTATAGAATCTATTTCGCTGCGAGCAGCGGAGTATTGGTTTTTTCCTCCTGAGAAAGGAGGTAAAACAAAAAAATTGAACATAGACGAAAGCCTGATGTTCAATTTTTTTATGTAATCAAATCATGCAGTGGATTATTCCTCTGTCTCAGCTGCGTCAAGTGCTTTTTTCTCAGCTTCCATTTCGGAAGATTTAGCTTCGTCCTTGTCTTTCTTACGCTCTGAAAGACCTTCTTCGATAGCTGCACCGAATGCTTTTACGAGTAGAGAAACAGATTTAAAGGCATCATCATTCGCTGGGATAGGGAAGTCCACCTCATTTGGGTTGGAGTTAGTATCCACTAGTGCGAAAACAGGTATACCTAATTTTTTTGCTTCGGCGATAGCAATGTGCTCACGCTTGATGTCCACGATGAAAAGGGCTGCTGGAAGTCTAGTCAAGTCGGCGATGCCTCCAAGTACAGTTTCCATTTTCTCCTTTTGACGGCTAAGCATCAATCGCTCCTTCTTCGCCAAGTTTGTGTAGGCATCTTCTTTGGTCATTTTTTCCAAAGTTGACATCTTCTTTAGCGACTTTCGGATTGTAGCGAAATTGGTCAACATACCACCCAACCATCTTTCGGTGGTGTAAGGCATGTTCAATCTGCGTGCTTCCTCAGCTACCAAGTCTTTTGCTTGCTTTTTGGTAGCGACGAACATCACTTTTTTACCGGAACGTACGATTTGCTTCACTGCGTTAGATGCTTCTTCGAGGCAGGCAAGCGTTTTGTTAAGGTCGATAATATGGATACCGTTCTTCTCCATAAAGATATATGGAGCCATTCTCGGATCCCACTTTCTCGTCAAGTGTCCGAAGTGGACACCAGCATCTAGTAAGTCTTTGTATTCTAAATTGGCCATTAATAAATTGTTTTTCTATGATGTAAGAATAGATTCGAATTAACGCTTCGAGAACTGGAATCTTCTTCTTGCTTTTCTTCGTCCTGGCTTCTTACGCTCGACCATTCTTGGGTCACGAGTAAGGAAACCTTCTTTTTTCAATGGACCTCTGTGCTCCTCGTCAAATTCGCACAAAGCTCTAGAGATAGCCATACGAGCTGCTTCTGCCTGCCCTTTGATACCACCTCCGTCTACATTGATTTTGATGTCATAATTTCCGTCTACACCTACGAGTGAAAGCGGCTGCTTCACTACGATCTGGTGAAGGTCAAATGGGAAGTAAACTTCCAATGACTTATCATTGACGGTAATGTTTCCATTCCCTGGAGCCATATAGATTCTGGCCACAGAGGTCTTTCTTCTACCGATTTTGTTGATCATTTCCATGATTTGTTCGATTAAAGGGTGATAGATTTTGGCTGCTGCGCTTCATGCGGATGCTCAGCCCCTTCGTATACATAGAGGTTGCCATAAAGCTTTCTTCCTAGTCTGTTTTTAGGAAGCATGCCTCGCACCGCTTTTTCGATTAAAATGGTTGAGGATTTGTCTTTCAACAATTTTGGGGTAGAAATTCTCTGACCTCCTGGATATCCAGTGTGTCTCACATAAACTTTGGAGTCCCACTTGTCACCAGTTAGTCGGATTTTGTCTGCGTTGATTACGATTACATTATCACCGCAATCCACGTGAGGAGTAAAGCTTGGCTTTACTTTGCCTCTTAAGATTTTTGCGACTTCACTCGCCAATCGGCCTAGAACTGCAGACTGGGCATCGACTACGACCCATTGTTTGTCTACGGTTGCGGCATTGGCTGAGATCGTCTTGTAGCTCAAAGTATCCACTGCGTAACTGTTTAATTTTTAGCGTATTAAATATATTTTGCCCTCAAAAAGGGACACAAAGATAGAAGTAATTTATTTTGCATGCAAAAAATTTACAATACTAAGTCCTAATTTTCATTGGCTTAGCCTGCACGTAATCTCACTCGAGAAAATTATCTTCTGAAATTTCAACGAATTTAGGCTGATTTTTCCAATTGTTGCGTCAAAACACGGAAGTCTTTGGGGTAGGGGGATTCGACAGAAATAGACTCTCCTTTAACCCCAAGAAAGGAAATCGCGAATGCATGCAGTGAGACTCGCTGCATAATTGGAAGCTCCTCGGTCTCCTTTTTAAGATTGAAACGTCTCTTCAGGGAAGAGAGGTAAAGAGGTTTGCCTCCATATAAGGTGTCGCCGCAGATAGGGTATTTCAGAAAAGCCAAATGCACCCGGATCTGATGTAAACGGCCTGTGATCGGCTTGCACTGCACCAACGTGTGAGCGTAATAGGTTTTTAAAGTGTGAAAAATCGTTTGTGCAGGCTTACCGGCTTTGGTGACCTTTGCCACTCCTTTAGTGGTAGCTGCCAGATTTTTATCCACAAGCTCTTGATCAAATTCTTTGATACCCTCGATTACTGCATGATAGACCTTGTCTACCTTTCGGTTTTCAAACTGCATGGCTAAGTTTCGATAGGCAACCGGATTCTTAGCAATTACAAGACATCCTGAGGTTTCCTTGTCTAGTCTATGACAAAGTTGCGGGTCGGGGGTATAGGTACGCGCTAGGTCCAGAATGTTTTGCGCTTCATGTCTATCATCCAAGCTTGAAAGATAAGGAGGCTTGTTGATCACGATGTAATCTTCGCTTTCAAATAAGATTAAAGAAGAGAAGGATATTTTTTTCATAATTCAGTTTTCCTGTTCTGGAAAGGCAAAACTAAGGAATAAAAAAATCGACTCGCTTATTTCATTTAGAATTCATTGCGATTTCCAAGTTTCTGGGGATTTAGGTGAGATCGTTGCAGTATTTTTCTTTTCAGAAATTATTCTGCCTCATCCTCCTTGATTAGTGGCAATGAAAAGCTAAAGACAGAGCCCTTACCCACTGTGGAACTTACGGAGATTTTACTTTTATGTCCTTCCAAAATATGCTTGACTATGGCGAGGCCCAGCCCAGTTCCGCCTTTTTCTTTGGATCGGCTTTTTTCCACACGATAAAATCGCTCAAAAATATGCTTAATGTCCTCTGCCGGAATACCCTTGCCATTATCCTTGACGGATACTTGGATACTGGATTTTCCCGCTTTTAATTCTACTTCCACTTCACCACCTACTTTTTTATTGTTGTAATTAATGGCGTTAAAAAGGAGATTTTGAATCACCCTATAGATTTTGTCTTCGTCTCCATAGGTGAGGTAGTCCACTCCCTCTTCAAACTTGAATTTCAGACTGATGCCTTTCTTGGTGGCTTTGTGTTCGAGTTGGTCTATTACCTCCAGTACCAAAGCTTTCAGTCTAAATTCTGAAAAATGAAAATCGATGTCTCCGCTCTCAATCTGATTTAGCGTCAAAAGGTCCATGACGAGCTTATCAAGAGAGTCAAGGTTTTTGGCAGCACGTTTCAGGAATTTCATTCGTACCTGCTTATCGTCTATGGCTCCATCTAGCAAGGTGTGAATGTAACCTTGCGTAGCGAAAATCGGTGTTTTCAATTCATGAGAAATATCCGCTACAAATTCTCGACGGTACTCTGCATTTTTCTGTAAAGCATCAATTTCCTTTTGCTGTGCAATGGCGTAGGAGTTGATCACTTTGTTGATTTTCCGAAGGGGAGAAATAGAGGCAGAGCCAGATTTTTCGGTAATGATTTCTCCATGCTTTTTCTTTTGGATTTTTTCCAAAAGGGAATAAATGTTCCCGATCTCCCGAAATACCAGAAACTCCAGTGTGATGAAGATGAAAATGTAAGAAGCTGAAAATGCTAGTCCAGCGGCTACCAAAATCAAATTGACCGTGGCGTCATCCATCAAAGAAAGAAAAGCTGCCACCATCAGTCCGATGATGATTGCAAGAATCAAAGCGATGCCACGGGAGGTTCCTAGCATGTCTAGGCCTGATCAAATTTATATCCTACACCCTTGACAGTTTTGATGTAATCGTCTCCTATTTTTTCACGAACCTTACGGATATGTACATCCACAGTACGTGCAAGTACAAAGACATCTGCACCCCATATATTATGGAGTAGTTCGTCTCTGGAAAAAACGGTATTAGGGTTTTTGGCTAAAAAGTAAAGCAGTTCAAATTCCTTTTTAGGGAGCGAAATCTGGTTTCCATCCTTTTCTATGGTATAGCTTCCGCGATCAATGAGAAGGTCTTTTGCCTGGATTTTGGTCTGTTCTTGTTCCTTTTTGGATTCTCTGCGGAAAAGCGCAGCGATCCGACTCATCAAGGCTCTGGGCTTAATGGGCTTCGTGATGTAATCATCCGCGCCCACATCAAATGCAGCCACTTCGGAATATTCCTCCATTCTTGCCGTGAGGAATATAATAAAGGTGTTTTTCAATTCGGGGATTGCCCTCAGCTGCAAGCAGGTCTCTACCCCATCTTGCTTCGGCATCATGATATCGAGAAGGATTACATCTGGGAAAAACTTAGATGCGGTTTTCACACCTTTAATGCCATCTTCGGCTGTTTCTACCTGATAGCCTTCTTTTTCCAGATTATACTTCAGGATTTCTACGATATCCGGTTCATCGTCTACGACTAGGACTTTGATCTTATTCTTTTTTCCCATGATACCTGGCTACAATTAGTTGATTAAAAATAATGATTATTTAGGCAAAAAAGCCAAATAAAGCACCGTTATGATTTGATCACGAAAGAAAAACAAAAGAATAATTTGAAAAAAAGGAAAGACGTTAACTTAATGTTATCCTATTGTTCAGTATGGGTTGATTAGCCCTTTGGCAGATACGATATCCAGATTCAATGAGCCAAGAAAAAGGTTGGCTTTGATGCGAACGGGGATTTTGTTCGCATCTTGGGTTACCCAGACTTTGATTGGATACTCTCCCCGAAAAAGCTTGTTTTTTGGAATCTGAGGGCTAAAAACAAAGGTGTCTTGCATCCCAAAGACTGTTTCAATTTTTTCCTCACCCTCGTAGATGAGCTTGATATTGTAGATTTCTTTATCAAAGAAGCCACGAATCACCACTGTTTCCCCAGGGTCGAGAGCTTTCAAATTCATGGTTCGAAGCTGATAAAAGCCACTGACGATGTCCTGTACTTCTCCCGGCAGGTCAAAAAGTCGCTTTTCCTTCACCCTAACATTATCCCTATCATATAAAGTGAGGTATGCTTTTTTAGCTTTTTGGTCAAAGTCTATCACTTCATGCTTGCGATAGTTTCCTTCCTCGATGTGACGGTAAGACTGTGAAGGTAGAATGGTCTTTTTGTTCAAATAGGTGCCCCAATTATCATTTACCTTTCCAAAAATGGTAGCGGCACCCTTGGTCTTGCCAAAAACATCTATTTTGAAATGCTCCTCCCCATTCATTTGCTGTGGGCGTTTGTGAATTTCTAGCTTTGCATCTGCTAGATTGAGCCAACCATAGCTGACCTCAAAGTTTAATACCTCCCCATATTCAAAGGGTAAAGTAGAAGTCATAGTCTGTCCGCAAACCCTGCCAAAGGCTGTCAGAAAAATCAAACTAATTAAAAAGGATGTTTTGCGCATGACTTGCTCAGACAATACGTGACAATTTTGTGTGGATTTTAAAATTTGATTCAAAAAATCATGGTGAAAGGTAGCGGAAATTACGAATTTAGGGCTGCAAAACAAATGAGAAAACCTCTCTTGGTAATCCCTCATTGTTTGACTAATTTCACTTAAATTGAATTCTTTACTAATCAACTCATGAGTAATAACGCAGAAAAGTTAAAAGCTTTACAACTGACCATTGACAAACTGGAAAAAACCTATGGCAAAGGTACAGTAATGAAGCTGAGCGACAATCATGTTCTAGATATTCCGGCGATTTCGACGGGTTCTTTGGGGCTTGATATGGCTCTAGGAATAGGTGGAATCCCACGTGGGAGAGTCATCGAGATTTATGGTCCAGAATCTTCTGGTAAGACCACCCTCACCATGCATTGCATCGCTGAAGCACAAAAAGCGGGAGGACTTGCTGCTTTTATTGATGCGGAACACGCTTTTGATAAAACCTACGCAGAGAAGCTTGGGATTGATATTGACAATCTACTGATTTCACAGCCAGATAATGGAGAGCAGGCGTTGGAGATAGCTGAGCATTTGATTCGTTCGGGAGCTATTGATATTATCGTGATTGACTCGGTGGCGGCTTTGGTTCCAAAGAGCGAACTCGAGGGCGACATGGGAGATAGCAAAATGGGTCTGCAAGCACGACTGATGTCTCAAGCATTGAGAAAGCTTACCGGAGCCATAAACAAAACGGGCTGTGCCTGCATTTTCATCAATCAGCTTCGTGAGAAAATCGGGGTCATGTTTGGAAATCCTGAAACGACCACTGGTGGTAATGCACTGAAGTTTTATGCTTCTGTTCGTCTGGATATCCGTAGAATTGGTCAGATCAAAGAAAGTGCAGACAATGTGCTTGGTAACCGAACCAAAGTAAAGGTGGTGAAAAACAAAGTAGCACCTCCTTTCAAAATTGTCGAGTTTGATATTATGTATGGTCAGGGTATTTCTAAGGTAGGTGAAATCCTAGACTTGGGTGTTGAGTTCGATATTATCAAAAAGGCTGGGTCATGGTTCTCCTACAATGGAGAGAAACTTGGCCAAGGTCGAGATGCAGTAAAAAACATCCTGCTAGACAATCCTGAATTGATGGATGAGTTAGAGGTAAAAATCAAATCTGCTGCAGGTTTGACTCCAGCAAAAGCAATTTTAGAAGAAGAAGAGGATTAATCTTTAAACTTTCAATTCATAAAAAAAGGGGATCAATTGTGATCCCCTTTTTTTGCTTAAAGCCGAATTAGGCTCGGATAGCTTCAACCGGATCAAGTCTCGCGGCTAAAGTAGCTGGGACAATCCCTGATACTATTCCGATTATTGAAGAGACACCTAGTCCGAGTACAATGTTTTTAAAGGATAGAACCAATTCCAAACTCCCCAGTTGCATAAAACTTAAGAAGTACACTAGCACGATCCCGGTCAATCCGCCGATCAAGCTTAGGCAAACAGCCTCAAAAAGAAATTGGAAAAGGATGAAATAATTTTTTGCTCCAAGAGATTTTTGAATCCCGATGATATTGGTTCGCTCACGTACCGAGACAAACATGATATTGGCGATCCCAAATCCACCAACCAGAATGGAAAATCCACCGATGACCCAGCCTGCAGCTGAGATTACATCGAATACAGATCCTATGGCATTCTGAACAAATTCAGTCTTGTTTAGCGCAAAGTTGTTTTCTTCTTTTGGTTTCAGGCCTCTTTTGGCTCGAAGTAAACCTGCCATTTCATTTTCAAGCTCGACAAGTCCAATGTCATCTTCACTTCCTTTGGCAGCGATGGTCGGTTCTACACCACGTCGTCCGCCCACATAGTACATTTTGGAAAAGGCACCAAAAGGAATTAGAGCGGTTTGATCTTTGGATGAAATCTCAAATAGTCCCTCACCCTCTTTTTCAAATACTCCTACAACTGTGAATTTCATTCCTCGAATCTTCATTTCTTTGCCCACAGCGGGCGAATTTGGGAAGAGTGTGGTAGCGATCTCCTGCCCAATGATGGCGACATTTCGCGCTGCCTTCACTTCTGAATCTGTAAAGAACCGGCCTGTTTCTAGAGGCACATCAAACACTTCTGGGTAGGTTTCCAAGACTCCGGTGATCTGAGTTCCTTCATACGCACTGGATCCAGCCTTTACCGTAGTTCCTGCAGAAACAGAAATTGTGATAGCTTCAGCGCTTTTAAGTCTTTCTTGAAGAAATTCATATTCTTCTAGAGATCCTGGAGGTCTTCGGAAATATTTCCACCAAGGGTAATCCCGACCATCATCGGTGAAGGGAAATCTACCTACATTGATCACGTTGGTTCCTAGAAAATCAAATGAAGACTTGATGTTGTTTTCAAGGGAATCCACCAAAGTAAAAACTGCGATAATGGCGAATATACCCACAGTTACCCCGAGGAGTGAGAGTACAGTCCGGGTGAGATTGGTCTTTAGAGCGTCTACAGAGAAAAGGAAACTTTCCCAGATTAGGGCAAGGACTTTCATGCTTTTACTAATAGTTGGTTAAAACAATTTGTCAAGTTAGCTGAATTTAGGCATTATTGTTACTATCTTTGCACTTTTTAGAGTTAATCTAGAATAATTAAAATCTTTCTTTCACTAAAGCCGCTTTATGAAATTATCAAATTTCAAATTTGACGTTCCCAAAAAACTTGTAGCCCTATATCCCGCTGATAATCGAGATGAATCACGATTGATGGTGGTTCATCGAGATACTGGTGAAATTGAGCATAAAATGTTCAAAGATATTACCGATTATTTCAGCGAAGGAGATGTCTTTGTGACAAACGACACGAAGGTATTCCCAGCTAGGTTGTACGGTAACAAGGAAAAAACAGGTGCCGAAATCGAGGTTTTTTTGTTGAGAGAATTGAATCCTGAGCTTAAACTTTGGGATGTGCTTGTGGATCCCGCTCGTAAAATCCGTGTTGGAAATAAATTGTATTTCGGTGACAGTGATTTGGTCGCTGAGGTCATTGATAACACTACTTCCAGAGGGCGAACGATCCGATTCCTTTTTGATGGAACAATGGAAGAATTTCACAAGACGATAGATTCATTAGGTGAGACGCCATTGTTGAAGGAGTTTATCGAGCGAAAAGTGGAAGCTGAAGATCGCGATCGCTATCAAACGGTTTATGCAAAGAATGTGGGTGCTGTGGCAGCCCCAACCGCAGGATTGCATTTTACTCCGCACTTGCTAAAAAGACTAGAGCTTCAAGGTGTAGATGTGACATCGATTACTTTGCACGTAGGTTTAGGTACTTTCAGAAAAGTGGAAGTAGAGGACCTTACCAAGCATAAAATGGATTCGGAAAATTATTTCATACCCGAAGAGACAGTTAATTTGGTAAATCGTGCATTGGATGAGAAGAAGCGTGTGGTTTCAGTGGGAACTACTTCACTTAAGACCATAGAGTCATCTGTCACTGCCAATGGTCGATTGAAAGAGAGTTCTGGCTGGACGGATAAGTTTATCATCCCACCTTACGAATTCAAAATTGCCAACGCATTGATCACAAACTTCCATCTTCCGGAGTCCACTTTGCTGATGACAGCTTCAGCATTTGGAGGATATGACCTCGTGATGAAAGCCTACAAAGTGGCCATCAAAGAGAAGTACAAATTCTTCTCCTACGGTGACGCGATGTTGATATTGTAAAATCTTAAAGTCCCAACCGGGGCTTTTTTTATATTTGATTTTTTAATCAAACATATAAACCCTGTGGAAAAATACGCGGTGATCGTGGCCGGAGGCAAAGGAACTCGAATGGGTACAGACCTACCCAAGCAATATCTACCCATAAAGGGCTTGCCAGTGTTGATGCGATCGATCCAAAAATTTCATCTAGCTGAACCACTTTGCAAGTTGATTTTGGTGATCCCAAGTGTTGATTTTGAATTTTGGAAGGGGCTTTGTGCCAAATATGACTTCGCTGTGCCGCATCAGGTAGTAGCAGGAGGGACTTCTCGCTTCCAATCGGTCAGCAACGGCTTGGCAGTTATCGAAGGCACAGAAGGCGTCGTGGCTATCCATGACGGGGTACGTCCATTCGTAGCCGTTGAAGTGATCCAGGAGAGTTTTCTGGTAGCGAAGAAAGATGGCAGTGCCATTGCTGTAGTGCCCCTGAAAGATTCGCTGCGCAAACTCACCGATTCCGGGGAATCTTTTTTCCAAGAGCGACAGCAATTTAGGTTGGTTCAAACCCCGCAGACATTTCAAGTCTCCAAAATCAAAAAAGCATTTGAGGTGGAGGAAATCCCACAATTTACCGATGACGCCACAGTGTATGAGTTCCAAGGCTGGCAGGTATCCTTGATTGATGGAAATTTAGAGAACATCAAGATCACCACTCCTGATGATCTCAGCTATGCCGAATACCTACTAAGCAAGGTCGGTTAAAATTCCCGCTACATTTTCACCGACTTTTTTGTAGTCTTTACCGACTGTTCCCGGCAGATAGCCTATTTGATATGGGCTAGGAGTGATTAGCTATCTAAGTTTGAGCATCATTTAATTCTCAAAACCATGAAAAATAACAACTCAAACGACTCCGGTATCATCTTCGGTTTTTTAATCATTGGGGTGGGTGTCTTGATTCTTGCCCGCAAATTGGGATTCTTCGTTCCAGATTGGATCATTTCCTGGCCAATGATTTTGGTAGCTATTGGTACCTTCACATTGATCAAACATGGCTTCAAAAGCTTTTTTGGATCCGTTGTTCTTGGCCTTGGACTCTACTTTCTTTTTGAACGAGAATTTGGCTTCGACTTTGGGATCGAGCGATTTATCTTCCCCGTAGCTTTGATTTTGCTAGGTATTTACCTGGTGACTCAAAAGCGTAAGGAAAACAATATCCTTGCCGATGTGCAGCGGAAGATGGATGCTAGTATGAAAAATCTGGATGATCAGTTGAATTCAGGTACAAGCGATTCAACTTCTCAGGGAAATCCCTTCGTGGCCAAAGGAGCTACTTTCTCAGAGCGACTTAATGTGGACGCCATTTTTAGTGGCGTGAATAAGCGTGTGATGACCAAAAACTTTCAAGGCGGTAAATTGACTGCGGCGTTTGGAGGGATTGATTTGGATTTTACTCAAGCCGACTTCAATGGCATGGTAACCGTTCAGGTGGATGTAATTTTTGGTGGGATGAAACTTGTTGTTCCACCGCATTGGGATGTACGAACAGAAGTGACCAATATCGCAGCGGGGATTGAAGACAAAAGGATCTATCGTGAAGCCGAAGTAGATCCACAGAAGGTCTTGGTTCTAAAGGGAACTGTTTTCTTCGGAGGTTTGGAAATCAAATCATTTTAACGAGATTCCAATCTTAAAATAGTCACCATTTTGTTTTCCAAAGCATTTTCTAATCCCATCAAAGCAAATTGGATAATCCAAGGAGCCAGCTTAGTCTGGATCCTTGGGTCTTTCGTTTTGCTCAAATTTTATGGATTGGAAACGTCAGTAGCACTTTTGGATGCAATAATTTTTGGGGGACTTTTCCAATTGGGAGTCATGCTCTTGGATCGGATTTTCACCTTCTATCTTCCTAAAAGTGGGAGTATCTGGTTGCTTTTGATCCTTCCATTGATTTTAAGCGTGGTGGGGGTAGTAATACATTATTTCTCATTGGAGTTGTTCTTTGATGAGCATCCAGGCTATGTTGACTTTCTAGCAAATGCGATTCCCATCCGCATGGCTGTCTATTGGATAAGTTTGACATTAGTTACCTTGATCGCCATAGTGGTGGGTAAATTAGAGCAGCAGGAAATAATTCAAGATCGTGAGATCATGATGCAGGAACTATCTAAAGAAGTCGAATTGACTCAATTGCGGCAGCAACTTCAACCTCATTTTCTTTTCAATAGCCTAAATTCCATCAATGCACTCGTCGTGAGCCAACCTGACAAGGCTAGAGAAATGGTTTTGCAGCTTTCTGACTTTCTTCGTGGAACGATTCGAAAGGATCATCAAAAATGGGTTCCGCTAGCTGAAGAGCTCAATTACCTGAAGCTTTATCTGGATATCGAAAAAGTCCGCTTTGGCCATCGCTTGGAAGTGGATTTGGATGTTGCTGAGGAAGTAGAGGTATTTAAGATACCTCAGCTTCTGATCCAGCCACTGCTAGAAAATGCGATCAAACATGGACTGTACGGTACTACTGAGCAAGTCAAAATCTCTTTGAAGGCGAACAGGGTAAATAACTATCTCGAGCTCATTTTGGAAAATCCTTTTGATCCAAATCACTCCTCACCCAAAGGGACAGGCTTTGGGCTTAGTTCTGTAGAAAGGCGATTGTTCTTACTTTTCGGAAGGAAAGATCTCCTTCAAACTGGAGCAGAGGGGGCACTATTTAGAGTTTCAATCAAAATTCCGCAACTCAAATGATTCGAGCCATAATCATAGATGATGAGCCATTAGCAGCAGGCGTGGTCCAAGAATTTCTAGCAGAACTCCCAGAATTCGAGGTGGTGGCAATGTGTCAAGATGGCTTTCAAGGGCTGAAGGCAATCCAAGAATGGAAACCCGATTTGATTTTTTTGGATGTTCAGATGCCCAAAATTACCGGTTTTGAGATGCTGGAATTGGTGGACAATCCTCCAGCAGTGATTTTCACCACAGCATACGACGAATATGCGGTGAAGGCCTTTGATGCCCGGGCTATTGATTATTTGATGAAGCCTTTTTCTAAAAGTCGATTTCAACAAGCGGTGGATCGATTTTTGAAAAACCGAACTTCTGAAGCGGTTCAGGAAGAAGGGGATGGGTTAGATAACCTGGCTGAAAAAAATCACCGATTGGTGGTGCGCGTAAAGAATGAAATCAAAATAATACCAACGTCGGAGGTTCGTTTTTTTGAGGCGCAGGATGATTATGTGGAGATTCATACCCCGGAAGGAAAATTCCTAAAAAAGATGACCATGAAATCTCTGGAACAAGCTTTGGAAGAAGGTAAATTTGCACGGACGCATCGCTCCTTCCTTGTGAATATCGATCAAATCACCAAAATAGAGCCTTATGAACGAGACAGCTACTTACTCATGCTGAAATCCGGCGAAAAGATTCCGGTGAGCAAATCGGGGTATTCACGACTAAGACTTGTACTTGGGTTATAAAAAAAGTCCCGCGTGGGACTTTTCTATTTAATACTCATCTTCATTAAAGAAGAAATCATCTTTTGTCGGATAGTCCGGCCAAATTTCCTCGATGGTTTCGTAAGGTTCCCCATCGTCTTCCAGCTCTTGGAGGTTTTCAACGACCTCCATAGGTGCGCCTGAGCGAATACCGTAATCGATCAATTCATCCTTGGTTGCTGGCCAAGGGGCGTCTTCAAGATAGGAAGCTAGTTCTAGTGTCCAGTACATAGTTATTAATATTTAATCGTTCCGGATTTTAAAGTGTGCAAAAGTATAAAATTTTTGAAATATTCAATCTTCTACTGATTATTTAAACGAAAGTTGTCTAAGAATATAATTTTTTACGTCAACTTTCCGCTTCAAAGCAGATAATTTTTTCATCATCGCAATTTCAAAGTCCTTTGTTTGTACTCGGAAATTATCCGAATTGTTTTGAACATTCTCCAACTCCGATTGATCTCTTCTCAATAGGTCCTTTAAAAGGGCTATTTTGAGCTGTTTTTGATCCGCTTCAGACTTTGAATCAAAGTCATCGTATTTATTTTTTACTAGGCGCTCCAAAAAGGATTTCTCGAAAATGATATCCGAAAAAAACTGAAAGGATTTTGCGGCCATGTTTGCTTCCCGAGGTTTACGTGGAGGTAGTTTTCTCCACTCCTGCTGGATTTCTTTTGCTTCATTGATTACCTGATAGGAAGTGGGTTCGCCTGCCAGTCGCTTAACTTTTGCAGTGAGCTCCTCCACTTTTTTAATCACTTCACGTGGGTGAAGGGTTGGGCCAGGATTGAGTGCTCGCTTGTACTTTGAGAAAATCCTATTGTTGAGTTTTGAGAACTCATCCCAGAGGGGCTGCCTTCTTTCGGCTGGAACCTTACCAGATTGTTTCCATTCTTTTTGAATCCGCTTGGAGATTTCAAAGGCCATTCTGACATCAGGCAAGTCATGCGCCTCTCTGGCTTGTTCCACCAAAGCCTCGTATACCTTGATGTTTTCATCCGCTTGCAGCGAAAGTCCTTCGTAGTAATGTCTTCGGTTTTCGAAGAAATTTTGAACGTAAAATTCAAACTCTTCCTCGATTTCTGCTTCAACGGCTTTTTCTACCGGACCGGTTTTGATCCAACGTATTTTGAGTTCCTTGTAGAAGTCCGTGGTGGCTTTCCAGTCCGTATCGTTAGTCTTGGTCGCGGCTTCTTGGATCAAAGCTCTCTTCAGCTCGAGATTCTTTGCTCGATTTCCGGCTATGATTTCATTGAGATAGGTCTCTTGCTGCTCAAGATCCTTAATCAAACTCACGAAATCACCCAAAGCATCAGGCGTCATCAAAGATTCTTTGAGATGCACCAGCTTCATTAGGAATGAGCCCTTATTTTGATTCTCAGCAATATCCTGCTTGAGTTTTTCTACTTTTTGCTTGAGGAGTTCGAATCGATTTTCAAAATATGCGATCGTAGAGGCTTCATCCTCCTTGACTTCACCTATCTCACGATCTTTCTGCCCCAAGAATCCCTTTAAAAAAACTTTATTATCCTTGATATATCCGTAGGGATGCTCCATGCACTCTAATAGGTTAGTTGGTCGGTTTCAATTTTGCAAATTAATTAATTCAAATGCACTTATCCTAAGAAAGGGCTTTTTTTGCCATCTTTGAAGTCAAAGCAAAAAACTACAAAATAAAGACCCATGAGTGCAGAAAAAATCATCTTTTCCATGGCGGGGGTATCCAAAATTTACCCTCCCCAAAAGAAAGTCCTCAATAATATCTATCTCTCATTTTTTTACGGTGCCAAAATCGGCGTGCTAGGTCTGAACGGATCGGGTAAGTCATCTCTTCTAAAAATCATCGCTGGCATGGACACCGAATTTCTCGGCGAAGTGGTTTGGTCTCCTGGCTACACTGTGGGTATGCTGGAGCAGGAACCTAAGCTTGACCCTTCCAAAACAGTGAAAGAAGTGGTGGAGGAAGCGGTAGCAGATACCGTGAATCTGCTGAAGGAATTTGAAGCCATCAATGAGCAATTTATGGATCCAGCCCTCATGGAAGATCCCGATGCGATGAATAAACTCATCGAGCGTCAAGGTGCAGTTCAAGAAAAACTGGATGCAGCCAATGCCTGGGAACTCGATGTGATGCTGGATAAAGCTATGGACGCATTACGACTTCCTCCAGCGGATGCCAACGTTGCGAATCTTTCGGGCGGTGAAAAGCGAAGAGTGGCACTTTGCCGTCTTCTGCTTCAGGAGCCAGATGTTTTGCTTCTCGATGAGCCTACCAACCACCTCGATGCCGAATCGGTACATTGGCTTGAGCAGCATTTGCAGAATTACAAAGGAACGGTGATCGCCGTAACGCACGATAGATACTTCTTGGATAATGTAGCCGGTTGGATTTTAGAACTGGATCGTGGAGAGGGGATTCCTTGGAAAGGAAACTATTCTTCTTGGCTAGATCAAAAGCAAAATCGACTGAAGCAGGAGGAAAAGACAGAATCTAAGCGTCAGAAGACCCTAGAGAGAGAGTTGGAATGGATTCGTATGACACCCAAGGCCCGACAGGCCAAAGGAAAGGCAAGACTTAGTGCATATGACAAATTAGTGGGCGAGGACGCCAAGGAGAAAGAAGCCAAGCTGGAGCTATTTATTCCTCCAGGGCCAAGATTGGGAGCCAAAGTCATCGAAGTGAATGGGGTGTCCAAAGCTTATGGAGATAAATTGCTTTTTGAAGATCTCACTTTTGCTTTGCCGCAGGGTGGTATCGTCGGTGTCATTGGTCCGAATGGTGCAGGTAAATCCACACTTTTCAAACTGATTACCGGTCAGGAAAAACCAGATGCAGGTCATTTCGAAGTCGGGGAGACGGTCCAACTAGCCTATGTAGATCAGGGGCATGATATCCTCGATCCTGCCAAATCGGTGTATCAGACCATTTCTGAAGGAAATGAATTTATCAAACTGGGCAATAAAGAAGTAAATGCCAGGGCCTACGTTTCGAAGTTTAACTTCGGTGGAGGTGATCAAGAGAAAAAAGTAGGCGTACTCTCAGGAGGGGAGCGAAATAGAGTACATCTCGCCTTGACGCTGAAAGAGGGAGGAAATCTTCTTCTCCTTGATGAGCCCACCAATGATCTGGACGTAAACACACTTCGAGCGCTTGAGGAGGCACTGGAAAACTTCGGAGGATGCGCGGTGGTGATTTCCCACGACAGATGGTTCCTAGATCGTATCTGTACGCATATTCTTGCCTTCGAGGGAGACTCGCAGGTGTATTGGTTTGAGGGTAATTTCTCTGACTACGAAGAGAACAAGAAGAAAAGGTTGGTAGATGTGACACCCAAGAGAATTCGGTATAAGAATTTGAAGTAAGACTGAAAGCTAAAATCAGAATTCTCAAAGGAAGTCGTCATTGCAAATGCTGTGAAGCGATCTTTCTGAAATGAATAAAACCTCCGAGGTAAAGGTACTTCGGAGGTTTTTTCGACTTACATGTGTATATATTTTTGTGGGTTTACTAGGGTTATGACCCAAGAGCTCTTGGATATGCCATGGGTCCGTACGTCCTTTCAAAAGAAGGGTAGCGAACGAGTGTCTAAGCCAATGAAGTGTGACAGGTTTTTTAATCCCCGCCTTCTTCACCGCTGACTTTAGCACTTCCTGTAAACTACTGCCACTATACACCTTGCTTTTATTCATCTGTTTTAAAATAGTTAATGAATCGTCTTTGGATGTATGTTTACTTAATATCACTTCATACTCTTTTGAAGTTATGAATGCTTTTCTCTTGCTTAAAAGCGACTCTTAAATTTTTGTCTCGTTATAAGAAGAACTAATAATGGATATTTTCATGGATTCAATTGTGTGGTTTGGGAAGTTCTTTTTGAATTTCAATTCATTTTTTGTGAAATGGAAAAATTTAAGTTTCCTCTAGCCAGTTTATTGGATGTGTCTAATTTCAAAGCTTGGTTACAAGCTTCAATAGCTTTGTCATACTTTTTGAGCTGATTGTATGCTGCACAAATATTATTAAAAGCAGCACTGCTAAGTGAAATTTCATTTGACTTCTGTGCAGCTTTTATACAAGATGAAAAATCTCCATTATTATAGAATTTTAAACTTAAAGCTAAAAAATCTTCTGCAGATGAATTCTTAGTATTCGAATTGCGATTTTGTAATTCAGTAGCATTAATTGCATCGGACAAGTTGTTTTTTGCAAGTGTAAAATCTGGTTTAAGGTTTAATGCCTTAGTGTAAGCTTTAATGGCTTTATCATATTCACCTAATCTAAAGTGGGCAATTCCAATGTTGTTGTATGCTTCTGGATAATTATTTTTTAAACTTAAAGCTAATGTTGCTGCAGAAATGGTTTTTTCAAATTTGTTAGCTCTAAAATAGTGGAGGCTTAAATTGAGATATTTTTCCGCTGATGGTTCAATGTGTGCTTCTTCTTCCAAAATCATAGAGATGGACTTCTTATTTTGAGCTATATTTAAATATTTCCTAGCTATGCCATTATTTGGTGATTTGTTCAAGGTTCTTTCAGCTAAGTTTTTTAATTTATCCCAGTCTTCTGCTTTATGATGGAGGTTTAACAATAACACCTGGGCATGCGTATAAGTAGGTGAAATTCTTAGGGCCTCTGATAACAGATCCTTAGCTTCTTCAAATCTATTGTTCTCATTCAAATATCTGGCATAATAATATAAGGCACTGTGGCTATTTGGATTTAATTCTAGCGCTTGTTTAAAATAGTCTTCCGCCTCAATTTTATCTCCCATTGCATTGTTTAAAATGCCTAGATTAATATATAATGTGGCATAATTTGGATTTAATAGAAGAGCTTGTTTGTAGTAACTCTCAGCATCAGCATATTCTCCTTTAGCCATTAGTGCCAATCCGTAATTCATTAAACCGCGTCCATTGTTGGGGCTCTTAATGGTAACATCCTTCCATAAACTAAGTGCATTGTTCCAAACTTTATTTCGTTGTCGTACCCCATAAACATTGGCTGCTAAAAAGACAATTATTCCAATAAAAATGATAGTCTTTGCTTTTTGGTTTTTTAGAAAATGGTGTAGATATTTCTTTAAGAGATAATTTGTGCCAAACACAAAAGCGATTGTTAATCCGATGTATGGAATAAACGTCCGATGGTCGTTTAATACCTCCGCAAAAGGTATAATGGAAGAAGTTGGTAACAAGGATATAAAAAACCATAAGAATCCAAATGAAAATAGTCGAGTTTCCTTCTTGTTAGAAGCTCTTAATGCTACATAAACCAGTAAAGTAATAATCACAATTCCAAGTATTGCTCTATAGTCGAAAAGAGAAGTATAGACCACCCAATCGGTATCTGCCGATAAATTATAAGGAATAAAGTAGGTGGCGATATAGTGCGCCATAACCATAGGTTGAGTTATCAGATAATTAAACGTGCTTACCCCCCCTGGATTAAAGGTAATTGGCCGTATGTTTGTATAGAATATATAAAAAGCGATCGTTAAAATAAATGCTGGTAATGCTTTATAAAGAGACTTTAATGTTTTTTTGAATTCTTCTTTTCTATAAAAGTGAAATAGATCAACCTTTTCTTCAAATATTAATAAATAGAGTAATAATAGAGGAGCAAAAACAAACGCCATCTCCTTAGCAAAAAATCCAATTAGCGGAAATAAAAGATAGACATAAAATTTCCTCCAAAAGCCTCTGCTGAGAAATGCCACAAATCCGGCAAGGACAGATAGTGCAGCAGTAATTTCTGCTCGTTGGATGATGTAATTCACTGTTTCTGCATTTGCACAGAGAAAACCAAAAATTGCGGCACATAAAAGTGCCCAATACTTGTTGTCTTCTGAATAGTTGATTCGGTCTAATAGCTTTTTGATAAAGAGTCCTATTAAAAAACAAGTGATTAAGAATGTGAGAAATATATGGATATGAAATACTTTGGTGTCAAGACCATCTCCAATTTTGTAATCAATTGCATTTTCTAATGTTGTTAAAGGACGATAGCTTTGATTAGAAGGTAATGAACTAAACGTACTTCCATCCGTAAAAAAAAGCCTGACATTGATTTCTTGAATGGCACTGTTGCTTTCAATAGTATGACTATCATCAAAATGAAAAGAATTTGAAAAATGATTTGAATAGGCAAATATCAATGTAGCTAATGTAATGCCTACCAATATTAGAAAACCCTTCTTTTTGATATAACTTGAGTTGTTTTTACCTGAAGTGTTGCTACCTTTCATTTTGATCGAATTGTAATACATACAAATAACACAAATTGTTTTGATTTTTCCATGGTGCGCTAATCTTATCTTAAAAATTAAACTGGAAAGAATATTTTTTTGAATAATTAGACACAGTTCGATGGTTACAGCGAAAGTCAAAATACAAGAATGACTCTATGCAGCTGAGGCAGGTCAAAGATACAGCCTTCGTGAAGAGGATATTCATCGCTTGGGAAATTTCAAACACTTCAACAGTTACATCGGTCTGAAGCCAATTCTACACCTGAGTGGTGAAGCAGATCGAAAAGGATATATGACTTACCTGGATCATCAGGTTTTGCGGAGCTCGCTATTTAAGTTCACCGTAACCACATTTCAACAAGTTCTGCTAATGCTGACTCGATTCCAAGAATTTTGGCTAGGAAATACTGGAAAGTGAGCCATTGTAATTATTGCAAGAAATTTACTCTCAAGAATCTATCAAGTGCTAAAGGCCAAGGAAGCGTTTAAGATGGGCTATTCAAATTAGTTCTTATCGGAGATCTCTGAACAAGCCTTATACATGCTGCAAACCTCTAATTCCCATACAGATGTCGGGACGTGAGTTCAATTTTTTGAAACTCTTGTATGGTTTGGGGCTTGAGCAGGTACTGAACTAACCTGAAACTGGCGCTCCTAATTAAGAGACTCTTGATAGCCTGTCCCGATGAATATCGGGTGGAGTATGGCTTTTCCGCCAGAGGTGACTAAGTGTTTTTTATGATTTGTTATAAGGTTGGAGCTTTTTGGGAATACTATTAATATCGATACTAATGGCTTGTAATAAAAATTGAATTCCCAAAATAATTGGTAAAGCGGCAAGCATTATGGTTCCAGAATTATTTGCAGTGTTTTCCATAATACCCATTATCCAGCTATAACCTCCAAAGAACAAACCAAATAAAAGTAGGGGGATAGAAATTAGAAAATAGATTGAGGCCATATTAAAATTATAAATATAGTATTTGTAAAATATTCTTTTGATTAACCCCTTCAATATTTTTATAGGAAAATTTAAAATAACCCTTTTTATGTTGAGATTACTAGTCTCATCCCCATAAATTGCAGAAATAGAAATATCTTCAACGACTTTGTTTAAAAGATTTAAATTTATGAGCATGTCGGTCTCAAAAAAATATCTATTATCAATTTTATTTAGGTTTAGTTCACATAAAGAATCCTTAGAAATAGCACAAAATCCATTTGTTGGATCCATAATGTCCCAATAGCCTGAAGCCAATTTTATAGTAAAAGATAAAAAACTATTACCAAAAAGTCTTATTTTGGGCATTCTTTTTAGTGCTTTGAAATCATTAAAACGATTCCCTTTTACATAATCAGCCCTATCATAGAGTAAAGGGTTTATTAGTTTTACAATTTCATTTGGATTCATTTGGCCATCTCCATCCAATTTAATTACAATATCACTTTGTAGCTCAATCGCCTTTTTAAAACCACTAATTACAGCTCCTCCAACACCTTTATTTTTTTTATGAAATATAACTTCCACAATACTTATATCCATTTCCTTTACTAAGGCACCAGAATTTTCGGGACATGCGTCGTCTACAACTATTATTTTGTCTACAAACTCTGGTATTAAGTGAATAACACCTCTAATTTGTTTAGAGACTTTATAGCAAGGAATGACAACAGTAATTCTTTTATTCAATTTCATGAACATTTCCCGTTATTTTTCTAAATTTTACATTGAGATGAATCATCAAATATCGACTCAAAATTGGGGGATTCTTCCTGCAATAGATATAACTTAGGCAGTGACGTATTAGTAATTTATATAGACATATCTGATCCAAAACCTGCTTTTTATTACATTGAAACACAAATTTTTTGCTATTGATTCTTTTTCCAATCATAAAAAATTTTAGTAACGTATAAGAATAGCAAACAAAACGATTAATATTAATAGAAGTCTTGAGATCTAGATTGTATAAAGTTGCTCATTATTTATTGATATATTTTTAGAAGATGTTTTAGGGAGTTTCCTATTTATGATGTCATTTAATTTTTTTATTGTTGCTAACGTTTTATGATTCTGCGTTTTAATGCAGTTTAGGTTTTGTTAGCCAAAGTTTTAAGGTAGTTTTTAGCCTTTTCTTTATCTGGATTTCTACTTTCATAAAATCGGTAGAGACCTATATTTTTGTTTAACCCAAAAACTTTACATGTATTACTATTATAAAAAAAGTTCAATACTTCTTCTATTTCCTTAGCTGTATTCACATGTTCAAATTTCATTAGATTTCCATATTCTAGCCCATGCCTCAATTTGAATTCCAAGCCTGTTGTCATTTTCCAAGCCAAGGTCCATAAAAATGTTCCTTCATTCGGAATGCTTGTCCTTAATGAACCATTTGGATCTAATAATAGACATGATTTTGCCACAACTTTTGGCAAGTCAGTTATATGTTCAAACGTTGCAATAGATGTGATTCTATCATATTGGTTAGAAATATCAACTTCATCAATATCCCTATAAACGCTTCTGATTTTTTTCAGGTCTGAAGAATTTAGAAATAAAGCTTCGAAGGGTTCAACTATATCATAATAATCAGATTGTTCGTATTTTAATTGGTTTAGTGTTCCAGCACCTATTTCCAGTGTTCTTTTATCATGATAGAAAGTAACATCAGAACTCACTTTTTTATGTAGCCATTGTTCCATTTTTTGAGCTAATCCAGAAGCAGGTGTATCCCCGTCACGATTTGACTTGTAATGTTGATTGTAAATCTCCTTAATTCCTTTGGATAAAGGAGGCCTCGTTTTTGGATAATTTTCAAACATAATGTGTTGCAATTTTGGCTGAAGAGTCGCTACACGCAACCAGGTGCGTATATATCTTATATGTTTTGTTTCGGGAAATTTGTGAAATTCGGCTTTATTATCTGAATATTAGCTTTATCTGATAACAAATGGATACAAACGGATAACTTTCCGCTTGATTTTTTTTTCGCTTTTTGATAGAGTTGTAAGATCGTCATTTAGCCCTTGATTCGCAATAGCTATTACTGGGTATTTTTTAATTTTGATGAGAGTCGCCTAGAAGTTTTAGGGGATGCGTTTTGTCTTTGGCACCTAACTCGATCGAAGTGCGCCACCTTAAGAATTGCCCAGCACTTGCCCCTGAGGATAGTATCATATTTTTCCTAGGCTCCAATTTTAATTACACCTTTATGTCATTAAGGGATTTGTAAATTCATCTCTTAAAATAGTTAAAGTCATTCCACAAAATTTGTCGAGATCCATTTCCACACGTTAAAACTACGAGCTCTACTTGGACAATTACTTCCTTTTCAACGTCAGCACTGTTATCTCCGGCCAGATTCCCACTCGCCCGGGAAAGGCTAGGAATCCAAAGCCTCGGTTCACATGTAAGTAGCGACCCATTTCTTCGTATAGTCCTGCCCATTTGGGATAGCGAAGGGATGCCGGACTCCATTTGATCCATCCTGGGATCTCGATCCCGAACTGCATGCCATGGGTATGGCCACTTAGGGTAAGATGGATAAATTGGGAAAACTTTTTCACCTCCTCATCAAAATGGGAGGGATCATGACTCATCAGGACTTTAAAACTTTGATCACTGAGGTTGGCTGTAGCTTTCGGCAGATCGCCATGCTGCGCAAAACCCTTTCCCCAGTTTTCCACTCCAATCAGGTCTATGCTTGCTCCGCCCCTAGTGATTTTCACATGTTCATTTCTTAAGAGCCTAAACCCCAATTCCTCTTGGATATCGTATAGCCGCTGCATATTAGCGGCCTTGGCTTCTTCGCTCGGCCAAGCCACATAGTCGCCATAGTCATGATTGCCGAGAATAGAGTATTTGCCCATGGGAGCTTTAAGCCTTTGGAAGGTTTCCATCCAAGGCTCCATCTCCTTTGCTTGATTATTGACCAAATCCCCGGTGAAAAGAATGATATCCGAATTCTGCTGATTAATCAGATCTACGCCATATTCCAGCTTCTTTTTATCATCAAAACTCCCCGAATGTATATCTGAAATCTGAGTGATGGTAAAGCCATCAAATTCTTCGGGCAAATCCTCAAATTCCAGGGTGTGCTTCATCACTCGATAGCGGTATTTCCCAATCAAGACTCCATGTAGGATCCCCAAAAACGGAACGGCTGCGAAAGCTAAAGCGGTTTGGCTGATGAATTTTCTTCGATCGGGTAAAAAATCCCCTTCTCTTCCCCCAGCTAGTGATTGAAAGGCTCCCGAGAAAAAACGTAGAATATCCTCTCCAAAAAGAAATGCTAATACAATTAATTTGGGAATCAGGGAGAGAATAAGAATGGAAACCATTTTCCCAAAGCTAGGGCTCATGGCCTCTCGGCTGAAGGTTAGAAATCCATAAGCCACATAGCCATACACCAAAACTGAAAAGGCCCAGTAGGCTACTTTAACCCAAGTATTTGAGGGGAAGGCAGTTTTGAAAGCCTGGTATGAATACCAGTCGATCAAGGCTATAAAGATCAAAAAGATGAAAATTCGAAAGAAAACCACAGCAGGAGAGTTTGATTTGGATATAGTCTTAAACTGTCAAAAGTACCTGAAAGGTTCTAGAAAAAGCAAGCAGGAAAGGAATGACAGAGAGGCTTTAAAATTTAAAAGCTATATGAACTTTATTGCCCCAAGTCTTTTGCTTTTCAGTCTTTTGGTGAAAAATCCATTGGCTTTTCTTTTTCTTTGTAAAGGAATATATTCCAAACAAGCCTATTGACCTATGAGACAACCTCTTTTGCGGCCCGGAGCCGAAGAACTCTCCTATGAAATCCGTGGTATCGTCAAAAAAGCCCGACAGATCGAAGCCCTTGGTTACGAGATCACTTGGGAAAATATCGGCGATCCTATTCAAAAAAATAATCGAGTCCCTGAGTGGATGAAGGAGATCATTGCCGATCTGCTGCAGCAAGACAAAACCTATGGATATGCTGACTCGAAGGGAGTGCTCGAAACCCGACAGTTTCTAGCTAATCTAAATAATAAAAACGGGGGCGTGCAAATCTCTGCGGAGGACATCCTTTTCTTTAATGGGCTGGGTGACGCGATTGCTAAACTCTACCAGTTCCTTACCCCAACGGCTCGCATTATCGGTCCTTCGCCGGCATATTCCACCCACAGCTCTGCCGAGGCTGCCCATGCAAATACCTCACCGATCACGTATAAACTCGATCCGGACAATCAGTGGCTACCGGATGTGGAGGATTTGTATCTGAAAGTTCGGTACAATCCCTCTATCGTCGGAATCCTAATCATCAATCCAGACAATCCAACTGGGATGGTTTACCCTCGAGAGGTATTGGAAAGCTTCGTGAAGATTGCCGAAGAGTTTGATTTGCTACTGATTATCGATGAAATCTACCAAAACATTACCTATAATGGAGTCCGAGCTGTTCCGCTGACAGAAGTGATCGGGGCAAGACCTGCCATTTCCCTGAAAGGCATATCCAAAGAATTTCCTTGGCCAGGCGCTCGTTGCGGCTGGATGGAGTTTTATAACCGGGAGGCTTCAACTGAGTTTTCAAAGCTCTGCCAGACCCTTGAAAACGCTAAAATGATCGAAGTATGCTCTACCATTCTGCCACAATTGGCGATACCTCGCATTATGAGTCATCCTTCTTATCATGACTATAGACAAAAAGCCAATGAAGCTATCGGGAAGAGAAGCGAGTGGATGAAGGAGATTTTGGGAGATATTCCGGGTATTAAATTCAACCCTACGCAAGGAGCATTTTACAATACCATCGTGTTTGATGAGTCGGTTTTGCATGCGGGACAAAGCCTGCCTATAGAAGATCCTAGGTTGAAGGCACTGCTTCAGACCTGGCTTGCAGATTCCAAAATGCCCTTAGACAAACGATTTGTTTATTACCTACTAGTTGCGGAGCGAATTTGCGTGGTACCTATTTCCTCTTTTTGCTCAGATTTGAGAGGATTTCGAGTGACCCTTTTGGAAGAAAAAGAAGAAGTATTTAAGGATACTTTCAGGAGACTGGGGAGAGCGATAGGGCAATATTTGAGGGCAGATTATGATGGCTGAAGGCTGAAGTACGAATGCTGAAGGTTGAAAGTCTAATAATCCAATGAAAAGCTAAAACCAATAAAAATGGAAAGGGACTTGAAAATCAGAACGAAGAAGTTTGCTCTGGAAATAATTAAAATAGTTTCTGAGCTTCCTAAGAATTCAGCTGGATTCGAATTAGGCAAACAACTCATTAGGTCAGGCACGTCAATTGGGGCGAACTACAGATCTGCACTCCGAGGTAGATCCAGAGCTGAGTTCATCTCTAAACTATCAATTGTCCAAGAGGAGGCCGATGAAACTGTTTTTTGGCTAGAACTGATCGAAGAAAGCGAACTCATCAACCCTGAGAAAATACGTCCATTAGTTAAAGAAGCGAATGAACTCACAGCCTTTTTACCACGATGGTCATTAATACCAAGAAAAATTCATAGCACTTTAACCTTTATGATTCACTCAATCTTCAACCTTTACACCTCATTCATCAAACCTTCTCCTTTTTCTTTTCATCCTTCATACCTCAGCCTTCATACTTCCTAATGATCCCTGACTTTCAACTTTGGATTGGTCTTTAATTCCTCCTCTGGGATTGAGTTAGTTCCTAGGCTGCCAAGATCCGGTTGCCCGGCATTGATCCATGCGGTGTACCAAAAGTCAGCGATCATCTTGATGGACTTTTTCATTTGCCGCTCAATTTGTCCGTTTAATGCCTCTTCATACGCGAGAGAAAACTCTCTAGAGTAAACTCGAATAGTCAGTCCATTTCGCTCCTCGAAGCTATATTTTTGATCTGCAGGAAAGGTGGTACTGAGGCTTTTTTCTATGCTCAAGACTGAGTCTACCTGACTGTGGGTAGCAAAGACGGCATCCCAAATGGCCTGCTGGGGTCTCTCCACATACTCCGCTTTCCCCACCCAAAGCGGATAATCGCTAGCCTGAATTTCAGGAATCCGGCTTTCCCAAAAGCCATGAATCCCTTCTTGGCCAGTTAGTTGTCCGTTGTAGTTTTTGGTGGTATGCAGGGGAACATTCAGATCGGCAAGGTAATGTCCTAAATCGGCGGAAAGCCTGAGAATCGCATTTGTGTTCTTTTCTTGAAAGGCTTTGGTGAGGTTGACAAAAGTGAGGTATGTCGACCAGGGGCCGATTCCATGGGCACGCAAGCTATCCTCGGAGTAGATCTTCAGTGCATCGTTCCAATAGATAGGAAGAGCTTTCTTAGCACTATCGGAATAATGATCCAAGTCGATGTAGTGCTTTTCTGCCTCTCCCTCCACCGCATATCGCCTTCTGTCTGGGTTGACGGCCTTCTCCCGGATAAAGTCAATATTAGGCTTGTAAAAGGCTATCATTTCTGGGGGCAGAGAGAAGGTCGCCAATCCATTGATGAGGGCATGTGCGAAAAAGCCCCAAAAAGAAAGTATGTAAAGCAGGGGTACCATAAATGAGCTAAAAGTTTAAAAATATAAAGATTTGTCTCTTAAAATACTAGCGGCAAACCCCATAAATCTGGCTTTATGGCCTTTGAAGACTGTTTTTGAGGCAATGGAACGGTCTGGGATTCATTAATTGCCAAGGAATGTTTGAATTTACTTTGGCAGTATTAATATTTTACAATAACTTTGCACTCCCAATCGGTATAGGGTAAGAAAAGAAATTCATTAATAACGAGATATGGCAAATCACAAATCAGCTCTAAAAAGAATTCGTGCAAACGAAGCGAAGCGTTTGAGAAATAGATATCAGGCAAAAACTACAAGAACTTTTATCAAAAGATTGAAGGCTTGTACTGATAAAATCGAAGCTCAGGAGCTTTACCAAAAAGTTTCTTCTATGTTGGACAAGTTGGCCAAGAAGAATGTGATTCACAAGAACAACGCAAACAACAAGAAGTCAAGATTGGCAAGACTTGTGAATGCAATGGGATAATCTTCCAAAGACATTTATTGAAAACCCTGTTTATCAGGGTTTTTTTTATGTCTGATAATTAGTAATTTTTAGTTCACTTTTTACTTTTTATCATGGAAAACTACACATCCATTAAGATTTCTCAGTTAGCCGAAGAAGATCGACCCAGAGAAAAACTCCTCCTCAAAGGCAAAGCAGTGCTCACGGATGCTGAGCTGATCGCTATTTTGATTGGTTCAGGAACGCCGGCCATGAGCGCTGTGGATCTCTCCAGGCTTATTCTCCAGTCAGTGGATCACGACCTATCTCGGCTTTCGAGACTGAGTATTCAGGATCTGAAAAAATTCAAAGGCATCGGAGAGGCCAAGGCGATATCCATCGTAGCAGCCATGGAATTGGGAAGGCGCCGAAAGGAAGCTGAGCCGATTAAAAAGCAGAAAATCACTTGTTCGCAGGATATTTATCAGATCATGAAGCCCGAACTTTATGATGAGGTGGTTGAGCATTTTTTCCTTATCCTGCTGAGTCGCTCCAATCAGGTGATCAAAAAAGTACGGATTTCACAAGGTGGCACAGCTGGTACGGTCGTGGATTCAAAAGTCATCTTTAAAGTAGCATTAGAGCATCTGGCCAGTTCAATCATTTTGGTACACAACCACCCTAGCGGTAATCTCAAACCCTCTCAACAAGACATTCGATTAACAGAAAGATTGGTAAAAGCCGGAAGAGAATTGGATTTACCCGTATTAGATCATGTTATTTTTGCGGATGATGGCTACTTTAGCTTCGCAGACGAGGGAATGATCTGATTTTATGAAACCAAAAAATATATTTCTTATCGCAGTGGCTCTTGTGGTCCTTGCTGCGGTGATTTACACGCTCACGGCCACAGAAAGCCCGGAGGATTACATCGAGCGAATAGAAGATGAACGCGAACGGCAATTTAAATTCATTCGCTTTAACATCGACTCCCCATTATCGGAGGAGCAAAAACGCAGCTTCAAAGCACTGAGCTTTTATCCTATAGACCCGGAGTACAAGGTGACCGCACGAATGGTCCCGGTAAGCAATAAAAAAGTACGGGAATTGCCCATGACTGACGGGACTACGGAGCGATATATAGAGCACTCTTATGCTGAATTTACTTTGAAAGGTATGCCGCTCAGACTTTTGCTGCTTCAAGATATCAATGAAGCAGATAAGCGTAATTTCTTTGTGGCTTTTGCAGATGACACTAGTGCAAGAGAGACTTACGGTGGTGGTCGATACATCAATGCTCGACAGACTGGAAAAAACAGTATTACCATTGATTTTAACCTAGCCTACAATCCCTACTGTGCCTACAATCCAGATTATGCTTGCCCTCTTCCTCCCAAAGAAAATCTGCTGAAAGTGCCGATTCCGGCAGGAGAGAAAAATTATGATAAATAGCCCTTCTGCTGGCCAATTCTCTTAAATTTGCTTTTTATTTTCTCACCAAAGACATGTGTTGTGGTGGAGCGAAATGCCTTATTTGGGCAAAAGAAAAAATCGTATGAAGATTTCGATCAACAGATTAAAAAAATATATCGCACTCGAGCAAAGTACTGATCAAATTGCAGAAATGCTTACCCAATCTGGTCTGGAAGTAGAGGGGATTGAAAAATTTGAATCCATTCCTGGTGGTCTGGAAGGAATTGTAATTGGGGAGGTTCTCAGCTGCGAAAAACATCCGAATGCGGACAAATTGAGCCTCACTACGGTAGATATCGGCCAAGAAACCCCATCTCCAATTGTTTGTGGAGCACCCAATGTAGCCAAAGGGCAAAAAGTACTTGTGGCAACTGTAGGAGCCACACTTTATCCTACTGAAGGCGACTCTTTCCAAATCAAAAAAGCTAAAATCAGAGGGGAAGTTTCCGAAGGAATGATCTGTGCTGAAGATGAGCTAGGTCTAGGAAAAAGTCATGATGGGATTTTGGTTTTGGACACTGATTTACCTAACGGTACTCCTGCAGCAAGTTTAATCGATGTAGGTCAAGATGAAGTTTTGGAAATAGGGTTGACGCCTAATAGAGCTGACGCCGCATCGCATCTTGGCGTGGCTAGAGATTTAAAAGCACTGCTTCAAAAGGAAATTTGCCTCGCAGAAGAATCTTCTCTCGAAAAAGAAACGAATGGTCCTAGCATAACCGTTCAGGTAGAAAATCATAAAGATTGCCCAAGATATGCAGGTGTGGTCATGACGGACATCAAAGTGGGTCCTTCCCCAGATTGGCTTCAAAACTTCTTGAAATCTCTGGATCTGGATCCGATCAATAATGTGGTGGATATCACCAACTTTATTTTGCATGATTTGGGTCAGCCGCTTCATGCTTTTGATGCAGATAAAATTTCGGAAGGGCAGATAATTGTAGGAAAACTTCCCAAAGGAACTTCTTTTGTCACCCTTGATGAAAAAGAGCGAAAGCTTTCCGGCGAGGAATTGATGATCAAAGATCTCAAAGGAGGCCTTTGCATTGCCGGTATTTTTGGTGGTGTGAATTCTGGTGTTTCGGAAGAAACAACTTCCATTTTCTTGGAGTCAGCGTATTTTTCCCCAGATATCACCCGAAAAGGTGCCCAATTTCATGGATTGAAGACAGATGCTTCCTTCAGATTCGAAAGGGGTACTGATCCCAATATGCCTGTGTATGCCTTGAAGCAAGCAGTCAAACTTCTCCAAGAACTAGCAGGTGGTAAGGTGGCATCGGAAATCATCGACATCTATCCCGAGCCAGTGAAAGACTTTGAAGTTGATGTAGAATACGGTCACATCAATAGACTGATCGGAAAGAAAATCGAAACTACTGAGGTAAAAAGGATTTTGGAGTCCCTGGATATTCAAGTGCAAAATGAAACCGAAACTGGATTTAAGGCGATCGTCAAGCCTTATCGAGTGGACGTGACCCGAGAGGCGGATATCATTGAAGAAGTCCTCCGAATTCATGGTTTTGAGCAAGTCTTACTTTCTGAAAATTTAAATACGGATTATTTGGCTGAGCATCCCGTCAAAGATTTTGATAAGCTTCAGTATAACGCGACAAGCCTTTTAGCAGGTCAGGGTTTTTCTGAAATTATCACCAATAGCCTCACAAAGCCCGTTTACTCGGCGAAATCGGGCTACTTGGATCCTGCTAAGGATGTTGAGATCTACAATAAACTCAGTGAGGATCTCGGAGTCATGCGACAGACTTTGCTCTTTTCAGGTTTAGAAGTTTTGGCTCATAATATCAATCGAAGACAGACCAATTTGAGGCTTTTTGAATTTGGAACAGTCTACCAGAAAGCAGAGACTGGATATGCAGAAGGGGTTAGATTGGGTATTTTCTTAACAGGAAATAGCAGGGAAGAAAGTTGGATTGAGGCATCTGCACCTTATTCATTTGCGAACATCTACTCCGCAGTAGTTCAAATCCTTGAAAAATTGGGTGTTTCTCCAGATTCAGTGGAGGTAGTAGAGTCGGCTCCTTTCGAGTATGGACTCATTCTGAAAGCCGGAGAAAAAATCTTGGGAAGCCTAGGATTGGTTCAGAAAAGCCTGCTCAAGTTGGCTGAGGTCCGTCAGGATGTTTGGTTTGCTGAGCTGGATTGGGACTTGCTTTGCAAGAAAGCCTCGGGGGTGAAGAAGTATGCTGAGATTTCAAAGTTTCCTGAAGTGCGAAGGGATTTATCTTTGGTGATTGACAAAGAAATCAGCTACAATAGCCTAGAAATTCTTGCCAAAAAAGCAGGAGGTCGATTGCTTCATCGGGTTGGCGTTTTTGACGTGTACCAAGGGGACAAGATCCCTGAGGGCAAAAAGGCCTATGCTTTGAGTTTTCATCTCCAAGACCAGGAAAATACACTTACCGACAAGGTAATTGACAAAACAATGAGTAAATTAATCCAAGCATTTGAAAAGGAGACGGGAGCATTGATCCGTACTTGATATGATACACGATGAACTGCAAAAGCTGGAGAAATTAGCCCATAAAATTCAGGCGAAACTCCAGGAAGTTAAGGCACAAAATGAAGAACTCAGGGTTCAAAACTCTGCTTTATCGAGTGAGTTGCAAGAAAAAGAGCAGGAAATCGAACACTTTAAAAATAAGATTAAAATTAGTAACATTGTGGACAACCGAACGGTGAATCCTGAGGATTCCACGGAAATGAAAGACTTAATCGATAATTATATAAAAGAGATTGATCAATTGATCACCTACTTGTCTGATTAATATGGAGACACTTGCCATACGTTTGAAAATTGGTGCCCGGGAATATCCTATGCGCGTCAAAATGGAAGATGAAGCCAAAATACGGCGGGCTGGCAAGTTGATAAATGAAAAATTAAGAAAATATAAGGAAGAATTTGGGCTGGATGATATTCAAGATTTATTAGCCATGGTGGCATTTGATTGCATGGTGGAATCCCTAGAATCAAATGAATTGAACGCTGAGGACAGTGAAAAAATCCAAACTAGTTTAGCCCAAATCAATTCACTTCTTACAGATTCTTTATAAGTCAATTCCCTTTCATTTCTTGGAGTTTTAGGCTTCCCCTAGGAGAATTATACCAAAATAACTCATGGGAGAAATACTATATATTATACTGGCTGGGGTCATAGGACTGGCAGCTGGAGGTGGACTGGCATCGATGCTGGTCAAAGGGAAAAATAAGAAAATAGAAGAGGAGGCACGCGAAAAGGCTAAGGCTATCCTACGTGAAGCAGAACTCAATGCAGAATCCATCAAGAAGGACCGCATTCTCGAGGCTAAGGAGAAGTTCCTCAAGTTGAAGGCTGAGTTTGATGAAGAGACCAGCAACAAGAAAAACATCCTAATCACCAATGAAAACAAGCTCAAGCAACGAGAACAGCATCTTTCCAAAGAGCTAGAGCGAACAAAGAGAAAAGAAGCTGAACTCGATAGTGCCAAGGAAAACGTGCAGGCACAATTACATTCACTACAGATTAAGAAAGAGGAGCTAGAGAAGGTTACTAATCGTAGAATTGCTGATCTAGAAAAAGTTGCTGGCCTAACGCGAGAAGAGGCAAGAGAGGAACTAGTCACCATGCTCACAGAGGAGGCTCAGTCCAAAGCTTCATCCCAGATAAAGGACATTCTTGATGAAGCCAAATTGACTGCGACTAAGCAAGCCAAGAAGATCGTATTGGATACCATTCAGCGTACAGCGACAGAGCACGCGGTGGAGAATTGTGTGTCAGTTTTCAATATCGAAAGTGACGATATCAAAGGTAAAGTCATCGGTAGAGAAGGAAGAAATATCCGAGCGCTTGAAGCAGCTACGGGCGTAGAGATCGTCGTAGATGATACTCCTGAGGCCATCATTATTTCTGGCTTTGATCCAGTGCGCAGAGAGGTAGCTAGACTGTCTTTGCATAGATTGGTGCAAGATGGAAGAATCCACCCAGCTCGTATCGAGGAAGTGGTAGCCAAAACTCAGAAAAACATCAATGAGGAGATCATGGAAATCGGTGAACGTACTTGCATTGATCTTGGAATTCATGGGGTACACCCAGAACTCATCAAAATGGTAGGCCGAATGAGATTCCGATCTTCTTATGGTCAAAACTTACTGCAGCACTCGCGAGAAGTCGCGAACCTATCTGCTACCATGGCTGCAGAGATGGGACTCAACGCCAAGCTTGCCAAGCGGGCAGGATTGCTTCATGATATCGGGAAAGTATGGCCCGAGGAGCAGGAGTTACCGCACGCAGTTCTTGGAATGGAGCTTGCCAAGCGATACAAAGAGCATCCGGAGGTTTGCAACGCTATCGGAGCCCACCACGATGAGATTGAGATGACCAGTATGATCTCGCCTATCGTACAGGCTTCTGATGCGATTTCTGGAGCGAGACCGGGAGCACGTCGTGAAGTGATGGATAGCTACATCAAGCGTCTGAAAGATTTGGAAGCTTTGGCTTTAAGTTTTGATGGGGTAAATAAATGCTTTGCGATGCAGGCAGGACGAGAACTGAGAGTGATCGTGGATGCCGAAAACGTAGATGATGGAACAGCAGGTCAGCTTTCCTTTGATATCTCGCAGAAGATCGAGAAGGAAATGCAGTATCCAGGTCAAATCAAAATTACCGTGATCCGAGAAATGCGAGCGGTGAATTATGCCAGATAAACTTTAGTTTTGAAAGATAAAATGAGGTGATTACATTTAGCGTAATCACCTTTTTTTATGGGTTTATATTTTCTCAAGGAATTATTTTACAGCATCGCAGATGCCTTTTCAGCATTGCGATTTTCATTTTTTGCAAAGAAACTTAGCATGGCGGACAGGAGGATTCTCCAAAACCATTTTCCCTATTATGCTAGGATGAATCCTAAATTCAAACCTGAATTTGAGCGGAAATTAGAGCGAATGATCTCTTCCAAAGAGTTTATTGGAAGAGGTGGAATCGATGAAGTGACCCAAGAAATGGAGTTGCTGATCGGAGCCACTTTGACCATGGTTTTGTTTGGCTGGAAGGGAATCCAATTGCCGCATTTCAATCGAATTTTGATTTACCCCAATGCCTACTACAGCACAGTAACCAAAACATACCATCGCGGAGAGGTCAATCCAAAATTTGGTTTGATTGTAGTGTCTTGGCGTTGCTTTCTTGAAGGATTGGTCGATGAATCAGATGGAGTCAATCTGGGGATTCACGAGATAGCTCATGCACTTAAATTAGAAAATTTGATCTCCAGAAATGACGAATATGGATTTCTCGACCCGAATACCAAACGGCAGTACAGAGCACATATGCAGGAGGAAATGAAGCAAATGAAGGCGGGTAAGTTTTCGCCCTTCAGATCAAATGCGATGATTGATGAAGATGAATTCTTTGCGGTGGTCTTAGAGTATTTTTTTGAAAAGCCCCAAAGCTTCCAGAAGCATAGACCTGATTTTTACCAGACTTTGGTTCATCTCCTTAGACAAAACCCTCTAGTGGTGAGTCCACCGACAGAAACTTCTCTCAGCACCTGAATCAGGCCTTCCGCTCTACTTCCCTGAGATTTTCAAGTTTCTTATTTCGTAAGAATCCATTGATATCCTCGAAGTGCTCCTTTACTCGCTTATTGCCAAATTCAAATACTTTGATCACCAACCCATCCAAGAAGTCCCGATCGTGAGAGACGACGATCAGCGTGCCATCAAAAGCTTTGAGCGCGTCTTTGATGATGTCTTTGGTCTTCATATCTAGATGGTTGGTAGGCTCATCCAAAATCAGAAGGTTCACAGGTTCCAGAAGCAGTTTGATCATGGCCAGACGAGTTTTCTCTCCTCCGGAAAGTACCCGAACTTTCTTATTGATATCATCTCCCTGAAACATAAAGGCACCCAGCAAGTCTTTGATTTTGCTTCGGATTTCGCCTACGGCAATCTGATCGATGGTTTCGAAAATGGTCAAGCTCTCATCCAAAAGTGAAGCTTGGTTTTGAGCAAAATATCCTACCATGGCATTGTGACCTAGTTCACACTTACCTTCAAAGTCGATTTCGCCCATGATGGCTTTGATCATGGTGGATTTTCCTTCTCCGTTTTTACCTACGAAGGATACCTTTTGGCCACGCTCAATGGTCATGCTGGCATTTTTGAAGACCACATGATCTCCATAGCTTTTACTCATATCCTCCACAATTACCGGATAGTTTCCGGATCGCGGAGAAGGAGGGAAGCGCAGTTTCAGGGCAGAATTGTCCACTTCATCCACTTCGATGATATCCAGTTTTTCCAGCATCTTTACTCTGGACTGCACTTGAAGTGTTTTGGAATAGGTGCCTTTGAATCGTTCTATAAACTCCGTGGTATCAGCGATGAATCTCTGTTGCTCTTCATAGTGCTTTTGCTGTTGCTCTCTTCGCTCTTTGCGCAGCTCCAGATAGTGGCTGTATTTCGCTTTGTAATCATAGATTCTACCCATAGTCACTTCGATGGTTCGCGTAGTGATATTGTCCACAAAAGCCCGGTCGTGAGAGATGACCACCACAGCCTTTGCCTTATTCATCAAAAAGTCCTCGAGCCACTGTATAGATTCGATGTCTAGGTGATTGGTGGGCTCATCGAGAAGGATTAAATCTGGGTTTTGAAGCAAGATTTTCGCAAGTTCGATTCGCATTCTCCAGCCACCGGAAAATTCTGAAGTAGCTCGCTGTAAGTCACTGCGCTCGAATCCAAGTCCTAGCAGGACCTTTTCCACTTCAGCTTCATAATTCACTTCCTCGATGGCGTAAAACTTCTCCGAAAGTTCCGATACCTTTTCAATTAGCTTATAGTAATCTTCCGATTCGTAGTCTGTGCGTTCGGTCAACTCTTGATTGATGCGATCGATCTCGGTTTTCATATCTAGATAGCTAGCAAAGGCTTTGGAGGTCTCCTGCATAACCGTGCAATCATCTGCAATAAGCAAATGCTGAGGCAGATAAGCTACCACGAAATCCTTTGGGGCAGAAACAGATCCCGAACTTGGTTTGGTTTCGCCAGCGATGATTTTCAGAAGTGTGGATTTCCCAGCCCCATTTTTCCCCATTAATGCGATTTTATCGGTAGGGTTGATGGCGAAGGAAACGTTACTGAAAAGGGTGGATCCGCTATGAATGACGGCTACATTATCTACTGAAATCATGACTTTCTGAATTGAGCTGGCAAAGGTAGATTTTAAAGGCAGAAATTAGAAGTAAGAAATGAGAAATAAAAAAACCGCTCCAAAATGAATCGAAGCGGTTTTCGAGCCTACCATGTAGGTCAGGCTTTTGATATCGGTCAGCCGACATCGAATAAATATTATGCGCTTACGCCCAAGGCTTTGGCCATGGTCGCGCCGATCTCGGCTGGAGAATCTGCAACGTGAATTCCGTTCTCTCGCATGATTCTCATTTTGGCTTCTGCCGTGTCGTCTGCTCCGCCGATGATTGCTCCTGCGTGACCCATTCTACGTCCTGGAGGTGCTGTCTGCCCTGCGATGAATCCTACTACTGGCTTTTTGTTACCAGTCTCTCTGATCCACTTGGCTGCTTCTGCTTCGTAGTTTCCGCCAATCTCACCGATCATGACAATGGCATCTGTCTCTGGATCTTCCATAAGCAATTGTACTGCTTGCTTGGTAGACGTTCCGATGATTGGGTCACCACCGATACCGATGGCTGTAGAAACTCCAAGACCTGCTTTTGCTACTTGATCCGCTGCTTCATAGGTTAAAGTTCCTGACTTAGAAACGATACCGATTCTACCCGATTTGAAAACAAACCCTGGCATGATACCCACTTTTGCTTCACCTGGAGTGATTACTCCTGGACAGTTTGGTCCGATCAAGGTAGCACCTCTTTCGATGATATATGGCTTTGCCTTAATCATGTCCGCCACAGGAATACCTTCGGTGATTGCGATAATCACTTTAATCCCTGCGTCTGCTGCCTCCATGATAGCGTCTGCTGCAAAAGCTGGCGGAACAAATATAATCGAAGTGTCTGCCCCAGTCTTTTGTACAGCTTCTTCCACAGAATTGAATACTGGTTTTTCCAAATGAATGGATCCCCCTTTGCCTGGAGTCACTCCACCCACTACGTTGGTGCCATATTCGATCATCTGCTGTGCGTGAAAAGAGCCTTCAGACCCGGTGAATCCTTGGACGATCACCTTTGAATTTTTATTGACAAGTACACTCATGATGCGTTTTTTAAAGTTTGCACAAAAATAGAATAAACAACCCGCTGACAAAAGAAATGATCAATATTCTGGCTTTAAATAATGCCGAATCCTTTTCGAAGGGGATGAAAGGTAAGGCTGCTGAGAAAATCTTAGGCCAATTTGGAGCTTTAGACCTGCTTTACTTTCGGGCAATCAATATTTTCGTATTTTTCGCCATCATAAGTTTCGCCCATTTTTCATAACCTGTACGGGATGTTTAGCCTAAAAATATTAATTGTAGAAGACGACTCAGTCTCAGCCCTGCTACTACAGCGTGCGCTTGAAAAAAATAATCATCAAATCATTGGGATCGCAGATACCGGGGAAATGGCATTAGATATTCTGGAGGTCAACCCGGCGGATATCGTAATGATGGACATTAATCTGGCCGGAGATCTTGATGGGATTAGGACTACCGAGATCGTCAATGAGAAATATGACATTCCTGTAGTGTACCTGAGTGCGAGCTCAGATGCCGAGACTTTAAACAAGGTGGTGGGTACGAATCCGAGTGCCTATGTGATCAAGCCTTTCAATATTCGTGAACTGAATATGGTGATCGAACTTGCCATATTTAAGGATAGGAAAGAAAAGGAGCTTCAAAAACTCAATAATGAGCTAGAAGAAAAAGTAAAACAGCGAACGGCTGAACTCTACGAGGCAAACCGCGAACTAACCAAAGCGCTAGAAAAGGAACGAGAAATCAGTGAGCTTAAATCAAGGATCGTACTCAATGTCTCTCATGGATTCAAAACACCGCTTACTTCTATTCTGAGTTCCGCCCAGCTGCTCCAAGTCTACGCTGAAAAGGAGCATCCCTTCAAACAAAAAATCGTGAAACACGGGGTGAAAATCGAAAACTCCGTCCGGGCATTGAATAATTTGTTGACCAGTGTACTATTCTTTGGGAAGGCGGATGAAAACAAGATGGAGTACAAGCCCAAGAAAGTATTTATTGGGGCTTTTGTAAAAGAATTAATTGCAGGTATCAAAGCTGGAATTGAGAATAACGTGAAAGTAAAGGTGGAACTCGGTGATTTACCTAAAACAATAACCACTGATGGAGAATTGCTTTACCAGGTTTTTGACAATCTTCTTTCAAATGCCACGAAATACTCCAAGGATGGGCAGGAAGTTATTTTTAAACTCAGAATGGACGGAAATAATTTAGTAGGATCAGTTACTGATAATGGAATAGGAATCCCTAAATCCGAACAAAGCCAGCTCTTCGATCGTTTTTTCCGTGCAAAAAATGTAGGGATTGTGGAAGGATCTGGACTGGGTCTTTCTATTGTGAAAAAATGTATAGAAGTGATGAAAGGAGAGATTACCTTCCAGAGTGAGCCGAATAAAGAAACCGTATTTCAGGTGTCTATACCCGTGACATAAACATGCTCGTAAAAACTCAGAATCTTTCATTTTCTTACCCAGGTGCCGGAGACATTCGCTATCCAGATCTTGGAGTTGGTGCTGGAGAATCACTGCTCATTCTTGGACAATCTGGAAGTGGGAAAACAACCTTTTTGAATCTTTTGGCTGGATTACTCACGCCTAAGACTGGTGAAGTTCAAATTGATGGGCAAAATTTAAATGACCTTTCAAATCAGAAACTAGATCAATTCAGGGGGGCAAAAATTGGCTTGGTTTTTCAGAAACCACATTTGCTTGCTCCTCTTTCTGTGCTGGACAATTTAAAGCTTGCACCTTTTTTTGGAAAGACTGAGGGGCAAGATCCGCTTGAACTTTTAAAAGAGCTACAAATCCAAGCTAAGGCAAATTCTCCAATTCAATCCCTAAGTGAAGGGGAGGCCCAGCGGGTTTCCATCGCCAGAGCATTGATGAATAAGCCCAAAGTGATTTTGGCAGATGAGCCTACATCCAGCCTAGATGATGAGAATGCCGAAATTGTGACGCGACTCTTGCAGCAACAAGCTAAAAAAATCAACGCAGCATTGATCGTAGTGACTCATGATCAGCGTGTGAAAAATCTAATTCCCAACTTTGTTCAAGTGCCACAATCATGAACCTCTTTAAGATCAGTTGGAAATATTTGACCTTTAAGCCATTGAGTACGGGCTTAAACGTGTTGCTTTTGGCCTTGGGCCTAGCCATCATTGCTATGCTTTTGCTAGTTCAGCATCAGTTTGAAAATACGATTAATCGAGATGCAGAAGGCATCGATTTGGTAGTGGGAGCCAAAGGAAGTCCACTTCAGCTGATTCTCTCCAGTGTGTATCATGTGGATTTCCCTACTGGAAATATTCCGATGAAAGAAGCAAAGGGGCTCCTACGAAATCGGCTGGTAGAAAAGGTGATCCCTATGGCACTTGGCGACAATTACATGGGGTATCGAATCATCGGTACGAATCATGATTATCTGGAATTATATGGGGCTACTTTCGCTAGTGGAGAAGCTTGGACTCGTCCATTTGAAGTGGTTTTAGGTTCGGCAGTGGCCAAAGCTGAGGGCCTCAAAGTTGGGGACACCTTTGAGGGAAGTCACGGAATCAGCGTAGGAAGTCACGCTCACGATCAGCATGATTTTGAGGTTGCGGGGATATTGGAGCCAAGTGGTAAAGTGATTGATCGTTTAGTCTTGACTAGTATCGAGTCCGTGTGGTTTACGCATGACGAAAGCGAGGATGAGGAGGAGTCAGGCGTTGAGCCAGATTACCACCACGATGAGGTGGCATTGACAGGCTTTCCTGATGGTGACGATGGACGAGAACTAACCTCCTTGTTGTTGAAGTATCGAAGCCCTATGGCAGCCGTACAATTACCAAGACAGATCAATTCTAGAATGTCCATGCAGGCTGCCTCGCCTAATTTTGAAATGTTGAGGCTTTTCGAATTACTAGGTGTTGGGGTGAGTTTGCTTCAGGGCTTAGCGGTTATTTTGATTTTTATCGCAGGCCTGGGAATCTTTATCGCTTTATACAATTCGCTTAAAGAACGAAAATACGACCTGGCTATTCTTCGCTCCCTTGGTGCGAGCCGTGGACAGCTCGTTTCCTTAGTATTTATGGAAGGCATTGTTTTGACTTGGGGTGGAGCTTTACTCGGTTTGGGCCTCGGACATATATTTCTGGCATTGCTTCTGAATGTCGCAGACTCTGGGTTCACAGCATCGGTGACTCCATGGCTTTTTCTAAAAGATGAACTTTGGATTTTGGTATATTCCACGGTTGTGGGTGTTTTAGCCTCTCTTATCCCTGCCTACACTGCTTATCAAACAAGTATTGCAAAGCAGCTAACAAAATCTTAACTAGCGCGTAAATTAGACTGGAAAAAGAAGGAAGATCATGAAAAAGCTATTGCTATTTGCCTTGATAATTGGAATGAGTTTTACCGTGTATGCTCAGGAAAAAAATGTATGGAGGAGCCTGTCTGAGGTCTCGTATAAGATTAGTGAGGATGACTTTGGCGAGTTGTATGTTCCTGTTTTTTCAGACAATATCAAGACCCTAGAAGGTAAAGTAGTGGAAGCAGACGGCTATATCATTCCGTTTGAAGGGATGTTTAAGCCAGAACATATTATTCTTTCCAGTCTCCCGCTTGCAGAGTGCTTTTTTTGTGGCTCCGGTGGGCCTGAGACTGTAATGGAGGTGATGCTCAATGATCCTATCAAGTACACTTCCAAGCGAGTGAAAGTGAGAGGAAAATTGACTCTGAACAGCAAGGACCCAGAAAAGCTGATGTACATCCTTCAGGATGCTAAATTGGTAGAATAGTCCCTACTTCAGCATTCTCTCCTCAAGCTCTCTGAATTTCTCTAAAATATTCTTGGTGTAAGGACCTGGTTTTCCAGATCCAATGACATGATCATCGATCTGTACCACAGGTAGTAGTACTTTGGTGGTGCTGGTAATGAATGCCTCATCAGCTTCAAAAACTTCAGATAAGGTCACTTTTCTGACCTCAACTTTATTGGCAATATCTAGGACATGTCTCCTCGTGATACCCTCCAGCACATCCGAATCTGGAGTAATCAAAGTTGAATCTTTGACAATAAAGAAATTACTTCTAGAACTCTCGCTCACGAACCCATCTCGGTGATATAGCACATCCTCTGCTCCCTTTTCTTTCCAGGTGGCACTATGCCAAACCGGATAAGCATAATTGGTGGTTTTGATCTTTGCCACTGGTCGGACGTGTTCCAAAGCGAGTAGTTTGACACCCTGCTCATATTTTTCGGCTGCTGGAAATGCCAACTCCTCAGCAAAAATGAAAAAAGAACTTCTGGCCGGAGAGAAATGATTTGGAGAAATCCCGCCACTGAGTAGCATTCGAAAACCTCCAGTCTCCATTTTATTTTGCTCGATTAGGTCATAAATGATGCTTTCTAGTTCTTTTTTGCTCAGCTCAAACGTCAAATGAGTTTCGCGGGCTGAATTGATAAAGCGGTCCAAATAATGCTCTAGAAAGACCGGCTTGGAACCGGCAACCCTGAAAAAATCAAAAATCCCATACCCTCTGATAAAAGCCAAATCCATAGGATGAATTTGAGCCTTTTCCCAAGGCATGATTGTTCCATTCGCGTAGCAAAAAGGCATCATATCGCAGCAATTATATTTGGTTCTAAATTAGAGATAGAAAAGGATTCTCAGGCACTATTTTGATTTTTTTTCGGTATTCGAGACTCCGCGCCTTACCTTTGCAAAGCACAAGCTAGTATCATGAAAAACTTAACACATTCTATATTTATTTTCCTCTTTGCACTTTCTTTTTCTTGCGGTCCAAGTCCTAGTGAGAAAAATCAACAGCTTCGCGATGAAGTCATCGCTGTACACGATGAGGTGATGCCTTTGATGGGCAAGCTAAAGTCTTTGGAAAAAGAGGCCGCAACTGCTGCCGAGGAATTGGAGGCTTCAGGCTCTGAGGACACCACGAGGATCGAAGAATTGAAAGCACTTGCTTTTGATCTCAATCAGGCTTATGAGGGCATGTTTGTGTGGATGAGACAATATGAAACTGAAGATGGTGAATTGACTCCTGAAGAGGTCAAAGCCTATCTTGATGATCAGATGAGTAAAGTGAGTGTGGTCAATGAGGATATCAAAGCTGCACTTGAAAAGGCGGAAGAGCTTCTGAAGGATTAAAACTCCGGTTCGCTTTTCAAATAAGCTTCCACGTCAGATGAAGTTATAATTCCTTCATTCATCCCCCAAATATTAAACAGATACGTACTGATTTGAGCAATTTCAAGTGGTTTGAGATTGGGGTTAGCAGGCATGGCCTGATTGTAAATTTGGCCATTTACGGTGATTTCCCCTTTTTGACCATACTTCATGATCCAAATGGATCGATGAACACTCGCCTGAAAATAGTCTGACTCACGAAGCGGAGGGATCAGTTTTCCCAAGCCTGTGCCATCTGATTGATGGCAATTACCACAATAGTTTTCGTAAAGCACCTTGCCCTGAATGGCATATTTCATCACCTCAGGATCGGAGATTTTAGCGAGTTCATTTTCTGTATTGGTAGACTTTGGTGTACAGGCAATTGCCCCACAAAAGACCAAGAGAATCAAATAGCGCATCACTTGAGTAATTTTGGGATATCAGCTATCAAACGGTCGACCTGATCACTTTTGGTGCCGTCATAGACACCCCGAATATGACCTTCCTGATCAATTAAAAGAAACGCCCCACTGTGCAAAAATCCCCCAGGCTCCTGTTGATCTTCCATAGCAGTGGTGAGATAGCTAGTTTGTCCCATTTCAAAGATTTTCTCCTGATCACCTGTTAGGAAATTCCAAGTGCTCGCATCTTCTATCCCGAGTTTATAGGCATAGTCAAATAACACTTCCTCCGTATCATGCAGCGGATCAATCGAATGACTCAGAATCAAGAAATCCTCTCGATCACCAAAAGCTTCATAAACCCGCAGCATTTCACGTTTCATGATGGGACAGATGGTGGGGCAAGAGGTAAAGAAAAAGTCAGCCACATAGACCTTTCCTTCTACTGTTGCATTGTCGATGGTGTCACCCATCTGATTGGTAAATTCGAATGGAGCGATTTTGTGAAAGACAGTGTCGGTTTTCGTTTCACCGTTTTCTTCAATTTCGTCAATGTAGAAATTCCCCAATTTTGGAAGTGCACTCGTCTCCTCGGTACTCGGGGAGTTGCAGCTTATAGCAGCTGTGAGTAGGACGCTTGTGAGGAGAATAATTGGCTTAATTTTCATTTTTGGTTCTATATTTTTTGTAAAGCCGAATGGCGATCATCAGCGAAATGGCTAGACCGATCAATCCAACCAAGCCCCATACCATGCTCAGGGTGTTTTTCAATACAATCAAGAAGACGATCGCGAAGAGAAGCAGGGTGGAAGCTTCATTCCAAAGTCTCAACTGATTTGAAGACCAGCGTGTTTTACCTTTTTGAAGTTCTTTGTAGAGAACGTGACAAAAAAAGTGATACACATAAAGAAGAAAGACAAAGGCCAGTTTGGCATGCATAAAACCAAGCTGCATATATCCCCATCTATACGTGAGCACCCAGGTCCCAAAAATCAAGGTAAGAATTGCCGATGGCCAAGTGATAATATTCCAAAGCCTTCGTGCCATTAGATCAAGTTGCGGCTTCAAAATAGCTCGCTCCGCCTCTGGTCGCTCCATAGCTTCAGTTTGATAAATGAAAAGCCGAACGATATAAAACAGCCCTGCAAACCAGGTGACTACGAAAATGATATGAAGAGACTTGACGTATTCGAATTCCATTATCAGAATTTTGGGCTAAATTAAGGCCTATTCCTTATAACCCCTACCTTTTTGAAAAGTAGCCGAATTATTTTCTGGATTATCACTGCAGTCGTGCTCGCCACCGTCTATTATATTGTTTCTGAAAGTCTTTCCCAGCCTGGTTTGGAGCGCTTCAAGGGGAAAATAGAGGAGCGAGGATTTTACCGAAATGAAAATAATACCGGGCCAGTTTTACGGGTGTTTGCAGCAGAAGTAATCGGTGGCGATTTAGCACTGATGAAGGAATATGGAGATGCTATGCCACATACCAAATATGGGAAAACCATAGTTTTCTTTTTAGAGCAAGATGAAATGAATTCAATTGAAATATCATCCCAATCTCCCTATTTACCCGTGGAGTTGCAGTCTAGGGTATTGGCTACATATTCCAAAAGCCCCATGGGGGAGGCCTCTATTGTAGAAAGTTTTGTGCCATGAAAAAACGACAGACTTTAAGCGAGTATAAAAATGGAGTCTTGGAAGGGAATCGTTCGACTTTGGCTCAAGCTATCACCTTGGTGGAAAGCAACCGGCCAACGGACAAAGAACTTGCGGCGAAGCTAGTCCAAGAAATTCTGCCACAAACAGGGAATTCAATCCGAATCGGGATCACTGGAGTGCCTGGAGTGGGGAAGAGTACCTTCATCGAAAGTTTTGGAACTACACTCGTGAATTCAGGGAGAAAGGTAGCTGTGCTTGCCATTGACCCAAGTAGTCAACGAGGTAAGGGAAGTATTCTGGGAGATAAAACCCGAATGGAAACTTTGGCAGGGGATAAGCGCGCATTTATCCGTCCAAGTCCATCAGGCACCTCTCTGGGTGGAGTTAGTGCTAAGACTCGAGAAGCCATGCTCCTTTGCGAAGCAGCTGGCTACGACACTATTCTCATTGAGACTGTGGGAGTGGGACAATCCGAAACTGCCGTTCGTGGGATGGTAGATTTCTTTCTTCTTTTGATGTTGGCTGGAGCTGGAGATGAGCTTCAGGGAATCAAAAAGGGGATAATGGAGATGGCTGATGCACTTTTGATCAACAAAGCAGACGGGAATAACCTCAAAGAGAGCAAGCTCGCACGTCAGCACTATTTACAAGCTTTGCACCTTTTTCCTCCAAGCGAAAACGGTTGGTACCCTAAAGTTGAGCTTGTTTCTTCTATAGAAAAATCTGGATTAGAAGAAGCTTGGGATATGATTCAACAGTATGAAAATCATACCAAAAGCAATGGATTTTGGAAAAAAAATCGATCTGATCAGCGATTGAAATGGCTAGACGAAAACCTTCAAATGATGCTATCAGAATTGATTTTATCAAATAAGTCTGTGCAGTCCCTTTTGGATACTCATAAAGATGGAATAAAGTCCGGAGATATCAGCCCACTCTGGGTGGCACAGGAAGCAATCAAAATTTTGACCCAAAATTATTCATGAAGACCGTACATTATTTAGCATTATTGGGCTTCTTACTATTTGCTTGTGATGAGAAATCCAAAATATCAGAAAATTGGCAAACCAAGAAACTAGAAAAAGTTGGCTCCATTGATGGGGATTCTGTGAGTGTGATCTTGGAGTGGCCCGAACTGGGGGGAACTCAATATTCGGATTCAATCAACTTTGCCATTCGCAAGAAACTGGCTTCTTACATCAGCTTTGAGGATAGCATCGGAACCCTAGAAGAGGAGACAGAAAAGTTTGTGCAGAGTTATTATGACTTCAAAAAGGATTTTCCAGAATCGTCTGAAGAGTGGCTGGTCAAGGTGGAGGTTTCAAAAACCTTTGATTCACTTGGGATAATCTCTTTGCAGTTTGCAGCGGAATCCTACACAGGTGGTGCCCACGGCAATTATTCAGTTGACTATTTAAACATCGATAAGGCTAGAGGAGAGGTCCTGAGCAACATCTCATTTATTTTGGATGAAGAGCGATTGGTAGAACTTTCTGAGAAAGCCTTTCGAGCTTATTGGGAAATTCAGCCAGATTCTAGTTTGCAGGACGCCGGATTTTGGGTTAGCGATGGATTTTTCCTCCCTAAGTCTATTGGCTTCGAGGCAAAAAATTTAATTCTCTATTACAATAACTATGAAATAGCCCCGTATTCCGCTGGGCCAACAGTTTTTAAAATCCCGTACTCTGAATTAGAGGGTGTGATTTCCTTTGATTAGTAGGAACGCATCTTAAATTTCTTCTTCAACTCATTAACTGAGTTTCTGAAATTGGAATCCGTCTCCATAATGTCATTCACAGTTTGCACAGCATGAATCACAGTGCTGTGATCTCTCCCTCCAAAATGATATCCAATGGATTTGAGGGAATGATTGGTGAATTCTTTCGAAAAATACATGGCGACTTGTCGCGCAGTTACGATTTCCTTCTTCCGGGTTTTTGCTTTGAGGTCTTCTAAAGGAATATTATAGTATTCAGAAACAGTCTTTTGGATAAAGTCAATGCCCACTTCAGTCTCGATATCCTTGATGATATTTTTCATCACTGTTTTGGCGAGCTCCAGGCTGATTTCTACCCTGTCCAAAGAAGCGTAAGCGATCAATGAGATCAAGATGCCTTCCAATTCCCGGACATTGGTGTCCACGGTATATGCAAGATATTCAACCACATCCGCAGGGATTTCTATTCCCTCGGATTGCATTTTCCGTCGAATGATAGCTACCCTCGTTTCGAAATCTGGCATTTGAAGATCCGCTGTCAAGCCCCATTTGAATCGGGAAAGCAAACGTTCTTCTAGTCCCTTCAGATCTCGAGGAGGGCAATCCGAAGTCATGATGATTTGCTTTTTGTTTTGATGCAAATGGTTGAAAATGTGGAAAAACATCTCCTGAGTTCTGTCTTTTCCTGCTAGGAATTGAATGTCATCGATAATCAAAACATCCACCTGCATATAGAAATTGGTGAAGCTTTTCACATTTCCATCCTTGATGGAGTCCATGAATTGATTTACAAATTTCTCGGACGAAACGTAGAGCACAAACTTATTATCTACCCCGTCTTTGATCTCATTGCCGATAGCTTGCACCAAGTGAGTTTTGCCAAGTCCCACTCCTCCGTAAACCATCAAAGGATTGAAAGAAGTGATGCCTGGCTTGGTGGCCACAGCAAATCCAGCTGATCTGGCTAGACGATTACAATCACCTTCGATGTAGGTGTTAAAGTTGTAGTTTGGATTCAGATTACTCTGAGTTAAGGTCTCCGCATTGAGGGAAGGGAGATTAAATGGGGTAGTGGACTGCTCCTCTGCAGGTCCCGGTTTTCCATTTTTCGCACCCTGATTTCCCTGTGGATAGGATACCACATAGGGTTGATTCGAGGAATTTCCCTTATCCACCACTACTGCGTATTCTAGTCTTCCTCCTTGACCTAAGGTAGTTTTGATCGCCAACTTCAGGACTTGGACATAATTGTCCTCAAGCCATTCGTAGAAAAATTGGCTTGGAACCTGAATAGTCAGGTTTGTGCCAACAAGTTTCACGGGTTGGATGGGTTTAAACCACGTAGAAAAGCTCTGCTCGTTCACGTGTTGTTCGATCACACGAAGGCACTCATTCCAAACGGCATTAGCTTCTGTACTCATAGAGAAGATTTGTGAAAAAAGAGAATATCTCTAAAAACAAGGGCTTCAAAATTGATGAAAAATCACATAAATAAAAAATCAATCCGAGGATGTTCTTCGATTTTTCGCCTTTCTGAAAATTGTGTTTTTTAGTCCAAAAGGATTATCCCTTGTTCAATGAAGAAATCCCTGTGATAGGTGAAACTGTTTCTAGAAATAGTTATGTTTTTATGGCTTTAATGCCTTCAAAAAAAATCTAAAAAAGTTTCGGCGCGCTCGTGGAATAGCGGTAGGGCGTTCTTGAGCATTTACCTATTTTTGATCTTGAAAATATACTCGCAATGAAAGAACTTGATTTTTATGGTTTTCCAAAGTCAACGCAAGAGGACTGGATTGCTCAAGTCAAAAAAGATTTAAAAGGGAAAGATTTTGATGAGGCTTTGGTCTCGAAACTTTGGGGGGAAATTGAAATTGCCCCAATGTATTTTCCTGAGATTAAGGAAACCGATCAAATGGCCTTTCATAAGCCCTCGGACTTGCCTGGGTTTTCACCCAGACTTTGGAGCAATCTTGTAACTGTGTCGGTTGAAGATGAAGCCAAGGCGAATGCTGAGATTCTTGAGCTTTTGAATTCTGGAGCGGATGGGATCATCCTCCAAACGTCAGGAAGTCCGAATTTGAATCAGGTTTTGAAGGATGTGATGATCGAATACATCGATATTTATTTTCATCCAAATGGAAATCCTAAAGAGCTTCAAGATTCGATCGAGGCTTATTTGAATTCTCAAGAAAACCCAAAGGACAAACTGAGCGGCGGAATTTCCTGGTCCCCGAGTAGTGATCTGGTTAAGCGAGGAGAAGTAAAGCTGGAGTTTCAGTTGGCTGCTGATTTGATAAAGTTTTATGAAGCCTATCCAGGCTTTAATCCCTTGACCATCGATTTTGCTAATTATGGTGAAGCTGGAGGGACGGGGTTTCAGGAGCTAACCTTTGGTTTGGGAGAATTGATCGAGCTTTTGGATCGTGTAGAAGGATTTGACATTCGGCCCAGACAAGTTTTCGAAAACTGTGGTTTTTTGCTTTCAGTTGGCTCAGATCATTTTGCTGAGATCGCCAAGCTCAAAGCAGCCCGAAAGTTGATTTCAAGTTTAAGTTCCCTGTACGATTTTGATTTTGAGAATGATAAAATCAAGCTGATTGCTACGACGAGTACCTTCAGCAAATCGCTGCTGGATCCTCATTCGAATCTCATTCGACAAACCTATGAAGCCATGTCGGCAATTCTTGGAGGAGCAAATTCACTTTGGGTAAAACCTGCTAAAGGTGATAAATCAGATATTCTGTCCAAACGAATGGCTCGAAATGTCTCAAATATTTTGAAAGATGAATCGTACTTGGACAAAGTCATGGACCCCGCTGCTGGATCTTATTATCTAGATCGGCTACAGCAAAATATCGAATCCAATGTCCAAAAAGCGCTGATCGAATTAGAAGAGCAGGGAGGTTGGTACGGCTTATATGAAAGAGGAGAAATTCAACAGCAGATTAGAGAAAATCGACTTTTGGCACAAAACTCAATCCTGGATCAGCAGATGATAAAAGTTGGTGCAAATAAATACAAAGCAGGAAGCGAGGATCAGGATTCCGGTAGTTTCGAAACCATTGAGGAAAACCCACTTCAATTAAGTCCTACTCGTGCAACCTATTTATTGGAAAAAGAAACGTTCAAGAAATGAGACCAGACCTGAAGAATTGGAACGTAAATCCAACAAAAACTACGATCAAGGCCGATTTTTGGGATGCGCCAGAGCAAATTTCGGTACCCTCGGTATTTGATCCGAAAACCATAAAAAAAGCAGGTCATCTCGATTATGTGTCTGGAATTGCCCCCTTTTTGCGAGGCCCTTACAGCACGATGTATAGGCTTCGACCATGGACCATTCGTCAGTATGCCGGATTTTCCACTGCAGAAGAATCCAATGCGTTTTATAGAAAAAATTTGGCTGCAGGCCAAAAGGGACTTTCTGTGGCTTTCGATCTAGCCACACATCGTGGGTATGACTCTGATCATCCAAGAGTAGTAGGAGATGTGGGTAAAGCAGGAGTTGCCATAGATTCAGTCGAGGATATGAAGATACTTTTTGATCAGATTCCATTGGATCAAATGTCCGTGTCTATGACCATGAATGGCGCTGTGATTCCCATTTTGGCTTTTTACATCGTGGCGGCTGAAGAGCAGGGAGTGAGCAGGGAAAAGCTAAGCGGAACTATCCAAAATGACATTTTGAAGGAGTTTATGGTGAGGAATACCTATATCTACCCTCCTCAACCTTCCATGAGAATCATTGCGGATATTTTCGAATATACCGCCAAGCATATGCCCAAATTCAACTCCATTTCTATTTCTGGATATCATATGCAGGAAGCAGGAGCAACAGCAGATATCGAATTGGCCTACACTTTGGCCGATGGCTTGGAGTATTTGCGTACCGGTGTAAAGGCGGGACTTTCCGTAGATGATTTTGCTCCAAGACTTTCTTTCTTCTGGGGGATTGGGATGAATTACTTTATGGAAGTAGCCAAATTGCGTGCAGGACGATTGCTTTGGGCTAAAATCGTGAAACAGTTTGGCCCAAAAAGTGAAAAGTCATTGGCCCTTCGTACACATTGCCAGACTTCTGGTTGGTCACTGACAGAACAGGACCCTTTCAATAATGTGACCCGAACAGCGGTTGAAGCCTTGGCTGCAGTGATGGGGCATACCCAATCCTTGCACACCAATTCGCTTGATGAGGCCGTGGCTTTACCAACGGATTTTTCAGCCCGCATCGCTCGAAACACGCAGTTGATCATGCAGGATGAGATAGCGGTCACACGCGTTGTGGATCCATGGGGAGGATCCTATTATGTGGAATTTTTAACCGATCAGTTAGTGGATAGAGCTTGGACTTTGATCCAAGAAGTGGAAGAGTTAGGAGGTATGGCCAAGGCCATTGAGGCAGGGATCCCCAAACTGAGGATAGAAGAGGCTGCCGCCAAAAAGCAAGCTCGAATTGATGGTGGAAAAGACGTCATCGTGGGTGTAAACCGTTATCAGGTTGAGGAAGAAGACGAGATTGAAATCCGTGAGGTGGACAATCAGTCTGTTCGGAAAGATCAGATCAGACGTTTGGAGAAACTAAAAGAGAATCGTGATGCCGCGGAAGTAAAAGAAAGTCTGGAGACTATTCAGAAATGTGCAGCAAGTGGTGAGGGGAATTTACTCGATCTGGCTGTGGATGCAGCGAGAAAAAGAGCTACTTTAGGTGAGATTTCAGACGCCATGGAAGCGGTTTTTGGTCGGCATAAAGCGACTACCCAAACTATTTCAGGTGTATATGCAGCAGAAGTGAAAAATCAAAAATCATTTACTAAGGCCGTAGAACTTTCAGATCGTTTTGCCGAGATCGAAGGGAGAAGACCAAGAATCATGGTGGCCAAAATGGGTCAGGATGGTCATGATCGTGGAGCGAAAGTGATTGCTACGGGCTTTGCGGATTTAGGCTTTGATGTGGATATCGGACCGCTTTTTCAAACCCCTGAAGAAGTGGCCATGCAGGCCATCGAAAACGATGTGCATATTGTAGGGGCTTCATCTTTAGCCGCTGGCCATAAAACTCTGGTTCCACAGTTAATCGAAGAACTCAAAAAGCAAGGAAGGCAGGATATAATGGTTGTAGCTGGTGGAGTGATTCCACCAAAGGATTATGAATTTCTGTATCAGGCAGGTGTTTCGGCAGTCTTTGGACCGGGTACTGTCCTCTCTGAAGCGGCAACGGAAATTCTCCAAAAATTAATGGAGGACTAAAATGAAAAGCCAGTCTAGCTAGAGACTGGCTTTTCATTTTATTGGTATTTCTTTCTTAGCCCTGCGGACCATCCCAAGCGTCAATTCCCATGCCTGCTAATCCAGCTTTCCGAATAGGTTCTGTCGCATCATTGAAGGCCTGAAAACCAAAATCCAAACCAGCAATAGTTCTGATTGGTCTTTTTCCCGCTGGTGTTTCAACTAATTTATCAAAGATATCTACGACGATTTGTGGGTCGGTTGGAGCATTTTCATCGGCAAACATTCCCGTAACTTGCTGTTCAAATCCACCAAAGAATTCGCCAACATGCTGATAAGCCTTAGCTATTTCTTGGTCCTCAGCATTCACCATAGCACCAAAGAAATTAGTGGCGAACGGTCCTGGTTCTACCAAAACTACATCGATTCCCAATGGAGCCAACTCGTATCGCATGGCTTCACTCATGCCCTCAAGTCCCCATTTGCTTGCGTGATATACCCCAAATCCAGGGAATGCCGCACGTCCTGCGGTAGAACTTACTTGGATAATCAAGCCAGACTTTTTTGCACGCATTTTTGGTAAAACTGCAGTGGCGACTCGGGCAGTTCCGACAATATTTAGATCCAATTGATCTAAAATTTGTTTAGAGGTGAAGGCTTCGATTGGTCCTCCAAATCCTCTTCCTGCATTGTTGATCAATACATCCACTTCACCCATTTGTGCCACAGCACTTTTTACGGACTCATCAGAAACTACGTCAAGTTCGATTACATCTAAACTATGATTTCCAGCTTTCGCAAAATCATTCAATTCTTTCGCCTTAGCGGCGTTTCTTCCCGCCACGTCACGCATAGTAGCGTAAACATGATGTCCTTTGGAAGCAAAGTGTTTGGCAGCATCAAATCCAAAACCGGAGCTGCACCCGGTGATTAAAATGTTTTTCATGGTAAAAAGGTTAAAAGTTGTGGAGCCATAAAATGATGACTACCATGATATAAAAACAATTTGTTGATAAAGTTCAGCTTTGGCAAAAGAATACCTTAAAGGTCGATAGCGATGATCATGTCCTTGTCGAGCTTGAAAAGGCATTCTTCAAAGGTGGGAGGCCCAAATGCACTGGAGGGGTTGTTTGAGAAACCATATTTCTCTGTGGGGATGGGTACAAGCTTACCCATATTCAATTTTCCATTAGAGTCCTCGTCATGGAAAATACTGATCGCATAAGTATCCGCCGGTAAATCCTCAAAAACCACGAAGAAATCTTTGGATTCGATAGGTACATTCCGACCGATTTTGCAACGCTCCAAAAAATCCCCCTTTTCAGTCACAATGCAAATACTGATGTTGCCAACCACTTTTTTGATGGATTTGACTTCTAGGGTAAGATTGTGAGTGTTTTGCCCAAAGGCACTCCATCCAAAAAGAAATGAAATAATGAGGAGGAAGATGTTCTTATTCATAGGCACTTTAACGCGAAAACAGTACCGGAAAGTTATGTAAACTGGATCATTTATCTAGCGGGCAACATATTTCTAATGGCGCTGATTTTCCAAATTTTATCTGCGCGATGCACCACAAATGTGCTCCACATTTTTCGCGTGACTTCACCCTTAGAAATGATTTCATAGCGGGCATCCACGACCGCCACATTGGCGTCCAGGAATTTAATCCGCTCTACGGTCAGCTTTCTCGAACCAGGGTTTGACGTAGAACTAGCCAACATTCCGGACATCGCTTCATCCATTCCACTGCGCCATACTCCTGAGGATACAAGTTGGTCCACGTCCTCGGTAAGAATTTTCTTTAACAAAATCGTGTCTTGAGATTCTCTGGCTTGAGAATATTTATGAATTAATTGCAAGATCTCTGTGGAATTGGCTTTTTCTTTATCAGTTGCTTGTCCAAAGCTTAGGTTTACCGAAAAAAGGAGAATAAGAAATACCAGTAAATTTTTCATATCAGAGCGCCTGTTTTGGTCTAATATACTCAAAATCCAGGTGATCTATAAAACACAAAAAACCACCCAAAATCAGGTGGTTTTTGATTTATTAAATCTGTGGATGAGTTAAACCACGTCTTCTCCTCTAAGCTTGACAACGGCCCCATCCAAGATTTCTCCTATGCGGATTTGGCAGGCTAGTCTGCTGGTGGGATAATATTCCGGCAGGTTTTCCAACTGATCCAATTCTGGATCTGTAGCATCTCCCAATCCATCTTTTCCCTCCAAAATCTCGACATGACAAGTAGCGCAAAGCGCCATACCGCCGCAGGTAGCCAAAACGGGATATTCATATGCTTTGAGTATTTCCATCAAGCTCAGCCCCATATCTTCGGGAGCTTCATGCTCTTGACGATTTCCCTCTTGGTCTTCTACCGTGAAATTTATCATGGGGCAAAAATAGAATTAAAATGCATTTACACCATTCACTGTGGTGTATTTGAAGCTTAATTTCTGATCTGGATACACATATTTAAATGCAGAATGCATCATAATGGCCGCTTCATGGAACCCACAAAGGATCAATTTCAGCTTACCCGGATAGGTATTGATATCTCCGATAGCATAGATTCGTTCCACTCCTGTGGAATAATCGCGTGTATCGACTTCGATCGCATTTTTGTCTATGCTCAATCCCCAATCCGCGATGGGTCCGAGCTTTGGGCTCAATCCGAACAAGGGAATCAAGTAATCCGCATCCAGCTCAGTCAGCTCTTTGTTTTTGTCTTCTAATACCACCTTGTTCAAGCGGCCATTTCCTCCGATTTCTTTAAGATTGGAAGAGAGGATTAAATCGATCTTGCCCTTATTAGCCAAGTCAAAAACTTTAGATGCGGAGTCTGGCGCACCTCTGAAAGTTTCATTTCTATGGACCAAAGTCACTCGTTCGGCCACGTCTGCTAGGAAGATGGTCCAGTCTAGAGCGGAGTCTCCTCCTCCGGCAAGAATGACTTTCTTATCACGGAAAGTCTCAGGGTCACGCACCATGTAGGTGATTCCCTTACCTTCAAATTTCTCCAAATTATCCAAAACTGGCTTTCTTGGCTCAAAGCATCCCAATCCACCTGCAATGATGATCACCTTGGCATGCACCTTGGTTTTCTCGCTTGTGGTAACGATAAATGATCCATCGGCTTGTTTGTCTAAGTGATCGACACGTTCGCCTAGGGTAAATGTGGGCTTAAATGGCTTGGCTTGCTCCATCAAATTATCCACCAGTTCCTGAGCTTTCACCTCTGGGTATCCCGGGATGTCATAAATGGGCTTCTGAGGATAAATCTCCGAAAGCTGTCCGCCAATCTGTGGAAGCGCATCGATCAGATGGCATCTCATTTTCAAGAGGCCTGCTTCGAAAACTGCAAAAAGCCCTACCGGGCCAGCACCGATAATACAAAGGTCAGTGTGAATCATAATGGGTAATTTTATCTGAAAACCAGTTTTTAAATACTTTTGTTCGTCTAAATATAATTAGTGCACGAAATAATTTATTCCGCCTTTTCTCCGCCTAAATTTTCATAAATGGTATCCAAGATTCGCTTGAATTCCTCAAAATCCTTCTCGTCTAAATTTTCCCAGGCTTTCTCTCGAATTTCCAGAATCTGAGGCCTTAGATGTCGGACCTTTTCTACCCCCGAATCGGTCAAATGAAGCTGAAAGCTACGTCGATCCTGGGGATGTGGCACTCGCTCCACATATCCTTTCTTACAGAGTAAATCTAAGATTCGAGTTAAAGTAGGATGATCTTTGAAGACCAAGTTGGCCAGCTGTGTTTGGCTGAGATGACCGTTTTCTGAGAGATTTTTCAAGATCAGCCATTGATCTACGGTCACGTCAAATTCGCCAGATTTAAAACGCTGTTGAGCGTATTGTTTTACCTTTCGTGCGGTACGATCGAGTAGAAATGAATACTTGGCAAATTGCTCTTGTGTCATACAAATTATTAGTACAACAAATATATAAAAATTGTTTATCAGAAGTATTAATTCTAATTGATAATTGCTGATTTTCAGACCAAATTGACCTTCTAGGAATCAAGATGTGGGTCGGATAAACTCAATTAGGGCTTCTGTTGAGCTGAATTTTTCCCCTTTGTAGGAAAGCTCAAAAGGCACTGAAGTGACCAAAAGTGGATGAGGTAAATGATGAATTTCTGCTTTGAGCAAAGCTTGTTTCACCCAAAAAGTAAACTCGTCTGGACCTTGGATCTTCAGATCTGAAGAAGGCATTGGTAAAACCAACCTGCCCTTTGCTAGATCAAATTTGAAATCACCTTCGGGCAGGAGACGCATGATATCTCCCGAAAGGATCAGGTCTTCGGGTTTTCCAATGATCAACTCGCCGGCATCAATAAGCATCCAGAATTCATGAGCGGTCTCTATTGCCAATTCCACGTTGTGGGTCACCACCAAAATGGCCTTTTGTTCGCTAACAGCAATTTGTTGCAGGAGGGTCATGATTTCTGTTCTGCCGGTGAGGTCTAGGTGGGCCGTTGGTTCATCCAAAATCATTATTTCACCTTCTTGTGCAAAAGCGCGGGCAATCATGGCTTTCTGCCTTTGTCCATCGCTTAGTTCTGAAAGTCGCTCTTTTCTAAGGTTCGAGATTTTAAGTGCGTTAATGGCTTCATCTATGGCTTGGTAATCTGCTGCCCGCAGTTTTGCATGCCATTCTGTATGAGGAATTCTGCCTAGAGCCACCAGTTGCTCCACAGTAAGGTTGCCTGGAATATTCGTTTCCGTAAGTACTACGGCGATATTTCTGGCCATTTCTTCCTTCGAATACTCTTGAAGCAAACGACCCTTTAATTGGATTTCGCCTTGGTGAGGATTTAGCTGGCCTAGTAGCCCCTTGATCAAAGTGGATTTTCCGATTCCATTTCTTCCCAATAGACAGGTCATTTGGCCTTTTTTTAAAGAAATATTTAATCCAGAAATGACTTCTTTGAAATTTTTCCCTCGGGGATAACCTAAATGGATATTTCTGCCTGATATGATGGTCGCGTTTTTCAAAATTCCTTACTGAAGTTTTTTCGAATCACTAGACTAATCACCACCGGAGCCCCAACTAAAGAAGTTACTGCATTGATCGGTAGGGACTGCGCTGTTCCGGGTAGCTGACTGATTGCATCGCAAAAAAGCAGCAGTAATGCCCCCAAAATGGAAGAGCCTATGAAAAGCGTGGTATGATCTGAGGTTTTCCAGATCATTCGTGCCAAATGTGGCACAGCAATTCCGACAAAAGCTATGGGACCACAAAAGGCCGTGATACTTCCTGCAAGCAGCCCTGTACTTATGATCATCATCCAGCGCAGTTTTTTTGGGTTGATTCCCATGCTGGCGGCATAGCTTTCTCCGAGGAGCATTCCATTGTAGGATTTGATTGAGAAAATGACAGGAATCAAACCAAGCAAAATCATAATGAACAGGGCCATAAGTTGTGACCAGCCCAATCCACCCAAGGATCCTAGTCCCCAAATGGTGAAAAGCTTTAATGCTTCCGCTCCCGCGAAATAGGATAAAACTGAAATAACAGCCGAAACGGCGGCTCCAAACATCAATCCCACGATCAGCAGCGTCATACTATCCCTCACTCGCCAAGCCACTAGACTTACGAGGACTAGTACCAATCCTCCGCCAATACTTCCTGCTGTCACAATGGCCCAGGGATTCATCGCTGCATTGCCCACCATCCAGCCAAAAGCCGAGCCTGCTAGCATAAGCAAAGCCACGCCTAAACCTGCGCCCGAGCTGATTCCCAACACGTAGGGTCCTGCCAAAGGATTTCTAAAGAAAGTCTGCATTTGCAATCCGCTCACGCTAAGGCCGATACCTGCCAAAACAGCTACAAAGGCCTTGGGAAGTCGATAATTCAAGAGGATTTGTTCGGTAGAGCTTTTTGTCCACTCCCCGAGGATTAGCCCAGAAAAAATTTCCTGAAAAGAAATGGAAACCGACCCTAGGCTGATATTGATCAGAAAGAAAACAGCCAATAGGCCAAGGCCTAAAAGTAAGAGCAGTACGTTACCCCGGTTAGTCATTTAACTTTTTGTAAAAATACAATTCATACTCGGGAAGTAGCTCTGGATGAATGATTTTGATCATATCCTTGAGGATAAGGTCAGGTCGCATATAGCCAAGTTCAAAGTATTCTAAACCACCTTTTGCACCTTTCTTTTGGGTGTAGGTGTAGACATTACCTGTCTTGAATGCTTCAAATACTGCATATCGAGGTTCCATTTTCCCCATACTTTCTAGGCTTTCGAAATCAGCCGACCCAATCCAAAATTCTGCATTTATCCCATTTTCTAGAACATATTCATAATTAAGCTGAAGGCTCCCTGTACCTTTTTGCTCCTCAAAAATATAAGAACCACCGGCATTTTTCAGAATCTGAGCCCCCCAACTATCACTTCCTGGCGCGTACCAAATGTCTTTGTACATCACTCCACTAAGGATTTCCGGGGAATTTTGTGAGCTGCTATTTTGCACAATCTCAAGGGCCTCGAGATACTCTTTTTCAATCCTGTTAAAGACTGCGGTAGCCCCATCGAGCTTGCCCGTAAGAGCTCCGGTAAACTTGATCCATTCGGCTCTTCCGAGAGGATGTTGCTCCACATATTCACCATTGATCACAGCCGGAACTCCGGCGGTTTTCAGGAATTCAAGAAACTTCAAATCTTCGCCAAGTGTGGAAATGACCATTAGATCCGGTTCGAGTTCTAGGGTCAGCTCGGTATTTGCGCTAGGCCCAGACCCCAAATCTTTGACTTTTCCTCCATCCACCAATTTGCGAGTCACTTCGGATGAGATCAAGTCCGTGTCTGGAAAGCCCACCAGCCGATCCGAAATTCCTAAAAGGTCTAGATGAGGGATTTGTGTGGTAGAGGTCAGGACGATTCGCTCAGGATTAGCCTTGATCACCGCATCAAATTCTCCATTGGGTGTGGTTGCTCCGGCTTCAAGAGCCAGATAAATATAGCGGGCCTCAGCACCAGTCCAAGGCTGAGAAACGGTGATAATAAAATATCCTTCACCCTTCTGAATCTCAAATCCTTGAGCATATTTCAATTCTATTTCCTTTAGATTAATCTTGGTGGTTTCCTCCGTTTTTGCGCAGCTCGAAAGCAACAAAAACAGGAGTCCAAGCATTGCAAAAAGCAATCGATTCGATGTCCACCTATGAAAAGTCATGCGGGCAAAGTACGAGTGACTTGAGCCCTTTTCCAAAAAAAATATTTTAAGCACTTTTTTTAGAGCTGGAGTAAATCTAGCTTTGCAGCGGAAATAGGTTCTCAATCTCGTCTTAGAGCGCTTGAGATTAAAAGGGAATTCGGTGTAAAACCGAAGCTGTCCCCGCAACTGTAAGCCCCCGTGGAGCGATCCACAAACGATTTGTCACAAAAAGCCATTGCTCCGAAACCAATTCGGAATGAGAAGGCGGCAAATTGGGGTGAGCCAGGAGACCTGCCTGATTCTACGATTCTGTGCTTTCGGAGGAAAAGCGAAGAAGATCTGTATCAAAAGTCAGCGGTGACTCCGCTTGGCCTAGTTTCATGTCTTCCTATTTCTCTTCAGGCCTGAATCGAATTTGATTTTAATTCGATCAGGGATGAGTTTGTTGCTTTGGATAGGTATGTTTTTCGGCTTTCAGCCGCAGAGTCAGGACACTGTAGCCTTGGCTCAGGTGGATGTTTATGCTCCCGCCTTGGCTCGCTTTACCCAAGGGCAAAAGGTCGAAAATTATTCCAAATCCATACTTAGCGAGTATTCAGGTAGGTCTTTGGGAGATTTGCTCCAGGAGACTTCACCCATTTTTATCCGGCAATATGGACCAGGTATGCTTGCCTCCCCATCTTTCCGTGGCACTTCAGCTGGGCATACCGCAGTATTTTGGAATGGTCTTCCCATCAATTCTCCATCCTTGGGACAAAGTGACTTATCGATTTACCCAGTTCAGGCATTTGATAAGGTGCAAGTGCAATTCGGAAGCAGTGGCGCCCTGTTTGGAAATGAGGCAATCGGGGGCTCGATACATTTAGATTCTCAAAGTGATTTTGATCAAGGCCTTCAGCTGAATATCAATCAGCAATTTGGAAGCTTTGGTTTGAAAAATACGGGTATATCTGCTGGTTTTTCCTCCGAAAAGGTGAGCCTTCAATCCAAGTTTTATTCATTTCAAATTCAGAATGATTTTCCCTATAGAGATTTAGGGCAACCAGAAACTCCACTAGTTAATCAAGATCATGCAGCTGTGAAGCAGATAGGTTTTGTTCAAGATTTTGCATTGAATCTCAAGCCAAACCAACAGATCAAGGCTTCTTATTGGTGGAATAGCGCCGATCGTCAGATTCAGCCCGTGATGGGGTCATCTGGCGGTGATACACAGGAAGATGAAAGCCATAGAATCGTGCTAGATTATTTTCTTTTCGGGGATCAGTCTGTTTTAAATTTCAAAACTGGATTGGTCCTTGATCGACAACTTTTCAATGGGTCCGCCAACGATACGGATCAGTATTTTTTGAGCGGAGATTGGGATAAAACTTTTAATGAAAAATGGAGTCTCAAAACGGGCGTAAGATATACCCAAGCGGTAGGAAATCTTTCCACTTATCAAGCCACGGACACCCGGCTCGAACTCTACCAATCCTTACGATTTCTTCCTTCGGAAAAAATTAGCCTCTCGGCAAATTTTAGAGAATTAGCTTATGAGGGTGGAGGAATTCCTTTTGCTCCTTCGTTAGGAATGGATTGGAGCATACGAAACATGTCGCTTCTTTCCATTATTCTCAAAACATCTCTTGGACGGGGTTTTAAAGTTCCTACGCTCAATGATCGATTCTGGGAGCCGGGAGGTAACCCCGACCTTTTGCCTGAGGAAAGTTGGAATGGCGAAATAGGCGTTCATTTTTCAGGGGAAGGGGAATTGTCCTGGAAAAGCTCCATGACCTATTATCGAATGGAGGTGGATAATTGGATCATTTGGCTTCCCAAGGGGAATGTATGGTCGCCAGAAAACCTTCGAGAAGTTCAAAACCAAGGGCTTGAATACCAAGGAAATCTAAGCAGGAGTCAAGGACTATGGAATTTTAGCGCAAGCTGGTCTTACACTTGGAGCAAGGCAATCATCACTGAGGGTGTTGGGGAAAGTGATCAAGCCATAGGCAAACAGCTGCCTTATACCCCCGAACACCAAGCAAACGGCAGGATTGAGGTGTCTCATGCTGGGCTTTCGGTTTTTTTAGGGACTTTTTACGTGGGTGAAAGAAGAGTGACAAGTGATGGCGGCCGCTCGATGCCCTCGTATCAGCTTTTCAATCTTGGATTGAACTATGAAAATTTCCACTGGGGTCAGGTCAAAATTCCACTCCGCTTCCAAGTCAATAATTTATTTAACACCGAATATCAAGTGCTAAATCTCCGGCCTATGCCGGGGAGATCGTATCAATTATCCTTATCTATCCAACTATGAACATTAAACTAAACCAATTCTTTTGGGCGGTAGCCCTGACCTTGTTCACCATGTCCTGCTCAGAAACTGAGCCCGAGCGCCCACTTGGTGAATACGAAACCGGAATTTTGATCATGAATGAAGGTGCCTTTGGGAGCAATGACGGAGAGGTCTATCATTTTGATCCCATCACAGGAGAGCTCAAAGCAGATATTTTTGAGGCGGAAAACCAACGGCCATTTGCGGGATTACTCGAGGATGTGGTCCTGCATGAGGAGCGTTTGTATCTCGTAGCCAATACCGGAAAGGTGGAAATTGTGAATGCGGGGGATTTTCGCAGCCTCGGTGCTGTAAGTGGTGACTTAGATCAGCCTCGCTCAATTGCGGTCGTTGGCAAGAAATTATTCATCAGTGATTACGGCCCCTATGATTCTGATTTCAATACTCCTGCATCATACATTGCTGTGGTGGATGGGCTAAACGGTGGTGTGGTGAAAACCAAAATCCCCGTTTCCAGCAAACCGGAAGACCTTTTTGCCTACGGAAAATATGTATTAGTGGCTGGATCTGATGAGGGCAAGGTAGAAATCATCGATACTGAAAAAGAGACTATTTTTAAAACACTCGAAGTACCGGGAAGGCCAATCCAGTTTTTTGAAATGCGCGGTGATCTTTGGATTTATTCCATCGGGGCTGATGAAATTTTCTTTCAGTCCTTTCATCTGGATAATTTTACCAAGAAAATCCAAACTGGATTTCCCATTCCTGATGCCACAGGCAGGATTGCATTTGGCAATGAGGACTTGATCTACATCAGCACTAGCTCAGGATGGCCAGATTATAACGATGCCATTTCTAAATTCTCCTTATATGATAGTAGGCTCGATATCAATTATCTCAGTGGAACAGGGATTTACGGGATAGGCTATGATAAGAACAACGACAAGTTATTGCTAGCCTTTTCCAAAGGCTTTCAAGGGAATGGAGAGGTGATGATTTATGATAAAAATGCCAACCTTCAGAATACGCTCACCGTGGGAAGAGGCCCTTCCGGATTCTTTTTCTATTGATAAAAAAAAGGGAAGATGTCAAAGCATCTTCCCCATATTTTCCTCGAAGCGATTGAAAAGCGAAGTGTAGCGTTTTTTGATATTTTCAATAAATTTTGACTGAGTATCAATCTCGTAGACTGGATTATACTGGATTCTGTCGATGATAATGTCCAGCCAAGATTTACCATCATCTATCAGATCTGCATGAAAAGCCTCGACCGTCAAGTCTCTGGAGCCTGAGTAAGGTCCTTTGCCCTGCTGGGCAAAATACTTACTCATCACCTTTAGTGCGAGCTCATGTGTCACCTCGAAACTAGTGATCAGTTCTCTGGATTGAGCCTCCGAGAGCTCCACTTTTTTCGCTTTTTGGACATAGACTCGGAGATCATCAAGGGCCTGACCAAATTCGGCAAGGCACTGTTCGCAGGATTGAGGGAGCGTTTTCATAAGGTTTTGCTTTGTGATAAGTTAGCAAACTTTTACGAAAAGGAATTATCTCACGGTATAACTCTGCATGAAAGGCTGACCATTAGGAGCTACTCCCTCGAGCAAGAGTTTACCACTGAAATCCTCCAGATATTTACCGACCACTTTAGGGTCTTTTGCTGGTTCACGATTGATAGAAGTGATGACGAAACCATTTCTCAAGCCCAAATCTCGGAGATACCCTCGATTGATTGCAGTGATTTTCACCCCATGAGAAAGACCCAAGCGATCTCGTTCAATAGTATTGACCGCTTCCAATCGCGCCCCGAGAAGGCTAGAGCTATAATATTCTCTTTTCAAAATACCAGATCCTCCTTCTAGATTTTGGAGTTCTAGCTGTGCAGTACGTGCATTACCCTCTCGCAAGTAATCGACAGTTACTTTATCACCGGGGTAATAATAGGATAGGGCTTCTTCAAAGCTACCCATACCAGTGATAGGTTGTGCATTGATTTTGGTGATTACATCACCGCGAGAAAGTCCTGCCGCCTCTGCGGCACCTTCTCTGACCACATGGGTGATAATTACCCCATTTAGGGTTTCAATTTTAAGTTCTTCAGCCAGCTCCGGTGTGATTTCCACGGCTTCGATTCCGGGGATGGCTTTCTGGACTTCGCCATATTCGATTAAGTCCTTGGCAACTTTCAATGCTATATCCACTGGCACGGCAAATCCATAACCGGTGTATGAACCTGTACGTGAAAGAATGGCTGTATTGATGCCTACAAGTTCCCCATCGACATTAACTAGTGCTCCACCGGAGTTTCCAGGATTAATTGGAGCATCGGTTTGGATGAAGCTTTCCAGAGGGAAATCTCCACCTAGGATATTAATTTGACGTTCTTTGGCAGATACGATTCCAGCTGTCACTGTGGAGGTTAGGTTAAACGGATTCCCCACGGCTATCACCCATTCCCCAATAGCAAGGTCTCGACTGCTTCCTCTTTTAATGGCAGGCAAACCTTCTGCTTCAACTTTCAAGACGGCGATATCGGTGTTTTTGTCTGTGCCGACCAGTTTTGCCTTGTATGTTTTTTTCTGATGAATCACTTCTATGGTTTCTGCTCCATCAATCACGTGGTTATTGGTGACGATATAGCCATCTGTGGAAATAATCACCCCAGAGCCTGTGCTTACTTGCTGAGAAGGACCATTGCCGAAGAAATAGTCAAACATGCTATAACGTCTCGGATCTGTTCCGGAGAAGTTTTTGATAAAAACTACTGATCCGGTTGACTTCTCGGAAGCCTCTACAAAAGAAATGGGCGGGTTTGATCGCGATGAATTGATGGGTTCCGTTGGCGCGTAGCTCGAAGCAAAATTCATCTCAGAAGCTTGGCTGGTAGGTAAATTTGAGGATATCGATTCGGGTGTTTGAACCAAAAATTGGGTCCAGACTGCGGCACCAACAAGGCCCGCCATGAAAGAAAGTCCGATGTTTTTAATTGAGTTTCTCATAGTTTTTATTCTAAAATTGACTCACGGCATTGGCTGGCTTAGGTTTGACTCTTCACAAACTTTTACATTTACAAATGCCCTTTTTGGTGCTTATTCCAACAAAATGTAAACCAGTCATGAAAAACTGACGATTTGTACAAGGAAAAGTCTAGTCATCTTGTAATTTTGTCAGCCATACGAGAAAACCTTCCACCTATGGATCGGTTTATTTCTCAATTCAAGTGAAGATTTAAATGAGTAATCCCAAAAGCGTAGCCATCCTAGGCTCTACCGGTAGCATAGGCACCCAGACCTTGGAGGTAATCCGGCAGCATCCGGAAGAATTTCAGGTGGAGGTACTCACAGCCCAGAATAATTTTCAATTGCTAATACAGCAAGCTTTGGAGTTTGATCCCAATGCAGTAGTCATCGGCAACGAGTCGCATTACTCGGCGGTGAAAGAAGCTTTGGACCCAAAAGGGATCAAAGTTTTTGCCGGGCAAAAGGCTATAGCTCAAGTCGTAGAAATGTCCACAATTGATGTGGTTCTGACTGCTTTAGTCGGTTATTCCGGATTACTGCCCACTATTCAGGCAATCAAAGCTGGAAAGGCTATTGCCCTTGCCAACAAAGAGACAATGGTAGTGGCCGGTGAGATTATCACGGCCTTAGCCAAAGAGTATGAAGTGAATATTTACCCAGTGGACTCTGAGCATTCGGCGATATTTCAGTGTCTTGTTGGCGAATTTCATAATCCTATTGAAAAAATTATCCTCACCGCATCAGGAGGTCCTTTCAGAGGGAAGGATCGAGCATTCTTAGAAACGGTGACCAAGGCTCAGGCCTTAAAGCATCCCAACTGGGATATGGGTGCGAAAATCACTATTGACTCAGCTTCCATGATGAACAAGGGTCTAGAAGTGATTGAAGCCAAATGGCTTTTTGGGCTGAAAAAAGAACAAATTGATGTGGTAGTTCACCCGCAGAGTATTATCCATTCCTTGGTTCAGTTTGAGGATGGTTCACTCAAAGCGCAACTCGGCTTACCTGATATGCGTATTCCCATTCAGTTTGCTTTGAGCTATCCGGATCGATTGAAAAGTGACTTCGAACGCTTTGATTTCGCCAAATATGCTTCTTTGGACTTTGAGGCTCCGGATCTGAAAACGTTTAGAAATCTTCAACTCGCGTATGATGCTTTAGACCGAGGAGGTAATGCTCCTTGTATCTTGAATGCTGCAAACGAAATAGTAGTGGATGCTTTCCTGAAGGATCAAGTCGGGTTTTTAGAGATGTCTGAATTGATTGAGGAAGCTTTACACAAAACAGAATTTTTGGCTTCGCCAAGTTTGGAGGATTATATCCACACCGATCAGCGGGCCAGAGAGATTACAAAAGAATTATTAACAAAAGTTAGCTAATGGATACTTTAATAATGGTGGGTCAATTGCTCCTGGGATTATCCATCCTGGTTGGATTGCATGAATTGGGTCACCTTCTTACGGCCAAGATGTTTGGCATGAGAGTCGAAAAATTTTCAATTGGTTTTCCTCCAAAAATTGCTGGTTTTCAGTGGGGTGAAACCGAATATTCTATAGGAGCGATTCCGCTGGGAGGTTTTGTGAAAATCTCTGGAATGATCGATGAATCCATGGATCAGGAGCAGATGGCACAGGAGCCACAGCCTTGGGAATTTCGCTCTAAGCCCGCTTGGCAGCGACTGATCGTAATGCTTGGTGGGATTATCGTGAATGTGATTACCGGTATTGTGATCTTTGTTTACTTGGTCTATCAAAATGGAGAAACTTATTTCTCTCGGGATCAAGTAGTCGAAAATGGAATCGTTGCCTATGATATCGGCCAGTCCATTGGGCTTCAGGATGGAGATAAAATTTTGGATATCAATGGAGAATCTTACGAAAAACTTGGGGATCTCAGCAGCGGATCAGCCCTCCTAACCGAGAACGGTTACTATACAGTGGATAGAGATGGGGAGATCTTGAAAATCGAAATTCCTCGAGGCTTTATCAATTCATTCAGCAGCAAAGAGGCACTGGATAACTTTGTTGATATCAGATATCCTTTTGTTCTAGCTCAGATCGATGAAGGGGGTGCTGCAGAGAAAGCGGGTCTTACAAAAGAAGATAAGATTCTCACCGTGAATGGTGAAGAGATCAATTATTTTAATGATTTACAGCGAGTTTTGGGTGAGGCAGCTGGGGAGCAAGCCGAACTAGCTTATCTCGCTGGCAGCGACACCGTGCTTACGCAAGTAGCAGTGACAGAACGTGGGACCATTGATATTGCTGTGACTCCTTTGATAGAGCCTGTTGTTCGGAAATACGGGTTTAATGAAGCCATAGCAAATGGGACTAAGCGAGCCTTCAATGTCGTGGCAATCAATGCCAAAGCCTTGGGTAAGATGTTTACCGGAGAAGTTTCCACCAAAAACATGAGTGGACCTATTGGCATGGCGGCCATTTATGGAGATACATGGGATTGGGGTAAATTTTGGAGCATCACAGGATTGATTTCTATGATCTTAGCCTTCATGAACCTTCTTCCGATTCCAGCTTTGGATGGTGGTCATGTGATGTTTTTATTGTATGAAATGGTTTCTGGGCGTGCACCTTCAGATAAATTTCTTGAGAATGCCCAGAAGGTAGGGATGGTTATCCTTTTGGCATTGATGGTGTTCGCAATTGGTAATGATATTCTGAAGTTGTTTAACTAGTGGACCAATCCAAATCAATCTGACAAAAAACCGAGTTGTAAGCTCGGTTTTTTACATTTCAAAGCTGATTTATGACAGTTTATTTTTCAGAAACTATTTTTTTAAAAGCTATTGTTCTTGAAGTGTTTTTTATCTACATATGCGGAAAATTTGTAAGCATATGCAAAAAAAAATTGTGTCGATTTTCTTAGGGTTTTCTTTGGTGTTTTTGGCTTTACAAGCTTATTCACAAAGCGGTTTTATTGAAGAATCCATCTGGAGCAATGTAAATCCTCAGACTGGTCTTGAAGAGGATTTTGTAATCACTAAATCAGGAGAAAAGATCTTTGGTAAGATCATCAGTGATTATGATCAAGCCACCTACAAAACCTTGATTTTTGAATCCAATGGGGAAAAGAAAAACTACACCACATTGGATCTCAATGCGTTCGGGCTAGAAAATTCACGGTTTTTTATGACCAAAAGACTCCCAGAGATTGATGAAGAAGTCTTTGTACAGATTCTGGTTTCGGGCCCACTTCAATTAAACTATTATGATCAAAGGTATTTCCTTGACAATGGTGAAGAAATATCTGAATTGAAAGCCTTTTATACCGTAGGATCAATTGATGGAAATAAGCTTAAGCGATACGTGAAAGCCTACATGAGTGTATTGAAGCTAGAAATGGCGGGTGAATGTGGCGTGCTGCTCAATGACATGATTGAGACCACTAAAATGGATGAGCAGGATTTTATTCGCTTATTCACGGCATATAACGAGTGCCAAGGAGGACCTAATCAGGTTCACGTCAGTAAAGTAAAGTTTATGAAGGTCGCTCCAGTTTTGACTGCTGGAGTGAGTATGATCTCTCTTTTGGATAGGTCAGTGGAGCGAGGTCAGCTCAATGATTTTGGAAATAATCTTGCATTGCGTTTTCTGGCTGGAGTGAGGCTGAAAGAATTTCGAAAGCTTCCTAGAATCTCGATCGACTTTGGGCTAGGGTTGGAACAATTCAATTCTACTTTTGAAAGCGATTTTGAATCTCCGGGAGTTGTGTCCATCAACGCGGTCGAGGAGTTCAAAGAAACAAGCGTATTTGTTCCCTTTAGCTTCAATTATAGTGTTTTCCGTAAGGATAACCTTGATTTATATGCTGGTGTGATGGCTGCTATTTGGTTTAGAAGTCTGAATATAGAAAGCACGGAAATCAGAGAGGAAATCTTCCAGAGTGATCGTGTGAATCTGTATAATACACCAATTCTGGAAGGGCCGAAGCGACTATTTGTACCTGGTTTAAAAGTTGGTGCAAGAATTCCTGCTGGCAAAATGACGGTCTTCACTGAGCTTCAGGGTGACTTGCAGTTGGATTACTACACGGCCAATATTTTGGCGAAGCGCTCGAGTTTCAGCAGGTCGGCGCTTACATTTCAAATTGGTCTCGAGTTTTAAATAGAATGAAAAGGTATTGGACACCGATCATTCTTGCTCTTTGGGCATGTGGTGGAGATGAGCCCTCTCCTAGAGAATTTGTGTCTATCAGTATACCCGAGGTCATAGCTGTTGATGAAAAGGGAGCAGAGTTTCAAGCGCGCGTCACTGGCTTAGGCACAGAGGAGGTATTGGAATATGGATTTGTATGGAGTCAAAATTCACGACCCTTGATTGATACAGACCCCAAGGTGTATCGATCGGGAAACCCGCCTACAATCTTCAGCCTCCGCGCAGAGAGCGATATGCTACCCAATAGATCCTACAATGTTGCTTCCTATCTGAGAACCTCCACTCGAATCATCTATTCGGAACCCACAGACTTTATCAGCAAAGGGTCTAGTCGTATAGTTTTTCTGGGAGTAGACACCAATGATGAGGTTTATTTTGAAGATACCGTAAGAGTATTGGTCAGTAATCTGAAAAGAGAGGACCAAGCCAAAATGAAGCTTTCCTTTGAGGGAGTAGAGGTGCCTTTTTTCGACTATACTCCTGACGGCTTCAGCTTTGAGATTCCTCGTGATTTCAATACTACTTTCGAGAATATGCAGGGTGGTGTTTTTGATCTTCAAGTGAAACTAGATCAACAAACATTTGACTATGAACTGAGCTTAAAATTCCGAAAGCCCCAATTCCAAGAAAAGAGAGTCTTGAAATATGCCGACGAATGGGCCATCAAGGGGGATTATTTGTTCTCTCAATCCGTGTCAGTGAGCTATATTTTGGATGGGCAGACGATTAATTTTCAGCTAACTGAGAAAAATGATAATGAAATACGTTTTGTCCCAAGGACCTTTTTCAAAGAGAAAAATCCCGTTTTTTTGGTCAATATCCGAGATCAGATTTTTGAAGTAGATCAGATTGAAATCTCTGATTCGGATATTCTACCTGGACAGAATCTTATTCCGGATGATGTAACGAAGTTGTACTCCTTGAAGGTAGATAATTTGAACATCCTAGGCTCTAGTCAATCCGCAAATTATCCACTGCTTTTCTTTGATCCAGTAGGGTTAAAGGCTCAGTATTATTCGAATGAGTTGGATAGAATGAGTTTTACGGTCTATGCAGTAGGGCCAGTTTCCGGGAGAAGCTTTAGAGTCTTTGCTAATAATTTCGGGCAGAACTCATCCACTTTTGCTACTGGAGTTTATGCTCATCCTGCCTTACCTCGGTTTGATCTACCCGAAGGACTTCAAGAATACTTTAATGTTCCTGGGCAGACAATAGGCTCAAAGGCCTACTTTTTGAATAAAGGAAAAATTTTTGAGTTTGCATCGGGTCAGTTTGCTCTGGTGACTAGTACAGATCTTTCAAGCCAAGAAGAGACTTTATTTGAGAAAGTTCAAGACAAAATTTATTTCACGTCCTTTTCCACCGAGGGATCCAAAACAGGTCTACCATTCTATTCCTTTGATCCAGTCTCTGGTCAAACCAGTAGAAAATCTAACTTTCCACGGGAGGGAGTGGTCTTAGGAAGCTTTGTCTGGGACAATGAGATCCATGTTTATTTAAGGGCTTCTGTCCAAGGTGAAACCAAAGTATTGACGCTTCGATATCGAGTAAGCGCTGACGCATGGGTCGAAGAAATTGAGGAAAACCCAGCCTTTCAGAATTATTTCAATACATTCAACTTTGGAGACAAACTCATGGCTTTTTCTGCTGATCGCGGAGCCCTCCTTGAGTGGGACGCTCTTCAGAAAAGTTGGAGGACTGTGGAGTTTATTTCTTCATTCAACTTATACCACAAGTTTTCGGTAGAAGTGATCGGTGATATGGCCTATTTCCACATTCCCAATAATGGACTTTTTGCTTATGACCTAAATAGGCGAGACTTGGAAATTCGAGTTAATTCTGACCTTTTTCATTCCCAAAGTTTAGTGAAGGTAAATGGTAAGATGGTCATGCTAGGGGCAGTAAATCGCTTTTTTTTGTACGAAATAGACGAAGAGTATTTTTAAGATAGCACTTTCGACACTATGTCAATGGCCAATTGAAATTTACGACTACTGCAAGACGTAGTAAATTTTAATTTTGTGGTCAAAGGAGCCCAAGTGTAAAAAGCATTAAACTTGGCTAATTAAAAGAATTTTGGATTTTTAAGCGGTTTTCTTTCAAATCAAAACTTAATGACTGCCATTCTGTCGACCTTACCGATTTGGCATACCGCTTGACCTTTACAGAAGAACCTTTAATTATTGAGGGTTCTTCTTTTATTTTAGCAATAAATCGACAGCTTGCCTGTCAAAATGTCTATATGAGTCTATTCGATAATGCCTTGTTTCAGAAATTGATGGTGGGAGAGTTTGCCTCGGAAGGGGACTTGATTCAGCTCATCACTGATGATGAAGAAGAGGACCAATCTCAAACGCTTGATTCTGAAGATCTCCCGATACTTTCTGTTCGAAATACGGTGCTTTTTCCTGGGGTAGTTATTCCTATTACCGTGGGTCGCTCTAGGTCGATTAAGTTGGTCAAAAAGGCTCAAAAAGGAAATAAGCTTATCGGCGTCTGCGCTCAGCTCAACCCAAATAATGACGATCCGGCATGGGATGATATTTATCAGGTAGGGACTCTAGCCAAAATCGTGAAGATGATCGTTTTACCCGATGGAAATACGACGATTATTATTCAGGGGAAAAAGAGATTTAAGATCAAGGAGCAAGTTTCTTCTGATCCATATTTTGAGGCAAAAGTTGAATATCTCGAAGAGAATTTCCCCAAAAGCTCCAAAAAAATCGAAGCTCTAGAGGAGTCTCTGAAAGAGGCGGCTACGCGTATTTTGCATTTGAACCCTGAGATTCCTCAGGAAGCACAGGTGGCGTTGGACAACATTGATAATACGGCTTTTCTAACCCATTTTCTTTCGTCAAACGTGAATGCCCCAGTGGAATCCAAACAGCGACTGCTGGAAATAAACGATGGGGTAGAACGAGCCACATTGCTCTTGGAGCTTATGATGAAGGATATTCAGATGCTTGAGCTCAAGTCTGAAATTCAGAAAAAAGTCCATACTGATATCGATCAACAGCAACGTGATTACTTTTTGCGCCAGCAAATGAAGGTACTCCAAACTGAACTTGGTGAGGAGGGACCAGAAAAAGAAGTTGAAGAGCTGAGAAGGAAGGGTGATTTGAAACTTTGGTCCAAAGACGTGGCAAAGCATTTCAATAAGGAGTTGGATAAAATTCTACGGATCAATCAAGCTGCAGCAGAGTATCCTATTGCGTTGAACTATGCGGAAACCATGGTCGATCTTCCTTGGAATGAATTCACCCAGGATAATTTTGACCTGAAGCGAGCTAAGAAAATCTTGGATAGCGAGCACTTTGGCTTGGACAAAGTGAAGGAGAGAATCATCGAATATCTCGCTGTATTGAAGCTAAAGAATGATCTCAAAGGACCGATTCTATGCCTTTATGGCCCTCCTGGGGTAGGAAAGACATCACTTGGTAAGTCGATTGCCGAGGCTTTGGGAAGGAAATACATTCGTATGTCGCTTGGTGGCTTACACGATGAAGCAGAAATCCGAGGGCATAGAAAGACTTACGTCGGTGCAATGCCTGGTAAGATCATCCAAAACATGAAGAAGGTTAAAATCTCCAATCCGGTTTTCGTGCTGGATGAGATTGATAAGCTTTCTTCAGATTTTCGTGGCGATCCAAGTTCGGCCTTCCTTGAGGTACTGGATCCCGAGCAAAACAATGCATTTCTTGATAATTACCTGGAGGTGGAATACGACTTGAGTAAGGTTTTATTTATCGCCACGGCTAATTCTTTGGATACGATTCAGCCTGCCTTGAGAGACCGAATGGAGATCATCCAAGTTACGGGTTATACACAGGAGGAGAAGGTAGAAATCGCCAAAAGACATTTGGTACCAAAGCAGCGAAAAGAGCATGGCCTGAAGGCAAAAGATATCACTTTCGAAAAAGCTGCCTTGGTGAAATTGATCACTGATTACACCCGAGAGTCAGGGGTAAGAAGTCTGGAAAGAGCAATCGGCAAGGTGATCCGAAATATTGCCAAATCCATTGCTATGGAGGAGGAATACAATCCGAAAATCGGACCTGATGCTGTTCGTCAGATATTGGGTTCTGAGATTTTTGATAAAGAAATTTATGAGGACAACTCCACCGCAGGAGTGGTTACAGGGCTTGCTTGGACTAGTGTGGGTGGAGAGATTCTTTTCATCGAAACCAGCCTGAGCAAAGGGAAAGGTAAGCTTACACTTTCTGGTCAGTTGGGAGATGTGATGAAAGAGTCTGCTGTTACTGCACTTTCTTTCCTTAAGTCTAGAGCCGAAAGCCTCGGAATTGACCACCGGATTTTTGATCAATACGATCTGCATGTTCACGTACCAGCTGGTGCAGTGCCCAAAGATGGACCTTCCGCTGGTATTACCATGGTGACCGCAATGGCTTCGGTTTTCACTCAGCGAAAAGTGAAGGCTAAGATAGCCATGACGGGCGAGATCAGCCTGATTGGTAAGGTCATGCCAGTTGGTGGAATCAAAGAGAAAATATTAGCTGCCAAACGGGCAGGTATCAAAGAAATAATTCTTTGTAAAAAGAATCTACGAGATATAGAGGAGATCGATGCACAATACATCAAGGGAGTGAAATTCCATTTTGTAGAGCGTGTCGATGAGGTTTTGGATATCGCATTGCTTAATACCAAGGTGGATAGACCGCTCCAATTTAGTTTGAGTCCAGAAAAATCTCCTAGTGCTTAGGGGAGGACTTCTTTGGCTTATTCTTACTGTTCCGGTTTTTCAGGCTTTGGGACAAACCTCTCAGACTGCTTTTCAGTTTGTAAAGCAATCTTCATTCACCCGCCTATCTGGATTGGGCGGGGTGAACCTGACTAGTACAACTGATCCGCTTTTTTTTCTTCAGAATCCAGCAAGTTTGGATTCGACAAATGAAAACATAGGGTCTTTCCATTACCTCAATTTTCCAGGCGGGATCAATTGGGGCACGGCGGGCTATCAATGGGCTCCCGAGTTTGGTGGGCAATTCGCCATTGGGCTTCAGTTTGTATCCTACGGGACCTTTGATGGCTTCGATCAGTTTGGGATTTCGACTGGGGAGTTTTCGGCTCTGGAATTTAATCTGCAAGCAGGTTATGCTAGAAAGAGAGGAGTGTTTACCTATGGAGCCTCCATCAAATTGTTAGGTTCCTTTTTGGAGAGCTATCAAGCCTATGCTTTGGTTTTTGATTTTGGAGTCAACTATAAGCATCCCGTGGAGGATTTCCGCTTAGGGATGACTGTCAGGAATTTAGGCTTGTCGCTTGGTACTTATTTGCCCGATCAAAAACTTCGGCTTCCACAGGACGTTAGGTTTGGAGCAAGTTTTAAACCCAAATACATGCCTTTGCGGTTTCATTGGACCTTGAGAAATCTCAATTCAACTGAGCAAAACCTAGAGCAAGTGGAAGGGTTTGGACGTCAGGCTTTTGAAAAAATGGTTTGGGGAGTAGAGATTCTTCCAGCCGAGACTGTGAGTTTAATGGTTGGTTACAATCAGTTGATTCGGAACCAATTTACTGGTAATTCAGGCGCTGCGGCAGCTGGTTTTTCGGGCGGTTTTGCCTTTCGTGTGAAGCAGTTTGAATTTTCATATTCCCGAGCCTTTTACAATGTGGCCGGAGCTTCCAATTTATTCGGAATCTCCACAAATTTTATAAACAGAAGAGCATTTTAATTTAAATAATGGAAAAGATCTTATCACTTACACCGATCCAAATCGTCTCAGAATTGGATAAATATATCATCGGACAAAACGATGCAAAAAGAAATGTGGCTATAGCCCTAAGAAATAGAATCCGAAGGCTGATGGTGAAGTCGGAGATCCAAAAGGATATTGTACCGAACAATATTCTGATGATCGGAAGCACAGGTGTGGGTAAAACTGAAATTGCCCGCCGACTAGCAAAGGTTGCTAATGCCCCATTTACCAAAGTGGAGGCATCCAAGTTTACAGAGGTGGGTTATGTCGGCCGTGATGTGGAAAGTATGGTTCGGGATCTTGCTGAGCAAGCCATAGCACTCGTTCGCGAAGTCAAAAATGAAGAAGTGAAGGAAAAAGCTGCCCATGCGGTTGAGGAGGCGATTCTGGATATCTTGATTCCACCGGTAAAAACTGCTGGATTTCAGCGATCGATCACTCCAGGAGATACGGATGATTCCCCTCCAGCCAGTGATGCCGAGCTAAATGAGCGGACAAGAGAGCGCTTCCGAGAAAAACTGCAAAAAGGGGAGTTGGATGATCGCAAAATTGAGATTAATGTGAAGTCTTCTGGACCTGCGGGAATTGGAATGATTGGAAACGGTATGATGGATGATGCAAGCATGCAGGGTCTTCAGGACATGATTTCCAATATGATGCCGAAGAGAACCAAAAAGCGAAAAATTGCAATTTCTGAGGCTCGCAAAATCTTACTTGAAGAGGAAATGTCCAAGCTTATCGACTTCGATGAAGTGAAAGAAGAGGCCGTGAAGCTTGCCGAGAATAACGGAATCATATTTATAGATGAGATTGATAAAATCGCTTCAAAATCCGGAAAAGGCGGAGGAGGCCCAGACGTCAGTCGAGAAGGAGTGCAGCGGGATTTGCTTCCCATCGTAGAAGGCTCAGCCGTAAACACGAAATATGGAGTAGTGAATACAGATCATATTCTTTTCATTGCTGCGGGAGCCTTTCATGTGGCTAAACCGTCGGATTTGATTCCAGAGCTTCAAGGTCGTTTTCCGATAAGAGTAGAGTTACAAAGTTTGACTCAAGACGATTTCTCTAGAATTCTGAGAGAACCAAAGAATGCGTTGACCAAGCAGTATGAGGCCTTGTTTGAGGCAGAGGAAGTTTCGTTGAAGTTCAATGACGAGGCGATAGACGAGATCGCCAGACTCGCATTCTTGATCAATCAAGAGGTGGAAAACATTGGAGCCAGAAGACTCCATACCGTGATGAGCCATTTGTTAAATGACTTCCTTTTTGAAGTGCCAGACACCATTCAGGCTAATTCAAAAATTGTAATCACCAAGGAGATGGTGGATGAACGCTTGTCTACCTTGGTTAAAAATAGAGACCTATCTCAGTACATTCTGTGATGAATTCTCTTGCCATAATCACTGGTCATAGCCAAGGTCTGGGGAAGGCCTTGGCTGGCCTTTTTTTGGAGAAGGAGGATTATGAAGTGTTGGGTATTTCTAGAAAAAAGTCAGGACTCAGCCATTCTAAGTTAAAAGAGGTTTCTCTAGATCTATCCGATATGTCCTCGGTACATCAGATGCTGCCTGATTTATTCCCGAAGGGCGATTTTGACAAGATAATTCTGGTTAATAATGCAGGTTGGATCGGACCCATTATCCCCCTAAATAAGCAGAATCCGAAGGATATCGAAGCTATAAATGCGATTAATTTTCTTTCGCCTACTTTACTTTGTCGACAGTTTTTGGTGCAGTATGGTGGAGAAAAAACGGAAAAACTGATTTGTAATATCAGTTCGGGCTTGGCTTATCGAGCGGAGTCTGGACTCACAGGCTATTGCAGCAGCAAGTCCGCCTTGGCGATGCTTACTGAAGTTTTGGCGCTTGAAGATTATAAAAATTGTCGATTTTTTAGTCTGGCACCAGGAGTGGTGGACACACCCATGCAGGATGAAATCAGAGCAGCATCTCCTTCTGATTTCCCGAAACTAGATCGATTTAAAGATTTAAAATACTCAGGCTCATTGGTTTCTGCTGAAGAGACAGCCCGAAAGGTGCTATTTCTTTTGGACCATCCTGATCGATTTGAGGGAGTGGTTCAAGATGTCAGGAAATTTGATTTGGGTTAGATTTTTTTCTTAGGGAAATCAAAGAATAGATAGCCGGCATTCGACTCCTTAAAGTCTTTCCAAGAGCTAATATTTGCTTTAAAACCATATTGCCCTGAAGTAGGAAGGTTGTAAATATTCTCTCCCAAATCATCAATTAGATCATTAAATCCCGGATTATGTCCAAAAAGAAGGGCTGTTTGAAATTCATCTGGAATGGATTGAATCAGTCGAAGGATGGTCCTTGCACTTGAATGATATAGCTCAGGAGTGAGTGTGATCAGACTCGGGTCAAAGCCCAGGACTTCGGCAGTTTTGATTGCAGTATCTTTTGCGCGGAGAGCTGTCGAGGATAGAAAAAAGTCTGGGTTAAGGTTTCTCTGTTTTAGGCGGCTTGCCATGACAGGGATATCTCGTATTCCTCTTGGGGCTAATGGCCGATCGTGATCTGAAAGTGACGGATTATCCCACGCTGATTTGCCATGTCTCACCAATATTAGTTTCTTCATTTGCCAAATTAAAAAAGATAATTTTGTTTTTGACTTTACAAATATTTACTTTTATCGCACATTTAATTACAATTTATTTTATTTCATTATGGGTACCGGAACAGTAAAATTTTACAACGAAGCCAAAGGGTTTGGATTTATCGTTGACGATGAGTCTCAGAGCGATCTCTTCGTTCATGCCACAGGCTTGGTTGACCAAATCGGCCAAAACGACAAAGTAACTTACGAAGTCAAAGATGGCAAGAAAGGACCAAACGCCATCAATGTCAAAAAAGCATAATAGCAATTTTGAAATTTAGGTAAAGCCCTCTGGAGTTAATCTTCAGAGGGCTTTTTGTTTTCATCTGCGGTATCAGAATCCTTTTCGTTTTCCTTTTTCACCTCCTTTGGACTTTGGATTGCCTCTTTTACCTCTACAGCTTGAGCTATATTTTGTAGATCACCTGGAAACGATTTTACATAGAGGTCTCGTTGTGGGAATGGGATTTCGATATTGTGTTCCACAAAGGCTTCGAAGATTGCGTTCATTACTTCAGATCTCAGGTCTATCCAGATATCCATATTTTCTACCCAAAAGAGGAGTCGAAAATCCACGGAATTATCACCAAAATTCTGCATTAAAACCCTTGGAGCTGGATTTTTCAATATTTTTTCTCTGTTTAAAACATCTTTGAATACTTCGGTGACAAGTTTCATATCTGACTTGTATGCCACACCTATGATCAGTTCAATTCGCCGGCGCTTGTCAGATAAGGTCCAGTTTATCAAACTTTGGGAGAGTAGATCTCCATTAGGCATGACGATCTCAGACCCATCATAGGCCCTGATCTTACTTGCACGGATTCCTACTTCCTGCACGACACCAAGTTTATCACCGATTTGGATATCGTCCCCTATTTGTATGGGTCGTTCGAAAGCTAAAATGATACCTGATACAAGATTGTTAATAATGGTTTGGAGACCAAAACCTATACCTACAGAAAGAGCTCCAAGTACAATCGTGATTTTATCAAAAGGAATTTTCGCCGCAGCCATCGCGATGAAAAAGCCAATGATGATCACTGCTAGGCGAATTAAAAGTACTGAGCTTCCTAGCTTTTGCTTTCGGGTTCTAGAGCCACGACTATCTAGTAAGGATGCAAAATAAGCAATATTGTTTGCCAAAAATGCCGAGAGTAAGATGAGGACAATAAAGAGTAGAATCGAGGAAAACTCAAATTCCAAATTTCCAATTTGGCGAGGCTCGATCAAAAAGTTTTGTGCGGCTTCATAAAGCGGTATAAAAAAACCGAGGTAATAGGTGACGCTGTAAAACCATAAGCCTGCTGCAAAAATACTTAAGAGTCCCTCAAGTCTCTGCTGAATTTCCTGAAAATCGAAGAATGAAGTGAGAACATCAGCTTCCTTTTTAGAAGCCTCAAGCCATAAGTAAACTAGCTTTAGAATGACTTGTACAAAAAGGTAAAGCGCAATGCCTCGATAGAAGTTCGCCACTCCTGCAATCCCGTATGTCTTGGCTAGACTAACACGACCAAATGCATTTAAGCCTAACGAAAAAATTGATACCAAAAGCAGAAATATGGATAGGAAGTATAACAGTGTGGATCCGGCGAACTTTGCTTTTGTTGTTTCTCGGAATGTTAGCCAGCCTAGTGTAATTCCGGCGATTGCCGCAAATAAACTAAGATATCGTTCGTCGTAATTTAAGCCCCATAATAAACCAAAAGTAGGACCTAATAGATAAACGGGGAAAAAGAATAACCATAATTTATAGATCTGAGCTGGGAATCGATCCTTCACTACCCAGGTACATAGTGCGACAAAAACGAAAGAAACAACAGAGGAAAAGACAATGCTTGGATTGTTCAGGGAAACATAGGTGAAAGGAATGACTATGATGGCACAACAGATAAATAGATATTTTTGAAGAAAGCTTACTCTGCCTAAAATTTGATCTGCAAATTCTTTTTGCTTCTTTACTTTTTGTATCACCGATTTGGTAAAGACGTAGATGATAAGCAAGAGTGCCAAAGAAGCGAGGTGATAGGCCTGATGTAGTCTGAAAAATCTTGTGAGTATAAAGATGTTGGTAGAGAATGATTCTCGAGCTATTTCACTAAAATTTGTTAGGTTTTCATACGATCTGGGTTCCCAAAGGTAGTTGGCTTCCTTGGACCAAGACCGCTGTTGAACTGCCCGCTCGTTTGCTCGAAAAAATTGGCGTAAGTTCATGAACTGAATGCTGAGTTCGCCTAGTCTTGCTTGGTAAGAGGCAATGTCTAGTTCTTGCTCGATAAGCATTTCTTCTATTTCCGAAATAGCCGATTGAAGCCTATTTAGCTCCTCTGCAATCTCTGGGAGCAGTGAATTATCTCTTAAAGAAAGTTGCATCAGGGTGTCCTGACTAACCTTATCTAACCTCTCTCCAACATCGATCAGCTCGTTCATCCGCTTATTGACCAATACATCAAAAAGCTCCTTTTCATCTTCATAGTATGTCATGAAATTCTCCACACCATTTAAAAATCGAGTATTAGCAACATCTTTGTTTTCCTCAATAATCTTTTCTAAGTCAAGCGCAATATTTCTTAACTGTGGAACCCTTTCATCCAATGAGCTGAAATCTGGTCTTGAAAGTAAAACTAATTTCAGTTTCCCCAATTCTATGGAATAGCTCTTGGCATTTGTTACAAGATTACTCAACACCCGTCCTAACCTGGTCGCACTTCTGTTTACAGATGAATCCTTACGAACAAAAAGACTATCCATTGCGGCCTTAGTCCCAGATTCCTGAACAATTGAAGTCAGGGAACCGATGGACTCAGTCCTTATACTGTCCTGTTCGGAGGGCAAGGATTGAGAGATACTCTCTGTTGAGTATAAAAAACCAAGGAAAATGATTGAAAGAAGTAAGGGTTTAAACATGCAGTGGTGATATAAATGCTTCAAAATGCTACGAATTTGCTTTGAAAGCAAATGAATTTATGACTAAATGGATTAGACCCTTTTGCATTGTTTGTCAATCCATAGTTCTGCTAGGTATGTTTACTTTGCGCTCAAATCATGTCAAAAAGACACTATTTTGATCTCCAAAGACCCAAAACAAGCCATAATGTCTGTAAAAACTCCTTGGAACAGAATTTTCTATAGAGTGGGAAAATTGAAACTCAAAACTCAAAAAACTATGAAACTTGTAAGATACAACCAATTAAATCCGGCCTATCCTTCTGCTGTATCCAGTATGTTGGATAAATTCTTCAGCGATTCTTTCGGCCCAGTCGCTAAATCCTTCAACCCTGCAGTGGACATTTCAGAGGATGAGAAAGCGTATGATATCCAACTCTCCGTGCCTGGTGCAAAAAAGGAGAATTTCAAAATCGAATTGGTGGATGGAACCCTGACTATCTCTGGAGAGCGAAAGTGGGAGGAGAAAAAAGAAGGTAAAAACTACCATTCTGTCGAAAGTCAATATGGATCATTTAGTAGATCCTTCTTCTTGCCAGACGACGCCCAGTCCGAGGGGATAGAGGCTAGCTACGAGGATGGAATCCTCAAAGTAATAGTTCCAAAAGCTGAAAAAAAGATCGCCAAGTCGGTGATTGAGGTGAAGTAATCAAAGAGTGGGGAGACCCACTCTTTTTACTTGGATATAAAACGTCTTATCCTTCAAAAAGCGGTTAATTGTTGTTAATTTGAGGATGAGACATTTTTTTTAGGATTGTTTTTTAAGACAATTCTATTCAAAATGCGTTACTAAATCGAAACCTATAATCGAATCAATTATGAATAAAAGACAATTCTTCTTAGGAATGATTCTAGCCTCCTTCTTGGGAGGCCTCGTGGTGTTGGTAGGGTTGAAGTTTTTTGTTCAACCTGAGACCGGTCGAACCTTCGACGAAAAACAGCAAGCGAGCTTTGTAAATCTTCTTTCGAATAAAGATTTCACCATTCCTGATGGGATTAATTTTGTGGCATCTGCGGAAATAGTAACTCCCGCAGTGGTCCATGTTAAAAGTAAGGTGACTTATAGACAGCGCTCTCAGCGAAATGAGCTTGAAGAGTTTTTTGGCTTCCCTCCAAGAGATGATGAAAGAAATGGTGGTATGCCACCACAAGGAATCAGCTCTGGGTCAGGCGTAATCATTTCCCCGGATGGTTATATCGTCACCAACAATCACGTAGTGGAAGGTGCCAATGAAGTGGATATTTCACTAGAAAATAATGAGCGCTATTCAGCTACAGTGATCGGGACAGATCCTACCACTGATTTGGCCTTATTGAAAATTGAAGGAAGTAATTTGCCTTTTGTACGTTTTGGTGATTCGGATGAGACGCGGATCGGAGAGTGGGTACTTGCAGTAGGAAACCCATTCGATCTCAACTCTACCGTGACTGCCGGAATTATTTCGGCCAAAGCCCGGAATATCGGAATCCTACGTGGTGTAGAAAATAATCTTCAAATTGAATCTTTCCTGCAAACAGATGCCGTAGTGAATCCTGGAAATTCAGGAGGAGCGCTTGTGAATTTGGCTGGAGAACTTATAGGGATCAATACCGCAATAGCCACTAGAACAGGAACATTCAGCGGTTATTCTTTTGCCGTGCCAAGCACTTTGGTAAAAAAGGTGATGGATGACTTGATGGAGTATGGTGCTGTGCAGCGTGGTCTGTTGGGTGTAAGTATTCAGAATGTGAGCCCAGAGCTACAAGAAGCACTCAATATTGATTTGCCAGTAGATCGTGGGGTCTACGTAGCCGGTGTGAACGAAAACAGCGGAGGTAAAGAAGCAGGTTTGCAGGAAGGTGATGTGATCGTTGGTGTGGATGGAAGGGAGACCTATAATGTGGCTACCCTACAAGAAATGGTTGCGAGAAAGCGCCCAGGAGATAAGGTAGAGGTGGAGTATGTCCGTGATGGAAAGACATATAAGGCCAAGGCTACACTGAAAAACTTCTCTGGGGATACTGAGATCATTCGTAAGGTTGTCCCAAAAACGTTTGATTTTGGAGGAGTCATCTTCGAGGAGATAGATGATAACATGAAAGAAGCTTTAGATATAAGAGGAGGAGCAATTATCGAGTCGGTCAATAATCCAGATTGGAGAAAGGCTGGAGCGAGAGTTGGTTTTATAATCACTTCATTAATCAGTGAGGATGGACGAATTCGGATTTCTTCCCCTGAAGAATTGATTTCAGAACTCGAAGGGCTAGCCGGAGAGGAAATAGTAGTGCTCGGGATGTTCCCGGATGGAACAGAATACTACTTCGAAATCACCCCATAATTTAAGGATCAAGAGTGATAAAAGAGATCGGCAATCGTCGGTCTTTTTTTGTGCCATTAAATTTGACTAATTTGATTAGCAACTTTCTTTAATCCATATGAAAATCAAACTCTTTACTTTCCTGATTTTTCTTGTTCCTACATTTTTTGCCTTTGGACAAGAGTATTCTATGTCCCAAGAGCGGCTGGACAGAATAGATGCCATGCTTGATGAAACAGTGGCTAGCAATCAGGTACCTGGTCTTGTTGCGCTCATTATGCAAAACGGCAAAATTGTCTATCATGAGGCGAAAGGCTTTGCCAATGTGCCGGATAATGTGGAGATGAAATCAGATCAAATTTTTAGAATTGCGTCCCAGACCAAGGCAATCACTTCTACAGCCGTAATGATGCTCTGGGAGGAAGGTCATTTCCAACTAGACGATCCCATTTCCAAATGGATCCCTGAATTCAAAAACCCAACAGTCTTGGATGAATTCAACGAGTCTGATTCTAGCTTTACTACTAAGCCAGCCAGTCGCGAAATCAGGATTCGGGACTTGATTACCCATACCTCAGGAGTGGGGTATGGAGTTATTGACGGAAATCCGAAAATGAAAGCCATCTATGCCAAGGCCGGTATCGTAGATTTATATACGACAGAGCCTATAACCATCGGCGACAATATCAAAAAATTGGCAAAACTCCCCTTGCATCATAATCCTGGAGAGCGATTTACCTATAGTGAAGGCTTAGATGTATTAGGTTACTTTATAGAGATCATCAGCGGAATGCCCTTTGATCAGTTTTTAAAGACGCGAATTTTTGATCCATTGGGAATGAAGGACACTGGTTTTTATTTGAGTAATGCTCAAGGTGAGCGTTTGGTCACCGTACAGCGAAAAATAGAAGATAAGTGGGAGATTTATCCGGTTACCTTTTATGATCCAGATTATCCCAAGACCGGTGCAAAAGCCTTTTTCTCCGGGGGAGCGGGGCTTTCTTCTACAGCGGAAGATTATGCTATGTTTTTGCAAATGTACCTCAATGGAGGAGAGCTGAACGGTAATCGCATCCTGAGCCCAACCACCATTCAGGCAATTATGTCTAATCAAGTGGGGGATTTGTTGGGTAATGGTGGTAAAGACTACGGTTTGGCATTTGGCTTAGTTGATCAAAATGGCGTAGCTAAAGGAGGTTTGGGAAGCTTGGGAACATTTGACTGGGGAGGATATTTTAATACCCAATATTTTGCCGATCCTGTGACAAAGACCGTTGGAATCTTAATGAAACAAACCCAAGGAAATACTGGTGACCAAAGTGGATGGAAATTCCGCCAAATGGTTTTTTCAGCGATAGAATAAAAAAACGGGTACTTGAGAGAGTACCCGTTTTACCTTGAAAGTATTCTTAAATCTTAATCGATAAGCAACTTATAATTGGGGTCTTCGATCACATTTACGTCCACCAGTTTGTCAGCATTAGCGATGAGCTTGCGACAGTCTGGACTAAGGTGCTTCAGGTGAAGTTTTTTGCCAACTTTTAAGTAGCGCTCGGTAATTTTGTTTAAGGCTTCGATAGCAGACATATCCACGACACGGCTTTCCGCAAAATCAATAATCACTTCTTCAGGATCGTTTTGCACGTCAAATTTTTCAGCGAAAGCTGTCACCGATCCAAAAAATAAGGGGCCGTACATCTCGTAGTGTTTGACACCCTCCTCATCGACATATTTTCTGGCACGGATTCGCTTGGCATTGTCCCATGCAAAAAATAGGGCTGCTAAGATCACACCAACCAGAACAGCCACAGCCAAATTATGAAGTACGGCCGTGATCAAAGTGACTAGTACCATCAAAAAGACATCTGATTTTGGCATTTTGGTGAAAGTTCTCAAACTCGCCCATTCAAAAGTTCCGATTGCCACCATGATCATTAGGCCTGTAAGTGCAGCCATGGGTACCTGTTCGATTAGGCTACTTCCGAACATAATGAATACCAAAAGCATGACGGAGGCCACAATTCCAGAGAGTCTCGCCCTTGCACCGGAAGAGATATTGATCAAACTTTGTCCGATCATTGCACAACCACCCATTCCTGAGAAGACTCCAGAGAGCATATTGGCAATACCTTGAGCAACGGCTTCCTTATTTCCGCTGCCTCGGGTTTCGGTTATTTCATCGATGATATTCAAAGTCAAGAGACTCTCGATCAAACCTACGCCTGCGACAATGGCGGCGTAAGGAAAAATGATCTGCAAGGTTTCAAAGCTTAAGGGAACTGCAGGTAGATGAAAGGGAGGGAAGCCACCTTGAATGCTGGCAATATCACCTACAGTTTTGGTATCGAGACCAAGTAATTTCACCACGGCAAAAATCACCAAAATGGCTGTCAATGAAGAAGGAACGACCTTGGTCAGTTTCGGTAAGCCCCAAATGATGAGCATGGTAAGAAGTACCAATCCCAATAAAATATAAAGTGTGGTTCCAGTGAGCCAATCTCCAGTAGCATTTTTGAACTGATCGAGTTGGGACATGAAAATGATTATTGCCAAGCCATTCACAAAGCCAAAAATTACTGGATGGGGCACTAAACGCATAAGTTTACCCAGTTTCAGCGCACCAGCTGTCACCTGGAGAATCCCTGCAAGTACAACAGCAGCAAAAACATATTCCACTCCATGATCTGCTGCAAGAGACACGATGACCACCGCTACAGCTCCCGTCGCACCAGAAATCATCCCTGGTCTACCTCCTAAAATAGAGGTCACTAAACCCATCATAAATGCCGCATAAAGCCCGGTCAAAGGAGAAAGACCCGCGATAAATGCAAATGCAACCGCTTCAGGAATCAGGGCCATGGCCACGGTAAGGCCGGAGAGAATCTCGGTTTTATAATCTACCCGCTGACTGAAGTCAAAGAGATTGAGGTACTTTTTCATCTGTTTATAATTGTTTCTTAATGGTCAGATGGAATCTCGCTTGAATAATCATCCCTCACTGTGAGGTACTCCTCATGCTCGATTTCATGTGTAGGTTTGAGAATAGGTGTGTAGAATAAAATTCTATTTTTCCAGGTAGGTTTCCGGAAAGTAAGGGGCAAAGGTATGAAAAATGAGTGAAACAGAATTTTATTCTGAAAACTTAACCAAACTCTATTTCCCCAAAATCACTTCTTTGAATTCGTTAGCTAGTTCTAAAGCACAGCCCCAAGCCACCGTATAGCCTGCTCCTCCATGTCCATAATTATGAAAAATAGAAGGGTAGTTCGGGTCAAATTCAAATCTTACAGCACTTCGTTTCGGTCGTAAACCGACGATGGTTTCAAGAATTTTAGGTTTTTGATTTACCCCAAAGTTTTTCAGCCTATCCAGTATTTTCATGGTGTCTTCTGGGTCCTCTTGCTCATTCCAATCATCATCATAATCCGTCCCGCCAATCACAGAGTCTTCACTTCGATTGATGAGGTAGGAAAGTGCACCTTTTCGAGTAGGATCAGCGAAGGAGGGTATCTCTAGTTTTTCGGCCCGAAGAATCTGCCCTCGCATGGGGTGTAGATCCTCGTCTTGACAAATCGCTTTGGCGCCAAGACCGGTACAATTCACTACCCAAGCTTCCAGCTCATCCAACTCTCCTAGGGTAGAGAAAGTCCGTAACTCAATCTTTCCCCCAGACTCCAAAAATCTTTCAACCAAGAAGGGTAAATATAAAGGAGGCTCAGTAAGTGGGACATCCGCGATAAGTCCATTTTCCATACCTTTTGGAAGTTCGGTGGGAGTAGCTTCCCTTGCCGTTCCGTGTGGAAGTTGGTTCACCCACTTTTCCTCCTGTAGATCCGAGTAGGCATTTAGAAAAGAGATCATACTCACCCCCTTGGCATATTTTGACTCCTCTTGGTAGCGCTTGTAGCTGATCGCGGCCCAGCGATCGGTTTTTTCCTTGGGCTCGATGGAATAGGGAAACCAAACTGCCCCTACCTTGTGGGAGAGGCTTTTGTCAAAAAGTTCCTTGGTGAAAATCCGAACCTCGAATCCAGCTTCCTGTAAAGCAATAGCGGAAGTTAATCCGATAATACCGGAGCCGATTACAGTGGCTGATTTTGGGTTGTTCATTGGATATTCTGTTGGGCCTAATGAGTAAATATTTCTCTTTCTAACGTTTTGAGAGCGAAAGCGTGAAAGCTTTGTAATAGTTTAGGTATACAACTCCTTGTAAATCGTGATTCATGAATTTATAATCAATCAAGTAAAGCATCATTATAAGTCACCCTTAAAGGCTTCATTAGAAGGCTAAGCAGTAGGGATATAATCTCCTTAAAGCCAAGAAAAACGCTAGCATCAATTTCCAAATGTCTCTGGATGCAATAGCGGCAGCAACAGCGAAGAAATGCATCTCATTTGGAAACTACAGATATTTGAGGCCTTCAAGTAGTGGATTAATTGATCAGCTTCCAGCCAAAAACCATTGTCGATAGCTATTTTTTGCTCTACCTTTCTTACCTCATAGCGAATATCATTGGTATGAAATCTACCTCCTTCGTCGCACTGAATTATTTCAGAGACCACTTTTCCGGTTTTTAGCGGAGGGTTGGGGTTCGGGTTTTCAGGAGACGATAAATAGCTAGGATAGAGTGCTGACTCAGTGGAAATACCCCATTCGTGATCAAATCTTACCAGAAACTCATTTTTGCCTTCTGATCCATAATATAACAACTGTGCGAGACCGATGCCTTCCATTTGATATAAGGGCTGCGACCAAGCTTTCACTTCCCTAGTCGTCGCCGCAAAATGGTAAATTCCAATACTATTCGCATGTCCCTGCCTTGGGACTACTCCCTTGTCACTTATTTCCCACTGTGTCAGATCCTCTAAAGGAATCATTTCGTATTGGGTTAGCTTTGATGGATCTGAAGGAGGCATTGGGAGTGGCTTAAGGGAACGATGTTGGTTTCTCCAAAATCCATCCCAATCGAAGACCGCTAGTAGAGATCTTAAATCAGCATTTAGGAAATTGCCTTTCATTAAGACCCCTTTGATGGCCAATATAGACGCCCAAATCATATTCTCTTGCGTAGGGATCATTTTATCCGCCAGGAGGTAGTGATGCGTCTTGCTCTTCTGATAATATTTTGAACCCAAATCATGCTGCATACTATGTGTGATCAGGTGACAGCCGGGATAGAAGCTAGTGAAGTTTTCTACGTAAGCTGTGGCCCTGCCCCCATGTAGTTTCAGGTAATTGGCTGGAGTACTCTGGATGGTCGGGCCGTACTGAATGATCCCAGTATTGCCAGGCTCGACTCTTGCCTGTAGGAGTACAAAAATTTCATCCTCCATTTTGCAAATAATTAATCCGGTGAGGGCACTTTGGGGCTGATACAACATCAACTTTTCATCCTCGGGAATTTGTCGATTTCGCAATCCGATCACTTGAAAAAAACCCTTGGAAACATGAGACATGACTCCATTCAATATCTTCCAATGATTTTGGGAGCTCAAGGTCACCTCTTTCAAGGAGTATGCAGAGGACGCCTTTGTGTTTTCTAGGAAATCAATTAATTCTCCAGCTTTACAGGTTTTCACGAGTTCCATTTATTGGTCTTTGAAATATGTTTTTTCACAAGGCTATAATCAGCTTCCGGTGAGATTTCACCTCGATGAGGTAAAATATGCAGTTGTAGATGGAAGGCTTTGGCCAGTTTTACTTGTATAGCTTCATTAGAAAAATCAGCACTTTCTTGCATGATGATCATGCTACCCGGACTCATCCAAAGCATATTGATCAGCTCTGCACCCCGGATGGCAATCACCACATTTGCTGCCGAAAAGGCTTGAATTTGGGATTTCAAATTATGGTCTCCAGGAGTAAAGAGGCTAGCATCAAAACCAAGGGCTAGAAGTTGACTGACGAGCTTTTCTGGTTCCCGCAGGGATCTTCTTTCTGTACCATAGCCTGGCAACCATCGAGCTTCTTGGCCAGCTTCAGTTTGGGTAATCGCCGGTGGGTCCGCACGTTTTAAAACCAAGATTTTGCTTCGATGAGTTGAATTAGTGGAATCCGCCCAAGTTTTGAGCTCTTCAACCATCTTGCTTATCAATTCCTGAGTCTCTGGGAGAAACTTTCCGTATTGATCCAGATATTTATCCCAGCGTGGGACGCTCAACTGCTTTCCACACTTCCTAAATTGATGGTAAGTAAAAATTGATGCATGAGATCCACGAAGGAGCAATTCGAGTTGGAGTAATTTCCGGTTTACTTTTCCCTTGAGTGATTTCCAATCTTTTCTAGGAACATCAATGCTTTTGGGACCCAACTTTTCAAAAGAGTGCGTAAAGTCAGTGGATTGGAGGTATTCTTTTAGAATCTCATCAGAAAGTGGGTTGCATGAATCAAAAATGAGATGCTTGGCCTGAATTTCACTTTTATGTGTATTGATATAATTGATGACAGGTAGAAAATACCCAAGGAGGTAATGCCAGTAGTTTCCTAAGTCGCCTCCTCTTTTGGGATCTGATTTGAAATATATCTTTTCCAATCTACCTTAAGTTAAAAATAAATATTAGTCAACTACTCGGTTAGAAGCTGACTATCTATGATTAAAGAATTTTTACAATCTTTTTAATTATTATAAAAATACCATCATTTAAACTAGTGGTCAACCTCTTTCTTTCGCGTAGGAGTTTATACTTTGCACAATGCGAAAAATCCTTCTACTGATTGCTCTAGTTTTCTCTTTGAATGCCTCTGCACAGGAAAAGCCCTGGATGCTTGGTCCATTTATCAGGCCTTCGAATGCTGAGCCGGTGATTTCACCACTTTCCAATTCCACTTTTACTGATCCCATGACCGGAAAAACGGTTTTTTGGGAATCTATGGCCACTTTCAATCCCGCAGCTATTCTGAAAGACGATACGGTTCATCTTATCTACCGAGCGGAAGAAAAACTTGGGGAAAAGGAAATCGGTGGACATACTTCCCGATTGGGAATGGCCATATCTGCAGATGGATTTGACTTCGTAAGAGAATCTCAACCTATCTTTTTCCCTCAGGAAGACTCACAGAAAAAATACGAATGGACTGGAGGGACGGAAGATCCACGAATCGTGCAGATTGAGGACGGGACCTATGTGCTGACTTACACCCAGTGGAACCGGGACGTACCCAGACTCGCCGTGGCCTCTTCCAAGGATCTCCGCAATTGGGAAAAGCATGGGCCAATCTTCGAAGACTGGAAAGATGGAAAATATCATAACGTCGAATCCAAGTCGGGTGCGATCGTCACCAAACTTGTGGAGGGTAAATTGGTCGCTGCCAAAATCAATGGCAAATACTGGATGTATTATGGGGTACCGCATATTTGGCTGGCTACCTCTGATGACTTGATTAATTGGACTCCGGTGGAAAATCACGAGGGTAACCGAGTACCGGTTTTAAGTCCTAGGCCTGGATTTTTTGACTCGTGGCTAGTAGAAGCTGGTCCGCCACCAGTCTTGACGGAGGATGGAATTGTGGTGCTCTATAATGCGGGAAATTCTCAACCGGTGGGTGTGAAAGATCTTGGCAATAGAGTCTATACCGGCGGTCAGGCACTTTTTGATGCTAATGAGCCATGGAAACTATTGGATCGTACTGCGAAGCCCTTTATCCAACCTGAACTACCCTTCGAAAAGTCAGGTCAATATCCAGAGGGTACGACGTTTCTGGAAGGCCTGGTTTACAAGGAAGGAAGGTGGCTACTTTACTATGGTACGGCTGACTCCATGGTGGGCGTAGTGAATACAAGCGCTTATAAGTAATTGAAAATGAGTTAATTAGGCTTCAGTAATGATTTAATGGTTTCTCTATTTGCTTTTGAAATAGTACATCAAATCGCTTTCGGCTGCTAGGTATCCAAAAGATGAAAAGGCCTTAGATTCTACAAGTTCCTCCATTAGCAGTATAGCCTTTGCAGTATCCCCATTGTATAAATACCAATTGGCTACTCCATATCGAACAGCGTCATTGGATGGATTGCCTATTCCCTCTTGGAGAAGGGAGTCCACGGGTGTTTGACCTTTGTAGAGCAGGCATAAGTCGGCATAGCTTTGATTTTCTATGACTGTAGAGTCACTCGTGATTGGAGCCAATATAGAATCTGCTTTAGCCGGATTTTCTAGTCGCTGCTGAATCATGTAAAGCCAGTGTGTACTCGAGACAATGTTGTCATATCGGGAACCGCTCTCTCTGCATTTGATATAGGCTTCATAAGCTTTGTCATACTTATGCGTGAGGTAGTAGGCTAGCCCAAGGTGATAGTAAATATTTCCATGAAGGGTACTCACGGGGATGTTTAGTGCATTTGGCATGCCATCTGGTTCAATTTCATTTTCCGTTCCCTGAATCAGTTCCGCTGCCTTTTCAAAGTCGGCGATAGCTAGATCATATTCCCTTAAACTGATATAGCGATGGCCTCGATGACGGTAGAGTTTGGGCTCCTCCGGATAAAGCTCAATCCCGTCTGAATAGATCGCGATAGCGGCACGATATTGTCCCAAATAGGCGGTTCTTCTCCCGTACCAAATAATGTTTTCCAGATCATTGGGATTGGTTTCGAAGTCAGCTTTAGCTTCCTCAAACTTGGTCAAAAGAGCATCAGATGGTTCTGAAATACTGTATGTCTTGCCGAGCGGAGTGGTAAAACTATCTTCCAAAGCGAAGGGTACTGAACTGTCTTCAGTACTTTTTTCGGCTGTGCAGGCTAAGTTCAATAAGATCAGAAGGACAAGGGCTTTTCTCATAAATCTGTATATCGAAAGGGTTAAAACTAGTTGAAAGGATTAGTTGAATAAAGGACCAATTCCGGCTTTTTGAGCCATGCTGTTAAATTCTAAAATCCGCTCATTCTTCAAACTTACCCCTTGCTTTTTCAGCTCCTTCCATTCTTCTGTCAGTTCTGCATATCTATCCTTCGATCCTTGTGTGACTTTGGGGATGGAGCTCTCGGTTTGATTGATCATAAAGAGGTAATTCGCAGTGAATTTATTGGGAAAGTTTTCCACATCATCATAGGCTTTTGATCTTCTCTGAATCATCAGTTCATCCCAATCTTTCAATCCTTGTAGTAGCTCATTGCCCTTTTCATTTACGTTCTGATAGGTTGGGTTACCTTTGGTTTTTGCCAGAAGCCCCGAGAGCTGGTCTTGGTAGCTTTTGAGTTCATTAATCATCAAATGCATCTCCCTAAGCTCGGATTCTCTAGCGCTCATAAAGGCATCATACTCTTCATAATCAGCCATGGAAATGTCATAGAGTGGATTCATTTTAATGGCTGCAGTGGCAGAGCTTTCGCTTTCACCAACTTTCAGGCTTAGAGTATAGTTGCCGGGTTTCGCCACATGACCTCTGAAGCTCGCTTCAAGGTATGCTGTCGGTACACCGGGCATGCTTTGGTGCCGCATGTCCCATACAAATCGATTCATCCCTTTATTTGTACTAAGTGTAGGCTCCGGAGATGGGCCGCCGTCATAGCTCTGAAAATCTGGGTCCTCAATAGAACTGATCGTTCTCACCAATTCTCCCGCCTCATTGGTAATTTCCAAAATCACCTTTGTTGAATCAGTTACATTTTTGGGTAGGTTATAATAGATCACTACTCCATTTGCTGGGTTGACTCCTTCGAATGGGTGCGTTCCATCAAAGTCTGGATTACTGCCATTCAGTGGGCTGTACCAATTGCCAAGAGTTGCAGCGTCTGGTGTATAGATTTTTAATTCCTCATCATTTGGCTCCATTTCCCGAAGGACATTCAAATCATCCAAGATCCAAAAGGATCTGCCGGAGGTCGCTACCACCAAATCATTGTGAGCTACCTTAAGATCGGTAATAGGTGCCACAGGCAGATTCAGTTGTAAAGGTTTCCAGCTCAAACCTCCATTTTTGGAGATATAAACACCCATTTCAGTTCCTGCAAATAGTAGGTTTTTGTCGGAGGTGTCTTCGCGAACTACTCTAGTAAAGGCGCCATATGGGATTCCAGAACTGATGCTTTTCCAGGTTTTACCGTAATCAGTTGACTTATAAAGTGCTGGGGTGTAGTCATTGAATTTATAGCGCGTGGTCGCGATATACACCGTTCCCGGATCTGTGGGAGAAACATCGATCGCGTTGATCAGACATTCGCTCAATCCTGCTGGAGTGACATTTTCCCAGTTTTCTCCACCATCCTTGGTTAGGTGAACTAGGCCATCATCGCTACCGGCATAAAAGACGCCTTTCTCATGTGGCGATTCGATCAGGTAGGAAAGTGTGCCATAATTCTCTGCCCCCACGGCTTCATTTGTGTATGGGACGCCACCTTTTCCTTGTTTTTCTTTTTCATTTCTGGTCAAATCAGGTGAGATCACCTCCCAAGTTTTTCCATTATCTCTAGTTCGCTGCACATACTGCGAGCCATGATAAAAAGTGCCAGGCTCATGCTGAGACCAGATGATTGGTGCATTCCAATTGTATCGATAGCGCATATCGCTGGCATCTCTGCCCAGATACTGAATGGGTGCAATCATAACATTGGTAGACCCACCGGATTTTTGATCCAAAAGTTCTATGGTTCCTAGGTAGCTACCACCCATTACATACCTTGGATCGTCTGGGTCGAAAGCCAAAAATGCACTTTCACCTCCTGCGGAATTGTTCCAATGCTCCTTTGAAATACCCCCTCGGCCAAGGGCAATACTATTGATGACTACAGAAGAATTGTCCTGCTGACCGCCGTAAATGCGGTAGGGGAATTGATTGTCTGTATTGATTCGATAAAACTGTGCCGTAGGCATATTATCCTGAGTGGACCAAGTCTCCCCGCCATCGAAGGAAATAGAACCTCCTCCATCGTCCGCCAAAATCATGTTTTTGGAGTTGGTAGGATTGAACCAAAGGTCGTGGTAATCTCCATGTGCGCCATCGTTTGCCTCGAAGGTCTTGCCTCCATCTATAGATTGAAGCATGGGGGCACTTTGAACCCAAACGCTGTGTTCATCCTGTGGATCCGCAAAAACCTCGATGTAATACCAAGCGCGCTGGGTTAGGCGATTGTCTTTATTGACGAGGTTCCAACTCTCACCCGCATCATTGGAAACGAATAGTCCGCCCAAGTCTTTGTAGGTGTCACTTTCGATGAGCGCATAGACCTTATTTGAATTTGCTCTGGAGACTGAAATAGCCATTTTTCCTTTTTCCTCAGGAAGACCATTGTGGATTTTCTTCCAAGTTTCACCAGCATCTGTGGTTTTGTACAAGGCGCTTCCAGGTCCACCAGAGATTACTTGCCAAGGCTTCCGCTGATGCTCCCACATTGCTGCATAAAGCACCTCAGGAGTATTCATATCCATTGAAAGCTCTACGGCACCTGACTTTTCATCCACATAAAGCACCTTTTCCCATGTGGTACCTCCGTCTTCAGTTTTGTACACGCCTCTTTCCTCATTTGGAGCATGCAAAGCTCCTTGGGCTGCAACGTAGACGATATTGGGATTAGTTGGGTGAATCTGAATTCTGGAAATATGCTGGGTTTTTTCCAAACCAAGTTTTTTCCATGTTTTGCCTGCATCGGTAGATTTGTAGACCCCATCCCCATAAGAGGTCATTACACCACGAGGGGCATGCTCACCCATACCCACGTAGACGATATTGGGGTTGCTTTCTGAAACTGCTACAGCGCCAACTGATCCCGTCCCAAAGTAGCCATCGGAGATATTCTCCCAATGCTGTCCTGCATCACTTGTTTTCCAAACCCCGCCACCTGTGGTGCCAAAGTAGTAGGTCAGAGGATCGTTGACTACGCCAGTGGCAGTTACGGAACGACCGCCTCGATAGGGCCCAATATTTCGATATTTAAGAGGTAAAGAGTCGTAAGTTATTTCTTGAGCCAAAAGGGTAAATGGCAAAAGAAAAATGAGAATTGAGAAAAGGTTTTTCATAAAAGAATTGGCTGGTTTCGAATGGATACTATCTACAAGAAACCAAAAAAGCATGACTTTTTAGGTCATGCTTTTTAGAATTTATTCAAATCAAATCAATTACCTCTACCTGATCCGGCCTTTCTGCTAGAAGTGCTGCTTCGAGTAGAACTACTACTTTTTGTAGTGGAACTTGATCTGCTGCTCGGAGCTGGAGACACTTTTTGTCTTGAGGACGTACTTGAGGGTCGAGCCACTGACTTACGACTTGAAGTACTGCTCCTGCTGGACTCCACCTTTTTGGAAGAGCTCCTCGAAGATCTCACGGCCGGTTTCGATGTCTTTGGAGCACTTTCGCGCTGATTCACTCGTGGCTGAGTTCGAGTGGCAGGCTGGGCAGATCTCGAAGGAGCGGTTCTTGTCGAAGTCCTATTCTGCTCGCTGTAAGGTTTAGTCTCGAATCGAGGGCTACTAGCATCACTTCTTGAAGGCTTGGAAAGACTTCGAGTCGATCTGCTTTGATTTTCCAAGACAGGCTTAGAGCTTCTCGGTTGAGCAAGGTCTCTGCTTCTAGGTGAAACCTCCCTAGACGATCTCACATCTGAATTCGAATTTCGAGAGGATCTTGCAGTAGAACTTTGGGAAATACGCCCTTTGTTCATCTCCGTTCCATTTTGTGCCACCAATCTTCTTCCTCTTTGCCCAGTTTCTTGCGTTTTATATACAGGGACGTTTCGTCGAGTTACCTGCTGGATTTCTCTTCTTGAGGGGCCAGCTACATAGTGATTATTGTTGTAAACCACAGTGTTATTGATAATGGTGGTTTGATTATAAATCCGTATGCGCTGTCTTCTAGGAGCAAAATACCTGAAGGCATATGGCTCATAGATTCGCTGACGTGGCAGGAAGACAAAGTATGCGTGAGGTATTCCAAAAGAGACGTTGATGGATAGGCCAGGACGTAAAGGAGCCCAACCGTAAAATCCTCCGCCTGTTCTCCAGCTCACCCATGCAGGCCCCCATTCGTATCCCGGTACCCATGCCCAGCTTCTGTAGAAATTGTCATAATACCATCTTCCGTAGTGGAAAGGCGCCCATCCCCAATCGTAATAAGACACCCAAGTGTTTCCGAATTCGGTCATGGCCCAATGCCCATCAGTTGCGTAAGGATGAAAATCTACTCCTACGGCTGGTAGCCACACGGGACCGTGGATAGGGTCTTGAACCCAGTCCCCGTATGGAAGCAATTCATTGTAAAAAACCTGAAAATTGATTCCATTGAAGGTTTCGGCTTTTGTCTGCTGCATTGTTAACATACCTAGGGCTAATCCAAGTGAAAGGAGGTAAGCCATCCAATTTTTTGATTTGAGCTTTTTCATGATAGTTTGGTTTAGAGGTGAATACTTGGAAGGTGGTTTGTCCCTTTACATACTAGATGCATTTTCTTTGATAAAGGATGCATGCATACATTATCTAAAATCAAGCCATTTTCGCATCTTATATAAAATAAATCTCTGTTAGGGTAAAAAAAACGAGTAAAAATTAAATAAGGTTATCTATCATATCTCATCTTTATTAAAAATAGTAATTCAATTAACTTCTAATAAGTAAAAAAATAGATTAACTAGAATTAAGAAAAGTATAAAATTTCTAAAAGCTCCATTGATCTCCTTCATTTACTGAGATTCCTATTTAAAAAAAGAGCCCTTTCAAAAAAAAAATCGGAAATTAGACTCAAACCCATAAGTCATGAAAAATCTTCTACCTCAATCAATCTTCGCTATTTCCATAAGTTTTTTGATTGGGATTTTAGCTTTTACCCACAAAAATGTCACCGGATTGAAAGATCTTTTTGAAGATGATTTTCATGTGGGAGCTGCGCTAAATTACCAAGAAGTGGATGGGCGAGAGGCTAGGGCACTACCTGTTTTGAAAAAGCATTTTTCTAGTATCAGTCCTGAGAATGGGCTCAAGTGGATCAAGGTTCATCCGGAGCCGGATCGATATGATTTTGAGTTTGGCGATCTCTATATTGAATTAGGACAAAGTTTAGATGCCTTCGTTGTGGGTCATACGCTCGCTTGGCATCAGCAGGTACCGAATTGGGTTTTTGAAAGAGAAGATGGCAGTGCAAAAACTAAGGTGGAACTTCTCAAAACTTTGGAAAGTCATATCGAAACCGTGGTGGGTAGATATCGCGGCAAAATCCACGGTTGGGATGTGGTCAATGAAGCAATTGAAGATAATGGGGAATTTCGAAAGTCAAAGTGGTTTGAAATCGCAGGTGTGGACTTTATCAAAACTGCTTTTCGAAAAGCAAATGAAATGGATCCCGATGCAGAATTATACTACAATGATTACAGCGTCTTTCTTCCTAAAAAGCGAGCTGCAATTTTGGCTTTAGCCAAGGAAATGCGAGCGGAAGGGATTCGAATCGATGGGATCGGGATGCAAGGACATTATATGCTGCGCAGCCCGAGTATTGCGGAAATCGAAAAGGGAATCGAGGAAATCCATGCGGCGGGTTTTAAAGTGATGATCACCGAGCTGGATGTGGATGTTCTGAAACGGCCAAGGGAGGCCATAGGAGCTGATTTGGCAAAAAGCTATGAGTTTCAAGCAGAATTCAATCCATTTGCTGCGGGACTACCGGAAGAAATCCACAAGGAGCTGATTCAGCGGTATGGTGATATTTTCAAATTGTATCTCACCCACAGCGACAAAATCAGCCGGGTGACTTTCTGGGGGATTAATGATGGGGAGAGTTGGCTCAACAATTGGCCAGTCCGGGGCCGGACCAATTATCCTTTGCTTTTTGATCGGGAGTTTCTACCAAAAAGTGAGGCCTTTGAAGCCTTCGAAAAGATGGTGAAAAGATAAAAGCCAAGGTATCTAAGCTCAATTTCTTCTTTTCATAACCAAGCTATCAGCAGGATAAGTTGCTGCAAGCATAGCCATCTGGTCTTTGGCCCAGTCGATTATGAGCTCTCTTTGTTCAGCACTTAAGTTAGCTTCGGGATGAAGGCCAAAATTTGTGTAATCATCCAACGGCATTTCGCCATTTTCTACCATTTCGATAGTTTCTTCGAGTTTATGATTCTGTACAGCTAGTGGGAGTTTTGTAAACTCTGAAAAGTTTAAATGCCGCTTTCCATCTACTATATGATCATTGAGCCAATAGCCGATCGGTTCAATATTGCTGTACCAAGGGTACACTGTATTATTGGTGTGACAGTCATTACAGGCATTCTTGAAAATTGCTTGTACATTTTCAGGAACCTCATAGCTCGTAGAGATATCAAAGGTTTGGTCGTTGCTGGTATTTTTCTCGTAAGGAATAAACTGGATTAAAACGAGGACTACAATCAGTCCTATTGTAATTTTCTTTATCATGGCTGGGGAATTAGGGGTGAAAAACTATTTCAATCAATTCATATGAAATCTCATCAAATTTTGTCCAAGAATCCAGAACATTAGATAAATATTTTGTCAAAAGGTTTAATTTCCACCATGTTCAATTTGAAACTGTCATGCTTTTAGTATTTACTCAGGACGAAGTTCAGCGCTTGATTCAAAATTTTTCTAAAAAGAAAATCAAAGTTGATTTTCCGGGAGAGAATCAATTGACTCTAAGACATTCAGGGGTAAAACTACACTTGTTTCTGACTGAAGTCAGACCCAAAGGGGTCACATTTTTTTACAAAATGAACGCTGTGGTAAATTTCATCCTAGATAAATTTCTTGATTTGGACAAGCCTGGGATTTTATGGGATAAGGAGGCCGATACTATTGGGATTGATTTGAATCAGTTTCTAAAGGATGAAAAGATGAGTGATTTTTTCTTGAGACAACTCCTAATTGACGAAACCAAAATGATCCTAGATTTTGATTTGGCAGAGCCCAAAGAATGATTCAAATTATTCAAGCTATGCGATTGCTGGTAAGTTGATCCATTACCCAATTCGCTCGAGCACCTGATTCGCCGGTACTCGGACATTTTCCTTCCCCACGAAGCACTTCTACTATACTTTGGATCAAAGGCTGCTGAATATGCTTGGGGAGATCGAACCGAAATTCCTCCCACTTTCCATTCGTTTTTCTCAAGTCAAATTCTCCTTGTCCAAATGTTTCAAACCTGATTTCACCCGCTGACCCATAAATTTTTATTTCGTCTATGGATGAATTTTCCTCTGTCGTAAAGCACCAGTTTCCAGATCCGAGTATTCCGTTTTCGAAAGCGAAACTCCCCATCACAATATCCTCGGCGGGGTAAACCCCAGCTTGATTTGAGCAAAAGCCTGATGCAGCCGCAATTGGTCCAAAGAAAAAGTCCAATAAATCCAGTTGATGAGAGGCGAGATCGAAGAAATAGCCACCTCCTGCTATCTCTGGGAGGACTCGCCAGTTGGTCTCTGAGTTGGCTATCAGGTCATTCTTGAGGGATTGCTTTAGATTGATGTGTACAGTTCTAATTTCTCCTATCACACCATTGTCAAGTAGCTCCTTGATTTTCACAAAATGGGGAAGACGCCTTCTGTAATAGGCCACGAAAAGCGGGACGCCTGCTTTTTCACATGTAGCTATCATTTCCAGACATTCTGTATGATTTCTTGCCATTGGCTTCTCCACATATACTGGCTTACCCGCTTTGGCGGCGAGTTTTGTCATTTCTAAGTGCACATTAGGAGGTGTGGCTATGTAGATGGCATTCACTCCCGGATCATCAATAAGTTGCTGAGCATCTGAGTACCATTTCGAGACACCATGTCTGGCAGCGTAATCCTGGGCCTTTTTTTCATCTCTACGCATTACCGCTTCCATCCGACTATGCGGGATTAGATTCATCGCAGGAGCAGACTTCACTTCGCAGACATTGCCCACACCTATGATTCCCCATCTGATTTCAGTTAGCTTTTGGTAACCCATGGTATTAACTTTTGTCAAGATTTAATTTTTTGGAATCAACCAGGCGTTCTTTTCCAAATCTATTCCGCCACCCATGCGCTCCTGCACCATTCTATCCACAATAAAGACACCTATTTGAGCCATATTTTCAAAGGTGTCAATTCCCTCATTTGGAAATCCTCCCCGTGTTCGGTGAATATTAAAGCGATTTGAAAGGTCGCTTCCAAATGCTTCTTCCACTCCTTCTTTCCCAATCAAAAAACCAATCAGTCCACCCCAAGTGGCGGTAGGATTATCTGAATCCCAACCAGCCAAAGCACCGATTTGAATGGTCTTTCGGAGATCGCCCTCTCCATAAAATAAACTGACCAAACTCGCTCCAAAGTTGATGCCTCCAGCAAAGCAGCCATGGCAAACAGGGTCTTTTTCGTACCAATCGTACCCCGCTTCCTGATTGATCTGGTATTTAACATGTAGGCTGTCCCGGGTACTTTCCCAGGGTAGGTTTTGCTCGTAGCTTTCTTTGACAAAGTCGTACATATGTGCCACCGCTGATCCTTCGGGCAGTACGCTTCTGGCTTCTTCCGCCAAACATAAAATCTGGTCTTCTATTGCTTGGGTACTATCCACGGCAGCTGCAAGACTATACATAGTCACGTAAAACTGAGCAGCCCATTCAGCATTTTTCCTCGCAGTGGTACGGATCGGGAGTTCGGCTATCTCTCTGGCCAGACTTGGTTTTGCGGGAGCAAAGAACCCAAAAATCTCTGTGGTCAATTGTGCATCAATCATCTCGTAATCTGGATTGTTTGCCGGATCCCCTGTGGCAGGTGGAACCATTCCTTTAATCATCAGATCATGCGCAGTTTGATTAGATACCCAGAGGAAGTTCTCCTTTGAGACGCCATCTTTCCCAATAAAAGGGGTGTTGTCATCCGAGTAAATATGCTTCATCCAGCCATCTCGAATCTGCTCTGGACTCAATTGAGTAGTTTGGTTGGTATACATTAAGTACTGATAGATGTACTCAATATCTGTGTCATCATCTGCTCCCCAAATACTTGTTTTAGGCTCTAAAACGAAATCAATTTTCCTTCCCATGTCCATTCCGGGATCTTCCCAGATCGCTGGCTGATCTTTTCCTCCCCAGTTGGCGCGAGTATAAAATCCGGCCCCTTTTCCGTCTACTCCTTCACCGCCAATTTTGTCCATTTCAGTAATTAACCCAGTCCAATTAGCAATGCATTGACCAAGCCAAAAACCGTAGAGCTGGTTGGCATACTTTTCCCTCGATAGGACTAAATCTGTTGGGGCGGGAGTGTAGGGTAGGTATTCTAGATTGGGGTCTTTGACTACTTCAAGGGACTCTTCTTTCGAAGAGCAGGAAAATAGAATCAAGGCCACAAGGGCAAAACATGAATGTCTAAGCTTCATAATTTCTAGATGTTTCTGTCAGTGGTAATCCAGCCAGTCAGCGGCAGGTTGTGGGTCGGAAAGGTAAGTTCCTACTAATTCTCTTACGGGAATCAAGCCATTTTCACTATTGGTGAAATAGACCAAGCCGTTTTTATCTTTGATATTTGCTGTGAAATAACCTTTAAAGGTCCAGTTGTCACCCCATTGAAAGATCTGAGTGCCAGCCGGAGTTTTTTGAATCCCAACACCCAATCCCCAGAAGATTTGGGGATTTTTTTCTTTTTCTTTTACAGGTTTGACCGGCGTGAACATTTGATCCTGAAGTTCTTTTGGTATCCCTTCCCCATTTAGTAAAGCTATTAAAAACTTGGCGTAATCGCTCGCGGTAGTCTGTAAACTTGCCGCAGCATTAGCTTGGCCTTGAATTGTTTTTGGTCGTGCCTCTCCGTCTTTTTTGAATGATATGCTGAAATCGTCAGAGAGCTTTTCGGAGAAAATATAGCTGGTACGATCCATCCCGAATGGATCAAAAACGTGTTCTTGAGCTAGTTGCTCTAGGGATTTCTTTTTTAAGTTTTCGACTACCCGTTGGAGCCAGACATAGCCTTCGCCGGAATAGCTGTACTTTTCACCTGGCTCGTGGATGAATTTCAACTTGTTTTTTCTCCAGTTAGGCAGTCCGCTCGTATGACTCAGAATCATTTTTGCGGTGACTTTTGGATAGCTTTTTTGACCTTTCAGATCCACATACTCATAGTATTCCGACAAAGGTGTGTCCAAATCCAGGGTTCCTTCATCGACCAATTTCATCACTAAATAGGCAAAAACAGGCTTACTAAGGGATGCTGCAGAAAAGACCGTTTCGCCTCCTACAGTCTCGGTTTCTGATTTTTTGCCTGTGGCTAGCTCTATTTTCATAGCTCCGGCTTCAATGTAGGCCAGTGAAATTCCGGGGATTTGGTTTGTCTGGATAATGCTGTTGACTTCAGTAGCTTGCTTCAGGGTTTGAGCTGAAGCGGTGTAGGAAAGGAAAAGAAGTACGCTTATGGTGCATAAACTAAGGGGTTTAATCCGATCCATAGTAGTAAAGTTAGGTTAAATAAAAGCGGGAGCTAGTTTATCTCCACCACCCATTTTGCTTTCGGATAAAAACGATTTGTCCGATATGGTAGGCATTGTGTGAAGCGATGTTGGCCAGGGTTTCTCCCCAGCCCTCGATTTCTTTTGGAGTCATTTCAGCCGTTTTCTTTTCCATTGCTGTCATGATCGAATCGAGGTCTTGAATTTGGAGCTCTAGACCCACCTCATCGAAAGCGTCAAAGGTTTCATCATTGTTCCCATTGAAATTAGGAGGGGTGCCACCTTGCATGGATTCAAGGAGTCGACCATTCCAAAAGGTCAGATGCGAGAGTAACTGACCTATGGAGTGATTTTCCGAATCATCCTTCCAATTGGCTTGCTCGGCAGTCAGACCGTCCACTGCGACGGATAAAGAAGGATACCAATTTTCGGTATCGTGAGAGTATTTCAGTTGTTTTTCGAAAAATTCATTTTGACTCTGAGCTTGAAGCGCAGAAAGAGAAAAAAGAAAAATAAGCGAGAACAAGACAGGAGTTTTCATAGTAGATTGATAAATGAGCACTTTATTTTTTAACTATCTAATCGTCCCTCGCTTCCCTCTTGAAGAGCTATTATTGGGTTTGTACGATAGCTATGAACAGATTGAATCAAGATAAGGACAAAAGAAAGTAAGGCAAAAGCCAATACAGGAACAATCAGCATCCACCAACCTATTGAAATTCGGAAGGCGTAATTTTCCAACCAACTATCCCCTAGAAGATAAATTGTCGGGATACTCACTATTGCTGCGATAATTAAGGAAGGAAGGGTCCCTTTGCCTAGGATGTTAATGATGTCTTTGAGTTCGGCTCCGAGGGTTTTTCGAATTCCTATTTCTTTGACTTTGGCTGTAGCCAAAAAGTAAGTCAGCCCAAAGAATCCCAAAGCGGCAAGGAAAATGGCAAGTCCCGAGAAAATCCTAAAAACCTTAAAGAAGTTCTCGTCTTGCTGGTATTGCTTGCTGTAGAATTCATCGAGATAGAAATAATTAAATGGATTGCCTGGAAAAGATTGCTTCCACTGCTCACCAACCTCAGCGAGCAGACTTGCCTCTGCTGTGGTGTTGTATTTCAAATAAATGAAGGAGTCTGGCTGATCGCGCAATTCAAAAATGATAGGCTGATAGGCTTCTCGTAAAGAAAATTGATGAAAATTCTGGATCACTCCAATGATTTCAGGAGTTCTGTTCATCCGGTAATGAATCCGCTGCCCCACCGCTTGCTCTGGTGAGCCAAAACCTAAAAGCTTTGCTGCTTCTACATTCACTATGATAGACTGTCTATCTCCGCTCGCTGGGTCAAAAGCCCTTCCTGTCACCATTTCTAATCCAAATTCAGAAATGAAATTTGGGTCAACCTGAGTAAACGAATAGGTATTGGCCTCACTTTCTGGCGCGGATAATTGTCTCACATAACCTTCGGCTTGACCACGAATTTCTTTGCCGGGGATAAAGTTCGCGCTAGTGACCCCATTAACTCGAGAATTATTTTTGAGCTCGTTTTGGAAAGTAGTCAGACGCTGGTCCAGGTTGAACTCATCACTTTCTACGCTCGGCCCGGTGATCACCAAAGTCTTTTCCAGATCAAAACCGGATCCGCTCTCTTGCATATAGTTCAATTGGGAGGAAATCAGTAGGGTAAAACCTATGACGAAAATTGATATAGCAAATTGAAAAACAACCACAGGTCGCTGAATTTTAAGCTGTTTTTGCGATTGGATGGAAATACCTTTTAAGGAGCTTTTGGAGACCAAAAAAGCAGGATAAATTCCTGTCAAGAGAATAGCAATGACCAAAATCGCTAGGACAGAGATTCCGTTTATGCTGTGGGTTAATTCGCCTAAAAGATCGATTCCAGTAATATCCGTTAAAATCGGATTAATCAGAATGATGCCGAGAATTGCGATGGCAATTGCGATGAAATTGACGAGAAAGGCTTCCGTGAGAAGCTGGGAGAAAAGTTGAAATTTCCCTGCCCAAAAGATCTTTCGTAGTCCGATTTCTTTTTGTCGCTGAATGGCTCGTGCGGTTGCAAAATTCACGTAGTTGCAACTGGCGATCAAGAGAACCAAAATGGCCAATGCTGCTAGTAAAAGCAGTAAATCTTCATTTCCGTTTGATTTAAATTCGTTTAGAAGGCTTGATTTGAGATGAATATCCTCCAGTGGCATTGGATTAAATTTCAATCCTGATTCTGGAAAGACCTCGGTGCTGATGTCAGCAAGAGCGGTTTGAAGTTCATCCAATCCTCCTTCGGCGGGAAGCTTTACATAGGTGTAGAGTGAATTTCCCCAATTTGAAAACTCTTGGTCTGGATTGGCATAAATGCTGAGTGAGATCAAGGCGGTGAAGTCGAGGTGCGTGTTGGAAGGCAAATCTCGGATTACCCCAGCCACAGTGTAGTTTTTGAATTCTTCATATCCATTTGCCTGATAGCTGCCGTAGACTCCATTGATGACAATCGCCTTGCCAACAGGGTCGATATTTCCAAAAATTCGATAAGCAAGAGTTTCGGTTAAGATCACAGATTGAGGAGTGTTTTTCCAGGCTTCGACAGAGCCAGCGAGGAAGGAAAAATCAAAAAAATCGAAGAAGCTATTTTCCACTCCCGTTATTCCTTCTTGCACAAAAACTTCTTCACCGTACTGAATGCTAGTATTTTGACTTGCTCTATGCATCCGCAAGACGGCCTCGGCACCTGCAAAATCATTTTTAAGCTTTTCACCTACTTTGGAATAGGTGCTTGCGGAGGATACTAGGCTCCCACTTTCTAAAATTTTTTCCTCGGATATTCTATAAATTCTATCGAAGTCCGAATGAAATTGATCGTAGCTATTTTGCTGTGACCAGTAGCTGAAAATCAGCATGCATGAGGCTAATCCTACAGCCAAGCCTAGAATACTGATTAGTGAATAAAAGGGATGAAATTTGATTCCCCGAAGGGTAGTTTTGATATAATGCCTCAGCATATCTGGTGATGTCTGTTTCTGGTATTCAATCTAGAGGCCAAAGTCTTGCCAGAAAAAAGTGTGCTATCTGGGCCATATCGCCACTTTTGCAGGATTTAAAGATTTCTATTTCGGGCGAAATTGTCCGAAAATGGGAATTTAGATTTGTTGCAAAGGTGCCGCTTCAGATTATGTGTCTGTAATGACACCAAACAAGGGGAGCAACCCTACCGCTCGAATATCTAAAGAGCCGTTAATGATTGTTTTGATTGTATGCACATGTAGTAAGTGGATATCTTGCGAAGTAATTCCTAGTACAGCCTTGCATCAAACCCCGCGCTTAAAACAAATCCTTTTATTATTTCAGCAAAAGGAAGATTAAATACCCGATTTAAGAAAATGAGAAGCAAAGGGCAGGATTTTGATCTGCTTAATCCATTCATGTAAAATGAACACTCATTTTCAATCTTTTAGGAGCGAAATATGTTGTAAAGGTTGATATCTGGAATTTAATCTTGATCGAAAGGAATCGATCAATAAGTATAAACCCTATTTAGATGAGTAAATTACCCATACTATTACTTCTGACCTTTTTTGCATTGGCTACCCCTTCCATCAGTCAAACGCTAGTTGATAATAACAATCGACCCAATAAACTCAGAGTGTTTATTGATGGTTGCGATCGGAGAGATGGGGGTTGTGATATGGATTTTATCAGAACAGAAATAACTGCAGTTGACTTCTACTTGGATAATCAAACGGCTGATGTCTTTGTGTTAATTAACAATAACAGATCTGGTGGGGGTGGAAGACAATATCAACTTCTATTTATCGGTCAACAAAATATCCATGCAGGCAGAAGCGATACCCTCTATGTAAATACCAAACAGACGGATACTGATTTTGAAGTGCGTGAGAGACTTACCCGATTTATCAAATTAGGTTTGGCTCCGTATGTGGCGAAAACTCTGGCTGGAGAAAATATCGAAATCAATATGAAATCAGGGACTGGCATCATAGATGACGAAGTCACGGAAACCTATGATCCCTGGAATTATTGGGTTTTTAATTTAGGGGGAGATGCGAATATTGAAGTGGAGGAATTGAGCAGGGACATCAATCTTGGTGGAAACTTTAATATTAACCGTATCACGGATGTATGGAAAATCTCGCTAAACGGGAGAGTCGATGAAAGGCTGAGAAGAACGATTCAAAAAGTACCACGTGTGGATGATAATGGTAACCCAGTCCTTGGTGAAGACGGTAACCAGATCATCGATAATGTCGAGAATAGTTTTGATGTGTCAGAGTTTGGATTTAGTCACCAATTGGTGAAGTCTATTTCACCCCAATGGTCTTATGGATATGATATGGCAGGGCGTCAAAACACCCGTTTAAATTATCAATTTCAGACCAGCGTTAGACCTGCCATAGAGTATAATTTTTTCCCAGAATCAGTGCAGAATTCCAGATTTCTAAGAGCGAATTATGGAATTGAAGTGAGGAATAATAGATATGTCGAAGAGACGATTTCCGGTGTTCTTGACGAAACTAGGGTCCTCCATAGTTTGAGAGTCAGTCTGGGACTAAATCAACGTTGGGGTAATCTGGAAGTGGGGTATCGTATCAGAAATTATCTGGATGATTTTAGCTCTTGGTCCACAGGTTTGAATGTTAGTGCTGAAGTCCGTGTCACCGGTAACTTTTCTTTCTTCGTGAGGGCAGAAGGCAACTACGTCAAGGACCAGATTTACTTAGCAGCAGGAGATTTCACCGAACAGGATATTTTGAGCGGGAGGGTAACGTTACCTTCGGCCTATACCGTCGACTCCAGATTTGGGTTTAATTATCGTTTTGGTTCTAATCTCAATAACTTCGTGAACCGAAGATTTTTTGGAAGAGCCAATTTTGTGGGGAATGATTAATGAATCTTTTTAGGATTAAAGGACTAAACGAAATTGAAAGCTCTGTGAAATTATGATTGGATATATTCATTTTGAATCTGTTTGCAGAGCAGTGCTATTTCCAGCTCAATGTTTTTAAGATAGAAAAGAACTGATGAGTCCCCATTCCTTCTTTCTGGAATTGACTTTAATCTTTATTTATTTCGACTTTTTGATGACTTTGCGCTATCCCCTAGAATGGGATATTTTTTCAATTAGCTAAACTTGATTTCTTTTAGTTATCTATCCAACCGACTCCTAGCGTAGAGTTTTAGATTACGATAGCTTTTTAATTCACTTTCTTTTCCGCATCCAAAAAATCTAGGAAGTAAAACCAAAACCTCTGCGGATTATCTGGAAAATCAAAACTGGAAGAGGGTTGATTTCTATATTTTTTGATTTTCAAATTTGCTGATGGATATAGAATGAGCTGAATTACTTTCCACACTAATTCAAAGCAAATTTATTTTTGGGAGTTTATTAATTAGATGATTTAGTATAGACTTTCACTAAACCATTATCACTTCCAATGAGTAATCGAATCTCAGAACCTGAAGAATACTCATTGATAACAGGATTCCATGCATTGTAGCGCTCACTGAATATAAGTGAGTCATTTTGATCATAGAGATACCATTCTGAATCGTCTCTTCGAACACGGTTTGCGACGATACTCCCTGGTTTCTCAGTACCTAATAAGGTGCTTTCAATATACTTGCAGGAATTAAAGTGTTCTCTTAAGATTGGAAAACTATGTAATTCATTTCCATAAAAGTCGGAAATAGACAGTTTTCCATTGTGCACCCCAAAAATGGCTTGTTCTCCTTTATATTCATCAATTTCAAACGAATAGGCATTAGCAATTGGTATATCCAGCGTTCTAATTAGCTTTCCATTAGCTGATCTTATTAGAATAGATTCCTGATCGTTGTGAACAATAAATGGCACTCCATTTTCTTTGAATACACCTACACTCGTTACATTCCCAACTTCCTCCAGCCAAATCTGTTCTCCCATTTTATTAAAAGCAAATAAGCCATCAGCTCCAGTTGCAATTATGAACTCATAGTCTCCACTACCATCTAAATCAATTATTGCTGCATCATCGGGTGAATGATTTGAAAACTCCCACAATTTTTTTCCATTTTGGTCGTGAAAGGACACAGGCCCCCACCCACCACCACGGTTAAAATACATTATTCCATCTTCTTTAAAAACAGGCTGCACATTTCCCAGGCCCATAAGTCTGTCTCCGTATTCAAATGAAAGGTAATTCAATTCTTCCCCTTTTTCATTGATTAAAGAAGCCCCCTTTTGTCCCACAACCAATATTTGAGTTGGCAGCGAATCATTCTCCATAATTTCAAGAGCAGTTACGTTTCCTAATTTTTCTTGAGAAAAAAGAGTATCTATTTTTAATAAGCCTTCACCTAAAACCACACCTCTTGCTAAAGGTGGTGCCGAAGGTCCACATGCATACAGTGTCAAGGTTACAGCAGCCAATACAAGAGATTTAATGAAATTCTGTTTGTGTTTCAAAATATGTATGTTTTCTATTTACCTAATTAATTAAATCAATATAGCCATCTTAATTACATATTCAACCGACTCCTGGTGAAGCTTGTAGGCGCGATCGTTTTCTATTCTTTTCTTTGCATCGAGAAAAGGGCGAATCGCCAAAACGGATTCAGGTCAATAGATTGGACATTACAAATTCCTAAAAACAGATAAGTGTAAATACTCTCGTACGGGCTGTCCAGACCTTGCTAAGGGTATCGCTCCTCAACGCCTTAGAGACTCCTGCAAATCAGCCTGCCGGCTGGCAAACATCTACTTTTCCGGCTCAGCCAGGTGTCGGTCAAAGTACTCGATCATCTTGCCAAATAAGTAGCGATCGTAATATTGCTCACGGCTCCATCCATGCGTCGCACCCGGTGCAAAGGCAAAGTCGAAGTCCTTACCTTGTTTAATCAGCTCTTCAGCTAGCACAGCCACTGTCTTGAAGGGTACCACATGGTCTTGCATACCGTGAATAAACAGGAGTTTATCCTGCAGATTTGCTGCATACTTGAGTGCTTTTCTTTCAAAAATCTCCGGTTGTGTCTGTGGAGTGCGAACAATCGCCACGTCGTCCGTGCCAAAGAACAGTGGGTCAACGGCCGCCGCTGCAGCCACGCCTACCTGGAATAATCCTGGCTTCATCAATAGCGAATAAACTGAGAGTGTGCCACCATAGCTGCTGCCCCAAATACCGATGCGATCAGGATCGACATAATCCAGTGACTCCATATAGGCCACAGCACTTGCGTAATCCTCAATATCCTCACCGGCAAAGCCTAGCAGGAATTCTTCACGAAACGCCCGACCATACCCATTGCTACCACGTGAATCCACCTGCACAATAATATACCCCTTCTTGGCCAACAGATGCTGTACGAGGCTGTAGTTGCCGGCCCAGCGGTTTCTGGCGGTATTCGAATACACGGGCCCAAAGAGCACTGGATACTTCTTACCAGGCTGCATATTAGTAGGTTTTAGAATCCGGGCATGCAGCGTGTAGTCATCTATAAGACTGGGGAAACTCACGTAGTCCGCAGCCGCCCAGGTTCGCTCCGTAAATGCAGGCAAAGGGGACTGAGTTAAACGCTTTGCGTCAGCATCATTGCTGCTGACCAGGTAAAGCTCGGGCGGTGAGGTGTCGTTGCTGTGCATGAACACCAAGTGCTGCCCATCCGGTGAGGGGTAGCCTACGTTTTGGCCAGAAAGACGCGTCACCTGCTCGGGATCGCCACCGGACATTTTTAGGCGATACACGTGTTGTTCATAGGGATTCACACCGTTCCCTGCATAAAACAGTGTGTTTCCAGCGATATTAGGGGAAGACAGCACGTCGTAAGTTGGATCTGTTAGGAGCTGAGGACGATCCTTAGACGGTGAGGCATCGATCGTATACAGGCCATAGCGATCACCCATATCGCTTAAGAAAATAACCTGCTTTCCATCCGGATGCCATGTGGATCCAAACGAGGTGTACATGCGGCTCTCTCGGACTCCTCGCCAGATCTCGCGCGGTTGGCTTTCTCCCGGGGCTACAACGAACAACTTACGTTCAACTGCGGTGTCGGATGCGATATCAATCAACAAAGCACCGTTCGGTGACCAGTTGAAGTCAATGACCTGGTTGGCGTGCGGGTCTGGCAAATCGAGGTACGTAATCGTACCACTTGCTACATCGAGCAAGCCAACTCGACGAATCTCGTTAGGATCACCTGGGTAACTTCGTCTTACCTCGTTGGGATTTGTTTCTTCAGCGAGGTAATTCGGGAACGGCACCTTTCGCATCTCGCGGCGGTCAACTACGTGAATTGCGATGGTCTTGCCATCCGGTGACCACTTGTAAGTTGGTCCACTCCAGATACCTGGACCGATTTCGCGCTCCGGCCGACTATAGCGTCCTTTCGGTAAGCTCGAGAGACTGGCGATACCGATCTGAGTAAGCTGACGATTCGCTTTGGAAGGGAAGTCAGCAAGCCATAGGTCGCCGTCCTGTAGATAAGCCACTTGGGTGCCGCTTGGCGATAAGGACAGATTACTTGCACCTGCCTCGACGGGCATCAACTGGCGCTCGGCTCCTTGTGGCAGTGAGGTCTGCCAGAGGTGGTTACCTCTCAGGCTGAGGATGGTGTTTTCGACCGTCCAGACTATATCTCGCACGGATGGGGAAGCCGTTTCGGAACTGATAGGTACCGCCTTCCCATCGCTCGTGAATACCCATAGGCCACGCCCAGAATTTCCAGGCTCACTCCAGGAATAGGCAAAGTGCTCGCTGTTGGGTGCCCATGCAGGACTTGAAGGGCTTGTTCCCGTTAGTTTTGGCGTGGCGAAGAGGTCATCAAGCGTGAGCTCTGCTTCCTGTGCTGTTAGGATTGAGGGCATCGCCAACTGTAGGACTATCACTATCCCTATTTGCCAAAAAGAGGTATGTTTCATGTGTTTGCTGAATGGTTTGGAAGTCATCTCAAAAACACGTTTCGATGACTTCTGGTAAACTGATTTTATCCTGCTCAACTAGCGCTCTGGCAAATGAATCGTACGCTTTCTGAAAGCGTTCCAAGTCGATTTTTTTCATCTTCCAGTGTGGCTGGGGAGGTGAAGATAGAGCAAAAAGATGGTCGTTCCAACGGGTGAGCTGTTCGAATGAATTCGTTCCAAAGGGAAGTTTATGAAGTCTGATGGTGCTCAATCAACAAAAAAAGCGTGCTTTAGGATTTTCATCCCAAAACACGCCTTTTCAATAGTTGAAGAATAGATACTTAATTGTTCTTCGTCCCGCCTACGCCAATAAATGGAATGGCACCGGCACCCGTAACCTCGGGTAAAATACCGTTCCATTTTTCAATGGCTTTTAGGTTCGCTTCGATTTTTCTCAATTCAATCAAATCAGGCGAAATATTCATCTTTTGAAGTCTTAAGGCTTCAGCTTCAGCGGTAGCCGCAGCGATAGTTTGCTCAGCTTCCACTCTGATTCGGTCGAGGTCCCGCTTGGCTTTCAGCGCGTTTTGCTCTGCAGTCTGCTTCGCTTCAATGGCGTCGGTAAAGGTCTGCGAAAAGCTAAAAGACACGATAGAAAAGGCATCCACAGCAATGTTTGACTCGAGAAGTCTAGAGGTAAGTTCGCCTTTCATCTCTGAACTTACTGCCGGTCGCTTGGTAATCAATTCCTCCGCCGTGTAGCGTGCCGTTACCGCTTTCATCACTTCTTGAATAGCCGGATCAATAATCCGCTCTTTGAATTGGATACCAATGGATTGGTAAACTGTATTGGCCTCCTCGGGAATCACGTGATAGTTTAGCGCCACCGCAAGATCCACATCTTGAAGGTCAGAGGAAGCGGATGCTGCATCGGTGATGGCCTTTTGGATTTTTACGTCCATCAGTACCACGGTTTGCATAATGGGCACTCTAAAGTGGATTCCCTCGCCCAAAACGGTGTTTTGAACCGCTCCGAAGTTCAAGACTATACCTCGCTCTCCGGCTCCTACTTGTACCCAAGGCTTCAAAACAACCAGCAAAAACAGGGAAAGTCCTACTATAATTATCGGCTTCCAAGAGCCGCCACGCATTTCATTTTTTAAATCGTCAATATCCATTTTTTTCATTTTTTTAATACCCAAACAAGGTAGCCTTTTCCCAATGGAAAAAGCCCCTTTTCCCTCTCTCCCTTCTTAATTGATTAGGGGATATGTACTTTTTTGATTTGACTACCCATAAAAAAAGCCGGACCACTGGGCCGGCTTGTAATTAGTTCTCTCAGATGGCTCACCCCATTCCAAAACCATCACGATACACTCGTGTCACAAATTGATTGGCTTCTTCCATATTGGTGATGCGCATATTTTCTCCGTCCCATAGAAGTTTCTTACGAGCGAAGAATTCCTGACGGCCTTGCTCATTTTCACGTCTGAGCATATAGCTTCGGATCGCTAGATTACCCATCAAAACGGTCTCAGTCATTGGTCCGGCATAGTCGAAGGAGGAGGTCAATCCTTTGTGCTCTGCACTTCCAAACCCAGCCTTACAAGCTTCCACCCAAAGTCTCTGATGTCCATATTCACGCTCAAATCCTTCCTCGGATTGTGGACCTTCTTCTTTGGTTCCGTCATTCAAATAGAGTTTTGGCATCAAAGGAGAAGAGTCATTGATATTGGTGCTGATAATTCCTTTTTCACCCATGATGAGTACACCATTTGCTGAACCAGCGCCTCCGATGTCATCATCGGCAGGGATGATGTCTGGATGGGATGGACGAATTCCTCCATCACTCCAGGTCATTTCGATTCTGGATTTACTTTTCGGAGTGGCATCAAAGTGAAGCGTGATAAAGGAAGAAGCCGGACAGCCATCGGGATGGTAGTCTGGAGTCCACATTTGACTGAAAACTGATCCCACGCTACACTCGGCATCGGTTGGGTATTTCAGTCCCAAAGTTCTAAATGGAATATCAATCAAGTGACATCCTACATCACCCAGGGCACCTGTTCCATAATCCCACCAACCTCTCCAATTGAATGGATGTAAATTCGGGGTAAAAGGAATTTCAGGTGCAGGTCCGAGCCATAAGTCCCAATCTAAATCATCCGGTTTTGCTCCGGCATTCGAAGCTGGGAAAGCTCCACCTTGTGGCCATACAGGTCGGTTGGTCCATACCTGAACCTTGCTTACTGCTCCAATCTTGTCTTCATCAATCCAGCGTTGTACCAGTTTGAGTAATGGGTTTGATCCACCTTGATTTCCCATTTGGGTCACCACTTTTTTCTCCCGTGCCAACTCGGTAAGCATTCTGGCTTCAGAGATATTATGTGTCATGGGCTTTTGTACATAGACATGTACGCCGCGATCCATGGCATATTTGGCAGCAGGCCCATGCACGTGATCAGGAGTCGATATGGTTACCGCATCGATATCTGTTTCTTTATCGAGCATTTCGCGATAATCTGCATAGAGTTTAGCATCTGGAAAACGCTCTACTGATCTTTTTGCGGAGCCTGAAAAATCTACGTCACAAAGTGCAATCACTCGCTCTCGTCCACCGACTGAAGCAAGTTCGATGTCACTGGCACCTTTTCCGCCGGAGCCGATGGCAGCCAGTACAAGCTGGTCAGATGGGGCGGTATAGCCCACGCCACCGAGTACGTGTCGAGGTACGATAAAAACTGAAGAGGCGAGAGCGGCATTTTTGATAAAATCCCGTCGAGTCTGTCCTGAGGAAGGTTTATTAGGTTTTTTCATTGGATTATTGTTGTTTTTTAATCGTCAAATGGAATCTCGTAAATCGTTGTTTACAAGCAATTAGGAATCCGATTGTCCTCGGTTCGGAATGCATTGCTAGGCTGACGAAATACTGGATTTTTTAGATTTAATAGTTTTTGGTTATTAGCAATTCTAAAATAGTGAATTCTAATCCTAGAAAAAGGCTTTTGGTGTAAAAGCCGCAATTCATGCAAAGATTCTGTAGTTCATTGCTTGTTTCACCAAGTCAAAGACATTGTGTGGAGCGAATCCGTGCCAAAAAAAAGAAGGAAAGAAAAACTAAAATTATTATCGCTGGGGCACCATAAATCGTCAAAAGGAAAATTCCGAAAAATGCGATCAAGGCCATCCTTTCCCAGCCCATTTGCCATCTTTTCCACTGGATCAGACCATAGAGTGCAAGATTCAATGCCAGCCAAAAGCCACATAGTATGATCAAATCAAGGCTCAAACCTCCCCATCCAAATTTCATCAGTAAAATAAGTACTTCCGGAAAAAGTAGAACTCCAGCATTAATTAGATGATCGCGGAGTTTGGAGGAGATAGGTCTGGGATAATTCCTAAAGAAAGCCAGTCGATCTTGATCAAATTCAACCTTGTCCATCCATATGGGAATATGAATATAGGCCGAGCAAAGTAATCCAAACTGAACCCATCGCAAATCATAGCTACCCGAGGAGAATGAAAATAGAAAGGCATTCAAAAGCAGAATGGAAAGTGCTTTGATCCCCAGCAAAAGCAAGGGTCTATCCGTTTTCAAATGTGTTAAGAACCAAAATGGGTAGGGGACAATGGGAAACAATTTAGATACGCGGATGACGCGTTCCGGAATGGGTTTTTGAACCTTTTGATATATAAGTATTAGGCCAATCGCGAAAATCAACAAGAGCGTGCTCCACAGTACAAGGACTTTGTACGAAGCGCCTAAACCAAAACTTATAAAGGTTAAAAACAAGCCATAAATCCAGATCAGGAGGTTATTTGAAACCCACTGTGTGAAATAGAAGATGAAGAAATCTTTTTTTGAGAGGAAAGCTAAATTTTGAAAAACCCGATACTTTGGTTCATTTAGAAGTGTGAGTTGGAACCGAATTTGAAAAAAAGAATAGGTCAATAATGCGAGCAATATAGTGATATAACCAAAATCACTTTGGAGGAGTCGCTCGGCCACTAGGACATGCTGTTTGTATTCCATAAAGACCCCAACGATCAGAAGCACCAGGACAAAAAATCCCAAAAAGGCCTTGTAAAATGATGCAACAAATGATTTTATATAAATCTCCCGCATTAGGTCTCGGTGATTTTCCCATCAGAAATTTCCAGAATGGAGTCGTATTCAAGAAGTGATTCTACATTGGCCAGATGTCCCGTAATCAAAAAGCTGATTCCTCTTTTTCGAGCGTTTAGAATCAAACTCCGCAAATGCTCCTGCGCTTCAAGATCAATGGTTGTGAAGGGTTCATCCAAAATAATCAAGCTTGGATCACCCAAAAACGCTAGGATTAAGCCCGCTTTTTTTAGCATTCCGCTAGAGTAGGAGGAGATTGGGTTTTTGGAAAAATCTCCAATTCGGAATTCTCTTTTGAGAGATTCCACTTGGGTTTTTAAGCCGCCTTTAGTTTTAAGGCTGAATCGGATTAGCTCATCTAAGCTGAGGAAATTTGGAAAATGAGGTTCAGCGTCTGAGTAGTTTACCTTTTTTCTGAAAGTTACTGGACTACTTTTTATTGAGATCCCATTCCAAATAATATCTCCTTCGAAATCATGAATTCCCGCAATGGCTTTGAGAAGCGTGGATTTTCCTGATCCATTTTCCCCTTTAATCAAATGAATTCCCGTATCTAATTTTAAGTCTTCAATATGAAGCTGAAAACCTGTGGAATAGACTTTTTTGAATTGAGAGATTTCAAGCATAAGGGTGATTGACCTTTGATTTTCGAATAGTCAAAGTAGGAAATTGTAAGAATAGCTAGCTATTAAAAAATGTGAATTGGAGAGATGGGCTACAATTTCCCTAGCTCCTATTTCCCCTTCCAAAAACCGAACTCAACACAAAGCCAATTATAAAAATCGTCAAGGTGCCCATCACAATGGTCATATTTGAGTGGAGGGGCTGCTCCGAGCTGGCTTCCTTTCCTGCAAGGGTAAGAATAGCGGGTAAACTCATCCATCCGATAACCAAAACCCCCGCTAGCACGGCAAATGCCGCTTGGCGACTACTCGTTTTCCGAAGGATAAAACCCAACAAAAACAAGCCCAAAACTCCTCCGCTGAAAATGGATGCCAAAGCCCACCAAGTCTCTAGGGCGGAGTTCACGCCATTAAAAGCCCAGCCGATCAAAATACTTCCCAGTCCCATGATCAAGGAGGCTATTCGTAGTACCGAAAGGGAGGTGGATTCTGAAGGGTTGGGGTGGATGTACTTCTTGTAGTGATCCGACAGAATCAGGGTGGCCGAGCTATTGATACTGGTAGAAACGGTGCTCATGCCTGCGGCAAAAATCGCAGCGATCAGCAGTCCCGTAAGCCCTGCGGGCAATTGATTGACAATAAAGTAAGGGAAAACCTGATCGGCTTTGCTGGCGATTTCTGCGGGAATCAACGCAGGTTGGGCTTGATAAAAAGCCCAAAGAGCCGTTCCGATCAAAAAGAACAACAAGGATACCGGCACATAAAGCAAAGCCCCCAGCCAGGTGGATTTAATAGCATCCTGATCAGTTTTTGCAGAGACATAGCGCTGCACATAGCTTTGGTCCACTCCGAAATTTTGCAGATTAATAAAAAGTCCATAGACTAAAATCATCCAGAACGTAGAGCTAGAAAAATTCAGATCAAAAGAACCCAAACTGAATTTATTAGCTTCCATCGCCGACGAAAAAACTTCACTCGCTCCACCAGGTATGCTCCAAAAAATCACTCCCAAACAAGCCAAAGCTCCCGAGATAAAAATCAAGCCTTGAATCGCATCCGTCCACACCACTGCTTCCAAGCCCCCAAACATAGAGTAGACAATCACACTAAAACCGGTAACTCCGATGGTCAGCGGAATGCTCCATCCAAAAAGTGCCTGCATGGGCAAGGCCAAGAGATAGAGAATGGCACCCATTCGGGCGAGTTGGGTGAGGAGATAAAAAATCGAGGCGTAAATTCTTGCCCAAAGCCCAAAACGCTCCTCTAGGTAGAAATATGCAGATTCGGACTGTAACTTTCGATAGTGAGGCACGAAAAACTTGACCGCAATCCAGGCTGCTAGGGGGATAGACAGACTGAATACAAAGCTGTTCCAATTTCCACCAAAGGCATTTCCCGGCAAAGCCAAAAAACTGATGCTACTAACGAAAGTCGCAAAAATCGACATGCCCAAAGCCCAAGAAGGAAGCCTGCCACCTCCGGTGGTAAAGTCGTTTGAATTCCGATTTCTGAAGGAAAAAGAAACCCCAAATCCGATCACCGCAGCTAAGTATATTCCGAAAATAAGAAGATCAAGAGCTTCTAGCATTACAAATCATTATTGCGGTTGACGAGCTTATTTTCCTTTTTATTACCAAATCTCAGTCTTCTAAATCCAATTCCCTTATCCCTACCTATTACCTATTCCCTAATCCCCATTCTCAAATCTCTGTTTCCTAATCCCTATTCCCAAACCCTCAATCCTCTTTTTCACCATATCGTACTTCTCCAAAAGGGATTTTTTTTCTACTTCTGAGTATCCATAAAGCGGCAAAGCCAAATTTCCCTTACAAAGTCCGGCAAAACTCATCGCTGCTTTTAGACCTTTGAGATAGCTGGAGGAATAGGTGTCGTTTTGGTACAATTGATCGCTGAGAAAGCCAATAGCCTCCTGTAAAGCAGCTACTTTTTCCATTTCCCCTTTTTGAAAAGCCTCATAGAGACCCACATAAAGCTGGGGAAAGAGATTTGCACCACCGGTGACTCCGCCATCACCGCCCATGGCTAAGGTATCGGCTAGGATTTCTTCAGGTCCCACCAGCACAACGAAATCAGGGAACTCTCTCAAGGCATGGAGAAAAGACTGAAACGTCGTCAGGTTTCCCGAGCTGTCTTTGATCCCGATGATCTTGGGATGTTTGGCTAAAGCAGCGGCAGTGGAGGGAGCAATATGCATTTGCGTATTGCCGGGCATATTGTACAATAAAAGTGGCAATTCTACGGAATCAGCGAGTATTTCGTAATACTGGATCAGCTCCTCCTGTCCAATATTCATGTAAAATGGCGTGGTGGCTACCAGTCCCGAGGCTTGAGCATCCTTAGCTTCTTTTGCCAGAATCAAGCTTTCCTCAATGGAGCAGTCACTGATGCCAACCAAAATCGGAACTCGCCCCTTCACGATTCTGGAGGATTCTCGAATCAGAGTAGCCTTAGTTTTTTGGCTCAGACCGGCAAATTCTCCAGTGGTTCCAAGAATAAAAACGCCATGAACGCCACCCTCGATCACATGTGCGATGACTTTTTCTAAGCTCTCCACATCCAGTGAAAAGTCCGAATGCAAGGGCGTAATCAGTGGGGGAATGATTCCTTTAAATGGATAGGACATGGGAAAAATTAAAGCGTGAGGGAGACGTACTTGATCCTTTTTCGGTTGTAGGTATAGGTCAAATGAACCGTTCCGTCCTTGGCTTGAATGATGGCCGGATAGCTGAATTCACCAGAAGACTGATCTTCCAGCACTAAAAGCTCCTCCCAAGTATTGCCGTCTTCCGAACCCATCAATGAGAGCTTGTTTCTGCCTTTTTGAAGGGGATTACAGACCAATAAATGATAGCCCGATTTGAGCGTGATTCCATCCACACCTGAATTATTATTAGGAAGTGAGCTTCCTTTGACCCGAGACCAAGTTTCGCCTTGGTCTTCCGAATAGTTGATACCCACTTTTCCCTCTTGGGTTCTTGAAAGTAGTTGGATTTTGCCACCCGGAAGGAAAAGAACGGTGGGCTGTATGGCATTGAAGCTCCCATTTTCAATTTCTATTTTCCTCCAGTTTTCTAGATTCGCATCGCTTTTTTCTACATGGATTGTCCAAACTTTGCTGGTTTCCAAGCTAGAAGGATGGAGAATGTCTCCATTAGGAAGGAAGACCGATTTGTTTTTGATCGGTCCCAAAAAGCCCTCTTCCAATTTGATTTCCTCGCTCCAGGTTTTTCCTTCGTCCGAGGAAGTTTTGAAAGCGCCCCACCATTCGCGAGGACTGGGACCAATTTTATAAAAGAGGGTGAGTTGCTCTGGTTTATTTTGGAACAAAACAGGATTCCAAGTAGGATAGCGCAAGTTTTCATCCACCACTCCGTCGGCGACCATTTCAGGAGTAGACCATTTTTCACCGGAAAGTCTGGATGTATAGATGCTCACATCTGGGTTTCTTTCGCGTGTTCCTCCAAACCAAGCTGCCAAAATCCCATCGCTAGTCTCCACCAGGGTGGAGGCATGACATTCCGGAAAAGGTGCGGATTCATAGATAAATTCCGATCGGAGGATTTTGATTTCCTTCGGCTTTTCAGCCTGAAAAACTAGTCCAAGAGAAAACGCGATTAGAAAGAGAATAAATTTCATTGGTTAATAATTTTAGTTTTTTTGGTCAAGTATTCCTTTGACCGAGCTTTTACTTCACTGGTTTGTTAAAGGTTCTTTTCAACGAATTCCAGAAAAATCTCCCAATCGGTCCAGCTTAGGTCATGCTCTCCCTCTCGAATATGATAGCCCACGGACTTTTGATGAATCGGTGAGGTAATGCTTTCGAAAGCTTCAGGAAATTGGATCTTTTGGCCATAGATATCGGTATACACGCGACTACCTAATTTCAGGCTCAGGAATTCGCCCTTGGGATCCGCCCATTGGTCTCCTTTGGCACTAGCATAATAAACCGCCCTGGGCGCGATCAGTCCCGGTAGCATATGCTGATCGATGAGCAGGCTTTCTTCCCTGCCATTGTACTTTCTGAAATTGTCAGCAAACCAATGAGGAAAGCTGGAATTGATTATTTCAACAGTTTCCCCAAACTTCCTACGTGATAGAGCTGCACCCCCGCAACCGGATTCATTGGCATAGGTAATCGCCCATCGGGGATCGTTTGCTGAAGTCCACAACGCAGTTTTTCCACCTCGGGAATGGCCCACTAGGACAGATTTTGCTGCATTGATTTTTTCATGTTGCTCAAAGTAATCCATCCCTCGCATGGCCGCCCAGCCCCAGGCCCCAAAGGCTTTCATACCGTCGGCCATCTCCATTTGCTCCGGGTAGAGCGTGTTCAGAATACCTTCTTGATATCTATCCGCATCATCTGGCGAAACGGTCTCGGCATGAAAAGATGCGGTGGCAAAGCCTCTTTTGATTAGTTCCGGCACAGGCCAAAATGCTTCATCCACTAAGCTGCCCTCTGGATCCATAGGTCTATGATTGATCAATAGGATTAGCGGAAATGAGCCTGATTTCTTCTTGGGAAGAAAAAGGTTGAGCCGCATGGTATGACTTTGCCCTTGTCTGCGTACCGTGATATCTACTTCCTCCAGCCGGGCGAGATCGGGGTAGGGGTTTTCATTTTCTTGAGCTAGCGCAAAGGAAATATCTTCAAAATCCCGGGGGATTTGGCCATACACCTCTCGTTCGAAAAGCTTAAAAATTTCAGGTTTTCTGACCTTCTCCCAGTCCTCTTTGGAGCGAATCACTTCCCCTTTTTCACTGACAAAAGGATCAGGGAGTACCAAAGCCGGGACTTTGCTTTCATCATAATTTGCTTTGTTTTGAGCCTGCATACTAATGGGGATCAAGGTGAGGAGGAGAATGGAAAGAAAGGGGAGTTTCATGGTAGATTCGGTGTGGCTGTTTCCATAGTTCTTTTGGGTTCATAGGCTGGAAAGGGATAAGTTCGGGGCATCACTTCCACTCCGCTGGTGATTTTCAGAGGAGTCTTGCCCGCAAAAGTCACTTCGATAAAGTAGCCTTTGAAACCTGTTTCTGGATTTTCCAAAGCCAATTCGTAAACTCCCTCGTCATTGATCGCTAGATCCGCGGATTTCCAATTGGGTCCAAATTCGTCCACTCGGAAGTCCCGTGCATCTGGGTTGCTCGCTGTCCAGGTCTTTACCGAAATGGGCTTATCGGCAGGATCCAAAGTCAGCACGATTTTGTCTTCCTCTACCTTCCAGTCATACTTTGGTCTGGGAGTCTGATTCAAAATAGAGGCATAAAATGAAATCATATTCGGGAGGGCGTCTGATTCCGAGAGGTCATGCCCGTAATTTGGTACGTACTGCATGTGCTTTTCTCCGATGAGATCATTCCAGTAAAACTCCCAACTATCCGGTTGGAAAAACTGATCCCCGGCGGCATTGATCAGTAATTTGGGCATATCAAAATCCTCTCGGAAGGAGTAGGGCTCGGTGATCTCCAGCAAGCGATCAAACTCCGCAGTTCCCATCCAATCCATCACTCCTTCATCCACATACTCGCTCACGGCAGGTGCCCAAAAGCCATAATTTTTCCAATGATGATTAAATGATTCTTCCAAATTGAGCATATCGATCACCACAGGAATTATGGCAATCACACGATCGTCTGTGGCTGCAGTCGTCCAAGTGGTCCATCCACGTTTGGAAGCTCCGCCAACCACGAAGGAATTCAAATCCTTCTGGTAGTTTTTGGCCACTACCTCGGTGACGGCATCCATCCCCAGTTTCACTGCTTTGGTCATGGGAAATCTTGCAAGCCAAATGGCGTCTTCGTCTTTGGCTCCACCTTCCAGAAATTTGCGCCAGCCAAAAGCGATGATTTCGTCCTCCACCCGCGGATTGCCGGGATCATCCGTAAAGGTCAAAGGCTGAAAAGGAATATTATGAATCTCCGCCACGATTGAATTGGTCTGCTGAGCTGCGGCGACAAGGAGCCCATTAGGTTCTTTGGGCATTTCAGTTCCTGTGCTTCCTCCCCCGATCCAAATCAAACCTGTGTCAAAGGGAGTGTCCTTGGGCACCACGAGAGAGACCCAATGCCACCATTCAGTTTGATCCACCTGATTTGAACTGAGCCAGTTTTGCGAAACCATCCTCAAGACATGAAAGTCAAATTCTTCGCCGGTCGCGGAGTGTACGATTTCATAGGAGAAATCAGGACTAGGACCATTGACATAGTCTTTCAGCAGAGTTTTGGAAGGAGGGGAGCTTGGTACTTCTTCTTTTTCGCTGGGAGCCGAGCAGGCGAAAAGAAGGGCTAGACAATAAAATGAGACGAGTAGTCTTTTGATAGTCATTTCCTTAGGTTTTGGGTTTCTATCCAAAAGATAAAGAAATCCACTAACCCATTCTACATCAGGAAGAAAGAATTATACGAGTGAAGTTAGTCGTGAGGGTTACACGAAAATCTAAAACTGGTTTGAAACTCTTACAGCAATTGATTTGATGAAAGCTCAAGCTCATTTCTTTTTTTAGAGCTCCTCTAGAATTTCTGAAAAGATCGGTGCTACAGCACTTCCCTTCCAGGCTGATGAGTAATTAGCAGCCATAAAGATCTCCAAATCTGGAATATACACCACTTGAGTACCCCAAAAACCAGTATGTGTGTAGGCCAATTTACCAGCGATCTGTACGCGGTACATACCCAACTGATAGTCCATTCGTGCTTTTTCGGCATAGCTCACTGGCTCTAGCATGATTTCTAGAGTTTCTGGATTTTTGAAGATTTGCCCTACAAAAAGTGCTTGAAAAAATTGCACCAATTCCGAAGTGGTGGAGAGTAAACCTCCGCCGCCATAGTAGTCCACAGTTGGGCTAAACCCAAAGGTATCTATCCCTTGGAAATATTGGTGAATGCGTAGGGAGTCAGTTTCGGGGTCCCTTCGTTCGAAATCCGTTCTTTCCAACCCAAATTTTTCCAAACCAAGTAATTCCTTGATTCCTCCGTCCAGATCCTTGCCGGTGTATTTCTCGATAATTTCTCCCAAAATCAAATATCCCGTATCCGAGTAGCTGAATTGCTCGCCCGGAGGACCTATAGGCTCACCTTTTTCCACACAGAGTTTCAGTTGCTCTGTTCGAGTCCACTCGTGACTTGGAGTAGTGAGAATTCTATCAAAAAACTCAGGAGCATTGGTGTGATCAAAGAAACCAGCAGAATGGCGAAGGGTCTGACGAATCGTAATTTGATCCACAGGATAGTCCTGCGCTAGAATGTCAAGATGCTCTGCGCTGATATGTTGAGAAATGGGATCACTTTGGTTCAGCTTTCCTTCCTCCATCAGTCGTAAGATGCTGGCAGCAACATAGGTCTTGGTGACACTCGCGATCCGAAAGGTGTTTTCGGGAGTTAAGGGTTCCTTGGATTCAGTGTCAATTACCCCTGCTGCACCTGACCAGTTGAGGTCCGCTGATGAGATACTGAATAAAATACCCGGCATTTCTTCACCGACCTGTGAATCCAAAACTGCTTGTAAATCCTGAGCAGAAACGAATTGAAGCGTGAGGATCAACGCGATGAACAGAATACTAACGCGTTTCATCATTCTATTTTTTGTTCTTGAAAAACTCTTGAAGTCTTTCCATAGCGAGCTTAAGTTCGTTCGGAGAGAGACTGGTGATGACCAGTCGGAATAATCCTTTTTTGGAGTGACCAAAGCCGTCAGTCGGAGTGAGTAGAACTCCTGTTTTCTCAAAAATTTCTAGCCAGAGATCGGTTTCTCCTTCATGGCTTTCTTCTTTAAGAAAGGCTGAAAAATCCACCCAAGCGAAAAGCGAACCGTAGGCAGGTTGAATGGGGGTTCCCACTTCGTCCATGGCTTTTTTTACAGTCAAAAAGGCCTCGGTGAGTCGGTGTGTATGTTTTTGGAAAAATTCCTCCAAGAAATCATGATCACTTAGCATTTCCTGAACCACCCATTGTGTGTAATTTGATATGGAGTGTGAAAGCCCGGCATTGCGACTGCCTTGAATCAAACCAGAATTATGACTATGAATTACTCCAATTCGGAAACCTGAAATCCCGAAATCCTTGGAAAAAGAATACCAGTGGTGAAGCAATGGACTTTGGTATTCGTGCATAAGTTTTCCGAAGGAATAAAAAGGGATGGGATCTGGGTAACTCTCCCGGAGTTGCGGGTGATCCAGATTGAATCGGCTAAGTCCATAGATTTCATTTACAATCAAGTGAATTTCCTCGGCGATACACCAGTCCGCGATACTTCTGAGCTGCGCCTCGGAATAGATCATTCCTGTGGGATTGTCCGGGGAAGTGAGGATCAGAAGTTTGAATCGACTTCCTTGAGCTTCGATCTCATTTTTGGTTTTCTCTAGTTTTTCCAGAGAGATTGAGATTTCATTTTGGATCTCCTCTAGCTCATGATGAGTGTGTAGATCATATCTTTTTACCCCCGGGATCACCCCAAGATCTCCTGTATACACAGGATAGCTCGGCGCGGGAATTACCGCAGTGTCGCCGGGATTTGCTAGGAGAAAAGCCGTCATCTCAATCACCCCGGTGGCGCCTCCAAAGCAAGCTAAAGATTCGGGATTAACAGGGCATCCGAATAAAAACTCGCTGAAAAAAGAAGCGATAGCCTCTCGAAATGAAGCCACGCCTGCAGCGTCGCCATAGCTGGCCACCCAGTCGGGAATGTCTTGCTTACGAGTGATTTGCTGAAATTTTTGCTTGAGATTGTCCCAACAAAGCTGATTCTCAGCCACGCTCATCGGCAATGCCCCTGAAGGATTGTCGACTGGATGATAGCGGTTTTCGAGTGCTTCAAAATAGACGTCTAGGTCTACTCGTGCCAGGGTGCTGCTTGCTTTTTTGCCTTTTTCGGATAAAAATAAATGTTCCGTCATCAATGTGCTCAATAAAATCTATTGCACAAATTAGAAATTAAATTGAGGATGGCAGAACCGATCAAATTATTTCAGGCAAATTCTCGAGAGGACTTCTTTTTGGTGTTTTGGAAAGGACCTCTTCATTTTGTGGCTTTTCTGTGGCTTGAATAAACCATGCTAAGGAGATCAGCGCAAAGTTTTTGATGATGTATTGTCCCACGAGTGTCGGTGTAAACCAAGTCTGCCAAGTAGCCTCAGGTAGTAAGAGAACAGGCAGAAAAGTACTGATCATATGAGCGATAAGTAGATAGAAGGCAATTTTGGTCAACTTTGGAAAAAGCCAAAGGATACCCAACACACATTCGAAGGCCCCAAAACCCAGGCAAAAAATCTTAAAATCGATGAAAGTCCCAAAGGTCTGAAGAAAGAGATTTTCAACCAGACTTTCTGCAGGGGAGATACCGATAACTTTTAGGATGCCAAACCAGAAATAAATAATAAAGAGCGAAAATCGGCCAAATTGTATAGGTGTTTTCATAGGTGATTGGGTTTTGTCTGCGAAACCTATCGCAAATCTTTCTAGCACACTATGACAAAAGTCAGCTTTTAGCTTTTCCTTAGATTAATTGTTGAATCTTATGAATGAAGGAGGGTTGACGAAGTTGTTCCTGCTCCTAATCCGAAGGTTTTGTCGAAACTTGAATGCGAATTTTGAATCTCCTGTTTCATCATTTGGAATATAAGTGACCTTAAATTCCATGGTTCCAAAAATCAAATTTTCATTTCTGATTCTAAATCCAGAACTAATTCCTGTATAAATATTTTCGGTCGCAAGGCAAGTGTTGCATCGAACTCTTACCATATCAAAAATTCCAAACATCGCAATTCTAAAACCTATGAGAGACCACGGAGTGAAAACTTGAGAACCTGCCCTAAAAGTGGATCTTTCCTCTGCCTGATAGTCCCTAATTCTTAGGCCGGGTATCTGAGTAGAGTTTATTTCAAGCCATTGGTTAGTGTTGGTATTAAATAGCTTGGCGAACGAAAAATTGATTTCATTTCTCAATCTGTATCGTCCCAGAACAAAAGCGGGTGTGAAATAGCGAAATGTTGTAAAAACCAAGGCATCCTCAAGCTTGGAGTTTTTGTAAAAGCTGGATGAATTAAAATCTACGATATAAAAACTTCCCGACGGATATCCCTTTGAATAATTGAATTTTATCCCGGTATATCCTCGCTGTCTCCCTTGCTGCCTAATAACCCCTACGGAAGGGCTGAATGAATAGCCGTAAGGCACATCTTCTGTTCTACCAAATCCATAAACATATTGAGTTTTGAAAAAATCTCTTTTATAAAAAGTCATTTCCGATAAAACCCCATTAATATCTCTGAAGGATCGTTCTTGATAGAAATCTTCTTGGACTGGGGTGTCTATCAGATAACCCTTGAAAGATCTCACTGCGAGAAACATTCTATTTCTATCTTGAATGGCCTTTTTTGCACCGAAATTATAACCAATCCAAAAGTCAGCAACATTGTATTTGTAGTCCAAAAAGACTGAATCAGGTCTTGAATACACGTTTCTTGACCAATTACTGCTCCATTGCCCTCCGCCAGCCAGTCGGGTATAGGGAGACATTAATTTCCGTTCAAGTTTCAAACCATAAGAATACTCTTTCTCTATACCGAAGGAAATGCCATCGTTGATTTCAGTGTAGAATAACTCCAAATCAACAAAACTTCCTAAAAAGCTTTTCTTTTCATAAGAAGCCCCAAATCCTGTCCTTGGCCTTCTATCGGCATCAAAAAGCAGATTGAACTCCAATCTTTGCCCTCGTCCATCAAGATTTGCATCATAGGCTCTAAGAATGGGTGCTGAAGTAAGATTTCCTCCAGCAGAGAACCCAATACTGAAAACATCTCTGGTCAAAACAGTCACATCCACTGAATCTGTGCCTTCCACAGGAGTCACGATCAATCGTGAATCCAAAATAAAATCTAGGCCTCTCAAAAACCTTTCATTGTCCCCCATTTTGTAAGGGTTGATTTTTTCATTCGGTTTGATAAATAGATTTTGTCGAATGGTTTTTTCCCTTGAATTGGTGTGAAGGCTATTGGCGATTCTCCCCATTTTCTTGACAATAGGCTTTTCATTCCCGTAGATTGACTTTTCAAACCCTATGCTTTCTACATAGATTTCTCGGATGATTTTACCGGAAAATTGAACGAATTCCTCATCACTATTTTGTACCAAAACCGTATCTCTGTTTGATTGGGAGATCAAGTCAAGTCCTTGCTCCAAGGCTTTTTTCGTAATGGAGGTTTTGGTGCTATCCTTTTTGCTTTGAGTAAAGGCAGTAGCACACCAAAACATAGCCATAATAATTAGCACGAAAGCCCTCAAGAAATTAGAAATTTTAGCTTTAAAATTACTTTTACAAAAAGAATATGAGCAATCTTCAAGTCAAAACAAAAGCTGTGATTCAAGAATCTTCAATCGCTCCAAGAAACTCTTTTGAAAACAATCTTTTGGTAATTGTCGCGCTCATAAAGCACTCCAATATCGGAATTCATCAAGACCAAATCGCTGTATGCGGTCCAGGAAGTAGCAGGTTTTGTATTTTTTGAGTCGATCAAAATGGAGTTCTTCCACGTTTTCCCCAAGTCAAAGCTGAAGTTTAGTGTAAGGTCATTTCTTTGTTCCGGATTGGCATTGTTGGAATGTGCCAAAATCGTATTTCCCGAAGGGCCAGGAAAAGAAAGAATCGAAGCTTGACAGACCGGATCGGGCAATTGTGGCTCAAAATACTGCTCAGACCAAGTCGCACCACCGTCTTCAGAAAAAGCCAATATTCTCTGACGGATATCGCCACGTTGATTTCGAATGCTCATCATCATCCGATCATTGGGCAGTTCGGTGGCTATGGATTCATTAGAGCCGGGAATGTTAATGGATTCGGAGATTTTAAAGGTTTTGCCATGGTCATCGGTGTAAAATCCATGAGCCTGATAATCCGACCAGTCCGCTTGAGGATCTCCAGAGGAATGATTGGCAGCCACGTAGATTCGGCCTTGATATTTACCTTTTTGAAATTGGAATGCATGTCCTGGAGTATTGGCATAATGGCGCCAGTCAGCAGGATTCGTGTAGTCGGGATTGAATTCTGGGTTATTAGGTTTGTGAACTTGCGCAGTGATGTTGACTGGTTCTTCCCAGCTTTTGCCCAGGTCAAAGGAGCGAAGCATCCACACCTCACGTACTCCCTTATTCAGACGAACATCATACTCGTGGTTATTTCCTGTGTTGTAAAAAAGAAAAATCACACCATCGGGATATTGAGGGTCATGAAGGTCTAAAACTGGAGCAGGATTGCCTGCTTGTAGATTATCATAGTCGACTAAGGTCTCTAAATCCGACCAGCTTTCCCCTTGGTCTCGGCTTCGTTTGAGTACCAGATTAATGTCTCCAAAATCATCGGTTCCATTTACCCGGCCTTCGGCAAAGGCTAGAAGCTCTCCATTGGGTAGAGAAATGATGGCCGGGATTCTGTAGATGGCATGACCTTCTTTGCCACCCTCAAAAACCAAGGTTTCTTGAGCTTTGGACTCAAGTGAAAGAAAAAATAGAACGATAAGAAAAAGTGAGCGCATCATTTCGAGGGGTTAGCTCCCTCAAAATGCAGATTAGAAATTACTAATCCAATTTAGGCTCGGCTTGTGGCTCGGAATGGAAACATAAAAATATTTCGAACCAGGTCTAAAGAAAGATCGATGGCAAAACCAAGCAAGCGAAACGGAAGCAAAAGCAACCAAACGATTGGATAGAGGATCAGGGCGATGATGGCTAGTGGCCAACAAATAATGAAAAGGATAAGCCAAACAAGAAAGGTGAGCATAGGTTTAGTTTATTTCCTTAAAGTTCAAATCCTATTCCAATCTTAAAAATGCTTGGAATCGACCTCTATTGGCATTTTGGGCGAATGGTACTGTCCTATTTCGTACAGTGTTTACTTGAGAATGGACATTAAGCTATCAATCTTCCAAATCACTGAAATATTTGTCCAAGGTATACTCAGGTTGCCAGCGATCTGGGAATCGATCGATCCTCTTGTAGTCATATTCCAAAGGAAGGATTTCCTCAGCAGTCCAAGCCACGGTATCTCCAGCGGCTTGCTGTTCTTGAAGGAGAAGGGCTCTCAGTTCCTCGATTTTTGGAGCCATTTCTGGCTTATCTGCCAGATTATTCAATTCATCTGGATCATCTTTCAGATTAAAAAGCTGCGTAAAATCTCGCTCAGGATAGCGAATCAGCTTCCAATCATCTTTTCGTATCGAGCGTACAGTGTGGCGATAGGCGTTGAACATGGAGCCCCGAATTCCTTCACTATTGCCGTCCATCACTTTCACCAAATTCACTCCATCGATTCCTTCAGGCAGTGGTAAGTCGGCAAGAGCCGCAAGCGTGGGGAACAAGTCGAAAAGATAAGTATAGGCTTCCTGAATTTCATTTTCCGGTACGCCGGGGCCAGCTATTATCATGGGCACTTTGGAAGAGTGTTCGTACATATTTTGCTTACCCAATAGACCATGAGAACCGATTGCTAGACCATTATCGGCCGCATAGACGATGATGGTGTTATCATATTGCCCAAGTCGTTTCAGCGTTTCGATCAAGGTTCCGACTTGAGTATCCAGATGGGTAATGAGGGCGTAATAGTCCGCCAATACAGCTTTTACCTTTTCCGGGTCTCTTGGCCAGGCCAAAAGGTTTTCGTCACGGATATTTAATTGGTCAAATTGAAAGGGATGAAGAGGAAGAAAGTTTTCAGGTAGTTTGATTTCATCCGGGCTATATCGATCGATAAAATCCTCGCGAGGAGAATAGGGGTCATGTGGCACGGTGAAAGAGACGTAAGCGAAAAAGGGGTTTTCGGCTCCGGAGTTCACATGCTTTTCAATAAAGTCTATGGCCGAGGACGTAAAAAGATCGGTGGAATACCCCTTGTTTTCTGGTGCAGAAAGTGTGTCTGCTTCTGTCATATCTCTTAAAGAAATACTGTAGTGATTGGCCATCCCTCCGAGAAAAACATTGGTTCCGTGCTGAAAGCTTTGTTCAAAAGCAGAGCGCTCATTATGCCATTTTCCTGTGCCAAATGTCGTATAGCCATGAGCTGCGAAATGCATGGGCATGGTGTGCTCACCTTCAAGTTTATCGAGTACTCTAAAGAGACCCTTTCCAGACATCAGCATGGCTCTACTTGCTGCGCAAATAGCCCCGTGATTCCCTCCCATTACGTAGGCATTGGTAAATCGTGTGCCGCGCTTGGCAAGTGCATCGATATTGGGAGTTTTTAGATTGGGGTTTCCTGCGATGCCCAGTGCATCAGCCCGCTGATCATCAGCAAAAATGAATAGGATGTTTGGCTTGGGAGAGATTTTTTCCTCGACTTTTTTTTCACAACTGAGGAATACTAAAACCAAGCTAAACAGGATTGAGAGCTTTTTCATGATCAAAAAATACAAATTTTCTTCTGACAGCCTTGAAATTTTGGCCCGTCATCTCCTCTGCAATGCGCGTTCAGCCGGGATGAGACATCTGAGTCTCCTTACTTTTTTTTGTTTGGTTTAACAATTAACTTGAAAGGCTGGAAACCGGCCTTATTAATGGATAGAAGAAAATTTATCAGCAAAACCACCCTTGCCGCCATGGCTTCAGCATTTGGGACAGATTTGGTCTTTGGAGCAAATCTCCCAAAAGGATTACTTCCTTTAGGCCTGACTGATCAGGATCCATTTTCCCTCTTTAAAAAGGATAAGGATATGATTTTGCTGAATGAAAAGCCTTACAATATGGAGGCCCTGGCTCATCAACTTGACGATGAGGTAACTCCAAATCCATACATTTTCGTGCGAAATAATGGGCTAGTTCCCCAAGATATAGATGTCAATAAATGGACGCTAACCATCGATGGAGAATCGGTGTCCGCACCAAAAACTTATACCTTGGCAGAGCTGAAGTCTAAATTCAAGTCTTATACTTATCAGCTCACGCTGGAGTGTGGAGGAAATGGTCGAGCAGAATTTGATCCACCGGCCCAGGGAAATCAATGGGCGGTGGGTGCGGTTTATTGTGCAAAATGGACTGGGGTAAGGTTGAAGGATGTGCTTAATGACGTGGGTATAAAATCCAATGCGGTGTACATAGGATATCATGCAGCGGATGAGCATCTCAGTCGAGATCCAGCCAAAGAAGCAATTTCTCGTGGGGTACCCATTTCCAAAGCGATGCAAGAAGAAACACTACTGGCCTTTCAAATGAACGGGGAAGATGTTCCTTTGATTCATGGCTATCCGCTCCGATTAGTGGCTGGGGGCTGGCCGGCATCAGCTTCGGGTAAATGGGTTCAAAAAATAAGCGTTCGGGATCGAGTTCATGACGGAGAAAAGATGGGAGGAGATTCATATAAAGTCCCTTGTAGTCCAGTGGCGCCGGGTCAAAAAGTACAGGAAGAGGATATGTGCATCATTGAATCTATGCCTGTGAAATCCCTGATCACCTATCCCAAGTCTGGTGCCATGCTTTCAAATGGGAAAAAGCTGACTATTCGTGGCCATGCTTGGGCAGGAGAGTATGAAGTGACTAAAATGGAATATTCCATAGACTTTGGGTCCACTTGGAATACCTGTCCTATTCGTAAGCCCGTCAATCGACTCGCTTGGCAGCACTTTTCTGCGGAAGTGAGTTTTCCTCAGCCCGGTTATTATGAAGTGTGGGCCAGAGCAACAGATTCAAGAGGGGTGTCACAGCCCATGCTTGTACCGGGATGGAATCCCAAAGGATACCTCAATAATGCTTGTCACCGAATTGCGGTTAAAATCACCTAGATGAAAAAGGAAAATAAAGAAGGTGCAGATGAATTGAGACGAGGGTTTCAGCAGATTTCTCGCTTGGTTGTTGGATTAGTGGTGATTGTGATTTTGTCAATTAGCTTCTCCATCTATTTGATTCTAGATCCTAATCTTTCGGCTTTTGACTCATTGAGATCGTCTGAAGATACAGGTGCTAAAGAACCTCTAACCTTAGACGTTTCGGATGAAATCGTCAATGGAATCCATGTGGAAACAGGCTTTATCGATGCTCCAGGGATGATGGTAACTATACAGAATTGCACCAATTGTCACTCCTCGCAGCTTGTCATCGCCAATCGGATGAACGAAGAGCGTTGGATCCAAACTATTCGGTGGATGCAGGAAACTCAAAACCTTTGGGATCTTGGTGAAAATGAAAAAGTGATCGTGGACTATTTGGTCACCAATTACCCCCCTAAAAAAGTGGGACGTCGTGGGGGCTTGAGTAATATCGAGTGGTATGAGCTAGAGTAAAAACGGATATATTTTTGGTTGGATGATTTTACTTTGTGAATAGGTTGAAAACCAAATTCGAGCCTTAATAGTCTTATGGGTGCATGCTGCCCGTTTTCTTAATTTGCTTGATATGGAAATAAATTTTCAACCAGAAGACGCTTTGTTGATCTATAAAATCGATGGGATAATTGCCTTTGAGGACATGAAGCGGCTTCAGAATATTCAGGCATCCATACCAAAAGGCAATAAGATTCGCATTTTAGCACTTGTAGAAAAATTCGAAGGCTACGAGAATATTTCCACTGCGAGAGAAGCTTTGGCTTTGGATCTTGCTTGGATTGGCAAAGCCAAACAGTATGCCATGGTGGCCGATAGTAATTTTTTGCGGTCCGCGGTTAAAATTTTGGGGCTCTTGGTTCCCAAGATAAAATTCAAAGCATTTCGTAAAGTGGATCAAGATGCTGCATATAATTGGCTTGGGGTCTCGAAAAGATTAGGCTAGCCAAATTTGAAAAAGCCTTCTTAGCGCCTGTTGATTAATTGCTTCATGATTGGCAATTGCTGGATGTAGTAAGGTGCTTTATTTTTTTGTGCTGATTTTCATCCACTTAAATATATGCCACTATTTTTATTTAGATTTTTTATAAATAATACTTGCTTGATTTTACTCTCCTTAGTACGTTTGCATCATTATTTAAATCGAGTCTAAATAAAAACTAGAATTTATGAGAGTAGTATTAACTACCCTTTGCCTGTATTTGTTGGGAATGTCCCTGAGTTTGGCACAACGAAATGTGTTGGAAGGTAAAATTCTTGATCAGAATCAGCAGCCAGTCGAAGGAGTTTCAGTTTCTCTAGAAGGTACGGTGCGTGGTGTGCAGTCGGATAGCGAAGGTCGTTACGTTCTGAAAGATTTACCTGAAGGAGAGTATAAGTTGAAAGCCCAACTTATAGGATTCAAAGCTATAGTTCAGGAATTCCAAATTGGAAAAGAAGAGAAGAAGACACTCGATTTCGTCCTTCTGGAAGATGAAATTTGGCTGGATTCATTTGAGCTTCTGGCAAGTCGAGGAATGAACGGGCAGGGCAGACTTCCTGAAATAGAAGATTTCCGGATCAATGCGGGAAGGAAAAATGAGGTGATCCGACTGGCTGAGATCGACGCAAACCTTGCGATGAATAACAGCCGTCAAATTTTCGGTCGGACTCCTGGGATTTCTATTTGGGAAAATGACGGTTCAGGAATTCAACTTGGTGTAGCTTCGAGAGGATTAAGTCCCAATCGATCTTGGGAATTTAATGTACGGATGAATGGCTACGACATTACTCCTGATCCTATGGGCTATCCTGAGGCATATTTTACCCCTCCAATGGAGGTAGTGGAGCAAATCGAAATTATCCGAGGGGCCTCTTCGTTGCAGTATGGACCGCAGTTTGGGGGATTGATGAATTTTGTGTTGAGAAAGCCAGACCCATCTACCAGATTTACAGCTGAGAGCATCAATACAGTGGGAAGTAATGGCCTGTTTAGCACCTTCAACTACATAGGAGGAACAGAAGGCAAGTGGGACTACACGGCATATTATCAAAAGAGAAGAGGGAACGGATGGAGAGAAAATGGGTTTTTCAATACCGATCATGCCCATTTGGAAGTGAATTTTGCAGCTAGTAATCGCCTTAAAATAGGGGGTGAGTTAACTTACATGACTACAGAAACCCAGCAGCCAGGAGGTTTGACAGATGCCCAATTTGCGGAAGACCCAAGACAAAGCACAAGAGCTAGAAACTGGTTTAATACTCCTTGGTTTATTCCATCTTTGAATGCCGATTATATTCTAAGCCCAAATACCAAGATTAATTTCAAAGCTTTTGGTACCATCGCACAACGAAATAGTGTAGGGTTTATGCAGCCGATTACCCAGGAGGATGATTTGGGTAATAGACAGGTAGATCGTGATTTGTATCACACCTTCGGTTCAGAATTGAGACTTAGTACGGCTTATTCTCTTTTTGGAAGCGAGCATAATCTTGTGGCTGGTTATAGATTTTATAAGGGAAATATTGACCGAAATCAGCGTGGAGTTGGAGATGCAGGGTCAGATATGAATTTTGATTTGGTAGAGGATAGCTATCCACGTGATTTGGATTTTGATAATGTAAATCATGCAGCATTCGTTGAGAATATGTTTAATGTGACTGATAAACTCTTACTCACAGCTGGGTTACGACTTGAGCATATTTCCTCCAACATGGAGGGGGTTTTGAATACAGTGAATGGTGTTCCAGACCTTTTGATTCCTGAAAATCGAACCAGAACCTTCGCATTGCTAGGTTTTGGTGGAGAGTATCATTTGAGCAAGACGACAGAGTTGTACACTAATTTTTCTCAAGCTTATCGTCCAGTATTGATTTCTGATCTGACCCCACCTGCCACAACTGATGTGATCGATCCAAATCTGCAAGATGCGAGCGGTTATAATTTTGACTTCGGATATAGGGGAAGCATCGGGACCTATTTGAATTTTGATGCCAGTTACTTCTATTTGAATTACTCTGATAGGATTGGAACAATCACTGAAACCAACACAGATGGAAGCAGATATCAGTTTAGAACTAATCTGGGGACTTCAGTAAGCCAAGGGGTGGAAGCTTTTGTAGAATTCGATCCGATTACAGCCTTTGTGGGAAGTTCTAGCTTTGGGTATATTCATCTATTTACATCGCTAGCCTATATCAATGCAGAGTACCAAGATTTTGAGAGAACAAGTGTGGTAAATGGTGAAATCGTATCAAGGAATCTTGCAGGAAATAGAGTGGAAAATGCACCTAGAAAAATCAACCGTTTTGGTGCCACCTATCGCTACAAAAATTTCTCCGCAACATGGCAACTGAGTGACGTTGGCGAGACATTCTCGGATGCGAGTAATTCCATTGAACCGAATGAAAACGCCACAAGTGGATTGATACCTGCATATCAAGTTCAGGATTTCTCAGCGGCTTATACATTCCAAAAGAGGTATAGCCTAAAGGCAGGGGTGAATAATTTGGCTAATGAAAGCTATTTCACTCGAAGAGCTGGTGGATATCCAGGTCCAGGTATTATGCCGGCAGATGGTCGAACTTTCTATCTGACTTTTGGAATAAAACTCTAATGCAAGTCACTTCAATTTAAAGCCACTTCTAAATGGAGTGGCTTTTTTGTTGAGTGTCTTCAAGTTGAAATTCTTATTTTGAAGGCATGAAAAAGATGTTCAAAATTCTCGGTTTGATTGTTGGGGTTTTACTCCTTTTGATCGTGTTGGGAGGTGGGCTTTTTGTCTATAAAGTAAAGAATGGTTTTCCTGTCAGTTATGAAACAGATCCTGCTGATATCTCCATTCCACAAGAGGGGATTAAGGTTTTGCTTTTTTCTAAAACCACGGGATTCAGACACGGGGAGTCCATCCAAGCGGCGAAAGAGGTTTTTGGAAGAATAAGTACTGAAAAAGGTTGGTTTCTGTACAATACCGAATCCGCTGGAGTATTTAATTCGGAGCAATTGAATCAATTTAATGTAGTGATTTTCAATAATTCAACCGGGAGAGTTCTCACCGATGAGCAGCGGCTTGTTTTGCAAGAGTATGTCGAAAATGGAGGTAAACTTATCGGAATTCACGGAGCTGGAGATGATTCACATCATTGGGACTGGTACGAGACGCATTTACTAGGAGCCAAGTTTTCACACCATCCCCTAAATCCACAATTACAGGAAGCTCAAGTAAGTTTGCAACCTGGGATTGATTCTGTCTTGTCTAGAGATTTGGCAAAGGAGTGGGTTCATACGGACGAATGGTATGTGTTTTTTGAAGATCCCGCAAGCAGAGGCTTCCAGATACTGTACTCAATTGACGGGGATAAAATTCTTCCAAGTGGAAATCTCCTTTTTATCAAGAGCAAGGAATTCGGAATGGGTAAAAACCATCCAGTCGCTTGGTTCAAAAAGACTGGGAAAGGCAAGACCTTCTACACTTCGATGGGGCATAATGCCACAGCTTGGGGTGAAGAGGCATTTATTCAGATGCTTATCAATGCCATAGAGTGGTAAAAAAAAGGGAGCATCCAGATACTCCCTTTTCGAAAATATTTCATCAAACTTCTTTCTCTTGGTTTAAAGCCTGAAACTCTTGGATGACAAAAGCAATCGTTGGGCCGAGTGAAAAACCTAGGCCTAACCAAATGTGTAGGTTTCCATAAAATGCAGCAGTTACACTTCCCAAGATGGTTCCCAGTATTGTTCCAATGATTAAGATGCGCCTATTTTTCATTTCAATTTTGACTACTCGTAGATAAAAATCTCTTCGATTCTTTTATCAAACAGTTGGGATAGTTTAAAGGCCGTAGGTAAACTCGGATCGAATTTTTGCTTTTCTATCGCATTGACGGTTTGTCGCGATACTCCTATCATTTCACCGAGTTGATCTTGTGTCAGACCTTTTTCCACTCTGAAATCTCTCACTCGATTTTTCATTTGTAGCGCTTCGTATTGATGAGCAAGGTGATCATATAAGTAATCCCTGTGAACATCACCAAAAGACCAATTTCAGCGTCAAACGGGATAAGGTCCGTTTGGTCTAGCAGGGAGAAAGTTAAGCCGACTACTACAGTTAGCCCCAAAGTCAGCGCCATGGCCTCGAGGTGAAGCTTCTTTTCTAGCTCGTCAAAATGATTGAAAAGATCCCGATTTGCGCGAATCATCAGAATTCCATTTGCAAGGTTCACCAGAATGGCGAAAGTCGTTAGGAAGACATGTCCATCCCAAATAAACTTGGGACCGAAAGTCGCTAAAGCCATAGTGGCCACCCAAGTCCAAGTCCAGACAGCCAGTTTTTTCACTCGTTTGTTTCGTTCTAATTTCATTGTTTCCATATCTTTTAAGTAAAGTCTACTTGACAAATGTAAACAAGACTTTACAAAAGTCAAGTGTTATTTACATTTTAAATTAGAAGAAATTTTTATTTAGACCTTAATACATTGAAATTCAGGGGGATAAAATTTTGCTCACCATGATTCCGGACTGGGTTTTGTTGCGAGCAAGGTAGTCACTTAGGGGAAGGTCTGATATTTCGACCTGCATACTAGCTGAACTGGCATGCAAAAGATGAATTCGTCCTTGATGCTCAATTGCAAAGCCCACATGTACCATATCAAGATTATTGATCGTAGTGGTGATGGCAATCAAATTGCCAGACTGAATCTGATCTTCCACCTCGGCTACTTTTTCCTTTGGGATATAGAAATAGCTTCGCTTGCCAATCTCTGCTTCTGTCGCTTTGATAGCTTCCACATTTTTAGGATCAGCCAACTGAGGATAAAACTGTGGGTTTTCCGACATAAAGCTCGGCTGATTGGGGTAGGGTACTCCCCCGATTTCTTGGGTGATGTTCTGAAATAGTCCCTTTTCACCATTGGCATACATCCAGTCGGAGAAGTAATGGAGGCGTGAAGGGTAGCCGGTGTTTTCCCCATTTCGATAGCGAATGAGTTCGAGTTCTCCTTCAAAAGCCTCGAAAGTATACTCCTGTTTCTGGGCAAGGCGGGTCAGCGCAATCACTGATTCTAGGTACGTCGTGCAGTCTACCCCTTGCAGATTGATCACTAGTTTTTCTTCGCCTGGCAGTTCGAGGGTCTTTGCTACGTATTCAGTACCTAGAAACCATTGGCCGATTTCTGCGGCAAGCTCTCCGCTTGATAATCCAGAGACGTCCAAACTTTCTAGCCTTTCTAGCTTCTCTTCCAAAAGCTCCCGGCTTTCAGGAGTGCATACCGCCTGAGCTGTTATTAAATTTGGAATTAATAAAAATAGAAGGGTAAAGTATCTCAAGATTATTTTCGTTTTGTAAGTAATGAAATTAGGCTTTTTCTCCGTAGAGAGATGAATTTTTAAAAAAAACTGACTCTTCCGTACCAGATTTTGCTCCTGTCCGTGGCCTTATCAACCGAAAGGGATTAAACAAAAAAGCCTTAATTCGTGAGAATTAAGGCTTTGATTGCTCCTCCTCTTGGGCTCGAACCAAGGACCCTCTGATTAACAGTCAGATGCTCTAACCAACTGAGCTAAGGAGGAATTTGGGTTGGCTTTCGGAGCGTTTTCCGAAAACGTGTTGCAAATGTAGAAGCATCATTTATTTAATCCAAACGATCTACTCAAAAAACTTATGTAATTCCCTAATCGATGCCTTTTTTACTTCTGAATCAAGCACTTATTTTTTGACCTTTAGCTTTATTTATCTTTTTTCGGTTTAATCTGGTCCTTGAGACTGAATTTCCGGATCATGTTTTTTATAAATTTAACTTTCCTAAAACGCAAGGCTGACCAATCTTCGTTTAAAGAAACCATCCGTACTCCTTCAAAATCTTCCTTTGCCAATTCTCCCCATCCATGATCTCTGTTGATATCAGTTTTGTATTTTTTAGAGGATTTTTTTGGGTAAGCCAGCCAAAAAACCTCATCAGAATTCAGAAAAGGCAACATTTGACCAAAAAAATGATCGAGTTCTTGTTGGTCTTTGACAAAACTCAAAAGAAAATTTGGGTTCGAATTCTCAGGCAATTTTCCATATAAGGCCTCAATTTCATCTATCCAACCTCTAAACTCCTCTGGAGTATTCCAGATTCTAGGAGACATGTTCTCCTTAAAATTCATTTTTTTCAATAAAGGATGCATCAGTTTTTTCTTTTCCTTAAACTATGCATTAGATCAGAATTTCGACAATTCAAGGACTATTTTCTTTACTTTTGATGGCGTAATGATCAAGCCTTTGAAACATCTCTTTCTAGCAATTCTTATCTCTTTGTGCAGTTTTTCTCTCACATTTGGGCAGGATAGCCTCTTTTCTGCGGCGGTGGCTGTTCGAGAAATTCCTAATCCTGATTGGGTAGAAATCAGCGGTATGGCAGCAAGCAAATTGAATCCGGACTGGCTCTATATTCACAATGATAGTGGAGGAGAAAACGCAGTATTCGTCATGTCCACTTCAGGAGAGGAATTGGGTAAAGTCATACTGGAAGGCGTATCAAATCGGGACTGGGAAGATATCGCTGTGGGTCCTGGACCTGAGGGCAAGAGTTATGTTTATGTGGCCGAAATCGGAGATAATTTGGCGCAACACGAGGAGATTTTGATTTACCGATTTCCCGAACCAAAGCAAGCCATTTCGACTGTTAAACCTGAAACGGCAAGGTTCCAATTCCCTGAGGGCGCTATGGATGCGGAGGCAATATTCGTGGATCCAATTTCTGGCAAAGTATATTTGATTTCAAAGAGAAATCAAGAAAACACACTATTTGAAATGCCCACTCAAGCTTTTGAACAAGAGGGACCAATCGATCTAGTGGAAATGGGTACTTTTCCCTTTACCAGTACAGTGGCAGCAGATATCAGCCAAGCAGGCGATGCCATCCTAGTAAAGACTTATTTTGCCGTTTACTATTGGCAGCGAGAGTCGGGAACAGGTATCCCAGAAACGCTCGCGAAACCCTTTAAGATCTTACTTTATACACCAGAACCACAAGGTGAATCCATTGCCTTTCAAGCGGATGGGAAGGGTTATTTTACACTAAGTGAGGAGAGATTTGAAATCAAACCGGTTTTGTATCATTACCTAAAGCAAAAATAGCATGCAGACATCCTCACATATCCTCATGGTTCGTCCCGCTCATTTTGGCTTTAATCCTGAAACAGCGGAGAATAATTTTTACCAAAAAAATGACACTCGCCCTCAACAGGAAATAGAAGAACAAGCACGAGTTGAATTTGACGGTTTTGTTGCCTTACTGCGCGATCAGGGGGTAAATGTCATTGTGGTGGAGGATACAGCCGAACCAGTTAAAACGGATGCTGTCTTTCCAAACAATTGGTTTAGTACCCATCCGGATGGCAAGCTGATTACCTATCCCATGTACAGCCCCAATCGAAGGCTGGAACGTAGAAAAGATCTGATCGAGTTACTGATGTCTATGAATTTCCAGATTAGCGACCTGATAGACTTGAGTTTTTTTGAGCAAGACGATCAATTCCTTGAGGGCACAGGAAGCATGGTGATGGATCATACGTCCAAGACGATCTTTGCTTGCTACTCTGAACGCACACATCCTTTTCCGCTGGAGTATGTAGGGAAAATCTTGGGCTATAAGATTGTTGGTTTCAATGCAGTTCAGGAAATTGATGGGGTTCAAAGCCCCATTTACCATACGAATGTAATGATGCATATCGGCACGGATCTGGCGATAGTTTGTCTGGATAGCATCCCTAAAGCATCTGAAAAACAAGCCGTTCAAAAGGCCCTAACTTCAGCTGGAAAAAAAGTAATTCCCATTACGGCTAAGCAGAAATTCAACTTCGCGGGAAATATGTTAGAAGTCAGCAATGATGGGGGTGAGAAGTTTACTGTCATGTCTCAGTCTGCACTCGATTCACTCAATGTGGGGCAAATTCAGCTGATTGAGAAATATACGACCATCATCAATCCTAAAATTCCAACCATAGAAAAACTCGGTGGAGGCAGTGCACGTTGCATGATGGCTGAGATTTTCTTGCCTAAAAGCTAATCTTGGGAACTGATAAAAGCGAACTGCTCGAGCTGTGAATTTTCGTTTTTGTAAACAGGGGTTTAGGCCATTTTCTGTTCAACTCTCAGGATAATAAATTCAGCAGGCCTCAGTAAAGCCATCCCTATCTCTATGATCATCCTTTTCTCTAAAACATCCTGGGCCGTCATAGTTTCTCCTAGACCAACCTTCACGAAAAACGCGTCTTTTTGGGAAGTCCCAGCCAATGCGCCTTCACGCCAAATGTTGGAAAGAAAATTCAGGCAGGATGATTTAATCCTTGACCATGCCACTGAATTATTTTCCTCAAAAGCGAATGGTTCTAATCCATTCCTAATGGATTGCTCCACCATGATAAACGTCCGCTTTACGTTTACATATCTCCATTCATTATCATTTCCAGCTAGCGTTCGAGCACCCCAGACCAAAATACCTTTACCTAAAAATTCCCGAATAGCATTGATCGATTTTCCGGAAAAGTGATTTGTATTTAGATCTTCCTGATCCTCGTTTGCTATCCTTACTGAAAGCTGATTTACAGAATTCAACTCAATATTTGCCGGCGCTTTCCAAACACCCCGAGAATTGTCGGTAGCTGAATAAATTCCTGCGATGAAGCCAGAAGGAGGAAGTAAATTTAATTTTCTAACAGCACCTTCGATGATTTTCGAGTATGTTGGACTAAAACTCAAAAGTCCTTGATGTCGGTAGTCTCCTGTAGGTTCTGGGCTTGAGCTTAGAAAAGTTTGGGCATTGGTTTCCGGAAGCATATCAACTAGATTGACTCCTTCAAAACAGTGACGCATCGAGGCATGGTTTTGTTGAACCAAGCTGGAATGAAGCCACGGATAGTATGCTGCCCCAAAAGAAAGGTTTTGAGTCCCGATTTTATTTCTGAATTCAGTGATGCAATCGGGAGCTGTACTTCGAGCCCGGTGACCAAAAGGCACATCTAAAATGGCAAACCTTCTTCTGGCTTTCGCACAATGAGAAAGCATCTCTTGATAAATGTTGAAGGATTCGACTTCCAAAATAACTGCATCTGGAATCGCTAAGATGGAAGGCTCTACTTCATTTTCTAAAGTTGTGAGTCCAGCTAATAATTCTCCTTTCTCTATGTTTAGGCTGGCTTGGCCGGCATAATTACCTACTGAGACTATATAGCAGGAGCTACCCCCGTTCTCGAAAAATGCACAAACTGCGGAATGCAAAAAGCCTTGTTGTTGGGGTAAAAAAGAAATGGATTTAGCTTGACCAGCAATTAGAATTGATTCAGTATCACCTGGCAATGCGTCAACTAATTCGAATTTTGAAGGAAACGCTTTTCCATAGATTAATTCAAATTCTACGAAGGAACTGATTTTTGTAGGAACAAGAAGGAGGTTATCAGTATCTCGAATGGATCGCTCGGTATACCCAATAAATGCAACAATTGACGTTTCTGCACGCATAATGGGAGGTGGGCCGAAGCTAACCTCTTCCACATAAACGCCTGGTGTCCTGAATCGCCTTTTCGTCATTTTAAAATCCTAGTAGAGTAAGATAACGAAATCAGCGCAGAAAATGGAAGTTCGATAAGATTAAGAAAAAAGCTTTGCAACCTCTCGCTGAGTTTCCTCAAAACCTTGATAGGCACAAATTACTGTGTGAAAGTCCTTCAATTCTCCAAAATGTCGCAATGCCAATGGATTACCAAAATGCACCAAAATAGTCGGTTTTGACTTCGCTATTTTTTTGATTTCTTCCAAAATTGCATCCTTCATCCCAAATATATTCAAGGGCTTGTGACTAGGAATAAAGGCCGAAATCAATACCATTTCGGAATCTTCAATTGAATTTTCTTCTAGCTTTTGGTTGAAATGTTTGTTAAGCAATTCAGAAAAAAGCGAAGGACTCTTGCCGAAAAACGTGCGATGAGCCAGTTTTTTAATTTTGGCCAGAGAGTTGAGTTGGAATGTATTTAGATCGCCTTGAATCACTTTGACATAATCCGAAGCCAAGTGACTTTGGAATGCAGAATGACTTTTCCAGTCAAACTCAGGGACATCCAAAACCTCGAAATCCAGCACACCAAGTCTTTTCTTTAACTCCATCACTTTCTCAAAAACCTGCTCGATCTTTTTAGGATCCACCGAACTAGCAATTTTTTCTATTCCATCTTCCACGTGGTCTGAAAAGCACAAAAGATCATTTCCAGCCTCAAAGGCCTTGAGTTCCAGCTCTCCGGGGGTAGGGAAAAGATTGGCAACAGCCTTCATGTTCAGCGCATCGGAAACCACGAGTCCGGTGAATCCCATTTCCTTTTTGAGCAAGTCGGTGATAATTTCAGAACTGATACTTGCCGGGATATCTTTTCCATTGGTCAATGCTGGCACAGCCAAATGGCCCACCATGATCATTTCCACGCCGTTTGCGATACCTTTTTTGAAAGGAGCTAGTTCCTCGGCATCAAGTTCTGCTCGACTTTTTTGCAACACAGGCAATCCCAAATGGGAATCCACTGCGGTATCTCCATGTCCAGGAAAATGCTTGAGACAAGCACCAATGCCCGCTCGTTTCATGCCTTGATAATTCGCCAAAGCCAAATCTGCAACTTTTTCCACTTTGTCACCAAAGGATCTATAGCCTATCACCGGATTGTCTGGATTGGTATTCACATCCGCGCATGGAGCAAAGTTTAAATGAATACCCGCACTTTTCAGATCCTTTCCCATACGGAAACCCACCTCTTCCACTTTTGTAATCGCATCAGTTTGCAAAGCTCCAAGACTGATCGCAAAGGGATATTGCGGGGTGTTTTCGATCCGCATTGCCAAGCCATATTCTGCGTCAATACTGATCAAAAGTGGCGTTTTAGCGACTTGCTGGTAGCGATTGATCAGTCCGATCATTTTCTCCAAAGTCCCTGAATAAGTTAGGGCTTCGGCTCTTTTTTCAAAGTTAGCGGCAGCAGAGTGCCGGCTATGAAAAAAGGTGAGTCCGCCGATATTTTCCTTTCTGATGAGGTCCTCTAGTGCTTGATAGTTTTCTTCCGAATCGTGAATAAATGCGGCTGGAAGGAAAAACTGGGATACTTTTTCTCTTAGAGTCAAGTTCATAAAACGCTTATTGGGTTTTCTCTTCGGGCTTCTTCTGGCCAAAATCTTTTGGATACCTGACCGATGCAGCCATGATTAATGCAGGGATCATCGCCAGGCCCACCCAAACAAAAAATCCGGTATAACCCAGCCACTCCTGCACATAGCCTGAAATCATACCCGGAAACATCATTCCCATAGCCATAAAGCCTGTGGCCAAGGCATAATGGGAAGTTTTATACATTCCTTCTGCCAGATAGATCAAAAAGACCATATACGCAGCAAAGCCAAATCCATAACCTAATTGCTCAATGATCACCACAGTCGCAGGATAGACCAAGCCCTCGGGCTGGAAATAGGCCAAGGCAATGTAGAGAAGGTTGGGGAGGTTTAGTGAAAGAGCCATAGGGATCATCCATTTGCCTAGTCCATCTCGCGAGATCAAAATCCCTCCTACGATCCCTCCGAGCAATAGCGCAATCACACCTACCGTCCCGTAGATCAAACCATAGTCAGAGGTACTGATGGCAAGCCCACCATCCGTTCGATCGCCGAGCAGAAAAGGAGAGGCCATCTTGACGAGTTGAGATTCACCAAGTCGATAAAGCAACACGAATGCCAGCGAAAGTCCGATGTTCCTTTTGGTAAAAAAGGTCTGAAATACTTTGGCGAAGCTTTTCTCTTCCTCGGTTTTTTCAGCTTGAACTTCTTCTACTTGAGGGGTGGTCAGGAAATTAATTAGGGTTAAAATCAACATTAGACCTCCCACACTAATCATGGTCCAAGACCAAGCTTGGGTATTGTCACCAAGTGAGGTTTCCAAAAAGCCCGCGATAATCACGATCAAACCATTACCAGTAATCATCCCAATCCGATAAAAAGTACCCCTCAGTCCTACAAAAAAGCTTTGCTGATCGGGCTTCAAAGCAATCAAATACATGCCATCGGATGCAATATCATTCGTGGCTGAGGCAAAGGCTCCCATCCAGAAAAAAGCCAGTGTCAGGAAGAAAAAATTACTCGCCGGCGTGGTCATTCCCACTCCAAGAAAGACCAAAGCCAGAACCAACTGCATGGTCAAAAACCATTTCCTTTTGCTGCCAAAAAGATCCACGATTGGACTCCAAATGGGTTTGATCACCCAAGGGAGATAGAGCAAACTGGTGTACAAACCAATGTCCGAATTGGATACGCCTAGTTTGGTATACATTACCACCGATACGGTGGTGATAATAATGTAAGGAATACCCTCGGTGAGGTAAAGCGATGGAACCCAAAGCCATGGGGATTTGATGGATTTTTGGGTCATTTTTTTCGGATTAGGTTTTCGTAAATACTGATTTCGGAGCCTTCAATGGTTACTGCATCGACCACTTTTTTGTAATAGTCCTCGGGTCCTACGCCTCCGATAATGGCATAGCCATAGCCCATTTCTTTGAGGGAAAGTAGGCTCTTGACTAGGAGGACTTTGCCAATTCCTTTTCCTCTTTCGGATTCTTTGGTTCCGGTGGGGCCAAAGAAATTTCTAGCCGTAGCTTCGTAGCAGGCAAAGCCTAGGATATCATTTCCCCTTTGCGCGAGCCAACAAGAAACTGGCTGACGGCTAAAGGCTACATCTACTTCAGATGCCCAATAGTCTCCAAAGTTTTCTTTCACCCAAGTGGAGATCAAATGCTTCTCCGGTGCAATGGGACGACGAAAAACTACCTGCTCCTTTTCTAAAAGCTTTTTTACGGTTTCCTGCACATCAGGTAATTCCTGAAGTCGTACGAGCATGTCCTTCATGGCAAATCTTTATGGAACTTGGTAAACGGATGAACTCACAATTCTCCCAAAATGGTCAACCCAACGAATAGCAAGGTACTCCGTTTCGAGGTTCGATACCCGAAGAGAACGAGCTCTATAACTTCCCACCCAAACGGTGTAAATCTTTGAGTTGGGTAGTTCATTTTTGGAGTTAGCACCCTGAATCAGGGCATATCGAATGGCTGGATCCAGCGGCTTCTCAAGCGTAATTTCCGTCATTTCGGATTGATTGGCCACAGATGCGATACTTGGGGTCTCAATGATGGAGGTGCCCAGCGGCGCAAATTCTGGAGTCAGCGTAGGCTGATCGTATAGTTCAGTTTTTAGGCGCTGAGCTACGTCTTGATTTTTGTTTAGGAGTGATTTTGCTGAGAAAAATGCATTCCCTTGAATGGTGGGATGGGTTCGTGTATATGAAACTTGTGCATTGATTTCTTGAGGGTTATCCCAGGCTTTGTCGGCATTGTCGCGGATTTTGTACGGTCCGTTGCCGATGTAAATTTTGGTGTTGTAGTGGTTTTTAGCCCACCAGTCATTCAGCTTTCTGTAGGAAGCTAATTCATAGTCCATACTCCAGTAAATCTGCGGAATGAGGTAATCAATCCAGCCCTCGCGCATCCATGTGATCGGATCAGCGTAGAGATCGTCGTAATTGGTCTGACCCGCTCGAGTAGGGGAGCCTTTGGGGTCCTTGTCCTGATTTCTCCAAACCCCAAAAGGCGAAATACCAAACTGCATCCAGGGTTTATGCTTTTGGATGGTTTGGTGGACGGATGAGATCAAATCATTCACATTTTGTCTCCTCCAGTCGTCTATGGATTGATTTGGAGCTTTATACTTTTGATAGCTGGCCTGATCTGGGAAAGTCTGACCAGCGATCTTGTAGGGGTAGAAGTAATCGTCAAAGTGTATGGCATCTACAGAGTAATTGACCACGATTTCTTCAATGATTTTGGTCAAATGATTTTTGACCTCAGGTATGCCGGGATTGTAATAATATTTAGTCCCATACTTTAGCATCCAGTCTCGATGTTTGTTGTAGTCATGATCTGGACTGAGCAGTTCGGTTTTCAGATCGAAGGTCGCTCGATAGGGATTGAGCCAGGCATGAAACTCCAGACCGCGATTATGGGCGGCATTGATCATCCAGGTCAGCGGATTTTCATTTGTATCGGGCGCTTTACCTTCTTTCCCGGTTAGGTAGCGAGACCAAGGTGCCAGATTACTTGGGTAAAAAGCATCTCCGGCGGTTCGGATCTGTACGATTACCGCGTTGAAATTGAGACTTTTGTAGTGATCTAATATTTTGATGAAATCCGCCTTTTGTTTTTCGTAAGCATCGGAGCCAGATTCTGGCCAATCAATATTCACCACCGTGGCGATCCAAACTCCACGAAACTCTCTGGGGATTTCTGGTAGATCAAAGGGAATAGGATTGAGTGCTATTTTTTTTGGGGCTAGTTCTTTTGCTGGTAGATCAGGTTTTGGGCTCTCGCCTGATTCTAAATTGGGCCCCGGAGCTCTGTCAGTAGATGCGGGTTGGCTTTGTTGTGTTTTGCATGCAAACATGCACCACAAGGCCAGCAGGAGGACAGAGGAAAATTTGATCGGTTTGTACATGAGCGAATACCCAATTATTGATTTGGAAGGAATTTTAAGTCAAGGTCAGAAAGGTTTTTGCGAAGCTGATTCATAAACTTATCTCCAGGATCAGTTTTGACTGTGCGATAGTCGGGATCGAATTCTTTCCAAAGTGGAGTTTCCTGAAACAGGGTATATTCATGATGTCCTATGACATATTCTATGGCATATTTTTTCTTCAAGTATCGGATGAGCTCTTCATTGGCTTTGAGCTGAGCCTTGGTTAAGGGGCTATCCATGCCACCGATATTCTCTATCCCAATTGCTGTGTAATTCAAGCCGATCACGTGTCTCGCGAAATACGTATCGGGTAAAAGCCGAAAGATGGTCCCGTCTCGATCGATTAGGAATTGAGAGGAAACGTTCAAGTTGCTCGCTCCTGTTAAGTCTGCTCGACCACCCAAGGTAGGCGAATCAAAAACGTCAAAAGTCACCTCAATATTATCGATGGCCGTCCAGTGAACCACCACCATCTTTGGATCAATAGTAGGCTCCGTTTGGTTTAGTCCATGCCTTTCCTTAAGATACTTTAGAGAAAGCTCTGCGCGCTCTTCATTCCAAGTGATGGGCTTATCGATGATCCGAAAGGTGCTTTTTTGACTACATGAAATAGTGATTAGCGCTAGGGCAAAAAGATAAAGGAAAGTAATTTTTTTAAGGAGGAAAGGCTGATTCATGGGATTAAAATACAAAACTTTTAGGCTGGACTTTGATAAAGCTAAACTACCCAGAAAAAAGGAAGATTGGGATAAAGCCACGCATTATTTTGCGGTTTTTTAAATTTAGGGGCCAAAACCTGCGTTTTTTTGCTACTTTTCCAAAGCAAACCCTTAATCACCAATGCTCAAAGAAGAAAGACAAAAGTATATTCTAGACCAAGTTCAGCTACACCATCGAGTCTTGCTTACAGACTTGTCCGAAGAGCTCAAAGTCTCCATCGACACAGTACGAAGAGATGTGAAAGAGCTGGCACTAGAAAAGAAATTAAAGAAAGTCCATGGAGGTGCTACTTCTTTTGGTTTTATGAATTTCACCAAAGATGAAAGCAATATTTACCTCCAATCCAAAAAGATCAAGATTGCTGAAAAAACCATTTCATTGCTTTCTGAGGGGCAGGTGATCCTAATGAGTGGTGGCACCACGAATATGGAAGTTGCCAAATTAATCCCTAAAAAGCTCTCGCTCACTGTTTTTACCCCCAGCTTACATGTAGCCGTGGAGTTGCTTGAGCATCCGGATGTGGAGGTGATATTTTTAGGAGGAAAATTACTTCACGATTCCAAATTCGCAGTTGGAGGAACTGTGGTCAATACTCTCTCTCAGCTGAAAGTGGATTTATGCATTTTAGGAACTGGCTATTTAGATCCTGATCAAGGTCTCACTGAGTTTGATTGGGAGGTGATTCAGGTAAAGCAGGCCATGATTCGAGCGGCTAAAAGGACAGTGATTCTTTCTGTATCAGATAAGCTGCATTCTGTTCAGAAATACAAAACTTGTGACCTAAGCGCAGTTCACACCCTGGTAACTGAGCTGGATCCAAGTGATGAGCTGCTGGATGGCTTTCGCGCCTATGATTTAACTCTCATTTAAGAGGGATTGCAAATCTATTTCCCGGGATGATAGATCCTTTGAGCATTGCTATAAACTTCAGACTTGTCTAGCGACATGGGCTTCAGATCCTGTTTCAAATATAGCTCCATCTGATCGTCGTAATGGGAGCTTTCGGGACGATTACTTGCTCCAAAAACATTCACCGTTTCAATTTTCGGCAAACCTTCTCCAAACCTCACCATCATTATGTAGGACTCTCCTTGTACGCCTTTTCTTGTTCCATCTTTCAAAGGCACACTTCGCATGGCCGTGATCACATCATCTATTCCCCAAAGGGGTAAGGCTTTTTCGCCGCGCACGAGCTTTTGATATTCTCCCAAAGTCACGATCTCCTTTCCAAAAAACTTTTCAAAATGAACCTTAGCGGCTCGGAGTCCTTCTGCAGCTTCTTCTTCTGAAAGTGTGGTTTCCCAGCTTCTTCCAGCTTGCTCAAATTTTTCCCACCAATAGTAATATTGAAAGGCGAAAACAGCGGCTCCTTCACTCTCTATTCCGGACTTTTTATCCCAATTTTTAATGGCTAAAATCTGCTGTGAAATTTCTGGATGATCCTTTTCGTCCAAATTGAATAAGGCTTCCATATTCGTACGAAAGGCGAGTTTCTCTGGCAATTGGCCATCGTATTTTATTCGTTTAAAATCTTGGTAACTTAAGATGGTGCTATCATTCATCAGCTCCCTGAATCGAGTGGATCTATTGTTGTCCCGTCTTAAATAATTCATGTTTGCTGGATAATCATCAAGGTTTAGATTATCGGGATAAGCGCTAGCTAAGAAGGGGGAGTGATTGGTATTGAATAAATATCCCGAACTAGGGTTGATTTGCTGTGGCAAATCAGAGAAGGAGTGATAGGAATCCCAAAGGGCTTCCCTTGAATTTCCAGCGGAAGTTTCGGTGTAATCTATTTCCGTATTTCTGACCGGAAGCAAGGCATTACTCACATAAAAAATCGTATCATTTTTATCTGCATAGACCGTGTTGAAACTGGTGAGCTGCATGACAGACATGGCTTCATGAAACTCGCTGTAATTTGAAGCTTTATTCATCCGCCACCATTGTTCCGGAGCTCCGATTCGGTCTAAAACCCCCATTCGAACACTAAAGACACCTTGATCAGTTACAAGGGTTGGCCCATAAATACTTTTCCAGACTTTTTTGGGAATGGGTATCACGATGAGATCCCACAGCTTTACTTTCAGCCAAACCGTGCGCTCCTCCAGTTCCAGCCATTCTCCATCTACACGATATTGCGAATCATTAACGGGATTCATTTCGAGTTGAAAGATGTCCAAAAGGTCCGGGAAATTTACCGTATGCGCCCAGCCTAGGTTTTCATTCACTCCATGAAAAATCATTGTTCCTCCTGGGAAAAGACCTCCCAAAATATTCCAACCTTCCTCGGAGTGTAAGTGAGCCTCGTACCAAGCCACTGGCCCTTCAAGGGGTTGATGAGAGTTAATGGCGAGGAAGTTTTCTCCCGAATCAGTACGTGAGGAATGAACGGCAATGGCATTCGATCCCTTCGGATTCTGGTCAATAGTCGCTAGATCCACCGTTCCGTCCACGATTTGCTTAATAGCTCGATCCGCTCCGGACATTTGCGCGAGCGAAAGAATATAGGCCGCAGTTATTTCTTTGGTAGTGACAGGAAAGGCTTCTGTAAGAATAATTTCTCCAGGATGTGCTAGTGCAAAGTCATTCATCCCCGCTGCATAGCCTTCCAAAACTGCCTTAAAATCATCCGAATAGCTCTCCTCATATTTCGCCTCGGCGAGCTCTTGTGTTTCCAGCAAATGCCCAAAAAAATCAATAGCTGCTCCATCTTCTCCAAAAACCTTTCCAGTCATTCGTTTCCCCGCTAAGAGCGTTTTTTGGATCGTTTCAAAATCATCCTCTGCATGCGCCCAGGCTAGACCATATGCTACATCGGCATCTTTTGTCCCGAAGATGTGCGGAACACCAAATTCATCACGGACGATTTCTACTTGCGAAGTATCCCAGCCAGAGTGCTGAAAACCGGACTGACAAGAAGCTAAAATAAGGAAGGCTAGTAGGAGAAATCTGTAATTCATAAGGGGTGATTTGGGACCAAAAATATAAAAAAAGCCACTCAGTAAACACCAAGTGGCTCATCCCGACGATGGCCATCGGGAGTTTGAGGGCCTTAGTTGCCGTCTTTTTTCTTTTTATGTTTTATATGATCCATTTCAGGATGTGCTCCATCCTTGCAGCATTCATCAAGTTTTTCATAAGCCTTCGGATCACGCATTAGGCTGTCTGCATTATAACCAACAAGGGTTACTCGTTTCCTCAATACATCTGGATCAGTTTTAGCGTCCAGATAAGCAATATTGAGCACCATGGTTTCTAGATCTAAATTCACCGATTTGACCCCTTTTTCGAAGCTCAGGTCACGCTCAAGAGTCTTTTTACACATCTCGCACACTGCTGATGTTTGAATCGCTACAGTTTTTACCTGAGCATTTGCCAGAAATGCGAAGGATGCAATGAATAGAGTTAAGATTATTTTTTTCATAAGATTTAGTTTTTGATTTTGTATCGGAAACCTGCATAAATCACTCGTCCCGCGATGGAGCCCCAGGTCATGGAGGCATCAAAATTTGGTCCGAAAGGATTTTCTGGGTCTACGATAGGATTTGCTTGTTTAAAGTTAAGAATATTTTCACCGCCGAGATAAATGCTTCCCCATCTGAAGCCTCTGGATACCTGTGCATTGACCAGAAAGAAATCAGGAGACTCAGGATCAAGCTGAAATTCAGTGGGGCTATCGCTGGTATCAGGGAGTCGCATCGGACCATTCCAATTTACAGTGAGATCTGCCTTCCATTTGTCGTAAGCTGTAGCATATTCCATGTTCATAAAAAATCGATCTCGGCTTTGATATGGTACCTGTTGTAATTTCCCATTGGTGGTCATTTGATTTTGGTAATTCTTATACGCCGCTTTTGCTGTAAAGTACTCACTGAATGGGTAACTGGCTTCGATTTGAAAGCTTTTGGCAAAGGATCTACCCTCCAGATTTTTAACGATCAATAGATCAGAACTTACGTCTTGATCGTAGATGAGTTGGCTCACGAAATCTGTGTAGAAGTAGTCAGCCACAATGGAAAGCGGTTTTTCATTGACCTCAAAATTAGTTGCAAGGCTCACTCCGGTATTCCAGCTGATCTCGGGTTGGAGCTCAGCGAGGAATTGAATTTGTCGAGATGAAACCCAGATCATGCTATTTTCCATCAATGCATTGGGTGTTCTATAGCCTTTGCCCACAGATCCACGTAAGGTGAAATTGGGAGTGAAAGCCCATCGGGCGTGCAATCTTGGAGTCAAATAGGTACCAAAGAGATTGTGAAAATCCGCTCTTGCGCCAGCTACAAGGGTTAAATTTTCATTTGGAATGTAGTTATACTCTCCGAATACACCAGGTACTTTTTCAGTTCTGACAAAAGCTGAATCCAGACCATTTTCTGAATTGGAATTAAAGCTCTCATCAAAGTCATCATAAAGAAAGCTGACCCCAGTTTTGTATTGGTGGAAGCTGCTGCCTATGATGTTTTGGTAAATGAAGTTACCGTAAGCTGTCTTCTGTGTTCCAGAATACAATCTTCTTCCTGCTCCTCCTTCAAAATCTTGATAAGAGAAACTGTATTGCAATCCCCAACTCTGTGTTGGTTTGGCAGGATAGATCATTCCGATTTTACCGAATAGCTCAGCCTTTCGAGTGTCAAGCTGATAGCCGTACATCGGGCTGGTAGCCAGATCATCTCCAAAATCAAACCCAAGCTGTCCTCCGGCGGTATTGGCTGTGAAGATGTTAAATCCGATTTGAGCCATGAGTTGATCGCCTTCATATTTATAGCGATTCAAGAGATTGATTTGGCGGCTTTTTGGGACATCCATAAATCCGTCGCCATTTCCCTCTATCTCGCTATTGATTTGATCGGCATGAAATAAAACTACCGAAGTCCATTTATCATTAAGCTTAAAGCCATAATTGGCGTTTAGCTCGAGTCTTCCAAATGAATTGAGGTAAGCGTTCAGATACCACTTGTCCATGGTTTCTGGCTTCATCAACTCTACGTTGATTTGGCCTACCATGGATTCGTATCCGTTGAGTACAGATCCAGCACCTTTACCAACGTCGATGGATTGAATCCAAGTTCCGGGAACGTAGGACAGTCCTTGGCGTGAATTCAGGCCTCGAATGTTCGGGATTCCTTCTCTACTGATGAGGGTGTAACGCCCATCCAGTCCCATCATCTGAATCATTTTGGTGCCAGTCACGGCATCTGCAAATGATACATCTACCGAGGCATTGGTTTCGAAACTTTCTGAAAGATTGCAGCATGCTGCTTTCTGAAGTTCGGTTTCTGTAATTAGAATATTGAGGAAGGGAGCATCGTCCACCACTCCGGAGGACTGACCTCTTATCACCACTTCATTCATGGCTTCTTCAGATTCCTGCAGAATGATATTCATTTCCCGATCGAAAACGGGAGTTAAGGTGTCTGGGACATAGCCCAAATACGAAACGATAAGTCTGTCGTCTGGATAGACATCATCTAGGGTAAAGGATCCGGTTTTGTCGGTAATTGCACCAAATGCCTTTGACATTACTTGGATGGTCACACCGATAAGTTCTCCCTCTGATTCTGAAGTGACTTTACCCTTTACGGTTTGTTGTGCCCAAAGAAAATATGGACAGCAAAGTAATAGTATTGATAATTTGAGTTTCATAAAATTCGCTTGATAAAAATGATTTTTCTTTCCTTATGGAATAAAAAAACAAGCAAATTCTAAATCAGAAAATTTTGGTAAAGGATGTTTAAATCAGGTATTGGGATGCCTTTTTGGGCGATTTCATACCGTTGAGGTTCTTCAAGAGATATTGGAGTACTGAAGAAGCTATAGGCTAAAGCCAAAACAAAACTAGGCGATAGGTCTAGATTGATTTCTGTCTTCCCAAAAAAGTCATCAGAGTCCGCTATAGTTACCTCATCGGCACAGCAACCCATAGATTTAGCTTCTTCATCTCCACAGCAGTCCGTTTTTTTGGGTGCTAGGCTCACTTCACTGCTTATCAACTGGTCTCCACAGTAATGCATGGCCCAAGTCAAATTGACTTGGCCCATCATAAAAAAGAGGAGCATAGCTATGGAAAGCAGTTTTTTCATTTGAGATAAAGGTCGCTCTAAGCGATTACTTTTCAAAATCTAACTATATAATGAATGTATTACATTAAAGTTCCAGAAGTATAGTTACTCTAGACTTGCCATGGGGGTGAATCGAGTCACCTGGTTTGAGATGGGTTCCAGAGTTTGGAGATAAGCATAAATAGCTTTTAAATCTTCTTCCTTCATCCCAGAATACATGATCCAAGGCATTATGCTGTTAAAATCCCCTATAGCTACCTTTTCACGAAGATAGCGAGGGTCTTGGTATTCTTTGAACCTTGCCACAAACGTAGCTTCCGTCCAATTCCCTATTCCAGTAGATTCATCCGAGGTGATATTACTGGAGGCTATCAAAGCACCGCCCGGAATTCCGAATGTCCTTCCCCCAGAGAAATCTTTTCCTGGCAAAAGTCCACCCTGAGAATCCACTGGGGTATGACATTCTTTGCAAGCGGCTTGATTTACCAAATAGGCACCATAAGCCACTTGGTCTGTAGGATTAGGTCTTTTCTGAGGATTTGGGTCGTGCGGGATTGTTTTTAAAATCAAGCTGACTGGGAAGTCTGCCTTCGACTCGGGTATTTCCGAATCAATCGGGGGAAGTGTACGAATATAGGAGATGATTGAGTAAACATCTTCTGGATCCATTTGGCCATAATATGGATACGGCATGACAGGAAATATTGCTCTGCCTTCATTTGTTACGCCGGTTGTGATCACTCGATAAAGCTCTCCATCAGTGTAATCTGCAATGCCAAAAGGGGTGATGTTAAGTGAGTAAAAAGTGCCAGGGAATCCCATGTCATGGTTGAATGTTTCTCCTCCCTTCCCTAAAGTCCCTTCTACCAAGGGGGCAGAAAAATACGTGTAATCTCGTGTAGAGTGACAATCCATGCAAACTACCACATGGTTTGCGAGGTATTTTCCATGTGCGATTCGTTCGGCAGTATATTCGATTTTTAAATCTTGAGCTGGACTAACTTTTGGGAAAGCGATAGTCAAATAAATAGCTCCAGAGATGATGATAACAATTAAAAGAGAAGCTAATAGGCCAAGAATTTTCAAGAATTTTTTCATAAAAAGTAGTGGTTGGGTAAGAGAAATCTAAACATTTTTAGTCAAAAAATTAAATCTTGTCAAAGCATCCTCGCCTATGGTTAGTATTTTTCTGAGTCATTTTTTTTACCGAGCGCCTAGGATTTTATTAATCATTCTACTTTGAAATGAGACAGAATCGTTAATTTCCCATTCTTTCCCAAAATTTGAAATATGAAAAAAATCCTACTATCACTCGCTTTATTAGCTCCTTTTTTCTGTATTGGTCAAGAGGCCGCTGTTCTTTCAAAACTAGACTCAAAGTCAGATTTCTATGGCGATATCGCTATGCAGCTTTGGTCAAATCCTGAACTGGGTTATTTAGAGACCAAAAGCTCAGCTCTGCTCCAGAAAACACTATCAGATGCAGGCTTTAAAGTCACTGCCGGAGTAGCGGAAATCCCCACAGCTTTCGTGGCAGAATATGGTTCAGGAAAGCCTGTTGTTGGCATTATGGCCGAATTTGATGCGCTACCTGGGGTTTCCCAAAAAGCGGTTCCTTATCGCGAACCGGTAGTAGAAGGTGGAGCTGGACACGCCTGTGGTCACCACTTGTTTGGGTCAGCTTCCGTAGCAGCAGGAATTTCAGTAGCTGAATGGATGAAGGAAAACAATATCAAAGGAACGGTCAGAGTTTATGGCACGCCAGCTGAAGAAGGTGGTGGCGGGAAGGTGTATATGGCCAAATCCGGCGTGATGGACGATGTAGATGCCATGCTTCATTGGCATGCCGGTTCATCAAATAATGCAGGGGCGAATTCAAGTCTAGCCAATATTTCTACCAAATTTCGATTCTATGGAGAAGCTGCACATGCAGCAGCAGCGCCAGATAGAGGTAGATCAGCGCTGGACGGAGTGGAGGCAATGAATTTTATGGTGAATTTGATGCGTGAGCACGTGCCTATGGAAACGAGAATGCATTACGTGATTACCAGTGGGGGAGAAGCTCCAAATGTGGTTCCTGCTTATGCAGAATCATATCATTATGTTCGGCACCCAGACGCACTCAAGGTTAAAGAAATTTTTGCTCAAATGGTAAAAATAGCGGAGGCTGCAGCGCTCGGAACCAAAACGGAAATGGAATATGAAATCATCAATGGGGTTTATAACATTCTTCCCAATGAGACGATTTCAAGGATCATGCATAAGAATCTTGAAATTGTTGGAGGAGTGGAATATACTGCGGAGGAGAGAAAATTTGCCGAAGAAATTATTTCCACTTTCCCTGAAGGGGTACTCGCTTCTCCAGAGGATGCTGCTAAGATCGAACCATTTGAGGTCAGAGAAAAAGGAACAGGTGGTTCAACAGATGTAGGAGATGTGAGCTGGATTGTACCTACAGCAGGTTTGAGAACAGCCACTTGGGTTCCAGAGACATCTGCTCATACATGGCAAGCAGTGGCCGCGGGAGGCACCACAATAGGAAAAAAGGGTATGATGGTAGCGGCCAAGACTTTGACCCTAACTGCAATGGATATTTTTAATGATCCATCCGTAACTGCAGCGGCAAAAGCGGAGCTAGATAGAAGGAGAGGGTCAGGCTTTAAATATGAAGCTTTGACAGGTGAAAGAAAGCCACCACTAGATTATAGAAAATAAATATCTTGGCCCTACCCAAAATTCATCTTATAGGCATTTTGAGCCTCTTTTTGGTCTCCTCTTTTGCATTGGCACAAGGAGAAACCATGCAGGAAGTAGATCGTCCGAAAATCGGCTTGGTACTCAGTGGAGGTGGGGCAAAAGGGATGGCCCATGTGGGCGTGATTAAGGCGATGGAGCAGGCTGGGCTTCGAGCGGATTATGTGGTCGGGACCAGTATGGGATCTGTGGTTGGAGGCTTGTATGCATTGGGGTATAGCTCTGAAGAACTTGAGGAAATCATCCGAGGGATTGATTGGGATTTATTACTGTCTAATCGGGTCAGTTTTGAGGATATTTCCTTTGAGGAGAAAGAGTATTACAACCGTTACTTGCTCGAGTTTCCAGTCGTGGATAGAAAAATTGCATTTCCATCTGGCCTGATTGAAGGTCAGGCTCTTCTGGATGTTTTGCATTATTACACCTGGCCCTCTCTCGAGTACGAAGATTTTGATGACTTTCCGATTCCTTTCCGCTGTGTAGCCACTGATATCAGTACGGGTAATCCCATTATTTTTGATCAAGGGTATTTGCAAGATGCCCTGCGTTCAAGCATTGCCATTCCAACGGTTTTTTCCCCATTTCAATTGGATAGTACTGCGGTGGTTGATGGAGGAGTGGTCAATAATTTCCCAGTGGATGTGGTCAGATCCATGGGAGCAGATATCGTGATAGGAGTTAATGTAAGTGATGAAGATTTTGTTGCAGCAGATGAGTTGGAGAGTTTTGCTGAAATCTTGATGCAGTTGGCCATGGCGGAATCTTTAAGGCGAACTAGCGATAATATCGCTGACACGGATATTTATATCAAACCTGACTTGGGTCCTTATTCCACGGGTAGTTTTGGAGATTACAACGAAATTCTCAAACTCGGCGACGAGGCAGGACAGGTATTCCTTTTGGAATTCGAGTCCTTGGCCAAACGTATCGGAATGAATGAACCGGTAAAAAATCTAGATTTTCAATCCGTTCCCATAAAGATCAATACGATTAGCGTAAAGGGTAATCGCATCATATCCGACCCGCTGATCTTGTCTAAGTTCAGTATCAAGTCAGGTCAGCTAGTGACAAGGGATGACCTCCGGTACGGTATCGACATGATCTTCGGAATCAATGCATTTTACAGAGCCGATTACGCCTTAAAACCTACAGGGCAAGGAACCTATGACGTGGAAATAATCGTCAAGGAAAAGCCCGCAACTCTATTGAGTACAGCCATTCATTACGACAATCAATTTTCAGCTGGAATACTCCTCAATCTAACCGCCCGAGACTGGCTGGGGAAGTTGAGCCGATCGGTATTCTTGTTGGATATATCCGAAAACCCAAAGTTTCGGTTTGACTATTACAAGTATACTGGGGAGGCCAAACGATTTGCCTTTAATGGTAGGATCAACTTTTTGAACTCCGAGCTTCCCCAATATGAAGAGGGGCGTGTGAAAGAGGTTTTTGGGGAGCGAAATTTTCGAATGGAAGCCAATATAATCTCCACTTCCTCCCTCAAGCAATCTTTTTATTTGGGTATGGTCTATGAAAACAGTAGATCTCGGGCCAAAATAAATCTCAGCATTCCTGAGGATATCCGAAGTGCGAATCAAGGCTACTTGGGGCTTCGATTTTTATACTATCGAAACTCCCAAAATGATCGAAATTTTCCTACTCGAGGAGCTGAATCTATGTTTGAGCCGGTATTTCATTTCTCAGAATGGACTAATGTCAACTTAAAAAGTGGAGTCGATAGTGTGTTTCTGGACTTTATGGGGACGCCGATTGGAATTCCAGCAGATGAATTTGAGGAATTTGCCAAGAATTTAGCTCCGGACCCCTACATGAAGTTTTATGCCAGATATTCCAAATTCATCCCATTGAGTCAAAATATCCAGTTTTCACCTTCCTTAGCATCCGGGATTTCATTAGGAATTGATCAGGAGTTTAAAAGCTTCAATGAGTTTTTTGTAGGAGGATTTCAAAATTTGAGGTTCAACGATACTCCCTTTTGGGGTCTAAATTATGGAGAGGTAACCACGCCGAACTTTATAAAATTAGGAGCGGGCTTTCAGTTCATTCCCCTTAAGAAGATTTACCTCCGCGCCGGAGCAAATTATTTGGCCTATAGCGATTATGTTCCCTTAGATGAGCCTGATTTTACGGATCGAGTTTTTCAAGATGAGAGCCTATTTGGATATGGATTGGACCTTTCTTATCAATCTATTATCGGCCCAATCACCGTTGGCGTGTCTAGCAACTCTAGTGATAGCAAGCTGCGCGGATATTTTTCTTTAGGCTTCTCATTTGCCTATTCAGACCGTTAGCATAATTCAGGAGTCATTATTCTTCAAGTATTTATGAGTTTTCATTGAAAAGGCTATCTTACTTTTTGAAGTAAACACCCTTTAGATGAACCGAAGAAAAACTCTCAAAATCCTTGGTGGTACTGTGGTAGGCGTAGCAGGTCTAGTTTTTGCCGATTGGAAGTGGCAAATCCTGGACAGTATCAATCATAAAGGATTTTTCACCCTGAGCCAAGAGCAAATGATTTCCAAAATTGCGGAAACCATTATTCCTGAGGGCTTACCCCCTATTTTACCTCAGGCTGATGCCAAACCCATTGGTGCTTCGAGCACTGGTACGGATGATTATTTGAAAAAGGTTTTTGAGCACTGCTACGAAAAGGAGGAGCAGGATTTGATCATTCGTCACTTAGATAAATTGTACGAATCGGGTTTTTTAAAGGCAAGTAAGGAGGACCGGGAGAGAATGCTTCTAGTCTTGGAATCTTCAGAAATTGAAGATGAAAAGACCTTTTTTAAAACTATGAAATCGGAGACTATTCGGGGATTTACCACAGTCAAAGAAGTAATGGTGGACTATAGAGATTATAAAATTGCACCGGGATTTTACAATGGCTGCGTGGATGTGAGCCCTCAAACCTAATTTGACATGTTACAAGATTCTAAAGAAAAGCGTACCTACGACGCCATTGTGATTGGCTCTGGTGCTAGTGGTGGTTGGGCGGCGAAAGAACTTTGCGAAGCCGGGCTCAAAACCCTAGTTCTCGATAGAGGTAGAATGGTCAGGCATATCGAGGATTATCCCACGGCGTCCAAAGCGCCTTGGGAATTCGAGTTTCGGGGAAATATCCCGGTCGAAAAGCGATCTGGATTAGCCAGCTGGTCATGGAAAAGAGAAGAAACAGTCCAATGGGCCATGACTGAAGATGAGCAGCCAGTAATTTTTGAAAAGCCATTTCGTTGGTTTAGGAGCTATCATGTAGGAGGGAAGTCCTTGCTTTGGGCCAGGGCCACGCAGCGCTGGTCTGATTACGATTTTGAGGGGCCAGCAAGGGATGGATTTGCCATAGATTGGCCCATTCGGGCAAAGGATTTGAACCCATGGTACAGCTATGTAGAGAAGTTTGCCGGGGTAGCAGGAGCCAAGGATAACCTTCCTGAGCTACCAAATTCGGAGGTGATGCCGGGCTTTGAATTGAGCTGTATCGAGCAATATTATAAGGAGCAACTAGCGGCAAATTTTGGGGACAGGCATTTGATTCAAGGACGATGTGCTCACTTGACCGACCCACAAGAAATACATAAACAGCAGGGCCGAAACAAATGCCAGCATCAAGACATGTGCAATCGCGGTTGTGTCTATGGAGGATATTTCAGCGCCAATGCATCGACTTTGCCTTGGGCAGAGAAAACTGGAAACCTCACCATTCGCCCAAATTCTATTGTCCATTCGGTGATCTATGATGATACCAAAGAGAAAGCCACTGGCGTACGGATTCTTGACAAAGAAACAGGCAATGAAATGGACTTTTATGCTAAAATAATTTTCGTAAATGCCTCTACTATCGCTTCAAATGCGATTCTTTTGAACTCTAAATCCTCCAGATTTCCAAATGGAATCGGGAATGATTCTGGACTCATGGGGAAGTTTTTGGCTACCCATAATTATCGAGGAAAGGGCTATGCGACCTTTGAAGGGTTTTTGGATAAAAAGCAAGAAGGAAAGCATGCTGGCCATGCCTATGTTCCTCGGTTTAGAAATGTATTTAAGCAAGACACAGATTTTTTGCGTGGGTATTCTATAGGAATGTCTGGCGGTCGTGGGATGAGCTCAGATACCAGTATGATTGGCGATCAGCTGCGCGATAATTTGCTCAATCAAAGGCTGAATAATGTATGGGGAATGGCTGCATGGATGCAAGGAGAAACTGTGCCAGTGGAGGATAATCATGTAAGATTGAGTACAGATCAAACCGATAAATATGGTATTCCCAAAATCATCTTATCCGTGGAGTGGAAGGAAAATGACGATAAAATGACCAAGGATTTTATCGAGCAGCAGACGGCTATGTATGAATCAGCAGGCTTTACCAATATCAAAGTGGAGGACTCTGGCGCACCTCCAGGATCTGATATTCATGAGATGGGTGGAGTTCGAATGGGTAAAGATCCCAAAACTTCACTTCTGAATGAATGGAATCAGCTTCACCATTGTAAAAATGTCTTTGTAACTGATGGAGCTTGTATGACTAGTACCAGTACGCAGAATCCGACGCTTACTTTTATGGCGATTACAGCCCGTGCGGCCAATCATGCCATTGATGAGCTGAAGAGACAGAATCTGTGACACTAGGAATTTAAAATTTAGAATTGAAAAATTTAAAATTGGTCCTTGACCAAGATCAGACTATGAAAAACAGAAGAATTTACCTCGCTCTAATTATACTTTTTTTGGCATCAGAAATGGTTTTGGCCCAGAAAAAAGGAGAGCCCTTGATGCAGGCACCGCTAGGCATTGCAGCTTATACTTTCAGAGATCAGTGGCAAAATGGAATTCCTGAGACTCTTGATATTATCCAAGAAATGGGGTTCAAGGAGTACGAGGGAGGAGTTCCTAAGGGGGCTTCACCTACCGAATTCAAAAAAATGTTGAACGATCGAGGGATCAGTATTCCGTCTACCGGAACAGGTTTTGAAGCTCTGGAAGATGATCCACAAGCAGTAGCAGAACGCGTGAAAGCCTTGGGCGCAAAGTATGTCATGTGTGCATGGATCCCCCATAAAAGAGGGCAATTTTCCAAAGAAGATGCGGATCGGGCAATCAAGGTGTTCAACGAGGGAGGGAAGGTGCTCAAAGAGAATGGGATTACGTTCAAGTACCACGTGCATGGCTATGAATTCCAGCCTTATGAGGATGCAACCCTATTTGAATATTTGGTGGAAAATACCAATCCAGAGTACGTGAAGCTGCAAATGGATGTGATGTGGACCCATTTTGGCGGAGGAGATCCAGTCGCTTTACTCAAAAAATACGGCAATCGATGGGTGTCGCTTCATCTGAAAGACTTTAGGAAAGGGGCTCCAAAAGATATGACTGGACTGACAGGACCTGAAAATGATGTGCCACTTGGTACAGGAGAATTGGACATTCCCGGTATTCTGAGCGAATCCAACCGCATCGGGATTAAGCATATGTTTATTGAGGATGAAAGCGAAAAGGAATTAGAGAATCTACCGAAAAGTATCGCCTATCTGAAAAGCCTAGAGTATTGAGAATTGGTGGTGCAGAGGAACGGGTAAACCCAACTATTACCCGTTTGCCCTCTGTCTTACTCTAAAAGAAAATCGAACCTAACACCACATTAGCCGATTTCTACAGTCTTAACGGGAGCTTATTTGGGTGTGGATGAAAATAATAATTAAACCTTTTTATGGTATCCATTAAAGTGGAATTCCAGCTTATTTAGGCAGAAAAAAATTTAGATTTTCTTTCATAATCATCTCAAGCTTCCTCCTGGTAAATGCCAAGGTCCTAATTCATGAAGTTTGCTCTTGGTCAAATTATAGGAGCATCAATTCAGACACCTATCCCCGAAATCAAAAAAATAACTAACCCAATAAATCCATCTCTGGCTTTCCCTTTCCATCGGGAGTTGTGTAGAACGGTCTCTGCTCTATTTCGTAATGCTTGTCTGAAGGGATACCTAAGGCATGATAGATGGTCTGATGGATCCCATCTATTTTAATGGGGTTTTCGATCGTCCTACAAGGGCGCTCATCAGCGGTTTTGCCAAATACATGACCACGTTTGATTCCTCCGCCGAACATCAAAATGGAACAGCCATCTGTAAAGTGTCTGTGCATTCCGTAGTTTTTTAAGTCTTCAATCCGATCAGGAACCTCAACCTGATCCTTGACTTTCAGATCTGGCCTTCCTTCAGTAAGCATGTCTCTGCTGAATTCACTGGCCAAAATGACCATTGTTCGATCAAGCCTTCCGCTTTCATCCAAATCTTTGATCAATTGAGCTACTGGCCCATCGATCATTTTTTTCATATCCTTCAGTCGAGTGTGGCCATTATCATGGGTATCCCAACCGAAGAACGGCTCGTACTCTGTGGTCACGGTAATGTATCTAGCTCCTTGATCGACTAGTCTTTTTGCCAAAAGACAACCCTGTCCAAATTTCCCATTATTGTATTTATCAAAGCTTTCTTTGGGCTCCTGACTGAGATCAAAAGCTTTTGCCTCTGGGGAATTCAACAAAATGTAGGCTTGCTCCATAGAGCGTTTGAGGGATTCCTTATGATAATCTGAACCAAACTCGCCCATGGTTCCAGCCGAAATTAGGTCTTGATATAGTTTATTCCTTGACTCAAATCTTTTCGTGTCCATTCCTATGGGTGGACGTACGGAATCCAATCCTGCAGTGGGATCGGGAATCAGAAAGGGCCCAAACTCCGAACCTAAAAAGCCCGCGCTGTGAAAAGCCTTTAACTCTTCACCTTCACCCACCGTAAATCGCTGCCCAATATTGATAAAAGGAGGAATGACGGGATTGAGTGGACCTTTTTCTTTTGCGATCCAGCTTCCAAGATGAGGAACGACCACAGACTGAGGCGGCTCATAGCAGGTATGGAAATGATACTGATGTCTTGTATGCAAAATATGTCCAAGATCTGCGGCTTGGTAGGAGCGGATCAAAGTCCCTTTATCCATTACAGAAGCAATGTTTTCCAACCCTTCGGAAAAGAAGACTCCATCTAGCTTAGTGGGGATTTTCGGAAAAGTACTCAGGACCTCCTTTGCTTCCATTCCTTTACGAAATGGAGTATAATCTTTTGGATCAAAGGTTTCGGTATGCGCCATACCACCAGCCATAAATAGCAAAATCACCGAATCTGCAGTTTCCGGGATTTTGCTTTCGCAGGAAGAAAGTAAGCCCGCTAAAGGTGCGCTCATTCCCAAGGTTGCCATGGCAGCTGCACTGGTTTTTTTCAGGAAATCTCTTCGACTGGTGTAATGCTTCATGGGAATCAATAAATCATTTGAAATTCAGGTAAAAGGAAAACTGACCAAAGTAAGTCTTGTACCTCTTCAGCCTCGGTAGTTTCTCCAAAAAGCTGTCTCCCGACTCCAAGTTCTTTTTCCGTAGGGCTTCTCAACAAGGCATTAGAAAATAGTGCATTGATCAAATCATCTCCTCGCGGATATTGTTTGGCCCAATACTCGCCACCTTTAAGCAAGGCCGTATTGAGACGACCTCCATTGGTCAGTTCGAGTGCCTGAAGCAAGCTGGCTTGGGAATCTCTGCTGGTGGATACAATTTCACGATTGGGTCGGCCCAGTGCCGTTAGAAATGCATTATTAGCTACCAATGATGCCCGTGGGATGGAGGTGCCTATTTGGGCTTCAGGGATCAGCTCATAAGGTTTGAATTTAACTTCAGCAGAATCAAACAAGGGGTAAGCCAAGTTCCCAACCGCATCAGAAAATTGCTCGGCAGTCATTCGTTTTCGTATCATGCCTTGAAAAGTGAAATCTTCTGCCAATAGCAAATCCGGGCTAGCCACAGGAAAGGATTCCATCTGATATATTTTTGATGAGGTGATCTGAAGAATTAGCCGTTTGATGTCGTATCCATTCTCTACAAAATCCACGGCAAGCCAATCAAGGAGATCCTGACTCCACGGGAGATTGTCCATTTCATCCACAGGTTCCACGATGCCACGGCCCATTAGTTGTTTCCAAATTCTATTGACGAAAGTTCGGTACATTCGTCCATTAGCTGGCTGCACAAGATTGTCTGCTAGTTGACGAAGTTTTTCCGCTTTACTCGCTGTGCTGTCTATGTCTCCGAGTTCTTCCCAAAGAATCTCTGTTTTAGCAAATTTACCAGTCGGGATCTCGCAGCGGCTTATTTCCAAGGTGGAGTCAGCGAAAATATTTGCAAAAGCATACGCCTCCTCTAGCTTCCAGTCGCTGATAAAGCTATCATGGCAGGAAGCACATTTGAGGTTAAGTCCAAGGATGACCTGACCTACATTTTGGGCAGCTTGCATTTCCGTCCGCTGGCTGGCATTCACTGTGCCTCTCCATCGGATTCCTTCGATAAAACCTTTCGATTTTTCAGATGGGTTTAGGAGCTCCTTGACTAACTGGTCATAAGGTTTATTATCTCTGATAGACGTGTAGAGCCAGTCAGTAATGGCAAACCGACCATTGGTGATGTACCCCGTGCCCGTGTAGTCATTTCTCAAAATATCATTCCAGAAGGTCAGCCAATGCTGTGTATAATCTTCTTTTCGATTGAGAAGTTGCTCGCACCAGACAGTTCTTTTTTCTGGATTTGTGTCATTTTCAAAGGCCTCAAGTTCCTCTGGAGAGGGGAGAAGACCAATGATATCTAAATAGATTCTTCTGAGAAAAATACGGTCATCAGTCTCTTTTCCCCAAGTGAGTTGATTATCTTCAAAATAGCTATCCACCCAAAGGTCAATAGGATTGTTAAGTCCTACTTTTGCTGGAGGCAAAGCCGGGTTTCTCGGCGCCAAATCAGCCACTCGATACACGGATTGTTGCTGGACTCCATCTGGCCAGGGAGCCCCCTGATTGATCCAAAACGTAAGGATATCGATCTCATCGGCTGAAAGTAGCTTTCCCTTTGCGGGCATAGCTTTTTTGTTGTTTTTAGGCAGGTTGATCCGCCTGATTAATTCACTTTGAGAGGCATTCCCCGGAATAATGACAGGACCATTTTCACCTCCTTTGAACACAAATTCTTTCTCATCGAGCAGTAGTTCTCCTTCGACCTTTGCTCCTGAATGACACTTGTAGCAGTTGTGTGCCAAAATAGCTCGTACATTGGCTGCTAATTCCACTTCTTCAGTATTGGAAAGCTCGGATCCTAAATTGGCTAAATTCACGGTCAATGATGCCGGAGCCTGCATTTCTTCATTCCATGGAAGAACCTCGGTTAAGAAATTTTCTCCATGAACAAGTGTTCCTCCGAAGTGGCCTGCCAGCCCCACCCCAAATCCAGTAAGAAAGAGAAGCCCACGATAGATTTGAATGAAATGGGTGTTGGGTTTAGCTTCAGTTTTTCGTGAGAAAAAAACCAATACTACACTCAAGGCTGCCGTACCAAAACCTAAGTATTGGTGCAGGTCAAGGGTGTCACCACTGATTCCCTGTCTGCTTGATAAAAGCCAGCCGAAGATCGCGGAAAACACTGCTGCTATTGCACCAAAAATCACCATTAAACGAATGGCCTGTCGCATGGGATGTTGGAATTTCCCAAGGGTAAAAATTTCTAAAAAACAAGCGAAAATTAGAAGACTGATCGGAAAATGAGTGATAATAGGGTGTAGCCTACCAAGAAAATCCCAAAGCCAAAAATTCGAAACTGTGTCACTTAATTCATTTCCAAAGGCCAACCCAGGCTGCATGCAAACTAGGAGTACTAGCGCAAATAGATTCTTCGAGTGAGATCGTAGGATTTTGTTTTGCTTGGGAAACATGCAGTTAGCTTGTAAGGAAATGGTAATAAATGTTCAAAAATATACGGATTCCTTGCGTAGTAACCATCCTGAACTGAGTGGCCCATTAAGTGAATTAATTGCACAATTAATATCCGGCGATTCCCGCAGCAGCGATTATTCCATCTTGTGCCGAAGTAACACCAGAAACGCCAATGGATCCCACAATAACACCATCCTTGAAAATGGGAAGTCCTCCCTCTATAGCCACGGCATTTGGAAGTGTGGCGATTCTACCTCCACCTTCTGCTTTCATTGCATCTTCAAAGACCTTAGTGGGACGCTTGAAATAGACAGCTGACTTTGCCTTGGCAAGGGCGACTTCAACACTTCCTATCTGTACGCCATCCATGCGTTGAAGAGAAAGAAGATGACCTCCATCATCTAATATGGCGATGACCACATTCCAGCCTTCAGCCTTTGCTTTTTCGGTGGCAGCGGCCGTGATACGCTGAGCGTCTTCCAGATTGAGATAGGGTTTGGTTTGATTTTGCGCGAGCGCAAAAAGTGGTGCAAGCAGGAGCAAAGATAAAATGAGCTTTTTCATATAGACATTTTTTGTAGTGATTTAAGGTAATCAATTAGGCGAAGTATTGGTAGAATCAGCCGCTGCTTTCCATCAATTGAGGTCATGATTTTTATATTAATTCATTGTTTGAAAGTCTAGGAAAGAAAATAATTCCTTGAGATTGAACCTTAACTAACAATTCTTAGAAAAATTATATTTAAATTTTAACTAACTGAAAAATAGATTTTTATAACTAACCAATCATTTTTATTACCACTTGAATAAGTACAATTGAGCGTTTTTAAAATTTTCTTTCACTTTTAAATGAAATAAACCATGAAAAAAGTATTCAGATTTTTGCTGTGGTTGGGGGGGATTGTGTTTGTTTTAGTAGTCGGAACCATACTTTATGTGCATTCAGTATGGGATAGGACCTATGAAGCTCCCTATCCAGAAGTGACGGTAAGTATGGATTCTGCCGTGCTTGCTAGAGGGGAGTATCTGGTCTATGGACCTGCCCATTGCGCGACTTGTCATATTGATCCGTCAGATTATGATGCGATGGCTCAGGGAGAATTGGTGGCTTTGGCAGGAGGTGGAGAGATTAATATTCCACCAGGACAATTCAGAGCGAGAAACCTGACTCCTGATGTAGAAACAGGAATTGGAAGACTTACAAATGAAGAAGTTGCTAGGGTGATGAGATACGGGGTGGGTCATGATGGGAGAATTATTTTTCCCTTTATGCCTTTCGAGAACATGACTCAAGAGGACCTCAATGCGATTATTTCATTTTTAAGGTCTCAACCTCCGGTCAAAAATAAAATAGAGCCCACGGAATACAGTTTTCTAGGCAAGGCTGTTTTGACCGCAGGATTAATAAAACCCATAGAGCCCAATGGAACTCCACCTGTGTCTCTTGAGAAGGAAGCTTCGGCAGTATATGGATCGTATTTGGCTAATTCGGTGGCAAATTGTGTAGGCTGTCATTCCCCTAGAGACCTGAACAGTGGTGAATTCATAGGGCCTAAATTCTCGGGTGGATTGGTATTTGAAGAAGCGAATGGAACATTTACTACCCCTAATCTTACCCCTGACCCTGAAACTGGATTGACAGCCACCTGGACCGAAGATACCTTTGTTGCCAGACTTAAAGGTGGGCTTGTCCATGAAGGCACACCGATGCCTTGGTCAAGTTTTGCCATGATGGATGAGATAGATATTCGAGCGATCTACAGATATCTTGAAAGCCTTGAGCCGACGAAAAATAAAATAGAACAGACCGTTGCTTACAGGGAGTAAAGCTTTTTCAATTGAGGCGAGAAAACCCTTCTGTTAAGGCAAGTAAATGAGTTGAAAGGGATTGTTGAATCCGTTCCTTTGTGGAGAATGACGGCCTTGAGTGAAATTTATCTCATTGAGCCTTAATTCAAGGCTGTACGTGCGACTTTCAATGTTTTACCTGTGGACGTCTTTATAGTCATGTCATCTGCATCATAGGTGAAGTACCAGTTAACAAAATCACACTCTTCGATAAAATCGGAAGTTGGAATTCCATTTATCGAGAGGATTTCCTCACCTAGTTCGATCTGAGAATAAACGTCATCCACCTCAAGAGATTTTCCAGACACGATCACTTTACCATCTTGATACTGGAGATTGAGGAAAAAAGGGTCCCTGAAGCTATATGATTCCCTGAGCAGGAGGTGATAGGTGGACTCTGAATTGTTGATAATCGTTTTGTGGCTAAGGCCTCGGAAAAAACCTATTCCCAGTTTGCTCGATTTTGTGGATTCAAAATCTGTGGGAATTGAAACAAATACCCCACTTCCTAGCTCAAGAGAATCCACTTTGAGCTGCGCTGACTCAACGATTTGCTGACTTATGGCTCCAGTTGAAAGGCTAATATTGGAATGACTTAGCCCAAGTTTTTCTTTTTCTCCCAAATAGCTCAGAACCAACTCCGAAGAATTATCTACCTCCAAAATATTACTGAAACCAGTATCAATCAGAATGTTTTCAAACTTCATCCCTCCAAACTTTAAGGTGGTGAAGGGACGATTAGATGAATAGCTAACCGGAAGAGAAATGTAGTCTGGTGAAACTTCAAAAGGCTCCTTTGAAGCGCGAATCTCCATTCGGTCAAAATCTATTTGCCAATTGAGCAATTTGATCACATTTGAGCCCAACAGATAAAAGTCTTGACAGGCAAGATAAGGCATCTCCGTGATCAGACTTTTTACATTACTCACTGTAAATCCTCCAATCTTCATTTCATCTGTGTAGCCTGTTTTGACTCGCTTGGTTTGGTCATTTGAATCGCGGATCGTCATTCGTTTACCTTTGATTTTGACTTGTTTGCTATCCACAAAGTCATTCCCTGCCAAGCCTAAGGCAGCTCCCGTATCAAAGGCAAAGTTTGCGGGCATTCCATTCATTTCTCCCTCAAATACGATCAAACGAGAATCCATATGGAAGGGAAAAGTGAATACGGTATCCGCTGACTGGGCATAAGTGCTCAGTACAAAACCCATTAGGCAAATCCAAACGAATACCAATACGCGTTTTAGCATGGAAAGCTTAAATGTGTTGATCAATCAAAATGCCATTACCATCCGGATCAAAAACCAAAATACTTCCAGGCCCTGAACCCGAGGGATCTGTTTCTTGTGCCAAAGGAATACCCTTACTTTTCAACTCGGCTTGGATGGTTCGGACATCATCAAACTCTGAGAGAGTTTGCGCACTTTGATCCCAACCTGGATTAAAGGTGAGTATATTTTTCTCAAACATTTCATGAAAAAGGCCGATCAGCGTCTGCTCATTTTTCATGATGAGGTAGTTCATTTCTTCGCCTCCGCCAAAAGCGGTAAAGCCAAGATTTTCATAAAATTTTTTGGATGCCTGTAAATCTTTGACTGACAGGCTCAGAGAGAATGCACCGAGTTTCATAAGCAGGGATTTTGTGATTTCTCAATATAATCCTCAGTCGCTTACTTTTCAAGAAAAATGGTCTTTCCGGTTGTGGCGCTTTCTTTGGCTGCCTGCAAAATCTCCATGACGAGCATGTTATTTTCTAGACTGTATAAGTCAAACTTTGGAAGGATTATTTCTTCTCGCACCACAGATTTTAGCAATTCAAAAGGATCTCTGTAGGGAGATTCCAATTCGGGGAGATTCATTTTTTCTTCTGAATAGCCATCATACCCTTCGGCGATTCGGACCCGGAGGTCATTTCTATTGTCTGCATAAATTGCCCCAATGAGCCCATATATTTCCATATCTTTTCGGCCCATGGGCCAGTTCCAGGATGCCTCGATAATCAGCAATTTGTCAGGATATTGGACCAGAATCGTGGCCTCGTCATCGACATTCCGATTGTTTTCGGGCTGTAATTGTTGGGTAAGTGCAGTGACCGAGCGTGGCCTTTCCCCTTCAGTGAGCCAGGTCATCAGGTTGGCTCCATAGCAGCCAAAGTCCATCAGCGCTCCACCGCCGTTTAGCTCTGGATCAGTAAGCCAATCCAAAAATTCCTTTCCCACTCCGATTTTCTTTGGGCCTCTGTGCCCATCACGAACTACTACTTTGCGGATGTCCCCGATTTCGCCTTTTTGTGTTAGCTCTTTAGCAAAATGATTGGTCGGGTACCAACTGGTCTCATAATTGGTCAAAAGGTGGATTCCATGGCTTTTTGCCAAGCTTTGCATTTCTAAGCCATGCTCCAGCGAAACAGCCAAAGGCTTTTCTACCATCACATGAACGCCTTTGGGAGCAGCTTTTTGTACTACGGCAAGGTGATCAAAGGTATTTCCGAAGGCCGTGATCGCTTCGGGTTGAATCTTTTCTAAGAGCAGTTCCAGATTTGGATAAATCAAGTCAGTGGAAATGCCGTAGTTGTTACACAGCCTTTCCGCGAGCTCACGATTGGCCTCGGCAATGCCCAAGATTTCTAAATCTCCTTTTCGATGCGCATCCAAGACCCAGCCCACGTGGCCATGTGTGAGCCCCGCAACAGCGACTTTGAGCTTCTCTTGGCCCAGAGATATGCCTTGGAAAAGCAGAAGCAGGCCAATCAATAAGAACAATCTCATTAGCCTGCAAGTGCGATTGCTGCCCGATCTCGAATGATTCGCATTTGTCCCCCGTGATTGGACTCATGCTCCATCACATGAAACCACTTCCAATAGGTATTGACTTCATTACCCGGCTGGGACCAAGCTTTGTCCACTTCCATCAGCCAATTATCATCTTTTTCCTTCAGCTTTTTCAGTGTTTCTTCTCTGACGTCAGCGATCATTTTGAGGTAGTAGTCCGCAGATTTACCTTTGATTTGGCTTCGGCCCTCATCGCCAAGTCTCATTGCGGCGCCCCAAATTTTATCTTCCTCCGGAGTGAATTCTTCTCTTCCTTCGAAAGTATTGATTTGGTAAAATTTATCTGTGGCACCCAAGTGCAAAACCAGCGCGCCGATCGAATTTGCCTTGTCATCCATCAGATAATCCAGTTCTTCTACGCTAAGATTTTTGACGGTATTGATGATGGTATGTCGCATGTAGAACATCATGGACACCAAAGAGCCGATGGCCGGGGAGTAGCCCTTTCTAGGCCCAATGGACATCAAGTCTTCATTTTTTGGAGGGGTGGAGGCGCTAGCGGGCAAGCTAAAACTTGCAAAGGCTGCGAATCCACCGCCCATGGCCAAAGTTTTCTTTAAAAATTCTCTTCGAAAATGGTTTTCGGTCTTCATAATTCTGGGATTTGATGTTATTCTATTCAATTTGGCTATTCGAGTGGCTTTATCAAAAGTATTCACATCTTTTTGCAATTCTGAAAAACACTCTACCTCAGTAGGAAACGAGAGGAAATTTGTAATTTGATAGCACCTAAACACCAACACTATGAATCGATATTTAAAAAACTCCCTTCTTTTACTGCTAATCATGCTTGTTTTTACCTCTTGTGCAGAGCGAGTACCTATCGAGGAATGTGTGGGAGAGGATCCTTACGGATTTTTGGGAGGTCTTTGGCATGGACTGATTGCGCCTTTTAGCTTTATCGCCAGTATTTTTATGACCGATGTAGCCATGTATTCTGTGGATAACAATGGTTTCCTTTATGATTTGGGCTTTGTACTTGGCGCCGGGATTCTATTCGGTGGTGGAGGCAAGGCGAGTAGCTCCCGATAATCTATTTTTCATCAATTCAACTTTTAAATAAAAAAATGAGACTAAATCTAATTTTATGTGCCAGTGTTCTGGTACTTCTGGCTTCCTGTTCAGCACCTGAAAAGGAGCCTTATGCTTTCCAAGTTTCCGATCTCGAGCCCCATATTGTCAAACTGGCCTCAGATGAGTTTGAGGGCCGAATGCCTTTTTCCGCAGGAGAAACCAAGACCATTAACTATTTGGAATCTGAGTTTAAAGCCTATGGTCTAGAGCCGGGAAATGGGGACTCCTATTTTCAAGATGTTCCGCTCGCTTCGATCACAAGCATGGGAGCGCCTACGATGACAGTAGCCTCTGCAGCGGAATCAGTTACCCTTGAGGGCCTGAGTGATTATGTGATCTGGACGCAGCGCACAGACTCTTTGGTGACTTTTGAGGATACCGAGATTGTATTTGCCGGCTTCGGAATAGTGGCTCCTGAGTATGGCTGGAACGATTATAAAAACATCGATGTGAAGGATAAAATCGTGATGGTTTTGGTCAATGATCCTGGGTTCGGTACGGAAGACGCTTCTTTTTTCAAAGGAAACACCATGACCTATTATGGTCGCTGGACCTATAAATATGAGGAAGCGATCCGTCAGGGAGCTTTGGGAGTACTGATCGTCCACAACACCATCCCTGCTGGCTACGGATTCAATGTGGTACAGAATCGTTGGAATTCCGAGCAGCTCTACCTAGACGATAGAAAAGAAACTACTTACAAACTAGCTTTTGAAGGTTGGGTGACTTTGCCGACGGCAAATAAGCTTTTTGAAATGGCGGGCTTGAACGAAAGGGAGATGCTTGCCAAAGCGAGAAAAGCGGATTTCCAAGCCATCCCCATGAATTTAAAGGCCTCTTCTTCCTTAATTGTATCTACGAAATACGATGTCTCTAAGAATGTGATTGCGAAAGTAACCGGAGCAACAAAGCCCAACGAATACGTAATCTACACTGCTCACTGGGATCACTTGGGAATTGGTGCGCCGGATGAAACAGGCGACTCCATTTACAATGGAGCCTTGGACAATGCCTCAGGTACTGCGGCTTTATTGGCCTTGGCGGAGGCTTTTGCTAAAGAAGAGAAGCCTGAGCGAACGGTGGTATTTCTCGCTGTGACGGCTGAGGAGCAAGGACTTTGGGGTTCCCTCTATTATGCCCTGAATCCGGTCTATCCTAAAGAGCAAACCGTAGCGAATATCAATATGGATGGCATCAATCCTTCTGGTAAAATGAACGACGTATCGGTGATCGGGATTGGTCAAAGCGAATTGGAGGATCTTTTGGACGTGGAGTTAGCCAAGCAAGGGAGATATGCCTCACCTGACCCTACACCCACTGCAGGCTATTACTTCCGATCTGATCATTTTAGCTTCGCAAAAGTGGGTATCCCTGCGCTGTATTTTGGTACTGGAATAGATCACTTTGAGAAGGGTAAAGAATACGGAAAGCAGCTTGAAGATGAGTATGTACAGCTTTACTATCATAAACCGTCCGACTCATACGATCCTGAGCGTTGGAATCTGGATGGGGCAGTAGATGATGTGCAGTTGCTCTACAATATCGGCCAAAATCTATCCAATTCGGATGTCTGGCCCCAATGGAAAGAGGGCTCGGAGTTTAAGGCGATTCGGGATGGGTATATGAAAAAGTAAGTCAAAAAAATAGAATGCTCTGAAATCAATTTCAGAGCTTTTTTTATTCATTCTCCACCAAGCCGGCACTTTTTGGTTTGTACACTCTTCGCATGTATTGACTCCAATTGGTATTTTCTTTGGAGATCATTCCTTCTACCCGCTCTACCAAAAGCTTCAAAGAATCTGTACCTGTATAAGGCTCGCTTCGGGTAAGGAACAGATATTTTTCGTGTTTCAATGTTTCTGAGGTGGTGCGGTATTGCAGCCAGTTTTCTTGGAATTTATATAGACCTAGAATTCCTGAAATTATTGCAATTACCGCCCCGAGAAATGGAATCAGATAGCGCAAGTGGAGGAAGCTTTCTCCGATAAAAATTCCCGACAGGGTAATCAACGATGCAGCGATAAGCTGGGTCAATTGGCAGCGTCTGTACCAGCGTTTATTGATCACACTTTTCGCATCAAACCAATTAATTTGAGCTTCTAGTCTATTTTTTAAATATTCATCTTCAGTCATTACAATCAAAATTTGTTGTGAATTGGATCCTTTAAAGCATCAATAACCCCTGTTCGCAATTGATAATCAAGGGCTGAGATTGTAGGATCAATATTTCCTAGAACTTGACGAATTTCCTCAAGAGTTTTTCCAAGCGTTCGGTAATAGTCCAGCAAGCCAGGATGACTCGCATTGAGCCCATAACCAGTACACCATTGAAGAAAATCTAAACTTTCTTTATAGTCTTGGATAGCTGAAAAAACTAGAAACAAAGCCATCAGTGGGAGTTTTTCACTGAAATCATGGTATTCATCTTGGATCAAAATTTTCCAGCTCCTCGAATCAATATTAATATTTACCCAAATCACTTCGTCGTCAAATGCTTCCAGTTGCTCAAAGGATATGACATGACTATCAAAATGCTGACGTAAGAGTGAAATTTCAGAATAATTCTTCATCCTGTTTATATGTGTATCCCAAGGTCATTTCTTGGAACTTATAGAAAAAATTTTGGTGATGTGGAATTACTCTTCTCCAGGTTTAAGATCATAACTCACCATCCAGCAGATTCCATATTTGTCCGTGAAGCTACCAAAGTATGAGCCCCAGAAGGTCTTTTCTAGAGGCATCTCAAGTTGGCCGTCAGCTGATAAATGATCAAAGACTCGTTTGGTTTCATCCATAGAATTTAGATCTAAATAGACTTGAGCTTGATTTCCTTGCCGGTATTCTCCACCAAATCCAGGGAAGGTATCACTTCCCATGAGCCGAAGGGTATCTGAGAGTTGTAATGTGGCATGCATCACACGGTTTCCATCCTCAGTAGACATAGGAGGTGCATCTGGCATGTCTCGCATATACATAAAACCTTGTGGAAATTCTCCGCCTAGGATAGATTGATAAAACTTCATCGCTTCTTCGGCCTGACCATCGAAAGTTAAATAGCTGTAGATATTCATGTGTATTGGGTTTTGCTAATTTAAAGTACTAAAAATCAATCAATTATTTTGAGCATAATCATCAATCTTAGCCTTATCGGCCCGAAAACTTAACACTGAAAGTATAATTCCAACTACTACAACTCCTAGAGCAATGGGCCAATTGTAATAAGAAACCAAAATTGAAAATAGCTGCAAGGCGAGTCCGGACAGCCAAACCAAGTGTCCTTTTGCCGTTTTGGGAGATCGCTTTTTGATCTGATTGGTGGTGGCGGTTTCATCGATTAAGGGGCGAAAATAGTCGCGGTATTGCCAAAGCAGAATGAGATTTAACAGCATCAAAAATGCTAAGACAAAGGGTGTGCCTCGCCACTCCAAGGAAATGGTGACCACTAATATGTTTCCGATTAGGGGAAGCATCATGATCGCCCCAAGTAGTTTGTATCGGGTGGTGACCAAGCAGTACCCGATGACTATCTGAGAAATAGCGATAAACTGTCCGTATAAGCCAAGCCCATAGGGCCGGAGTTCGTCAATCAACCAAACAGGCCCGATCCATCCAAAAAATTTGTGTTCGAAATACAGCTTTGCCATGCCAGAACCCCAAAAAGTAAAGCCAAGAAATACCGAAATCGCTAAGACTAAGAATTTTTTCATTTGAGTAAGCAATGCATAGTAAAGCAAAAAGTTACAGAAATTCGGAGTCTTTTGTACTTTACGTAATCATTTTAAACTTTTACATATGTCAGCAAGCGAACTTGCCCCCGGCTCTAAATTAAGACATCCCAAATTTGGTACAGGAATGATTCTGTCTGTAGAAGAGGAGTATTACAAGATTTATTTTTACCAGTCTGAAGAAATCAAAACCCTAGCTCGAGATTACGAAGGGTTTGAGGTAGAGGAAGCCAAGGTTCCGGATTTCCCCATGCTCACGATGCGAGATGTGGAGCGGGCTATTCGTGAGGCGCTTTTAGCTACTTCAGAAAGGGCTCCATTGGTACCGCTCGGTGGCAAGTGGATAGGTGGACAGGTTGTCTTTGAGCCACATGATCAGACCTTGGCTACTAAGGAGATACCCATGGCCACATTTTTTCATAAGATCGTCATGGTGAGGGAAAAGCTACGTGTGCTTGAGCAAAACATCAATAACCACCCCAAACTTGATGATGAAGATCGAATCCATCTGCAGCAATACATTACCCGCTGCTATGGTTCACTAACTTCATTTAATGTCCTTTTTGCCTACAAGGAGGATCAATTTAAAGGCAGTGGAGGAAAGGATTAATTGAGGCAAAGAATCATATTCCTTCATCCTTTGAAGTTTTGAGGATGACTCATTTTACCGAAGATTGCATGGCATTATCGGCTGTAATTTTGACTACCTGAATAATTCAATTACAGATATAAAGTGGATTAGCCCAACTAATCACTCCGTCGGGAAAAGAGAACGATCAATCCCAGGAATCACATGGAGTGCATTGGCATAATAGACTTTGCGAAGCACCGAATCAGGCAGGCCAAGACCATACATTTTCCAATGGGCATGTCGTTTTCGGTAGTAGTCAAAATATTCATCCTCCGTCTCCAAAACACGGAAGTAAGTATAATATTCTTCCATTTTGTAGGTGTCTTTGCCAAAAAGGACCCGATCCTGGTACTCGATCATAAACTTTCGAGCAGCTCGGGGCTGTCGACCTAGCTCGGCTAAAACTGCTCCGATCTCGGTGTACATATTTGGGAATTGATCCATCAGATCGCCAAGCTTTTGGAGGTCCCCGCCATACCATCCCAAATGTGCATTAATGAACTTCGTCCCGGGATGCTTTTCGAAAACATGGTGCTGCTCAGCCATGATGGACTCAAAGCTTGGAAGCGTAGCAGGATCCCTGTATCTGCTAGGATATTGCTTGAGTTCTAGCCAGCGTTCGTTGTTTTTGTCTTTGGGTTTCCAAAAAGATGCAGGCTCTCCAGAGTGAATGAGCACGGGAATGCCTAGGTCCCCACATTTAGCCCAGATGGGATCTAGCCTTGGGTCGTCTACTGCGATTCGGTTTCCATCATTATCCACATCAGTCAGGCCAAGACCTTTGTATACCTTCAATCCTTTCACCCCCTGTTTCACCCCTTCTTCCAGCATGGCCAGAGGTTCTTCAGGCCAACCGGGATCATCCAGATTTTCAAAATTGATATTGAGGAATACCACAAAACGATTGGGGTGATTATCTTCTACATTGTCCAAAGACCATTCGAGAATCTTACCCCTAAAGCCGCTCAGGTTTACCATGACACCCATATTGAGCGAGTCCATTTCTTCGACTAAATCATCCAAATCTTGGATCGGCATGATCCACTGATGATTGTGAACGTCGATGAAGGGGTATTTGGATTTGGTTAGATGGTGCTCAGGGACAACTAGGGTAGAGATGGGTTCATAGTCTTCCACATCCATTACATTCAGACGATACTGGATCAATCCGATCACCCAATAGGTAAGCCCAAGAAAAATGAGTACCCCAATTGGAAGGAGTACCCATTTCTTTTTTGAAAAAGCCATAGCCTTTTTTGTTATTGAACTTGGATAGGGACAGCCACCAAGGTCTGATCCCAAGCAATATTCATCAGGATGTTTGCTCCCGATTCCTCAAAACTGATGGTAAACGTCTCGACCTCTGATGGAGGAGTAGAAGTGGGGACATCTACTTTAACTACATCCATCGCATAGTCCGGCTCTACTACTCCTAGAAAGACATCTAACTCCGAATTAAGACTAATTTCAAAGGAATTCGGGCCAGGAACAGCATACATTCTATAGGTTCCAGCAGAAACCGACTCTCCAGCGAAACTCACATCTTGGCTAAAGGTGATTTCAGTGGCTGCATTAGCTCCGAGCCTCCAATATTTGCCGTAAGGCTGCAAGGCTCCTGAAGCCTCGTCACCAAAGATGACTCGACCTTTTTTGGAAGGCTGTGAATAATGTACTGTGATGTCCAGACCTTGAGCTGAAAAGGAAGTGCTAGTTGGGGGGCTAGCAGGAAATAACATTCCGTACACAAAGAAGGCGACCACTGCTAAAAACAGCACGCCGATTCCAATACCAATTTTCTTTAACATAGTGATGGGGTTGATGATTTATATGAAATGTAGCTTAATTCGTAAGCGAATGCAAGGTGGAGACATCTTTTGACTGCTTTCAAACGATCCCAAAGATGAAATGAACTACTATTCTAAAGGCACGTTTTAACCATGTTAAGCCGATTATGCGTTAATTTAGGCATGATTCCTTTCGAGTTTCACTTATGAAAAACCTCCCTTATTTAGTTTTTGCATTGGCTTTAAGCTTCCTATTTGCTGGTTTTGGCCTTTCAGCCAAGGCCCAAGACAAAGTGGAACGAGAAAAAAAAGTAAAAAAATCAGAGGTTCCCAGTCCTGCGAAAAAATGGCTCAAGGATGCTTTCGAAACCCTGAAATCTCCCAAATGGTATTTAGAGACTAATGAATCCGGTTACTCCTATGAGGCTAAGTTTAAGTGGAACGATCAATACTACAGTGTGGAATTTGATTCTTTGGGAGTCATCGAAGATGTAGAAATAGAGTTGAACTTCGAAGAGTTAGCGGCCGAGGTACAGCAAAACCTAAATCAATATTTTTCTGAAGGCTATAAAAACTATAAAATCAGACGTCTGCAAATTCAATACTCTGGCCATCCCGACGATTTAGAAGATCTTTTTGATGAAAATGAAATGGAAGGGCTAGAAGTCAGATATGAAATCGAGTTTGTAGGAACGGACATTGATGGACTATCACAGTTTTGGGAAGGACTATTTGACGAAAAGGGAGTTTTTATCAGCAGGCGAAAAATCATTACTCCACCAAATGAAAACCTGATTTTTTAGATGAAGAGACTAGTGGTTTTATTCGCTCTGATACTTTGGGGCAATGCTTGTCTTGGACAACAAAATCAGTTTTTTGGAGGGCTTTTTCCAGAGGCTGCGATCACCAAAAAATTGAAAAATCAAAGGCAAATCACTTTTAAAGTAGAGCATCAGGATATTTTCTTTGATCGGGAGGATAGGGAAGAGGGAAAGGTATTCAAGCACTACCGAACGGACCTGATGGCCTTTTATGGATTGAAACTCAATCATTCTAAAAGTATCGCCTTTGGTGTTTTTCACCGGATCCAAGATGGCCCCAATGCCAATCGAATAATTCAGCAATTTGCCGCTGTGAGCCGGATTCGCAGTACTCGTTTGGCTCATCGTTTCCGAACCGATCAGACCTTTACCAAAGATGAAGATGTGGAATTGAGACTTAGGTATAGGATTGCTGCCGAATTTCCACTTTCAGGAACTACCCTTGAGCCTCAAGAAAACTACTTTGTAGCATCCAATGAACCCATTCTCAGCTTACAATCGGGGGAATTTGAGATTGAAAATCGACTCGTGTTTACGTTAGGCCGATTGTTGACGGCTTCTCAGAAGTTGGAGCTAAGCGTGGATTACCGTACGGATAAATATATTCAGGAAGGCTTCAGAACCCGCTTATGGTTAAAAGTGGGATACTTTTACACGTTCTAACCATCCAATCGTTAGAAATTCTTGCCCAAGAGAGTTTCATCAGAGGAATGATTTCCTCTAGGCCAAGCTAATTTGCCTAAATGGATACGATTTGAAAGGAAAGAATTATTTGTTGGTACTAAATACTCTCTCTGGTATGGCCTCGCCCTTTCGCTCCACAAATTTATTGGGACCGTCGCCATTTTTCATTAATTCAAAAGCGTCATAGAGTTCACCTACCGGAGTAAAGGATTCGAATACAAGTTTATCACCTTGGATAGTAATCACTTGAAATAGCTGGGTGTTTTCCGCGGTGCGGTCCTTGATTGCACCTAGTTCTGTCCAGTCTCCGCCTATTTCATACATCTTGCCTCCACTGATGGAAACTACATATACTGTCCCTGTCTCATCCCGCATATTGAGGCCATCGAGTTCATTGTTTTCTGGAGCCACACGACCTCTGGCGTAACTATGGTCATGGCCTTGTAAGACCAGATCCACCGCGTATTTATCAAAGATTGGCTTCCACATTTTGCGAAGCCTATCATTGTCACGTCCAATAGCGGCAGAAAACATGGGGTGGTGATAGGTGATAATGACCCACTTTTTAGTGTTTTCTTTCAATACTTTTTCTACCCAATTTGCCTGAACCTTGTGATAATCATTGCTATTGAGGGAGATGATACGTGTATCCTTGTAATCTATGTAATAGACCGTTTCTTCCAGTCCTTTTGGGCCATTTTGTGGAAGGGTAAATTGAGGGTTCCACTGCAATGAAAGAATTGAGGGCTCTTCATTTCCAGTGTTTTCCATTCTTGGTTTGTACTCATGGTTACCTGGGGTGGGCATGGCTGGAATCATGCTGTGAATAAAGCCTCCTGCCATAAACCATTCATGCCATTCTTGTTCCCGATGGGCATGATTGACCAAATCCCCGGCATGGATAAAAAACTTTGCATCTGGAGCTTTGCGAAAGCCTTCTCGCACTACTCGAGACCAAAGCTCTAAAATGTAATTTTGGGCATCACCCACATAAAGGAATGAGAACTCCTCATCGGGATCCTCAGTAGCCGTAGTAAACTGAAACCATTCGCTCCAGAGTGTTCCATCCCCAACTCGATAAGCGTAGGTTACACCAGGCTTCAATTTTTCTATCGTTACGGAATGGTAATTTGCACGTATGCCCGCTACTCTCACATCACGTAAGTCTAAAATCTCAGTTTTAGCCTCGATTTGGATTGATTTTTTGATGAACATTGGATCAGCCGTGGCTTGTGCCAGTTCAAGAATTCCTTCGTTCACTTCAATACTCGTGCGCCAAGTCACATTTACGGAAGTGCTCAGGTCTTCTGTGACATTGAGAATTATCCGGTCTGGCCGTACAGTAGGCTTGCTCCAGGATTCAAGAAATTGTCTCTGTGCATCTGCTCCAGCTGGTGTCTGTGACCATGTAGTGGAAACAAAAAAGAGGAAAAGGGGTACGAAAAGGAAAACTTTATTTGTCATCTGTAAAAAAAATGTCTCATATAAAGATAAGTGAAATAATCATTGAGGCAATTTTTTAAGTCTGCACTTTTGGCTTTCAAGTTTTTGGTTAGGCCGATTCGAAGTGATTGGTCATGAAACCTCCCGATATTGTAGAGTGCTAGACCGAGCCGAAATCTAATAAAGCTTAGAGTGGTTTTTGCGGAGTTCGTGAAGAATATGCTCCAAACCATTGAGCCGAATCTCATACAGGGTATGAAGCCACATCCCCAGTTTTCCTTCTGGAAAGCCCTTTCCCTTAAGCCAAACCAAATAATGCTCCGGAACATCGCAGAGCAACCTACCCTTATATTTTCCATAGGGCATTGTCTTGGTGACTAGGTCGATCAGGATTTGCTTGTCCATAGGGTAAAGGTAATGATGAATTAAAAAGTCCTGAAGACCTGAGGGAATTCTGTTTTGAGGAATTGTTCTAACTCTCTACTACGATACTCAAAAAATCAGCAAAAAACATAGAATTTAATTATATTAAAATCTATGATCTCATTTGGCTTTGCCTCATTCCCCTATCGACTACTTGGGCATCTATTTCAATTTTAGCCATTCTGATGACAAGCCCATTTTGGTGAAAATAGGAGGATAGATTCATTTTATGTTTGTTCAAATAAATTATCAAAAATGAAAAGCTCCTTTAAATTTTTGTCCTTTTGGTTTCTAGTATTCATTGTTACAGGATGTTCAGAACCTATCAAATATGATCTCGTGATATCGAATGTCCATATCTTTGATGGGGAAAAGAATCTAGGAATTACAAATATTGCTATCGCTGGGGACACGGTAGCTACAATCAGTATTGAAACATTGCTTGCAGATTCTGTAATCGATGGAACCGGTAAATTTGTTGTTCCTGGACTAGTGAACGCGCATGTTCACATGTGGGAGTCGGAGATGCTTGCCACTTCTCATGATGTTGGGGTACTAACCGTTTTAGATCTTTTTGAATTATCTCTATCGGAGGAGAATGCAATGCGTCAGTATCGGGATTCTCTGGGTTATTCCAATTACTATGGCGCCGGGCCTGGTGCAACAGTGCGAAACGGACATCCTCATACTTATTTACCCCTTTCGGATGATTTTCCTTTTATTTCAGATAGTTTGTCAGCATCTGAATTTGTAAAAATAGCAGTGGAGAAGGGAGCAGAGGTGATCAAAATTATTCGTGAGCCAGGTTGGTATGAAGAAGCGAAGCTCGTAGAACTGCCAACCTTATCATACCAACAAATTGAGGAGATCATACACGAAGCAAATTCACACGGACTGAAATCATTGGTGCATATTACAAAACTGGATGATGCCTTGGCTATTGCAGCCCTTCGGCCATCCGGCTTTGCTCATTTTTGGGAAACACAAGGAGAATTGTCTGAAGAAGATAAGAAGTTGCTCAAAGAATCTGGAATATTCTTTATTCCGACCCTGAAATTACAGCAAAACTTGAATATGCAGACACAATATGATACCACAATGAGCCAGATACAAAGGGAGTTTGACTACCAGAACTATCTGGTTCCGGACAAGCTTTTTGAAGAGAAGATTTATGAAATTTATGAATTAGGGATACCAATCATTGCAGGTACAGATCCACCGAACGAGGGTGTTAATTATGGATCAGATCTCATCGAAGAGCTCAGGATTTATGACCGAGCTGGCATTCCACTGCTGGAAGTGCTAAAGACGGCGACTGGCAACGCTACACGCCACTTGCCTATCGATGGGAATGGTTCCCTGAAAGTTGGAAGTCCAGCAACCATGCTAATCCTGAACGGGAATCCATTAGAAAACCTAGATGCGCTGGAGGATATTTCCATGATTATAAAGAATGGACATCAGTCAGTGCGAGCACCTCGTTAATCTTGTTTTTTATAAACGAAAATAGCTAATGATACTAAAGTATTCGAACATTGACGCCAAAGTTGAGGTCCTCAGTTTATTTTCTACAAACTACTCAAGAAATGGGGGGATTCGAGCCACGAGACTGTTTTTTCTCTAGTCAATTTACTGGCTATCACTTTGTGTTTGGGGTAGTTTTTTTTTAAATTCATTCATAACCCTATAATTATTAATGTTTTATCAAACTCCTGAGATGATGAAATACTTAGCGTCAATACTATTGTTAGCGATTTTCTCTTCCTGCCAACAAACTTCAAAAGAGGAAGAAAAAGTGTCGAAATTAGATATTCCTGCTGAACTTGAAAAAATTGAACAGTTGAGGGCTGCATTTCAGAATACAGTAAAAGAAAAGCGCTATGATGATTTGAGAAAATTTGCCGCTCCGGATATGATATCTGTTGGTCCGGGGAGCGAGGATTGGGTGGCCTACAGAAAACTTCGAGAAGAACATGGTAACAAGTTTCGATATGACAGTATCAAAATGAGGCCCAAAGAAACCGTTATAGTTTCCGACTCCATTGCCTATGATTTTGGGGTTAGTACTATGTATTATACTGATGAAAATGGGGATGTTCAGGAATTAGAGGATACATTTTTAATGCTTTTAAAAAGAACAAAAGATGGGGAGTGGAAAATGTTCAGGGAGATTGCTTCATCCTTGGTAGATGATTAATAGCCCGCATCCAGTAGCACATCGAAAGGATAGCCCCGACGACTCGAAACGAAAAAACCCAAGCATTTGCTTGGGTTTTTGTTTGCAGAGGAGGAGGGATTCGAACCCCCGGTACCTCACGGTACAACGGTTTTCAAGACCGCCGCGATCGACCACTCTGCCACTCCTCTATAGTAAACTTGCGTGATCTCGCTTGTTTAGGTTTGCAAAAGTAAGGGTATTCTCTTTTAATACAAATACCAAAACTGGATTTTTTCTAAACCCTTGATTCTGTTAGGGTTATTTTTTCAAGACTTCCTATGCAATTTGCTTAGGTTATCATTGAGCAATTTTACTCAGCTACTTCAGCTTTTTCCTTTTCCACCCATTGGTTGACCACTTTTTCTAAAATGTCTAATGGCAAAGCTCCATTTCCTAAAACGGTATCATGGAAGCCTTTCAAATCGAAATTATCACCCAGTTCCTTTTCGGCCATAGCTCGAAGCTCAAGAATTTTCAACATCCCGATTTTATAACCAGTCGCTTGACCAGGGAAAACCATATACCGTCTCACTTCTGCTTTGATCGCTCCAGGGGCTATGGATGAATTTTCTGAGAAATAATCAACCGCCATTTCCTCAGTCCAGCCTTTGGAATGAATTCCTGTATCTACGACCAAGCGAATTGCTCGCCAGATTTCATTAACGAGTCTTCCAAAATCATAATATGGGTTTTGGTATTGCCCCATTTCCTTGGCTAAGATTTCCGAGTAAAGTGCCCATCCTTCCACATAGGCATTGAACCCTAGTTGTGTTCTGAATTTGGGGAGAGTCTCCAGCTCCTGTGCAATAGATATCTGCATGTGGTGACCGGGATTTCCCTCATGATAGGCTACCCCTTCCATGGTAGATTTAGGCATGGCATTCATGTCAGATAAATGTACGTAGTAAGTGCCCGGACGAGAGCCGTCAGGAGTTCCTTGATTATAATGCTGGGGTGCTCCATCTTGCTCCCGGAATGCTTCCACACGTCTTACCACCAAGTCCGCTTTGGGTAGGATTCCAAAGTAATCAGGAAGTTTTTTCTTGATTTCATCTAAAAAGGCCGTGCTTTCATCCAAGTAGGCCTGCCTTCCTTCGTCTGTATTTGGGAAAAAGAATTGTGGGTCACTATTTACGAATTCAAAAAACTCATTCAAATCCCCCTCAAATCCCACATTTTCCTTGATGGTAAGCATTTCCTCTTGGATTCGCTTTACCTCACTCAGACCAATATTATGGATCTCATCTGCGGAAAGAGCTGTTGTTGTGTTTGTTTTTAAGCGCTGTGCATAGAGTGCATTTCCGTTTTCATGTCGACTGACACCGGTAGGTTTTTCTTCTAAGTTTGGGAGTTCAGATTCCAGCCAGGTAATCAGTTCCTGATAGGCTGGCTGAAATTTATTGATAAGGTTTTCCTTGGCTTCGGCTTTCAAAGCTTCGGCTCGTTCTGCCGTAATTTTGTCAGATTCTACCAGGGCTTCTATTTTGCCTAAAGCATCATTCCAGAGAGCGGAATTTTGTCCTGTTTCAGTAAAGGGTGCTCCATTTATCAGGGCTTTGGACTGATCAATTACATATTCATAGGCAAACTTTGGTGGTCGAACTCCCTCAGCAGTTTGCAATTTTGCTCTTTCCAAAAGCTGAGTTATAGCTCTTCCCCCCTCGGCATATCTTGAAATCAAGGCTTCCGCATCACTGGCATCATCCACCTTATGGAAATTGATGATCACGTTTGGAAGGAGAGTATGTGGACCAGTCATTTGATTGAAGACATATTCCATTCGACGAAATTCTCGGTTACTCTTTTCCATCTCATACTGATAGGTCCACAAGTCGTAAGAGATTTTGGCTTGCTCGCTAAGGGATTCGTAGGGGAATTTGTCCTTCAGCTCTTGAACACTCGCTTCCATCCAAGCTAGCTTTTTATCCTCAGCCTCCTCGCTCATATCATCGACTTCACCATAACGGTCTTTCCTTCCTTGGACAGTCAACTGAATAGGACTCATTTGAAGAAGTTCTTCATATTCGGCGTCAAACCAAGCATTAATTTCAGAATCAGGGATTGTATTTTCTGCAGGTTCAGAGCAACTTAAAAGTAAGCCCGTGAAGATCAGGAAGTAGAAAATTTGGATTTTTTTCATAGTGAATCGATAAGGAGATGAGGATAAAAGTACAGAAGTTTTGGCAATACTATTTTCGCAAATATTTGAGGATATTGGAAAAAGGGTCTTTGATTCCTTCACGGATCAGATCTAGACTCACATTCATTTCAAAGCAAAAAAAACACTTCTTTCAAATAAGAATTAGATTTTTCTAGTCGAACTTCACTCTTTATAGACCATTTCCACATCATCAATAATTAGTGTACTTCCTATTGCCCCGGCAAAATTAGCACCGTCGAAACTGGAGGATGCCACGAAAATAATATGTGTTGGTAATACAAATGAGGCGGAATCTGAGCTGACATAATCTTGGCCTACGGGTTTCATGTAATCCGGGAAAGTGGCATCAAGTTCACCATAGGTAAATGGAACCTCCAAAATAACCATATCCGACTGATTGTCGCTACTTCTAAACCAGGCTGTAGCCAAGCGCTCTGTTTTACCTCCTAATCTTATTTCCAAGAGCGCATAAATATCTAACATGTCGGGGTACCCTAATTCATTACCCTGTTTATTCTTATTTACTTCACCAGCTTGGTACTTATATTTTAACCTCAGTTTCTCAGGTCTGCCACTAAAAGGAGTTCCAAAGTCTATGGCGGCCTGCGGATTAGAAGGGTCAATTTTGTCCGAATCAAAAACCCCCGTAAATATTGATCCCGTGGATATGGGCGCACCAAATGTGCCTGCCAGCCTACCATTGTCCAATGTGATCATTTGTGCAGCGAGATTCCCATTTCCCAGATCAAATGGAACAGTAGCTAGTTTGTTCAAAATCTGGGTGCCAGGATTCCCAGTTCCCCATATGGTTGATGCAGCATCCTTTCCGGGCTCAAAATAATCCGAACCCGTTTTATACCATTGATTTAGATCTCCATTATCTAGCTGAGGAGTTGCGGATGCAACAAATGAAGTGATGGTCCAAGCGTGCAAACTTCCATCCTCCGCCGTTACAAAAATCTGTTGAGGTTCTCGTAAGTCAAGTATGTCACCCACTTGCTTGTCTGCTGTGGCGAATGAAGATAGTTCCAAGCTTTGAATTGAGATGTTAGAAAGATCAACTCCTGCTGGGATTTCAACTTCTACTGTAAATTCATTGGTATTGATTAATGCATTGCTCGCCTGGTTGCTTACAACTATAGATTTGATATTTCCATAGTTTGACAAGCCAAAGAAATCTTCCTTGACACAGGAAGATAAAACTATGGTCAAAACGAAAAGAATGATATATTTTTTCATAATAGATTCTATTTTATCTCTTAGATCCAAAATAGTATGCCAGCCCAAGATTTAGGGAGAGCAGATCAATATTGAAATCCACATTTTGCCGGATTTCCCTTGATTCTACCCCATCGTTGACCTTTTGATCTCTGACTTGAAGTTCATAGCCTAGCACATTGAGTTGAATCTCAAAGGCAAAGTTTTCCATCGCAAAAAAAGTGATCCCAGGACTGATACCCACGCGAAAATTGAAATCTGAGGAATAGGTCTTATCTACCACATCAAGGTCTCTAACGGTTCGTCTTAGTGTATTGCCAAAGCCAAAGGTTAACCCCACTTCCGTAAAAAAACTAAGGCGCTCATTGTCTGTCAGGGGCACAGAAGACCGGAAGTTTGGCGTAAATTCAATCCCCCTGCTGATGGAATTTGACTGAAGGGTATCAGGTTCTCGAAAGACTTCTCCTGCAAATCTATTTTGGTAGTACTTGAAATTTATCCCGACCATTCCATAGTTACCTGTATAATATCCTGCTCTCAGCAGGAGGTCATAGTTGAGTCGGTCGCCGTCAATGATATTTTCTAAGAGTCCGATAGTATTTGTCGATTGCTTGTCTTCCAAGCCAAATGCCATGCCTATGTAAATGTTTCTCTTTTTAAAAGGATGAAAATCATTGTTGTAATAATTGGACATCAATTCATATGGCGTGCGTTTCAAATCGACATCAGTTGTATCCTGCTGAGCTATCGCTTTTACAGTAATGCTGATCAGGAAGATAAGTGTTAGAAAACGGGTAAGATTCATATATATAAAGTTTGCTGTTTGAAACATAAAAAGTGTTTCAAAATCTAATTTTTACTACAACTGACATTAGCGTATTCTCTTTCCATATTGGTCCCTTGCTTGTCTTATTTACTTTTTCTTGTAGGCCCAGATTTTTTTTGCCGACATGGCATAGCCCACATTTATTTTGGACTCACCATCTGCCAAATAAAGATCTTTCGTTAATTTTTCTGTTAGCAGCGTGCCTTCCACCCACACTGGGGCAAAGAGGGAATTCACTTCGAAGCCTTTGTCAAATTTTATAAAAACAATTTGATTTGCGGGTGGTGGCGGTGTGTGGATGCAAGCCCCTACCCAGGGCACCAAAAGAAATTCAACACCATTTTTTCCATTAAAGTCCAGCGGCAATAAATAACCTAACATTCTAATGTTTAATCCGTCTAAGGACTCGACCACTGCTTCCGCATTCTTTTTCAGAAGCTCCGTAATAGCTGTATGCTGGGCAAGAATGCTCTCAACATTAACTCCTTCAGCGGCAAGTTTTTTTTCTTTTTCTTCAATTGTTTTCAGACTTTCAGCGGCCACACTCCCCGGTTTTCTTTCTTGAAGCGTCCGCATTCTCACGATATATCTTAAATCATCAATTTGATCCTCCGTCAATTTTTCAAAAGGATCATCAATTTCAACTTCATCCGGAATCAGATCATCCCATTGAATTTCTTTTACCTCCTGGGCAAAGGAACCAGTAAAAACGGTTAAAAACAGAAAAGAGAAAATTAAACTACGCATATTTTTTTTATTAAGCTTTTTAGTGTGAAATCAAATTATATTTTAACTGTCATTCCATCCAGAAGTGAGTATTTATATATTTTGTACCCAGGAATTATCCCAATTAGTACTCCCAAAATTATTACCGTTCCGGTAATATAAATCTCCCGTAATGATATCCCTGAGGGATTTAAATAAATGCCGTACTGTGTTTCCAGTATGGGTTTAGCTATCTGCAATAAGAGAAAAACAAAAGCTATACCCAGCGCTGTTCCCCATAGGGTAATTACTATAGATTCGCTGGAAATTAAACCGAATATTTTTAAGGGGCTGGCACCAACCGAACGTAGAATTGCCATTTCGCGCCGTCTTTCGTTAACGCCGGTAAGCAATGCTACAAGCATACCTATTAATCCGGCAATGGCCACAAAACCAGAGACAATCAACAGTGCTGTTTCAATTTTGCCCATCATGTTCCAAAGCCGTTGCAAGGTAATCCCCGGCATAACCGCAGTTAAGGGCTCAGTATTATTTGTATTGATTTGGCGCTGTAAGGCCAATACGTCTGTTCGGTTTTTTAATCCCACCAAAAAAGCAGTAATATATTCGGGTTTAAGGTTTAGCTCCTCTACCTCTTCAGCCGAAAAGTGCATGCTTTTGTCGGGCATTCCATCTACCCAGTCAATATGAATGGCTTCGATCCCTTCTAAACTAACATGAATGGTTTGGTCCACAGGTGTGCCGGTACGTTGCAGGATTCCAGTTACGTGAAAAGGTTTGTCGCCATGATCTTGAAATGCAATTTCACCCGAACCGTGGTTGATGACAATTTCATCGCCAATTTTATAGTTATGAGCGGCTGCAACATCTGCCCCCAAAACGGCATCAAAAGTTTCTTGAAACGCTTTTCCAGCCTGAAATTGCAAATGCTGTTTATTAGCAAATTGATAATGTGTAAAATAGTCTTGGTTCGTGCCAATTACGCTAAATCCATCATGCGAATCGCCCAGTGAAATCGGAATCGTCCATTCTATTAATTCATTGGAGGCAATATCTTCGTAGCTATTCCAGCTGATATTGTTGGAAGCCATACCGATATGAAATACTGTTGACAAAAGAAGTTGCTCGTCGCCGGTGGGCCCGCCAACAACCAAATCGGTGCCTGAAATTGTATTGGTGAAACTATTTTCAACGCCAATCCTTATCCGTTCAACACCCAATAAAAGTGTGATACTAATAGCGATAGAAAATATGGTAAGTGCCACCGTAAACTTACGGTTCAACATACTTTTTAACGCGAGTTTCAAGATGAACATTCCATGGCCTCCTTTCCTTTTTTCTCAGCAATCCGCATATTTTCTGTAAAATCATGGATGGAAATACTTTGTTGGAATCTTTGTTGGATACGACTGTCGTGACTTACATACAATAAAGTGCTGTTGTTTTTATTGCACTCTTTTAAAAGCAGTTCGAGGAAGCGCAAAGAATTCTTTTCATCAAGTGCTGAAGTTGGTTCATCGGCCAGGATAATTTCTGGCGAACCAATTAAAGCCCTTGCTGCCGCAACCCGCTGCTGTTGCCCAACGCTGAGTTCGGTCACTTTCTTTTCATGAATCTCTTTCTGCTGAAGACCCAATTCAGACAGTAAGCGGATTGCTTCTTCTTTTGCAGTACTTCCCCTTGTCTGGATTTTATTCTTTTTGACTTCAGAAAAATGTATGGGAATAAGTACATTTTCTATAACCGAAAGATAGGGGATGAGATTAAACATCTGGAAAATAACACCCATGTGATTTGCCCTGATGGCATCCCGTTTTGAAGATGACACATCAGCCAGATTCTCGCCTAATATTTTTATCTCACCACTGCTTAGGGGTAAAACCCCGGATAATAAATTCAGAAAAGTAGTTTTTCCACTTCCGCTGTCGCCTTTAATCAAAAGATGTTCACTTTTCAAAACTACAAGTCCCGGAATTGTAATAAAGGGAACCTTTGATTTGTCCCAATTAAACTGTAAGCCCTGTATTTCTATGATTGAATTATTCACGATGAATTTAGAATTGAGTGGTATTGTTTTTAATAAAGTCTTTCTTCAAAAACCGGAAAGTATTCAAGGATTCATCGGTCCAAAATAAACTACTTTGAAAGTTTAATTCGAAACGGGGCAACAAGGTAAAAGTTGAAAACATGGTCGCATAGTCATCACTTGATCCTAACCATTTTGCACTGTAGTTAAAAGACAATTCTGCATTAATTCCCTTTGTAGGCGAAAACATTATCTCTGTTATCATAAACTATAATTAAGTGCCAAACAAAGTTTGAAGCAATATTTCAAATAGCTCAGCAGGGGAATAAATTGTAAAAACCAACGGTAAAAATGGTATAAGTATCAATCCTGCACTTAAAAGAAACAAGCGTATATCAATTGGCACAAGTTTCATATTTGCAATTGAAAGATAACTGCCGTTAATATCGTTTAATGAAGAATTATCCATTGCTCCCAAAATGGGTTCTTTACCATCGTTATTGTATATCCATTTTTCCAAATAATCGTTATTATGTTTGGATATTAAACGCCCAAATAAATGGACTCCCCTATTCTTTAATCGCAACAAGATGGGCAAATAGGCTAATAAAGGTACGTATAGAAGTAGCGAAAGCGTCAATACATAAACCAGAATGTCATACACATTATTTTGGAGCAAATCGCCTTCGAACATAATTCTAATGGCAAGCATTGAGGCATAAATGCTTGAAAATGCTGCGAGTACCTGTGAGAGATAAAAAGGAAATAGATTTAGATATGCTAGTCCTCCCATCTGATCAGCATGCATGGGTTCGATATTGAATTTAAAACGGGAAAAGCGTAAAACTGAGAACAACCAAATCAACACGCGCCAAATCCATCTGAATACCAATAATTGATACACCGGAAAGGAAAATAATATGAAATACCAGCCTGCTAAGGTTAATTGTTCAGAGCTTTCAGAAACCAGGTATCCCCTTCCTGATTCAAAAACATGCAGGTTTTCCCATCGAAACAGAACTACTGTATAAATTGAGACAAGAATAAAAATTTCAGGCAGAAAAGAATTGGACAATCGACCAAATAGTGAAACCAAACTTCTAAATTTTTCCTTACACTCACTTTTTATAAGAATACTTGTGGTTTGCAAGTACTGAACATAGATTTTATCAATGCTCCCTTCTAGTAATATAAATAAGGGTACTACAAATAAAAATCGTGTATACATTGAAATATCTTTGAAAAATGGAATCCCATCAACTTTTCCTGCATAATAATATCGGATGGTTGATAAAACAGCAAGCGGAATCCAAGTCAATAAAGCCATAATAATAGCTTTATTTCGCAAGCTATTTTTCATAGGCATTCTACCTTGAATTTTAAGGATAATGGCATAAATAAGTCCTCCCTGAACCAAAGAAACTCCTTGCATATTATCTTCTTTTTGTTCCATAGAACCTAATTTAACTCGCAAACCAACTCTCTGTAGAGTTCTGATATGTTTTTTCTATCGTAACTCAATGGAACAGCTTTCTCTTTAAAAGCTTTGTTATAAATTTTGCGAACTTGTTTCGTATGTTTAAATTAAAATTATTTCTTAATGTTCTTTGATGGCTGAGTTAGCACGTTCATACCAAGTTGTATAAATCTGTTAAGCTATTCTAGGAGGACTTACTTACAAAGTATTCTTATATACTTTTCCATCTTTCATTTTAAGTTTCATTTTTTCGATGGTATCCCATTTTGAAGATGACACATCAGCCAAATTTCCGCCATATATTTTTATCTTACCACTGCTTAGGGGTGAAACCCCGGATAATAAATTCAAAAAAGTAGTTTTTCCACTTCCGCTTTCGCCTTTAATCCAAAGATGTTCACTTTTCAAAAGTGCAAGTTTCGGAATTATTATAAAAGGAACCTTCGATTTGTCCCAATTAAACTGTAAATCCTGTATTTGTATGATTGAATTATTCACGATGAATATAAAATTCGAAGATATTGTATTTAATAAAATCCTTTTCAAGAATTGAGGAGAGAAAATAACAACTCCTATTTCAAAACCCTCACCTAGACTGTCATCGAATAAGCCTCCGTCAGTCATAGCTGGAATAATGCAGCAATTGAGTTCCAAACGCAATCCTACTCTGTATTCCGGTTTCGAATTTGCCTTTCCCTCGGTCTCAAAAGCTTCTGACTCATTTATTATTTTAAATTATTCGATTATGATTTTCCATTTATAACATCACTTTATTTACAGGTACTGGTTAGAGCTGTCTTTAAAATAGCTGTATCCCAAATTGAAAACGGTTATTATTGAATTTTCCCCCGTTGAAATTTTCCTTGGCTGAGTATATCCATTCCACACCAATATTTACATATCGATTAACCCTGTAAAACGTATTAATAAAAGCGAAGGTGCTTGATTTTATATGTGGATTAGGATTATTGGGAATTTCATCACCGACAAACATTCCATATGCGAAATTACTCCTGAATTTTTCGTTCCATTCATGGCGGTATGCACCAAAACCACCATGTTGGGTTTGTAATTCAGTTCGAATTCCATCGAAATATCCTGTATTGCTATCCGCTCCCAATAGATAATTTGAGGCTCCTGAACCATACAGGCCTGCAAGCGTAAGCTTGTTAGCATCATTTGGTTTAACGATGAGCGTTGCGTTGCTTAAATAACCAGTTGCAGGATTTTGAGAATCATCTGTTAAATCAGCAATAGACATGGGGCGAACCATTCCCATGATGCTAAAATGAAATATAGATGAAGGGTCAATGCTCAGTGATCCAACAAAAAGAGGATATTTATTCAACGGAATCATATTAACTCCTTTCAGATCTGAATTTCTGGGTTCTTCCATAGAAACCGATAATGCAAGCGTTTTCGAGAGTGGGGTGCTAAACCGAATTTGTCCAAGGCGTATAAAGGGGAGTCCACTTATCGTAGGTTCAACCAAACCTTCAGGAATTGCCTCCAAATCCATTATGAGACTCCAGTATTGCCCCATTAATAGTTTTTGACCCTTTTTATTACTCAATTCTAAATAAGCGTGTCGCAAGTTAAATCCCGATGCTCCCGTGAAGTTCATCTCGAAATAACCTCGCATATCTATATCCTTTATGGTAGACCTTCCATCAAAATATAATCGCGATGCTTTGGCGCCCATATAGGTCTGACCTTTATAAATATTTTCGGGAGAGAATGTGCCGGGAAGAAGGATTTCGTTTTTTTCATTATATCTGGTATCGTATAATGCAACAGCCTTAATAAATCCTCCAATGGCCAGAGAAACATCTGTGCCGGGGAGTCTAATGGCACCCGGGAAATCACCTTTTCTAATAGCTGCTTCATTTAGATCTCCTATGTTATCGCGTATCGGTGTAATGGAATCAAGCTTTTGCGCATTTAGATTTGTAAAAGCAAACAAACAAACTAGCAAGGCAATGAAGCGGTAGGAGAGGCTGGTAGCCCTTGTTAGTTTTAATGAAGACAGAATATGCCCTCCCTTTGTTAGAGGGATTGACACATTCAGTCTTTTTTTAATCCAGATCGATTTCATTCTTTAGAATGACTCACTTACAAAGTATTCTTATATACTTTGCCATCTTTCATGACAAGCTTCATTCCTGGGATATCATCACCTGCACGTCCAGGTGCATCAAACCATTTTTCATTAGCTCCAATAAGTGTTAAGTCTTCTAATGGATTTCCGGCTACAATAAGAAGATCTGCATAGGCTCCAGGTTTTACTACGCCTAAACTACCTTCAAAATATGGGTCTAGAACATCTCCTGCAAGTTTTACAATTTCACCATTTACAGAAGTCAGCGATTTTAATGTAAATAAATTACCAAAGAGCTCTCCACTTAAATAAATGGAATAGTCAGCTTGCGTTATACCGTTTTGAAGATCGCCAATCGCATCAGTATTGAACCCCATTTTTGGTTGATATTTATTTACATTTTCAACAAAGTCTTTAGCCGCTATTTTCGCAGACTCATATTTTTTCTTAGACATTGGACTTGTTCGTATATAATCCAGTTGATCAATGAGAGGAGAGAAAGACGTCACGTTTGTGGTCATATATGCTCCCTTTTCTTCCATTTTTTTCGCAACCTCTTCATCAAACATTAAGCAATGCTCTATGGTCTTTACTCCATTATCTAAGCACCTCATAATTGCTGTCTTGGAGTACGCATGAGACTGTACATAAGAGCCATAAGCCTCTGCTACTTCAACAGCAGCTTGTATGTCTTCTGCAGAGAACGCATTTAATTGCCAAGGGTCGAATTGTGAAGCAATTCCACCGCTAGACATGATTTTAATTTGAGTTGCTCCTTGCATAAAGTTTTGGCGAGCCGCTGTTTTAATCGCTTCTGGACTATCAGTCGTATAACTCATGCCATTGCGAGCGGCCGAAGAATGCCCCCCAAAAAAAGTTTCGTTAGGAGTTGTATAATTTCTAAAATCTGCGTGAGAACCAGTTGGGCCAATTATAGCACCAGAGGGATAAATTCTTGGTCCATCTACTAAACCTGCATCAATAGATTTCTTTAGCCCAGAACCCATTCCTCCTGCATCTCTCCAAGTCGTAAATCCTGACATTAAAGCAGCTTCAGCTTTTACCGCTCCTCTAATCGCTAATTCATCATAACCTTTATTATTTTCAATATCCGCTAGCGTGGAGCCATTCAAGTATAAATGGCCGTGTCCCTCAATTAAGCCAGGCATTACGGTACCACCTTTACCGTCTATTACAGTTGCACCTGCAGGTGCTGTAATTCCATTCTTAACCTCTTTAATTAGGTTGTTTTCAATTAATACGTCTGCTTTTACAAGCTTATCACTTGTTCCATCCCATACATTCACATTGGTGATTAATTGGTAACTGGGTGCTTCTTTTTCTTGCGCAAATACATTACTATTCAGTAATACCAATGCTACAAGAAGACCGAAAATAGATTTCATTCTTTTCATAGTAAATTGTTTTTGGTTAATGTAAAATTTGTATTAATGTCATTTTTTTTGTTACAATTTTTTTTATGTTTTATCTTTTACTTTTTGTAATCATTTTTATCAAATTATTATATTGTTTATTATTCCTTGATTTTTACAATAATTTTCCTAGTGTATTTATATATTAATTCGTGTACGTGCTCCAAAAATTGTTGTAAAGTTTGCATTAGTATTTAATGCTGGATTTAGTATGAATTGTATATTTGGTGAGAATTCAATATGATGCGTAACCTGTAATTTGTAGAATATTTCAGACAGGTATTGATCTTTCAAGCCAGTGCCAAATAGACCTTCATTTGGTCGGTTCCAGTTTAATCCTAATCCAAATACGTTGGATCCTATTACATTATAACCAATACCTGTACTGACTGAGGCTGTAAAAATACTGCCACCATCTTTTGCCCAGCCCCCTCTCAGATATGGGAATAACTTATTACCTAATTCCCAGCTAATAGAGCCTGAAAGACCCCAACCACTAGGAGCACTTGCTGTCTCGTCCACTTGCCATAAGGTTACATGTAAGTTTTGTAAAATAGGCATTTCGGAATTTGGTGTAAAACCAATTTCAAAAGTTTTGAGGGTTTCAAATTTGGTAAAGAACGTATCAAATCCTTTATAAAATTTTGTGGCGCTACCATTAGCATCAATTAAACCTCCTATAACATAAATATCATCAGTTAACCATGCGCTTACCATTAAACCTAATGAACCATCAGGGTATAAACCACCGATAGTACTAGAACCTGTTGCAAATGATAAATTGTTAAAACTACTCCAAGGGCTAGCCAATACAAAAATATCAGTCCAATCAGTCACATCCAGAAATCCCGCATAAGCGACAATATTAGCCTTAGCAAATGTTTGTCTCCAATATAGATTACTTACACGCCACCTGTCATTATTATAAACAGATTGCAGAAGACCTGCATAACCTACGCCTTCCAGCCCCCATTCACGCAATGGTAGGTTGGTGTATTTATGTCTATTTTCAACTTTAAATACTAAACCGCCCTCATTTGAAGTTCCTCTACCAACAAGATTATACTTACCATAAATACGAAACACACCACTAGCACTAACATTATCTCCAATTGCTTCGGTAGCTCCCATTATTTGTGAGTTATAATCTGCATTAATAATAAATCCAGTTTTTTTATAAAACCTTTTTTTCAATTGGTCTAAACTGTCTAACGCAGACCCTATATAAAACAATCCGTTTGAGGTGTTGTCTTGATTCATCTGCTGACTTACAGAGTTTGGACCTGAAAGATCTCTTACAAGAATAGTGTCTTTCTTTATATCTTGCCCATAGACAGAATAATTAAGCATTACTAAAAAAAATAGTAGTGTTAAACCTATATTTTGGCTTTTCATACTTTCAATGTTATTTGATAATATTTTCATACATTTCTCCTTTTTCTTAATAAGCAGTATGTCCTCATTATTTATGAGCTCTTACCATGGCAAAGGCACAACTGGAGAAAGCGTAAGGCGGATTTGGTGTTGCGGGCCAAAAGCTTCAGGTGATGCAACATAATACCAATATTGGAAATTGATTTTAAAAGGCAACTTGCCAATACGTGTTACTTTAGTTGCACCCGTACCAATAGGAAATGTTAATTTATTGCCTTCTGAGGCTTTGTGATTATAAGACCAGGTTGGTGACGCCATGATCTGCCAGGCATTTGGTAAAGTAACGGTATAAAAATATTGACCGGCAGTAATACTAGCAGATTCTCCTCCTTCTGAGGCAATCCATATATTATCACCTGTAATAGAAAAACTATCATCCGTTGATGGTTCAATCTTATTCACATTCCATGAGTGATTTACCATAGCACCGAGAACACCCCATTTAAAAATTTGAGCAACCATGATTTCAGGTCCTAACAGCGTATAAGGAGACTTTAAGATATCGTCTGTTGCCGTTCTAAAACTTCCAAATGCCCCGAGTATCCCTACTGTTTTTGATGGAAATGTTTTACCTACTGCAATATCAGCACTGATATTTCCCAGATTGACTCCAGCATTTTCAAAACCATTCTGCCCATATGCCGGTTGCGAAAAATAAACTGGGATATTTGGTCTTACAAAAAGATTGGTAGTCTTGTTTATTGGTATGGGAAGGCTAGGTTGAAAACTCATCGAAAAGCTGTTTTGGCTTCCCGCGCCGGGCAAAGTGCCCTGGTAATGCATGTAATCAAAGTTAAAGTTCAAGGTACCCCTTACAGTATTGGGATTAGCTAATTCTTTGGCTATGTCTGCCGCACTTGGTTCAGGTTTTGCCGAACTTTTCTCAGTTTCCTCTTGTGCATAAGTAGATAATGATGCCAAAGTGAAGAGACATGCGAGAACTATTTTAGATATATTAAAATTCTTATTCATATAATATTGATTGCTTGGTTTGAGTTTTTTTTCATAAACCGGATTTAACCACCGATATATATTGAGATTGAATTCTCTTTTATTATTCAGTGTTAACCAGTTTCTAAAATGCGTACCGATAGTATTTCATGACGGATGTCATTCACGGCATTAAGAATACCCAGAAGAGCGGATTGGTCCTGAAAACATCCAATGAGATTGATTTCATCATTTTCAGGATGCTTTTGAATTTGCATATCACCGACTATAGCTATAAGTGACGATGTCACTTGGCCCGAAATCTTGATCTGATAGGCAGAGGATTCTTGGGGTACAATTTTCCTAAAGTCAGTTAGTTCGTCCCTTCTCATTCTAACAATATAGTGAGGGACCAATTGACTATTTCTACAACTTAAGTCGCAAAAAGGTAGGATTATCCTGATTTTTCCTCTAAAAACAAGGCTGACGCTTAGTTTTAATTAGTGAAACTTAATGTTTTGAATTCAGATTTCTCAAAAAATTAACTGAGATTAATCAGGCAAAAAAATGGGTTATTGAAGATACGATTTACTGATTTCGAATTATTCGAAGCATTGAGGTTCGATTAGGGACATCAAGCTTTCGATAAATATTGGTCAAGTGGCTTTTTACGGTTACAGTAGAAATATTAAGTTGATCAGCAATCTCTTTGTTTCTAAGTCCATTTGCGATAAGCTTCACGATCTCCTGTTCACGAATTGTCAATTCTTGAATAGTCAGCTTTTCTGGATTTTGTTTCACCAGGCTATTTTTGAGGCCCAATCGGGCGAGTGAATGGAAAGATTCACTTGAAGAACTGATGAGATTAAATAATTCGGGTAAAACATGGTATGCCTCAAGTATGGGCCTGGATACTTCAGAGCTTTCTGCAAGTAATAGGGCTTTCTCAAGGGACTTTTCTGCAGAATCCGAATCACCTATACGATATTCCGCTATCGCTTTCAAAAGCGCTATATCGACCGCGTGGTACTTGTTATAAATTTCATTTAGAGCACCTTCAAGAGTGTCAAGTACCTCTAGTGCTTCCTTTACCAATTGAATGGATCCGTGGGTGACTATGATCCGGAGCTTTGTTAGTTCAGGGACATCTATTAAAAACAAATACTTCCCTGTGGGTTGTTTTACCCAACCTTGGATTGCCCAGTCCAACTCTTTTTCCCCTTGACCATCATGCCAGCGGACTCTTGCCTTGACGGATTCGAAGTAATCTTGAAACTTCGGGTTATTCAGGCTTCCGGCCAATTGTCTCATTTGTTCTAGAAATGAATTAGTTGTCTCTTTATCTCTTTTTAAAGAACTAATTAGAGTCAACCCACTAAGGGCATCAAAATAAAGTCGATAATGTAATCTTCCCTCCAAAGTCAACATTTGTGTAAACGCCTGTTTGGTTTCCTTCTCGTTGTGAGATTGAATGGCAATGTTGCCAAGAAAATAGTAGATCCAACATTCTGCATAATTGAAATCGGAACCTTGGGCAAGAAATTGTAGTTTTTTCGAATCACTGGCAGCCGATCCAAAATTTCCTGAAAGTAAGTGAACAAAGACTTTGCCTTGAACAGCTCGATATTGCATTATTGAAGAATAATCAAATTTTTCTTGGATATCCTCAAGGGTCTTCAACGCAAGATCTGATTTACCCAACATTTGCCTGTTGGTGGCAATTATGACTTCCCGGAGAGTACCAAACATGGCACTTTCGTCGTAAAATAAGGCTTTTGATTTTTCAAGCGCTTCTTCTGCTTTTTTTGGATCTGGGTTGACATAGGTCAAGTAGTAGCCTAAATGAAACAGATATTGAGAAAAATCCTTCGGGTTTGAGTTTTCAATCCCAATTGAATCCAACATTTTCAGGATCGAAGATAAATCGGCAAGGTTCCATGTTTCTTCACAAATAAGTAATTCTGTAAGTAAGAGATCAATATGGGAATTTCGAATTTTACGGGGAATGTTTTTTATCCATCGCTGCAAAACCCACCACTGTCCTTTTTCCAGCAAAACTCCTCTATGGTTCTTTATCAGATCGCAGGCTAAAGTATAGTTATTAGCCTTGATCGAATATTGCACTGCTTCATTAAATAAGCCCTTTTCTGAAAACCACTCACTTATTTGCTTATAAATTGAGTTGACTAAAGCCGGTTCACAGTTTTGCAACTGTCTTTGCAGAATATCGCCAATTAAATGGTGGAATCTGAATTTTCCTTGCGTATCTCTTATGGGGATTAAGAAAAAGTTCAATTCGACAAGTTTGGAAAGAAAGGTGTCAGCTGAACAAGAACCGGGAAAAGCACACTTACAAATAGCGTTGATTAACTCTTTGTCAAATTGATCAAAAAGCGCGCAAAGTTGCATTATTCGAAAAAATTTCGGGTCAAGATTTTCACTAATATGAAACATCAAGCGATCTAGATCATGGACTAGGATATCATTGTTGTTGTTTGCATCATCAAGATCCGAAAAGGATTTTGCCAATAGAAACATTCGGATTGCTAAGATCCATCCCTCAGTATTTTCAAAAAGTGAATTAACTTCAGTATCGCTGATTCTAATGTCATCCGCAGTGGATAATAGTTCATGAATCTCAGATTTATCAAATCTGAGGTCACGCATCCTGAACTCAAGCATTTTTTGATATAACCTCAGTTCTCTTAACTGGAAGGGAGGATCCCAACGGGTGCTGATCACCACCTGAAAATTGATTAAATTCTCATTGATTAATACTTTTACTAATTGGTGTATATCTGGATTTTTGATCAAGTGATAATCATCCAGCACCAACCTAAAATTTTTCTGAATTTGGTTAACTGAATTGATTATTCTATCTATAATCGCATCCCAGGAAAGGAAGTGCAGTTCTTTTTTATTATTAAAAATCCTTTGAATCTCCTCATTATCCCCAAACTTCTCTAAACTATCAACCAAATAGGAAATGAAAGTAGAAGTATCATTCATACTTTCATCCAATGAAAGCCAGGAAAAATCTTTTTGGTATTTCATCAGCCATTGGCTGACCAGCACACTCTTACCATAACCCGCCGGAGCAGATATTAAGATCAGGGGCAAGTGGCTACTTTCTTCCAATTTTTCCACAAGATGAGTTCTGTGTAAAAAATCTTTAGATAAAGTGGGCCTATTTAGTTTTGTGGTAAGCATGAATAATTCGGTAGAAAAGTATTTCTAATTTGGAATAATATTTCAGGAATTAAAAATCTCTTTGAAGGAAAAATTCAATGAAAATTGGTTTCAATATAATTATTCACTAAATAATTCAACAATAGACTAATTTAGCTGTCTTAGGCGTAATTCAGCAGTTTTTTGTCCTTCAAATCGGATTTACGCTTTTCTAAAAAAAATAAAGACTTGAATATTGATCCCAGTCTTTTTTGTAGTAGTTGTTTTAAGCTTGCGTTTCTTCTGAATAGAACTATTTCCCATGTTCAAACTTCATTAAATCTTACGAGTGCTTTTCCAAAAGATCAATATATCTCTTGTCCGGTTTTTACGGGCAGAGCTTCATTGTTTTTTACCACGGTAACGCCATTCACAATTAGAAATGGGATTCCATTGGTAGGGTTACCATATTCCCCGACTTTGAAAGTGGAATTTTTATTAATTGTGTTTGGGTTAAAAAAAGTAATGACAGCTTAATCTCATCGAATGACTGTTCCTCACTCTAAAATGTACTTCTTCTTCTTTTGGTATTCATGCCTCTTTCTAGGAAAACAACCTTTTCCAATAGTTTCACACACTTTAGAGAGGAAAGAAAATTTTTAATCTGCAAAGGGAGGAAGGCGATCTTCTTCTGCTTCAGCATTCCGGATGTCCTCTTGGATCAGATCTAGACTCACGTTCATTTCAAAGCAAATCAATACAATCATCGAGGTGATCCAAAGCCAAAGCATTAGGGCGATGAGGGTACCAATGGACCCATAGAGCTTATTGTAGCTAGCGAAATTATTCAAGTAAAATGTGAAAGCATAAAATCCGCCTGTGATCAGCAAACCGGCCATTTTGGCTCCTATCGAGCCAAATTTCCACTTGTCATGTACTACCGGGGCAAATCTGAAAATAAAGGCTGAGGTCACATAAAACATCAAAAGAAGGATCAAAAACTTAAAGGAATTGAAGAGAAATAGCATAAAGCCAGAATTGAACATTTGCATTTCGTCAATTCGGTTGATCAAGACTGACCCAAAAATCATTACTGTACTTGCTGCGAAAACAGTCAAAGCCAGCATAATCACAATAGCCACTGCAATAAATCGGGTTCGGAAAAAACTCCTGCTTTCCTTTGTTTTATATACTGAGTTGAAGCTATCCATCATGGAGACCACACCTTGGGTCGAAGCAAAGAGGGCAAAGAAAAAACCCAAGGAAAGCAAGCTTTGCCTGGGGATGGATACGATATCCATAATGGTATTCTCCGTTTGGGAATAGAGGTCACCTGGTAAAATCTCTTGAATAAAAGCCAAGATGTTTGCCGTGGTGACGTAAGGGAAAAAGTCTTGCAGATATGGAACTAAATTCAGTAAAAACAGGAGTAGAGGAAACAGGGCGATGGTAAAGCTGAAAGCCATCGAACCCGCGCGCTCATTAATATCATCCTTGCGCAGCTGCTCAATAAAGATTTGCCCGAGGTCGTAGAGATTGTTTTCCGGGTGGCCAAAATGAATTTTCTTCAGTTTTTTGGCCTGGTGAAGCAGCTCTCTCTGTATACTTTGAATTTTGTCTTTTACCACGCAGCTTTAAAAATAGGCTTTCAGTAAATCTAATAAATTCTTTGGAGGTCTGGTCGGTCGGTGTGTCGCTTTGTTGAGAAAGGTTAGTGTGGTCCAGCCTTCCGTGATCAGTTCTTCTGCTTCATTGAAGACCTCGTATTCGAAACGGATGCGTACACTCGGCTGCTCTGGGATTTTGGTACGAATGGTCAAAAGCTCATCGTATTTGCCCGGGCGATGATATTTGATGTGACTTTCCAGTACGGGCATCATCACTCCTGCATCTTCCATTTCTTTGTAAGAAAATCCCACCGAACGCATGGCTTCCACCCGAGCTACCTCAAAGTACATGGCATAATTGCCATAATAGACGTAGCTCATTTGGTCTGTTTCCGCGTATCGTACACGGATTTGGGTTTCGGCTTGATACATTATTGGTAGATTTTAGCCCGATTTAGAGCAGCTTGATAGCGTCTTGCATTGGCATTGTGCTCAGCCAAGCTCGAGGCAAACTGATGATAGCCTGAAAAATCTTCCTTGGCACACATGTACAGGTAGTTATGATCCTGCGCATTGAGTACCGCGTCCAGGGATGCAATATTTGGTAGGTTGATGGGACCTGGAGGCAAACCCAGATTTTGGTAAGTATTATAAGGGCTGTCGATTTCCTTGTGTACGTTGAGTACTCTTTTAATCTCAAAATCTCCTAAGGCAAAAACAAGGGTAGGGTCTGCTTGCAGTGGCATTCCAATCCGAATTCTATTCAGATAAAGCCCGGCAATAGTGGGCCGCTCATCGGCTTTTTGCTGACTTTCCGCCTGTACGATTGAAGCGAGAGTACTTACTTCCTTCTGAGACAAACCGAGTTTTCTAGCTTTCTCCTTGCGTTCATCGGTCCAAAAGCGCTGATATTCTTTATACATTCGATCAAAAAGCGCTTCTGGGCTGGTATCCCACCAAACCTCATAGGTATTGGGGATAAACATGCTAATGATGGTTTCTTCTTCAAAGTCGAACTTCCGAATATAAACCGAGTCTTGAATAACCTTCAGAAACTGCTCTTCACTCATCTCCAGATTTTTGGTTATTCGCTCGGCAAGGTCTTCCTTGGTACGGATGGAATTAAAAGTGATTTTCACAGGGGCTTGATTACCGGATCGAAGTAGTCGAACCAATTGCAGATTGGTCATTTTTGGCTTGATGATGTAGAGCCCGGACTTCACCGCATCCTGATATCCCAGCACCTTGGATACAAAACCAAAACTCACAGCGTCATTAATCACACGTTGATCGTAAAGCTCTTTATTCACCATGGCATAGGTGGCATTACTTGGTATTTTGAGCACATATTCCTGTTCGGTCTCTAGAAGTGTGTTTGGGCTATAGAAGACCTGATAGAAATAAAAGGTAAACGAAATGGCGAGAACCGATCCGGTGACGAGAAGCACCAGCAGGAAATTTCTTTTCTTATCCGTAATCATAGAGGGCAAAAATAGGAAAAAGACTGCTATCCCCTACGTTTATCCTTAGGACAGGTTGATCTTGAATTTTTATCTTTGATGGATGGAGGCTATTCAGGTCGTGTGCGCTATAATTATTTCTGAGGGTAAATTGCTTTGTGCCAAGCGTTCAGAAAGTATGAGTCTGCCAGGCTATTGGGAATTTCCTGGCGGAAAAATTGAAGGTAAAGAGACTGAACAAGAGGCTCTTATCCGAGAAATAAAAGAAGAGCTGGGGGTCAATGTGATTCCTACTCAAAAACTTACTTCTAGTCATCTAAAATCTGAAAAGGGGAAGCTCATTGAACTTATCCCGTATGTATGTCTTTGGGAATCTGGCAAATTGGTGGCTTTGGAGCATGAAGAAGTAGCGTTTTACAGTTTTGATCAAGCCAAAAAACTTAATTGGGCGCCCGCTGATATTCCTATTTTTGATGAATTACTGACTTTTTTTTCCAAATTGACCCCAAGATTATAGACTCATGAGTGCAGAATTTATCAAGTTGTATCCCGAAAACCCTGAAGAGAAAAAGATTCAGCATATCGCGCAGGTGCTCAGAAATGGGGGAGTGGTGATATATCCCACGGATACCGTTTATGGGATGGGTTGCGATATTACCAATCAAAAAGCGATTGAGCGGATTTGTCAGATCAAGGGAATCAATCCCAAAAAACATAATTTTTCATTTATCTGCGCGGATTTGAGCAATATCTCAGTGTATACCCGAGTCATTAGCAAGCCTGTTTTTAAGATGATGAAAAAGGCCTTGCCAGGTCCTTACACCTTTATTTTGGAAGCAAGCAATGAGGTTCCACGCATTTTGCACAGCAGGAAAAAAACGGTGGGAATCCGGGTTCCGGATCACTTGGTACCTCGTATGCTAGTGGAGGAGTTGGGCCAACCGATTTTGACCACTTCCATTGTGGATGAAGATGAAGTGATCGAATACAATACCGATCCTGAGTTGATCTATGAAAAGTATCAAAACCTGGTCGATGTCGTGATTGATGGTGGCTATGGACAGAATGTGGCATCCACGGTTTTGGATTGTACTCAAGACGAAGTGGAGGTTTTGCGAGAAGGTCTAGGCTCTTTAGAGGATATTTTTTAACCCATGAGCAAGCTTGCTGCTGATCTTTTCTATTTCCCAAACCTTGAGTTTTTCTGTGCTATTCTTGACTATGATGAGGTGGTTTTTTGTCGCGGGCAGGAATTTCGAAGAAAATCATTTATCAATCGTACAGATATCCTTGGTCCGAATAAAGTTCAGCGCCTCACCGTACCCATTCAAGGGAGACGGCCACGAATCCCAGAGGGTAAACTTCTAATCGATTATGAACAAAAGTGGGTGATGGGCCACCTAAGAAGTATCCAAAGTGCGTATGGAAAAGCCCCATTCTTTGAACATTACTTTCCTTTTTTTGAGCAGATTTTTCAAAAAGAGCATTCCCATCTTTGGGATTTGAATCTTGATATTCTGACATTATGTCTACGTTTTTTGGGTATTCCTGCCAAGATCGTCCTAGTTGATGACCCGGCAGAAATACAAGTAGAAAAGGACATAAGAGGGCATATGAGCACCCAGGAGCCGTATACTACCCGAAACTACTATCGGGCGACACCTTATTTTCAACTTTTTGGCGTAGACTTTGAACCCAACCTCGGCGTATTGGATTTGTTGTTTAATGTCGGACCGGAGTCAAAAATGATTCTGAGCGATTCGGTAAAAAAACATTGAACAATCGTTAAATTGATTGTGTTTTTAAAACAAATTCGGTAACATTCGTTAGGGAATATTATATAATCAGAAAGGAATTAAATGGAAGCAAAATTTTCAAATAGAGTCAAAGAGGTGATTTCTCTCAGCAGAGAAGAAGCGCTTCGCTTGGGCCACGATTACATCGGCACAGAGCACCTCTTGTTGGGCATGATTCGAGAGGGGGAAGGAGTAGCTGTTTCCATGTTAAAGAAACTGGGAGTTCCATTGGATGAATTGAGAAACTCCATTGAGCGCGCAGTGAAAGGAACTGCAAACCATAATGTAAAAAATATGGCCAACATTCCACTGACTCGTCAGTCGGAAAAAGTCCTTAAAATAACCTACCTAGAAGCTAAAATTTTCAAAAGCCAATTGATTGGCACGGAGCATTTATTGCTTTCGATCTTGAGAGACGAAGACAATATCGCGACGCAAATCTTAAATAAATTTGACGTGAATTATGACTCTGTGAAAGAAATGCTAGAGATGTCTGGAGATGCTACGCCAAGTGCGCGAGCAGAAGCAGAAGATGGGGATGATGATGGTTCTAAATTATTTGGATCGTCTAGTGGAGGATCTTCCAGTGCCAAACAAGGAACAGAAAAGTCTAGAACTCCAGTATTGGATAACTTTGGACGAGACCTTACCAAAATGGCGGAAGACGATAAGCTCGATCCGATCATTGGTAGAGAAAAAGAGATTGAGCGTGTAGCTCAAATTCTCTCAAGAAGAAAGAAAAACAACCCGATTCTGATCGGTGAGCCTGGTGTAGGTAAGACGGCAATTGCCGAAGGACTTGCGCTACGCATCATTCAGAAAAAAGTGTCTCGTGTGCTCTTCAATAAGCGAGTAGTTACACTGGATTTAGCTTCTTTGGTGGCTGGTACTAAGTATCGTGGTCAGTTTGAGGAGCGAATGAAAGCTGTGATGAACGAGCTGGAGAAATCCCCAAATGTGATCCTTTTCATTGATGAGCTGCACACCATTGTAGGCGCCGGCGGTGCCAGTGGATCCTTGGATGCATCCAACATGTTTAAGCCAGCTTTGGCTCGTGGTGAAATCCAATGTATCGGAGCCACTACACTTGACGAGTACAGACAGTACATCGAGAAAGATGGAGCTTTAGCTAGAAGATTTCAAATGGTGATGGTGGATGCCACCTCTCCAGAAGAAACCGTTCAGATTCTCGAAAATATCAAGGACAAATACGAAGAGCATCACAATGTAAACTATACGCCAGAAGCGATTCAGGCCTGTGTGCAGTTGTCAGATCGATACATTTCGGATCGATTCCTTCCTGATAAAGCCATCGATATTTTGGATGAAGCTGGAGCACGAGTGCACATCAACAACATTCATGTACCAGAAGATATTCTGAAACTTGAAGCTGAAGTAGAAGACATCAAAACCGAGAAAAATCGAGTAGTGAAGTCTCAGAAGTATGAGGAAGCAGCTCAGCTGAGAGATAAAGAAAAGAAACTTCTTGAGCAGCTAGAACTTGCTAAAACCCGATGGGAAGAAGAGAGTAAATCTAAAAGATTCACCGTGGACGAAGAGCATGTGGCTGAAGTTATAGCCATGATGACTGGAATTCCTACGAAGCGAATCGCTCAGAAAGAAGGAGCTAAGTTGTTAAGTATGACGGACGACTTGAGTGCTAAGGTGATCGGTCAAGATGAAGCAATTAAGAAGCTGACCAAGGCCATTCAGCGTACTCGAGTGGGTCTTAAAGATCCTAAAAAACCGATTGGATCATTCATTTTCTTAGGGCCAACCGGTGTGGGTAAAACCGAATTGGCAAAAATGCTCGCGACCTATCTTTTCGATAAGGAAGACTCCTTGATCAGAATCGATATGTCTGAGTACATGGAGAAGTTTTCTGTATCCAGACTCGTGGGAGCACCTCCGGGATATGTGGGTTATGAAGAAGGTGGACAGCTTACTGAAAAAGTAAGAAGAAAGCCATACTCCGTTGTTCTTTTGGATGAGATTGAGAAAGCTCACCCTGACGTATTCAATATTCTTTTGCAGGTATTGGATGATGGAATTCTTACAGATGGCTTGGGTCGTCGAGTGGATTTCAGAAATACCATCATCATCATGACATCAAATATCGGTGTCCGTGATCTGAAGGATTTTGGTTCAGGAATCGGTTTTGCCAATAAGGCTAAGACTGATAATCTCGACGAAATCATGAAAGGCACGATTCAGTCTGCGTTGAAAAAGGCATTTAGCCCTGAATTTCTCAATAGATTGGATGACGTAGTGGTATTTAATAATCTGGATCAAGAGCACCTATTCAAGATCATCGATATCAGCTTGGGCAAACTCTTTGCGAGAATCACAGACCTTGGCTACAGTATCGAATTAACCAAGAAAGCAAAAACATTCCTTGCTGAAAAAGGGTACGATAAGCAATATGGAGCGAGACCACTGAATCGAGCAATTCAGAAATACCTGGAAGACGCCGTGGCCGAAGAAATCTTGAAGGGCGATTTGTCCGAAGGAGATGTCATCAAGGCGGATTATTCAGGAAAAGGCGAGGAGTTAACCTTGTCAGTTAAAAAGAAAGAGAAAGCGGATTAATCTCCGTGAATTGATAAATGAAAAGTCCCAAGCATCGCTTGGGACTTTTTTTATTTCGAGAAGAAAAGTCGCGTGATAAAAATTCCTTGTCCGTCGGTTTCCCCACCATCACTTTCCACTCCACTAGTCACATAGGTTAGTTCCCAACCTTCTTCGAGTAGGGCATTGATTTTAGCAGAAATTACCGCATCATTTGAGGCAATATTTTGAAAATTAATCCCCGTGGCGCTGAAAAAGTTCAGGAGCTTGGTTTCTTCCATTTCATCGATTCGAATATCCTTTCGATCGATTTCTTTTTGATTGCTCTTCTTTCCATCCGTTCGCTCGGTGGTGAAGTTTGCCACATCTACTTCTCCTTTATTATCTATAATTCTAGATCGTCCAATTCCCATGGGAACGATCGACTCCACAATGGTCACGATTTTGAATTCCTTTTTTGGAGCTGACTGAGCTAAGGCCCCCTGATACGTAAGGCAAAGCATCAAAATAAAGACTGGAAAGCACTTTTTTATCATAAATAAGATTGATTGGTTTTAAAGGGATAAAATAAAAAACAAAATTGCTGCACCCAGCACTACGACCATCTTTTGAGCTTTAACTTTGTGTTCTTGGGATATTTTTCTTTTTCGCAAGAGCAAAACTGCCATACTGAGTCCAACGAGCTGAAGGCCTATACTACTTCCATTCAGAGGCCCCATAGGACCTTCGAAAAGGCGGAAATTTTGATTGACAAGCGACACTACACCGATCACTATTCCAGTGATTCCAAAGAGAAATGATCGCTTCAATAAGTTCGCATCGGGTATATCAGTCCACTTCATTTCTGTGTAATTTCTTTTTTCCGCTTCGCGAAAAACTCTGCCAATTCATTCGCACTCATAGTATTTAAGGTCATCTCCGGGGTAAGTCCACCTTTTCTACCCACAAGTACTCCGTATTTCATATCGAGATATCCGTCCATTTCGTGCGCATCTGGATTGATAGAAAGCTTAACTCCCTTTTCCATCGCAAATCTAATCCATCTCCAATCCAGATCTAATCGCCAAGGATTGGCATTGATTTCTATGGCCACATTATTTTCTGCACAGGCTTCAATAATTGCTTGATGATTGATCGGGTATCCAGCTCTTCGGAGAAGAAGTCTACCTGTAGGGTGCCCCAAAATGGTAGTGTATGGATTTTTGATGGCTGTGATCAGTCTGGAAGTGGCCCGGTCTATATCCATATTCAGTACAGAGTGAATGGAGGAAACGATAAAATCAAAACTTGCCAAAACCTCCTCAGGATAATCCAAACTTCCATCTGGTAAAATGTCACTTTCGATTCCCTTGAAAATTTTGAATGGGGCCAGTTCCTTGTTTAGCTCATCGATTTCCTGATGTTGTTTCTTTACCCGTTCGATTTCCAATCCACCGGCATAAAATGCCGTCCGGCTGTGGTCTGAAATGCCCAGATAGTCATATCCCAGAGCTTTACAGTGCTCAGCCATTTCTCTAAGGCTATGTTTACCGTCGCTATAGGTGGAGTGATTGTGGAGGATTCCCTTAAGGTCTTTGTCTTCGAGAAGTTTTGGGATGGCGTTTTCGCGTGCCAATGCTATTTCATCCAGCCCCTCGCGCAACTCTGCAGGTATGTATTGAATGCCGAGCTGTTCAAAAAATGCCTTTTCATCTTTAGCATCCGATTCCTGAATGGCTTCAGACATTGTTTTGGTGTCGCTCACTCCAAGTTGAAGGTGTGTTTTTGACGCAGTCAGAAGAAGCTTTTTCTTCAAAAACTCAGAATTACTCGTGAAGTAAATCGCAATCGAAAGGTCTTGTTCAACCAACTTTCCCCTGAGGGTAAAAGGGCCAGAAAGTGCTTTCTCCCAATCTATGGAATCTAGTTTTTCAAAATCGGAAATAGAGGAATCTATATTTTCTGATCCGACCACAATCTCCAGCGTGTCGATGATTTCCATTTTTCGCGCATATTCACCCACTATGGTGATTTGCTCAGCAGGCTTCAGCAAAGCAGTGAGAGACTCGAGAAGCGGTTCGGTAATTTCTTCCGCATCAGCATACAGCCATTTGCCTTGATTTGAGGCCTTGAATTCAAGGTTTTGGATGATTGTGGATTGGGTTTTTTCACCAAATCCTTTCAACTTGGCCACCTCACCAGATTGGCAAGCCTCCATAAGTTCGTGAGCGCTTGTGATGCCTAGGTCCAGCCAAAGAGTTTTCACTTTTTTTGGTCCTAAGCCTTTAACCTCCAAAACTTCCAAAATACCGGTAGGTGTCTTTTCCAAAAGTTCTTCTAGCAAGGTATGGGTGCCAGATTCTTTGAGCTGGTCAATGACATCAATGATACCTTTTCCCACTCCTTGAATCGCGGCGAGTTCGGTATTGCTCAAACTCGTAAGGTCCTGATCCATACGGTCCAGGGAATTCAAGGCGCTTTGATAGCTCCTGATTTTGAAGGCGTTTTCATCATGAAGCTCCATGAGTTGTATGGAAAGCTTCAGTTTTTTGAGGATGGTTTTTTGATCCAAAATGAATTAATTACGTGTATGATGAGGACAAATGTGGCCAAATATTGTTTCAATGTAAAGCGAGATCGCTTATCTTCAATAGATACTCAAAATAATATCAAATGAATTATTGGATTGTGAAATCAGAACCTAATTCTTACTCTTGGCAGGATTTTGAACGCGCCCAGGAAGATGTATGGGATGGCGTGAGGAACAACCAAGCGAGACTTTTCCTTCGCGAAATGCAGGAGGGGGATCTAGTCTTTTTTTATCATAGTGGAAAAGAAAAAGCAGTCGTTGGACTGGCAGAAGTGAGCAAAGAGGCCTTTCCCGACCCGAATGACGAGCAGTGGGTCGCTGTAAATCTCCGAGTAAAGAAGAAACTGGAAAAGCCTGTCACTTTGGCTCAATTGAAAGGTGAAGATATTCTCTCAGAAATGAAGATGCTCAAACAATCACGGCTCTCAGTTTCTCCTTTAGAAAAAGTTGAATTTGATCAAATCCTCAAAATGTCTCTATGAAGCAATTTCTGACCATATTCTTGATTTTATTTTTTTGGGTTTCCGGACAGGCTCAGGTGAAATACATTGCTCGAACTGAAGTTCCATCCAATCTCTACGATACACCTTTTGAAATGATGAGACTGGAGGAAGGGATAGCAGCATTTAGGACGATTCCTGAGAAAGGATTGAGTTTTAAATTGTTGCTACAGTATATCAGACTTGATTTCAATTTGAATTCAAATGATGGGCTTTTGGAATATCCTGTTCGACCAGGATTTGATTTGATCGGCTATGATTATGCAGACGGGGATCTTTATCTCTTGTTCCAAAAGGGATCTAGTTTAAATTCAGAAAAGTACATTTTCAAGATCGATAGCGAAACCAATCAAGGGTTTGAGTTTAATGCAGATAATCTACTCGAATTTCAATTGCTTGAGTTTTTGGTAGAAAATAACAAAGCCATTTTTATGGGAGATGCGGATGGTCGACCTGCCGTCCAGATTTTTGATTTGGAAGATAAAAGTGTTCATACCATACAAGGGATCTATGGCAATGATACTCAAATCCTTCAGCTCCAAAAACTTCCAGAAATAGATGCGATTCAGGTAGTGATCAGTCGAAAAGGCCAATATCGAACTCGAGAAATTCTAATCAATACGTATGATCTGTTAGGTAATCTGCTCCGTGAAATACGCGTGGATGAGTTTGGTGAGGAGAATCAAGAGATTTTAGAAGGTTTGCTCTTACCACCTTTCGATTATAGACAGGCCATGATCGGTAGTTTTGGACTGGATCGAGGCGACTCATATCAAGGTATGTACCTGATGGATATCAATGAATTTGGTGAGTTTGACTTCAAAACCTATACCCTGATTGACTTTCCTAATTTCTATAATTACTTACCTGAAAAACTCCGAGAAAAGCGAATACAGGAAATCATCAAGCGGGATGAAAAAGGGAAAACCAACAATATCCGAAACGTCTACACCATCAGATCTGTACGAACCACAGACGATGCTTTTTACATCTATTTTGATCATCTCAATGTAATTAATAGCCGGGGTAGTATTCGGCCAGGCTATTCTCAATTTGGGAGATATTATCGCTACGATCAGTTTAACCGAATGGGTTATTCTCCCTTTTTTGATGATGCGATGGGAGGTGTTCGATACCCCAATAATCCAGTTGCAGCACAGTTGACTTCAGAATTTCAGTATATCTCCGCCCATTTTATCAAGCTGGGAAAAGAAGGGAATGTTGTTTGGGATAATTCTAGCACCTATGACGATTTTAGTACTACCTATCCTCAACCTTTTGGAGAAATGGCGGTGGTGGGAGAGGACCTTTATCACGTTTTTGTTAAAAATCTGACGGTCAAGATGAGCTACTTCAAAAAAGGAGAGAAGGTTTTTGAAAATGCTGATTTTCCCATCGAGTTGATCAATGAAGAGGAGCGAATCCGCGAGACCAATGCCAATAGCATTCAGCTCGTACACTGGTATGGCCCCTATTTTTTGATGACAGGCACCCAACGAATCCGTTTTCTGGATGAAAATAATAAAGAGCAAACTCGTGAGGTGTTTTTCATTACAAAAATCTTGGTGGATGGAGATTTGTATGAGCCATCAGAGTCTGTAGACTAGAAAATATCTTTATATTTGACCTCAAATCTGACTCATGCAAAAACGCCTAGTTCTAGATCAAGAAGAGATTGAAATCATCCTAAGGAGGTTTTGTTATCAATTGATCGAGAATCACGATGACTTCCACAACAGTGTTTTACTCGGATTACAGCCGAGAGGACCTATTTTTTTGGATAAGATCGTTGCGAAGCTTGAAGAAATCTCAGGAATTCGAGTGCCTTCAGGCTATCTCGACGCCACCTTCCATAGAGATGATTTCCGTAGAAGAGACCTTCCCCTGAAGGCAAATGAAACCAAAATTGATTTCCTCATTGAAGGGAAAAAGGTGATTTTGGTCGATGATGTCCTATACAAAGGAAGATCCGTACGAGCGGCAATGGATGCCATGATTGCTTTTGGGAGACCTCAAAAAGTGGAGCTCATGGTTTTGGTAGATCGGAAGTTGACTAGAGATTATCCCATCATGCCTGATTACTTTGGGCTAAGGGTAAATACTCTCGAAAGTCAATATGTGATGGTGGAATGGCAGGATAAAGGTTTTGAAAAAGATGCAATTTGGCTCACCGAAAAAGTAAATGACTGATATGTCCCGGCTCAGCAGTAGACACCTCCTCGGAATCAAAGACCTCACTTCAGAGGATCTTCAGCTGATTCTCGAAACCGCCGCCAATTTTAAAGAAGTAATCAATCGACCCATCAAGAAGGTTCCTTCGCTTCGGGACATCACTATCGCCAACGTTTTTTTTGAGAATTCTACGCGTACCAAGCTTTCCTTCGAGTTGGCAGAGAAGCGACTCTCTGCAGATGTTGTCAATTTTTCCTCGAGCAATAGCTCGGTAAAAAAAGGGGAGAGCCTTGTGGATACGGTGAATAATATCCTGTCTATGAAAGTGGACATGGTGGTAATGAGACATTCAAGTCCTGGAGCACCTCATTTCCTTAGTAGAAATGTCAAAGCCAATATTATAAATGCTGGTGATGGGACGCATGAGCACCCTACACAGGCGCTGTTGGATTCTTTTTCAATTCAGGAAAAGCTAGGCGATGTAGCCGGCAAAAAGGTGGCGATCATCGGAGATATTCTGCACTCCAGAGTAGCACTTTCCAATATTTTTTGCTTGCAAAAACTTGGGGCAGAGGTCATGGTCTGTGGACCGATTACTTTGCTGCCCAAGCATATCGCGAGTCTCGGAGTGAAAGTGGAACTGGATGTAAAAAAAGCGCTCCAATGGTGTGATGTGGCCAATGTGTTGCGTATTCAGCTCGAACGTCAGCAGATCAAGTATTTTCCAAGCATGCGTGAATACTCTCTATATTATGGGATTGATAAAGCCATGCTCGATGAGCTGGATAAGGAAATCGTCATCATGCACCCTGGTCCAATCAATAGGGGAGTGGAATTGAATTCTGATGTAGCCGACTCAGAGCAGTCCATCATTCTCCATCAGGTCGAGAATGGGGTGGCCGTGAGAATGGCGGTTCTCTATCTTTTGGCTGGCGCGAATTAAAAAAAGCGATGATTTGATCATCGCTTCTCTTTGAAATTCAAGGCTTTTTATTGTTTCCATTGCCTCCATCTTCCTCCACCCACATAGAAGCCAAGGGTGAAAGCGAAATACTGATTGACTGCTTCTCCGATTACATTTCCTGCAGTGTCTTGTAGATTACTATTAGGTACAAAGTTGTATTCAGCTGCCATTCTAAACTTATTAAGTTCCACCCCAGCTCGGAGCATGGGAGCCCATTTGAAATCCGCTTCGAGGTTACCAATATCATCGATTTGATCGAAATCGCCGTTTTTGATATCAATACTGCTTAAGGCGAAATAGCCATAACCAACTCCTATGAATGGAGCTACATTGCTATTGTCCTTGTGAAAGTAATAGTCAAATGTACCTCCTACAGAAAGATTGGCGGATACCTCTCCTTCATAGTCTTCTGTAATATCAAAATAGGTCACATCTTTAGCCAAACCAGCAACTCCAAGGCGAATTCCTACACTCATGTTATCCTTGAGATTGACCTTGGGTTCTAAATACAGGACACCGCCTATGCCGCCTCCGTCTGGAATGGCGATACCTAAGTCCATTCCCATTCTGAATCTTCCTGCTTGCTGCGCTTGTGTGGAATGAAGAATCAAACCAAAAAGGATAATTGTGAATAGTTTTCTCATAATGTTTGGGTTAGTTTTGCTTTGGCACTTCAAAAAAGATTCCAAATATTCCCAAACTTTCATTTTTCTAGTAGGTTTACCAGATTAAAACTGAGCCATGCTATCAATCACCAATCTTGTCAAACGATACGGAAAGCAAAATGCCGTAGATGACATCACCTTTGAATTAGGAGGAGGAGAAGTTGTTGGCCTTCTTGGTCCAAACGGCGCCGGAAAGAGTACAACCATGAAATGCATTGTTGGTCTCTTGAGAAAAACTTCGGGAGAGATAATCATCGGTGGCCATGATCATCTCAGTGTAGCTGCAAAACGTCTTTTCAGCTATATACCAGAAACACCCTACGTTTATGATCTTCTGACAGTTCGTGAGCATCTTCAATTTATTGCTCAGGCATACGATGTCAAAGACTGGAAGGGTAAAGCCCAAGATCTGCTAGATCTATACGAGTTGGACGATAAGGCTGACAAGCTCGGGCGGGACCTCTCAAAGGGAATGCGCCAAAAGGTGTCCATCTGTTGTGCTTTGTTGCCGGACCCACAGGTTTTGTTTTTTGATGAACCCATGATTGGTCTGGATCCTAAAGCCATCAAAAATACTCGGCAGGTATTCCGAGATCTGAAAAACCAAGGGAAGACTATTCTTGTGAGTACTCACCTGATCGATAGTGTGGAAAGTATCGCCGATCGGATTATGATTCTGAAAAGCGGAAAAATAATTGGAAACGACACCATCGCCAATCTTAAAACTCAAATGATGCAAAGTGAAGCATCGACTTTGGAAGATTTGTTTTTAGAGCTGACCAAGGATGAAGGAAATTAAGCTGCTATTCCGAAAGGATCTTTTGATTCTTTGGAATAATATCAAAATGATCCTCAAGAATCCGCTAAGGCTTATTCCCTATGCGGCAATTGTGGGCTATTTCTTTTTTATCTACTGGCTAAGATTTGACAGCTTCGACGAGAAAAGTACAGCTGACATGCCCGAGATTGAGGGCATGCCTGAGGTTGATTTTGCCGTTCAGAATATTATAGGTGGTGCCACCATTTTAGGTTTGGTTCTACTTATTTACCAGCTCTATCGGGCCACGAAAAATAACGTTAGTTTTTTCAAAATGGCAGATGTCAATTTGCTTTTCACCGGCCCTGTGAAACCTGAAAATCTCCTGATTTATTACATGGGAAGGTCTATTCTCCCTTCTCTTGGTGGGGCCATCTTGTTTGTGGCCTATGGGGCAAGTCAAATGGCCGAGCAGTGGGATCTCACTGCTGCAAATGTGATTTTCCTGATTTTCGGATTTGCGCTTTTCTTTTTTATGATCTCTCCAATCCGCTTTTTGGTGTACACCCTACACACGAAATATGGGGTGATGGAGTACATTCGAAATGGTGTGATTTTGCTTGGTGTGGTACTATCGGCTATGATTCTGATTCCGGGACTGATGGCTGAAAAATTTTGGCAGGGGATGTTTAGCTGGATCGCCTCACCTTGGTTTGATTTCTTTCCTCTAGTGGGATGGAGTAGAGGCATCCTAAGTTACCTGTCTCATCAAAATGCTGTGCTTTCTCTTGCCTTTATCGGGATTTATGGAGTGGCTTATTTTGTCGTACTTAAGCTAGTGCTGCAGTATTCAGGGTATTATTACGAGGACGTATTGGAGGCAACCAAGTCCAATGAAGAGAAGCTCGAAAAGGTAAGAGGGAAAAAGGAGCAAAGCGAGGCCAACCTCTCGTTGAATACAAAAAAGAAACTTGCTCTTGAAAATTTCGGGACTGGGGGTACGGCTTTTTATTGGAGAAACTACGTGCATGCTTCCCGTCAGGACTACCATCCCTTGTTCGGACTATATGCCTTGATTTTTGCTGGTATTGGAATTATTTGTGCCGTCCTTTCACTTTTTGATTGGTTTTCGCATATCGTGGTTTACGTGTATATGCTCATTTTGCTCATGATCTATTTCCTCTCCGGGATCGGTCGTACTTCAGTTGGTGATTTGAAAAAGCCCTATTTTTTTTTGGTGCCGGCTAGTTGGAGTTCAAAATTTTGGAATACCATTAAACTGGATATCGTGCAGATTTTACTCTTTAGCACAGTGATGATCGTGCCTTCTATATTTATTGCTGGCTTGGATTGGCTCCTCATTCCTTCTTTTTTGGTTGCAATAGTTGCCTTCTACCTGACGGGTTTTGGAATCAATTTGATTCCTCAGATCGGCTTGGAGGAAAGCTGGGATAAGTTTTTGATTAAACCCTTGATGATCGGAGGAATTTTGCTTTTTGGCTTGTTGCCGGCTTTGGTGATTAGCATACTTGTGTTTGCCATTACCAAGCAATTTGTATGGACTATGCTGTCCATTTCTATCGCTATGAGCTTGGTAGCCTTGCTTTTGCTTCATGTTGCTTTAGATATTTTGAAGCGTTTAGAATTTAAAGAACTCTGATTTTCTTGAATTTTAATGAGGAAATACGGGTTGACTAAAATTGAGGGAAGAAAATTCTCTTAATTTTGGGACTCCAAATATGACTGACTATGATTTATAATTCCATCATCGAGACCATCGGAAATACCCCTATGGTTCGGCTCAATAAAGTAAACAAAGGAATCAAGGGAGAAATCCTTGTGAAAGTAGAATACTTCAACCCTGGAAACTCCATGAAAGATCGTATGGCGATCAAAATGGTAGAGGATGCCGAGAAGGCTGGTATTTTGAAGCCAGGAGGAACTATCATAGAAGGAACATCTGGTAACACTGGTATGGGATTGGCTCTGGCCGCTGTTGCCAAAGGCTACAAGTGTATTTTCACTATGGCTGATAAGCAGTCCAAAGAAAAAATTGACATCCTCAAGGCAGTGGGTGCTGAAGTCATCGTTTGTCCTACAAACGTTGCTCCAGAGGATCCAAGATCCTATTACTCGGTAGCACGAAAGCTCAACGCGGATATCCCAAATTCATTTTATCCTAACCAATACGATAACATGTCCAATACGGCTGCTCACTATGAGACCACTGGACCAGAGATTTGGAAGGATACCGAAGGAAGAATCACTCATTATGCAGCTGGTGTTGGTACCGGCGGCTCGATGTGTGGAACGGCTACCTATTTGAAGGAACAAAACAAGGATATTGTTACTGTGGGAATTGATACTTACGGTTCAGTATTTAAAAAATATAAGGAGACAGGGATTTTCGATGAAAAGGAAGTGTATCCCTATCTCACTGAAGGAATTGGAGAAGATATTCTTCCAAAGAATGTGAATTTTGACGTGATCGATCACTTTGTGAAAGTGACAGATAAAGATTCCGCGGTGATGACTCGCCGGATGGCTCGTGAGGAAGGGTTATTCATTGGTTGGTCTTGTGGGGCAGCGGTTCACGGGGCTCTGGAATGGGCTAAAGACAATCTGAAAGAAGATGATTGCATGGTCATTATTCTGCCGGATCATGGTACGCGATATCTAGGTAAAGTCTACAATGACGAGTGGATGCGCAATCATGGCTTCCTTGAGGACAGAACGTATTCTACTGCAAGAGATATTATCGCTCAGCGAAATGGAAGTTTCTCACTAGTTTCTACCCAAAAATCCGATTCTGTGAAAGAAGCGATCGGTCTGATGAACAAGACCAGCGTTTCTCAAATCCCGGTTTTAGAAAATGGAGAAGTGGTAGGTAGCTTAACGGATAATAAACTATTGGCCCGGATCATCGAAAACCCAACATTGAAGGATGCACACGTGTCGGATGTGATGGAAGATTCAATGAAGTTTGTCGCACTGGATAGCACCTTGGATGTGTTGTCTTCCATGGTAGAAAAGGAGAAAGCGGTCTTGGTTCGAGATGCTGCCAATCAAATTCACATCATTACCAAGCATGATATTCTAGAGGCATTCACGAATTAAGGAATGAATAGAGCAAAGCTTGAACAAATTATTGTACAAGGAGTGGATTTTGAAATTCGCGCCGCTCTTGATAATGGATGGAAACTATTTAAAGAAAAAGCCCCGCTTCACGTGGGCTTTACTTTTATCATTATCGTGATTCAAGTGCTTTTCACGCTCTATTTGGAAGACTTTCTATTCATTTTCTCGATTTTTTTATCTCCACCGCTGGTTATTGGGTTTTACCTAGCGGGAAATAAAATCAGTCAGGGAGAGTGGCTGGAGTTTTCAGATTTCTTTGATGGGTTTAAGTACTGGCTTCCAGTCGTAATCATCAATTTGGTCAGTAGCATTCTAGCTGTTTTAGGCTTATTTGCTTTGGTGATTCCTGGGGTGTATTTGCTGATTGGTTATATGTTTTCCCTTCTTTTCGGGGTATTTGGAGGATTTGAGTTCTGGGCCTCTATGGAGCTAAGTCGCAGGCTGGTGCACACCAATTGGTGGAAGTTTTTTGCACTTGGTCTTGTGCTTTTGTTGATCAACCTACTAGGTATCTTAACTCTGGGAATTGGACTATTTATTTCTATTCCCTTGACCTATCTTACGGTATATGCGCTTTTTGAGGAGCTGACTAGTGAAGCTGCCGAAGAACCTGCTCAGCCATCTCTAGATTAGGGATGTTGTGGGCTAGCTATTCGACAAAATCATTGCCTCAATCCTATTTCTTCCCATTTCTGTAAATTCTGCAATTGCCTTTTCATCGGCTATTTGCGGAGGTGTCATCGCCTTGGAAAAAATTACTTTCACTCTACCAGGAGATAGCCGCAGGGATCCCTTAGGGAGGATTTTATCTGCTCCAATGATTGCCATGGGCAAAATTTCCATCTGAGTTTCTACCGATAGTCGAAAGGCACCTCTTTTAAAAGGTAGTAGAGTGGCTTCTGTATCATTTCTGGTGCCTTCAGGGGCAATGAGGATAGATTTTCCAAGATGTGCAAGCTTTTTTACGGCCTCCAGGCCCTTCTTTCTGGATTCTGGATTACTGCGATCCACCCATATTGCCACGCGATCTACAATTAATCCGAATATTGGAATTTTGGAAAGCTCTTTCTTTCCTATGGCACGAACTTCTTTGGGTACGGTCACTGGAATGATCGGCGCATCTAAGAATGAGCGATGGTTGAAAATAAATATATAGGACTTGTCCTTGGCAATATGCTCTTGTCCTTCGATTTCATATCTGATTCCGCAAAGAAAAGACCATATACCTGCCCAGGCTCGAAAGAAGATAAATGAGATTTTATCGCCATTGGGACTGATGAGGAGTGGAATGATGATAAAAAGCCCAAATAGGAGCATCAATGCTATAAATAGAAGGAGGGCATACACCGAATAAATGGCTTGAAATACTTTAATCATAGAATGAATTTAGTACTTTTGGTCATTAATTTATTCTAACTCTTTGCTTGCAAGGCCCTGACATCGTCAGGGCTTTTTTTTGGCAACAGGTTCATGAGGGAAAGATAGAATATAATCTGATTTTGGAGCGATAGGATTTTCTCTTTCAGGATATTTTTTGAAATCTGATAAAAACAGTACCTTTGCAGTCCGTTCGAGTGAGCGGGCTGTTTGAGAAAAGTCTCAGGCTGCAATTACTAACGTAAAAATCAGCAATCGGATGACCCTAAGATTGTTGACTTTCAGGGTCTTAAATATTATGTCTAACACAAAAGAATTTGATTGGGAAAGCTTCGAAACCAAAGGTTTTGGTGAAGGCTATTCCAAAGCTGATCGCGAGAAGATGGAAGCTTTGTACGAAGGTACATTGAATGAAATCACCGAAAAGGAAGTGATCAAAGGAACAGTAGTAGGAGTGAACGATAAGGATGTGATCATCAATATCGGTTTCAAATCTGACGGATTGGTTCCAGTAAGTGAATTCCGCGACCTAGGTTCTATCAAGCCTGGGGACGTAGTGGAAGTATTTATCGAGGAGCAGGAAAATGCTTTGGGGCAGTTGATCCTTTCTCGTAAGAAAGCCAAAATCGTAAAAGCATGGCAAGATATCGAAGCAGCTCTTGCTGAAGATAATGTCATCGAAGGTTTGGTAAAAAGAAGAACTAAGGGTGGTTTGATCGTAGATATCTACGGTGTAGAAGCTTTCCTTCCAGGATCTCAAATCGATGTGAAGCCTATTCGTGATTTCGATATCTATGTAGGTAAGCAGATGGAAGTGAAAGTGGTGAAAATCAACCACGCAAATGATAACGTAGTAGTATCTCACAAAGTGTTGATCGAGAAGGATCTTGAGAAGCAGAAAGCTGAGATCTTGAATAACCTTGAGAAAGGCCAAGTACTAGAAGGTGTGATCAAGAACATGACCAATTTCGGTGTATTCATCGATCTAGGTGGTGTAGATGGTCTTCTTCACATTACAGACATCTCTTGGGGAAGAATCAATCATCCAGAGGAAGTATTGCAGCTTGACCAGAAGGTTCAGATTGTGGTTCTTGACTTTGATGATGACAAGAGAAGAATTTCTTTGGGCATGAAGCAGCTTACTGCTCATCCATGGGATTCTTTGGCATCTAGCCTTGAGGTTGGTTCTAAAGTGAAAGGTAAGATTGTAAACGTAGCTGACTACGGTGCATTCCTTGAGCTTGCAGCTGGCGTAGAAGGTTTGATTCACGTATCTGAAATGAGCTGGTCACAGCACTTGAGAAACCCAGCTGACTTCGTAAAAGTAGGTGACGAAATCGAGGCAGTTGTTTTGACCTTGGATAAGGACGAGCGGAAGATGTCTTTGGGCATCAAGCAATTGACTGAAGATCCATGGACTAAGGACGATATGGGTACTAAGTATGCCGTAGGTACTAAGCACAAGGGTGTGGTAAGAAACTTGACCAACTTTGGTCTTTTCCTTGAGCTAGAAGAGGGTATCGACGGATTGGTTCACGTTTCTGATCTTTCTTGGACTAAGAAGATCAAGCATCCATCTGAGTTTGTGAAAGTTGGTGACGAGCTTGAAGTTCAGGTTCTAGAGCTTGACGTAGACAACAGAAGATTGGCTCTTGGTCACAAGCAGCTTGAGGAGAACCCATGGGATACTTTTGAGTCTGTATTCCCAGTAGGATCTGTTCACAAGTGTACTGTTGTTTCTAAAAATGACAAAGGTGCTGTACTAGAGCTTCCATACGGACTAGAAGGTTTTGCTACGGTAAAAAATCTAGAGAAGGAAGATGGATCTCAAGTAGAAGTAGGAGAGGCGATCGATTTCAAAGTTGCTGAGTTTTCTAAGGATGACAAGCGAATCGTACTTTCTCATACTGCGATGTTTAAAGACGATATCAAGCCAGCTCCAAAGAAAGCAGCTAAGAAGAAAACTGAAAGTGGATCTACTTCATCAGCACCAGCTGAGAAGTCTACTCTAGGTGACTTGGATGCGTTGGCAGACTTGAAAGAGAAAATGGAAGGCAAGAAGTAATTCTACAATCCATTTAATAGATACGAAACACCGGTTGAGCAATCAGCCGGTGTTTTTTTTGTCTTAGTACCAATTGCTCGAATATCTACAGCGTATTTTAGTAAGTCTGAATCATTTCCCGAAGCTTTTCTCTAGACCATGTAACCTTTTTTGAGGTATGATCATCTGCAAAATGTTGGGTGTAAATAGATTTTGATTTCACCGTGGATCTAAACCAAAAATCAATCAGAATAAAAAAAAGCACCCTGAACTAGGATGCTTTTTGTGAGGTCGCGAGCGGATTCGAACCGCTGTACAAGGTTTTGCAGACCTCTGCCTAGCCACTCGGCCACGCGACCATTGTTTAAATGGAATGCAAATGTAGCTATAATCTTGTGTGGAGCAAATGAAGGTTCGAAAAAATACCGTAAAGGAGGCACATTTTTGAAAGGGATGCCTTAAGAAAATTTATGAGTTTAATAAGGAATTTCAAGACATTTCTAAAAAGTAAAAAATAGCTATTATTTATAAACGTTCTAAATAATTTTCCTTTGATAGAAAACCATATAAACGGCTATTAATCAATTAAATAAGTAGATGAAAATCGTTCGATAATGTACATTTAATCTATCTGAAGCAATATTTGAAAATAAGACCACGGGTAGTACCTTTGCAAGGGTTATAAAGAACCATCTTAACTATTTAATTAGCTTAAAATATGTTATCCAAAAGCTCGTTAGTTGGAATTCGGACGAATTTTCAAACAATGATCCTGCTGTTTTTCATGCTGATCTCAGGTCAGGTGATGGCAGCTGATCCGGCAGTCGTGGAAAGTGAAGAGGCTATTGCCGCTGGTAAGACCGTCTTCAACGCCAACTGTAAACAGTGTCACAAGCTTGACCAAAAGTATACTGGTCCTGCACTACGCGGTATCACTGAAAGACAAACCATCGAATGGGCCAAAAGCTTCATCGTGAATTCGCAGGCTGTAATTGCCTCTGGTGATGACTATGCAAACGATTTGTACGCCGAGTACAATAACATCGTTATGCCCTCTCACACCTTTTTGACAGATGATGATTTAAATAATCTTCTATCCTATATCGAATACGGTGATAAAGTAGATCCTGCAGCAGCCGCTGCGGCAGCTGGTGCAGTTGAAGGTGGTGGTGCTGGAGGAGGAATTCCTACCGAATATCTTACAGTGATCGTAGCAGTACTTGTTGTGGTGTTGCTTTTGATCTTGGTTGTACTAGGATTGATTATCTCGGTACTTACCAAGTATCTTCACAAGCAGGATCTCGACGAGGATGACAAGGAATTTGTAAATCAGAAATTAGATCTAGGAAAGGTTCTTAAGAGTGATGTGTTCGTGATCGTAGTTACCGCTTTGGTGGTAGCATTGGTTGCCAAAACAGCAATTGATGGACTTTATTCCGTAGGCGTTCAGCAAGGGTATGCACCAGCTCAGCCGATTGCATTCTCTCACGCTCTTCACGCAGGACAGTATGAAATCGCTTGTCAGTATTGCCATACAGGTGTGGAAATTGGTAAGTCTGCAAACATCCCTTCGGCTAATATTTGTATGAACTGTCATACACATATTCAAAATGTAGGTGGAAAAGAGGGAATCTCAACCGAGATCCAAAAAATCTACAATGCCGTGGATAATAACACTCCAATCGAATGGGTGAGGGTTCACAATTTGCCAGATCTAGCATATTTCAATCACTCACAACACGTAAAAGTTGGTGGTATCGAATGCCAAACTTGTCACGGTGAAATCCAAGAAATGGAAGTTGTGGCTCAGCATAGCTCATTGACCATGGGTTGGTGTATTGATTGCCACAGACAGACCGAAATTGCCGCTTCTGGCAACGAATATTACGACAAATTGGTACAGCTACACTCTGATTCTAAAGATGCCTTGAAGGTTAAAGATATCGGAGGTTTGGAATGCGCAAAGTGTCACTATTAATAAAAGAATCATTCAGCAATTTCATTTCTAGAATATAAAATGAAGGATACTAAAAAAACATACTGGAAAGGACTTGAGGAGCTCAACAACGATCCAGAGTTTGTAAAACACGCCGACAAAGAGTTTGTGGAACTTCCTTCCACTGTCGACCAAGAGGGTGGTTCTTCTCGTAGAGATTTCCTTAAAATGATGGGTTTCTCCCTTGCAGCAGCTACGCTAGCGGCATGTGAGGCGCCAGTTAGAAAGGCTATTCCTTACGTAAACAAACCAGTGGATATTAATCCATCCATTCCAAACTATTATGCATCCACTTTCACTTCAGGAGGTGACTATGCTTCGGTAGTGGTGAAAACAAGAGAAGGACGTCCGATCAAAATTGATGGAAACACGCTTTCTCCTATTAATAAAGGTAAAGTCAATGCAATTGTAGAAGGTTCTGTACTTTCCTTGTACGATAAAGCTAGACTTACTGGTCCTCAGATTGATGGTGCTAAAACCGACTGGGCGACTATAGACACTCAAGTGAAAAGTGCGCTTGCTTCCGCTGGAACGGTGAAAATTGTATCTAATACGATTCTTTCTCCTTCTACAAGTAAGGCTCTTGCTCAGCTTTCAGCTGCCTTCGGTGATGCAGAAGTGATTCAATATGATCCACTTTCAAGCTACGGAATCAGCAAAGCTGCAGAGACTTTCTACGGAGAAGCGATGATTCCATCTTATCACTTTGACAAAGCGAAGACCATCGTATCCTTCGATGCTGATTTCTTAGGAACTTGGATCTCTCCAATTGAATTTGCTGGTCAATACGCGAAGACAAGAAAGATTTCGAAAGAAAATCCTAACATGTCTCGTCATTATCAATTTGAGTCGAATCTTTCCTTGACTGGTGCCAATGCAGACTACAGAACTCCGATGAGAGCTTCTCAAAGTGGTTTAGCAGTTTTGGCTCTTTATAATGCATTAGCCAAAAAGGCAGGTGCGCAGACTTTCTCTGCACCAGCGGTAGAGGTAGCTCATCTCGAAAAGGCTGCAAACGATCTTTGGGCTTCAAAGGAAGCTTCTTTGGTAGTTTCTGGATCAAATGATCCAAACGTACAAGTAGTGATCAATGCGATCAATGAATTGCTTGGTGGGCAAGGAACTACTGTTGATTTCTCTTCTCCTGTCAATTTTAGAAAAGGAGATGACGCTAAAATGAATCAGTTCGTCACAGACCTGAATGCAGGACGTATTGGCGGTGTGATATTCTATAACTGTAATCCTGTATACGATCATCCTCGTGGTGAAGAAATCGCAGCAGGTATTGCCAAGGCTAAGGCTACAATCTCTACAAATGGTGTAGCTGATGAGACTGCTTCACTTGTGAAAATGAATGCTCCTGATCATCACTTCCTAGAGTCTTGGAATGATTTTGAGCCAAAAAGAGGTCATTTCTCTTTGGCGCAGCCTACTATTTCTCCTTTGTTTGATACTCGTCAAGCACAAGATTCTTTCTTGACTTGGTCTGGAATGAGTGAGTCGTACTATGACTTTATGCAGGCGCATTGGGAATCAGAGATTTTTACCTCAGTTGAGACGGGTGGAGAATTTCAGGAGTTCTGGGATAGATCCTTATATAATGGTGTACTAGCTATAGCTTCTGATGCAAACGCATCAATAAGCCCAATCGCAGATGCTGCGTCAGCCGCAGCAGCGGTAAGCAAGTCTTACTCTGCTGGTAATACCGGAGCTGAGTTGATTCTATATTCTAAAGTAGGAATTGGAAACGGAGCTCATGCTAATAACCCATGGCTTCAGGAAATGCCAGATCCGATCACCAAAGCTACCTGGGACAACTATTTGACTGTGTCTCAAAAGTGGGCATCTGAAAATGGTGTGAAGATGGTGGAAGGAGCTACCATGAAGGCAACGCTAACTGCCAACGGTAAATCGATCACTGTTCCGATTATGGTTCAGCCAGGTCAAGCCGATGGGACATTTGGACTTGCTGTAGGATATGGTAGAACCAAAGCTGGTCGTGTAGCTAACGGTGTAGGTGTGAATGCTTACATTTTTGCAAATTCTGCAAAGGGCTTCACTGACTTCACTGCGACATCCGATGTTCAAGTGGCAGTAACCACTGATACCTATAGAATAGCTAGAACACAGACTCACCATACCTTTATGGGTAGAGAGAATGTGATTCAGGAAGCTACATTAGCTGATTATAAGCAAGATGCTTCTGCAGGAAGATATAAGCCAGAGATTTATAAGGATGGCGAGTTTGTAACTCCATCTAAGATTTCTCTTTGGAAAGGACATCAATATAGCCAGCACCATTGGGGTCTAGCGATCGACATGAACTCATGTATCGGTTGCGGAGCTTGTACAGTAGCTTGTCAAGTTGAAAACAACGTGGCAGTAGTTGGTAAAGAAGAAGTGCTTAATCGAAGAGAGATGGCATGGATTCGTATCGATAGATACTACTCCTCTGATGCTCCAGCTGATGATTTGAGTGGAATGGAAGTAGCTGCTGAGAACCCAGAGGTTACCTTCCAGCCGATGATGTGTCAGCAGTGTAACAATGCTCCATGTGAGACTGTATGTCCGGTGGCTGCAACGACTCACTCGTCTGAAGGACTTAATCAAATGACTTACAACAGATGTATCGGTACAAGATATTGTGCAAACAACTGTCCTTATAAAGTAAGACGATTCAACTGGTTTAAGTACCATGACAACAAAGACTTCGCTGGAGTGAATATCGCTCAGAATGATGACTTGGGTAAGATGGTATTGAATCCGGATGTTACGGTACGTGTAAGAGGTGTAATGGAGAAGTGCTCCATGTGTGTACAGCGTATTCAGGCAGGTAAACTTACAGCCAAGCGAGAGAAGAGAAAGGTAGTGGACGGAGAGATCAATGTAGCTTGTGCAACTGCTTGTCCTACGGATGCCTTGGTGTTTGGTGATATGAATGATGCCAATAGCCAAGTATCTAAAATGCTCAAAATCAAGGAAAACTCTACTTCAGCATTGAAGGAAGTGAACGAGGAGAGAGCATACCATGTGTTGGAAGAGATCAACGTAAGTCCAAATGTTTGGTACTTCACGAAAATTAGAAATAAAGATAAAAACGAAGCCTAATATTAATTTTGTAAACTATGCAGGTTACTTCATCCGTTAGAGAGCCGTTAGTTACTGGGGGGAAAACCTACCATGACGTGACCCACGATGTGTCACGTCAAGTAGAGGGTAAACCATCATTATCTTGGTTCCTTGCTTTCCTTACTGCTGCGGGAGTATTAGCTCTTGGATCTATTGCACTACTTGCCACACTCTGGGAAGGGATTGGCATGTGGGGTCTAAACAAAACCGTAGGCTGGGCCTGGGACATCACCAACTTCGTATGGTGGGTCGGTATCGGTCACGCCGGTACGTTGATCTCCGCAGTTCTTCTTTTGTTTAGACAAAAATGGAGAACATCCATCAACAGAGCAGCTGAGGCCATGACTATCTTCGCCGTAATTTGTGCGGCTATGTTCCCAGTAATTCACATGGGAAGACCTTGGCTCGGAGCATATTGGGCATTACCGCTTCCAAATACATTTGGTTCGCTGTGGGTTAACTTCAACTCACCTTTGCTTTGGGACGTGTTTGCGATCTCAACCTATTTCTCGGTTTCATTGGTATTCTGGTACATCGGACTTATCCCTGATTTTGCCACCATCCGTGACAGAGCAACTGGTTTGAGAAAGACTATTTATGGTGCACTTTCCTTCGGATGGGATGGAGCAGCTAAAACTTGGATGAGATACGAATCAGTATCTTTGATCCTTGCCGGTCTAGCCACCCCACTTGTACTTTCTGTGCACACGATCGTATCTTTTGACTTTGCGACTTCAGTAATACCAGGCTGGCACACTACGATTTTCCCTCCTTATTTCGTTGCCGGAGCGATTTTCTCAGGTTTTGCAATGGTATTGACCTTGATGATTATTACTCGTAAGGTATTCAAACTTGAGGATTACATCACGATGGGTCATATTGAGTTGATGAATATCGTAATCATTATTACGGGTTCTATTGTGGGTATTGCCTACATCACAGAATTCTTCATCGCTTGGTACTCTGGAGTAGAAGCAGAACAATACGCATTCATCAACCGTGCTACAGGGCCTTATTGGTGGGCTTATTGGTCCATGATGACCTGTAACGTGATTTCACCACAACTTTTCTGGATTAAGAAAATCCGAACCTCAATTATCGCTACTTTCATCCTTTCTTTGGTAGTGAATATCGGTATGTGGTTTGAAAGATTTGTAATTATTGTGACCTCACTTCACAGAGATTATCTACCATCTTCTTGGGCGATGTTCTATCCAACATGGGCGGATGTGGGAGTTTACTTATTCACATTTGGTCTTTTCTTCACCTTGTTCTTCCTATTTGCGAAGTTCTTCCCAGTGATCAACATGGCTGAAGTAAAATCTGTATTGAAGTCTTCATCTGAAAAAGTATCCAAATAATTATGGAAAGAGATACAAATTTTATCCTAGGAGTATTTGACGACGAAGATGTACTCCTTCACGCTGTAAAGGATGTAAGATCCAGCGGTGTAAAAATTCATGAGGTGTATTCACCTTACCCAGTTCATGGTCTTGATGAAGAGCTTGGATATAGAAGAAGTCGACTTCCAATTGCAGCTTTCCTTTTCGGAATGCTTGGAACAAGCTTGGCCTTGACCATGCAATTCTACATGATGAGTTTTGATTGGCCAATGATTATAGGTGGTAAGGATTATGCTGCTTTTCCAGATTTTATTCCTGTAACCTTCGAGATGACTGTACTGCTGGCATCTTTTGGTATGGTGGGTGTATTTATGGTTTCGTCAAATTTGAAGCCTTGGGCGCAGCCTAGAATCTTTGATTTGCGAAGCACTGACGACAAGCACATCATGGCTATTGATATTGCTAACAATCCGACGATGGAAGAGGCAAAAATCAAAGAAGTATTGAAGGCTTCTGGGGCTACAGAAGTGAATAATAAAAGTTTTGACTAGTAACTTGATAGAAATGAAGATTGCTAATATTTCAAACATTTTAGGTTTAGCACTCACCGGAGCGTTGCTTTTTGGCTGTAAAGCCGATGGAGATAACCAAGGTCTAGAGTATGCGCCTCAAATGTACCATTCTGTAGCTTATGAGCCGTTGACTCAGATTACTGAGGAATCGGAGGGAGCTTGGCTTTCCACTCGTGAAGATGGAAAGGGAGAATTTTATAACAGTAATATCTACAACCCGCATAATATGAACATGCGAGAGCCTGTAGCTAACACTGTTCCTAGAAATCAGCAGGGATACTTGCCTTACAGATTGAAAGCTTTTGAACTAGAGAAAGCAGGAGAAACTGTAATGAATCCTGTAGCTCTCAATGATGAGGTGCTCAAGGAAGGTAAAGTGCTTTACGAACAGTATTGTAATGCGTGTCACGGTAGCAAAGGAGAAGGAGATGGTCTTGCGGGACAGGTGATTGGCGGAGTCGCTAACCTTACAGGTGGAGCCTATGTAGATTTGCCTGAAGGACATATTTATCATGTTATTACGAAGGGGAAAGGTCGCATGGGGGCTCATGGCTCTCAGATCACTCCTGAGAATAGATGGAAAATTGTTCATTATGTGAAACAAGAAATTCAAGGTGGACAAGGTGCACAAGGCACTGTTGCTGCTGCCGAAGTAACCGAAGTAGAAACTCCAGCTAATTAATTATGGCTCACGACGTACAAAATTTTAATCTGGATCAAAAGTTTGAATTCACGGCTGCGATCAAAAAGCCAATCATGACTGTATTGGTGATTGGAGCGATTCTTTTGGGCATTGGCATTGTAATGGCCATGTTTGGAGGGGGTCATGAAGAAGCAGGTGAAGCAAGTGGTCATGCCTTCCATTGGTATGAGCGTCTTTACGCAAATATTTGGATCAACAATGTTTATTTCGCGGGAATCGCCATCATTGGTGTTTTCTTCTTCGCTATCCAGTATGCAGCACAGGCAGGTTGGTCTGCACCGATTGTAAGAGTAATGCTTTCACTTGGTAATTGGCTTCCTTATGCAGCAGTTTTGATGATTGCAAGCTTCTTCTTGATGGGACATGATTTGTTCCATTGGTGGCATGCAGAATTATTTGATCCTGCTTCTGCCGAATACGATAAAATCATCGATGGTAAAGGAGCGTTTTTCTACTGGCCGATGGAAAAGGGAACTTTCCCAATTTTCTACATCGTCAGAATGGTTCTTTTCTTCGGGTTTTGGGTGTTTTTCTTCAATAAGTTAAAGTCTCTTTCTTATGCTGAAGATACCTTAGGAGGAACACAGTCTTGGTACAAGATTAGAAGCATGTCTGCTTTCTTCATCATTTTCTTCGCTGTGTCCTCATCGATTGCGGCGTGGGATTGGGTAATGTCTATTGACACCCACTGGTTCTCCACCCTTTTTGGATGGTATGTATTCTCTTCTTGGTTTGTGGCAGGTCTTTCTGCGATTACCTTGATTACGATTTTCCTTAAAGGACTTGGATACCTTGAAATGGTAAATGAGAACCACGTTCATGACTTGGGTAAGTTCGTCTTTGGTTTTACTATCTTCTGGACTTATTTGTGGTTTTCGCAGTTCCTTTTGATTTATTATGCCAATATTCCTGAGGAGTCAGTTTATTTCTTAGAGAGATTGGAGAGTGACGTGTATGGACCGTTCATTTTTGTAAATATCTTGGTAAACTTTGTGCTTCCATTCTTGGTTTTAATGACAAGAGATTCAAAAAGACATGGTGTGTTCTTGAAACTCGTTTGTTCTTTAATTATCGCTGGACACTGGATAGATTTCTTCTTGATGGTGCAGCCAGGTACTTTGGGACATAATGGTGGTATTGGATTTATGGAAATAGGTATGTTCCTGCTATATGGATCAGCAGTGACGTGGGTTGTGTTAGGAGGGTTGGCCAAAGGGAATTTGATTCCCAAAAATCACCCAATGCTCGAGGAGAGCTATCATCATCATATTTAATAGTAGAAAATTTAAGATATGTACGGATTTCTTATTGGTGTAGGGGTTTTATTGTTGCTGTCCATTATTTGGATGGTGTATAGAATCCAAACTTTGGTTTCTGTTGTAAAGGGCTCTGATAAAAAGGTAGCTTCTTCTAGCAACAAGGTGAATGCAATACTATTTGTATTGTTCATGTTGGGAGCGGGAATTTTAATGTTCTGGTATTCCATCAAAGAGTTTGATAATTATCAGTTGCCGATTGCGTCTGAGCACGGAATGGTTACTGACAATTTGTTTTGGGTGACTATGGCAGTGACTGGTGTGATTTTCTTGATTACACACGTGTTGCTATTCTGGTTCCCTTACAAATACCAGTACAATGAAAACCGCAAGGCATCTTTTTATCCAGACAATAATAAACTTGAAATCATCTGGACTACCGTTCCAGGTGTTGTTCTAGCTATTCTTGTTTTGACAGGATGGATGGCTTGGTCCGATATTACTGCACCGGCGCCTGAAAATGCACATGTAGTAGAAATCATGGGTTATCAGTTTGCTTGGGAAGTTCGCTACCCAGGAACAGATAATGTTTTGGGAGACTACGACTATAGACTCATTACGGCAACGAATTCACATGGTGTTGATTTCACAGACAAGAACTCTATCGATGATTTCCCATCTCCAAAGGTGGTAATTCCTAAGGGTGAGCCTGTATTATTCAAGATTAGAGCTAGAGACGTACTTCACTCTGTTTTCGCACCTCATATGAGATTGAAAATGGATGCTGTACCAGGTATGCCAACAAGATTCTGGTTTGTACCAACAAAAACTACGGCCGAGATGCGTGCCGAATTGAATGATCCGGAATTCGAATATGAAATCGCTTGTACGGAAATTTGCGGACGGGGACACTTCTCCATGAAGAAGGTAATAGAGGTAGTAGAGCCAGCAGAGTATCAGGCTTGGCTAGCAGAGCAAAAGTCTTTCATTCAACAGAATCCAGCCTTAGCTGAGAATCTTCCTGCGGAGTTGAAAGAGCTTGCACAAATTCAATTAGGCGAAAAGTAATTAACAAAGTTAGATTATGGCAACAGCATCAATCGCAAACCATGAAGCCGCTCACGATTCACATGAGCACGAGCATCATGACAATTTTGTAACAAAATATATATTCACCACGGATCATAAGATGATCGGTAAGCAATTCTTGGTTACTGGTATCTTTTGGGCAATCATAGGTGGATTCCTTTCTATTCTATTCAGACTTCAGTTGGGTTTTCCAGATATGGATCTGGAGTGGTTACGACCACTTCTAGGAGGCTGGATTGATGAAACTGGAGCTCTGGATCCTACATTCTATCTGGCCCTAGTCACCATGCACGGTACTATTATGGTATTCTTTGTATTGACTGCCGGTCTTAGTGGTACTTTCTCAAACTTCCTGATTCCTTTGCAGATCGGAGCTAGAGATATGGCTTCAGGTTTTATGAATATGCTTTCCTACTGGTTCTTCTTTTTGTCCAGTGTGGTTATGTTCATTTCCTTGTTCATTAAAACTGGTCCTGCTGGTGGAGGTTGGGTAGTTTATCCACCACTTTCTGCTCTTGAGCAAGCTATTCCAGGTTCTGGATTGGGTATGACCTTGTGGTTGGTAGCAATGACTTTCTTTATTGCTTCCTCTTTGCTGGGTGGTATCAACTATATCACTACAGTAATTAATTTGAGAACAAAAGGGATGTCTTTTTCTAGACTTCCATTGACCATTTGGGCTTTTTTCTTAACTGCTGTAATTGGTCTTCTTTCTTTCCCAGTTCTTTTCGCTGCAGCACTTCTATTGGTGTTTGATCGAAGCTTTGGTACTTCCTTCTACCTCTCTGACATTTACATTGGAGGTGAGGCTTTGCCAAATACCGGTGGTAGCCCTGTTCTTTATCAGCATTTGTTCTGGTTCCTAGGTCACCCTGAGGTATATATCGTATTGCTTCCTGCTTTGGGTATTACTTCTGAGATTATCGCAACAAACTCTAGAAAGCCAATTTTCGGATATAAGGCGATGATTATTTCCATGCTTGGGATTACAATTCTTTCCTTTATCGTTTGGGCTCACCATATGTTTGTATCCGGAATGAATCCATTCTTGGGATCGATTTTCATGTTCTTGACATTGATTATTGCGGTGCCTTCTGCAGTGAAAGTATTTAACTATCTGACGACGCTTTGGAGAGGTAACTTGATTTTCACTCCAGGTATGCTGTTTTCAATTGGTCTAGTTTCCTTCTTTATTTCAGGAGGTCTAACTGGTATCTTCCTTGGAAACTCTGCTATTGATATTCAGTTGCACGACACCTATTTCGTAGTAGCACATTTCCACTTGGTGATGGGATCTGCCTCATTCTTCGGCTTGATGGCTGGTGTTTATCATTGGTTCCCAAAAATGTTTGGTAGAATGATGGATGCTCGACTAGGTTATATCCACTTCTGGATGACCTTCGTGGGTGTTTATATGGTATTCTTCCCAATGCACTATATCGGAATCGCTGGTTTCCCAAGAAGATATTATTCTTGGACAAACTTTGCTTTCTCTGACATGTATACAGATTTGAACATGTTTGTCTCTGTAGCTGCTATCATTACTTTCGGTGCTCAGTTTATTTTCTTGTTCAACTTCTTCTACAGTATGTACAGAGGGAGAAAAGCGACTTTGAACCCATGGAGATCGAATACGCTCGAGTGGACTACACCACTTCACCCTGGACATGGTAACTGGCCTGGAGAAATTCCTACGGTATACAGATGGCCTTATGATTACTCTAAGCCTGGAGCTGAGGAAGACTTTATTCCTCAAACTGTTCCGTTGTCAGCTACTCCAGAATCTAACTTACCTCATGAACAAGAGCAAGTGAAAGCAGAGCTTGAAATCATGAAAGACGAAGAGGAGATTTTGGTTCCTAATGAGTCACAATCTTAATAATATAATCATCAGCTTTCGCCGTGTGAGTATGATCACGGTGATTGCTGTTTATTTCCTGATATGGGTCGGCGGTGTGGTGAGAAGCACTGGATCTGGTATGGGATGCCCTGACTGGCCAAAATGCTTTGGTAGCATCATCCCCCCAACAAGCGTAGATCAACTTCCCGACAACTATCAGGAAATTTATTTAGAGCAAAGATTAGCTAAGAACGAAAGGTTCGTAGCAACATTGAATAGCATTGGGCTTAGCGATACGGCAGATAAAATTGCTAATGATAAGTCCATATTAGTTGAAGAGGAATTCAATGCTACCAAAACTTGGATTGAATATCTCAATAGGTTGGTTGGTGTTGTAATAGGTTTGCTGATCATCCTTACCGTATGGAAGTCTTTTCCACTGTGGAAGCTAGATCGCAGGATACCAATCATTGCTGTTTCCTCCTTAATCCTAGTTTTGTTTCAAGGCTGGATTGGATCACTTGTGGTTTCAACTAATCTCATTCCTTGGATGATCACATTCCATATGATGCTTGCGCTTCTTTTGGTAGGCTTGCTTGTATGGATATATCATTTATCCAATGTGCTAAGTGGTGGGAAATCCGTGAAAATGGATGTGCCTGCTAAGGTTGAATGGATATTGATCCTTGGGATTGTGTTAATGCTAGTTCAAATAGTCTTAGGTACTCAAGTGCGTGAGCAAATAGATGCGGTGGCAACGAGTCTTGGGAATATGCTTCGAAATGAATGGATCGATCGCACGGGAATGATTTTCCTTATTCATCGATCTTTCTCATTAAGTATACTTCTGGTTCACATCTTGTATTTTGTTTGGGCATTTAAATACACTTTGAGGCGATCACAAATTAATCTGTGGTCTCAATTGTTGATGGCTTTTGTCATCCTTGAAATCGCTACAGGAATGGGTATGGCTTACTTCGGTATCCCGGCATTTCTTCAGCCTTTTCATCTGTTGATTGGATGTTTGATTACTGGTGTTCAGGTGTTGCTGTATTTGCAGCTCCGAGAGCAACAGCAATATAGTCTAAATTAAAAATTGAAATGAGCTCAGTAAACGTTGCAGGGACATCTTCATTAGAATGGGTTAAAACTAGAGTGAAGGCTTACATGGAGTTAATCAAATTCCGTCTGTCGGCTTTGGTGACTTTCTCTGCGGTATTCGGTTTTATACTCGGTGATTCATCAGTAACCTTCTCTTGGCCAAACTTTGTTGGTCTTGCCTTGGGTGGTTTTCTGATCACGGGTGCGTCTGGCGCTGCCAATGAAATCATGGAACGCGATCTCGATAAGCTGATGAAGCGTACCGAGAATCGTCCTTTGCCTTTGAATATCATTTCTCTTTCTGAGGCCTATTTGTTCACCACGCTGTTGGCTTTCTTAGGCATTGGATTTCTTTGGATTTTCACCAATCCGCTTACCACCTTCCTAGGAGTACTTAGTATGGCATTGTATGTTTTTGCATACACTCCGTTGAAGAGAGTGGGGCCTATTGCTGTGTTTGTAGGAGCTATTCCTGGGGCTATGCCTCCGCTTTTAGGTTGGACGGCTGCCACTGGCGCGATCACGTACGAAGCATTGATCATTTTCGGAATACAATTTATCTGGCAATTCCCTCATTTCTGGGCCATTGCCTGGGTAAGTGATGAGGATTATAAAAGAGCAGGATTTAAGCTATTGCCAAGTGGGGGAGGAAAGGATCTGAATACCGCATTTCAGATCATGATTTATACTTTGTTTCTACTTCCTTTGGGCTTGTTGCCAACTTACTTTGGGTTGACTGGTCTCAATTCAGGAATCATTGCTACAATTTGTGGTGTGCTCTTTTTAGCACAAACTTTCTCTCTGATGAGAGATGGATCGAGAAAATCAGCCCTGAAAATAATGTTTGGGTCTTTCTTGTATTTGCCAATTGTACAGATCTCCTATTTATTAGATAAAATGCCGTAAAAATGGAAATGGAGAAAGAATTGAAGTATGTAGACATGGTGGAGCAGCCCATCTCCATGCACCCAAAGAAATTTGCGCTTTGGTTGTTCATGGTGACAGTTGTGATGGTGTTTGCGGCCTTGACGAGTGCATACATTGTTCGTCAATCAGAGGGCAACTGGCTTGAATACGATCTTCCAGAGATCTTTTATTTTACTTCTGGTTTAGTGGTATTAAGTAGTGTTTTTCTGCAGTGGGGCTATATTTCTGCCAAAAAGGATAATCTCAATTCACTTCGGATTGCTCTTTACTTGGCGGTTCTGTTTGGTATTGCTTTCCTCGTGGGCCAATGGTACAGCTGGGTCGCTCTAGTGGATCGTGAAGTGTTTTTTGTTGGAAATCCAGCAGGGTCCTTTCTTTATGTTTTCACTGGATTGCATGCACTGCATTTGATCAGCGGTGTGATATTTCTGATTATTGTATTAATTTCAACCTTTAGATATCAAGTTCATTCACAATCTATGAATATCATGGAAATGGCCACGACTTATTGGCATTTCTTAGGTGGTCTTTGGCTATATTTGTTCATGTTCTTGCTATTGAATCATTAAAAAAACCTAGTTCTAATTTATATCTTATGTCTGCGCATTCTACTGCAATTGGTGTAAGCTCCAAAAGAGGAGTATGGGGAGGTGGTAACGAGCCTCTCAAAGCAAGCTATGGAAAACTCATGATGTGGTTTTTCTTGCTTTCTGATATTTTCACCTTTGCCGCCTTCCTGATTACTTATCTTGCTACTCGAGTAACCTATCCAGCCTATGCTGGGCCAGCTCAAGAATTTGTAGGATCCAATGAATATTGGCCTATTCCTGAATTGGTATTTGAAGCAGTTCCATTTTTGCACGGATTCCATGCCCCACTTGTGTTTGTGGGTATCATGACCTTTATCTTGATTTCTAGCTCAGTGACTATGGTTTTGGCGGTTGAAGCTGGACATAGAAATGATAGAAATGATGTAGTGAAGTGGATGCTCTGGACTATTGTTGGTGGAGCTACGTTCCTTGGCTGTCAAGCTTGGGAGTGGAATCACTTTATCCACGGTACAGATGCAGGCTCTGTGATGACCTATGTGAATAACTTGGGCCAGATCGTTACAGAAACGGTGTTTGGTGCGAATCTTTCGGTCAACGAGTACGGACCAGCAACTTTTGCGCAACTCTTCTTCTTTATTACTGGATTCCACGGATTCCACGTGACCATTGGTGTGTTCCTTCTTTTCCTTTGCTTTTACCAGGCAGCTGTAGGAGTATATGACAGAAGAGGTCACTATGAGATGGTAGAGAAAATTGGCCTATACTGGCACTTTGTGGATTTGGTTTGGGTATTTGTCTTTACCTTATTCTATCTTATTTAAGCTAAATATTTACTGAAATGGATATTCAACAAAATAAGTCTACTCTCGAGGTTACCCCTCGCAATAATGAGAAGATCAAGAAAATTTGGAAAACTGCATTGATCATGGCATTGATCACCGCAGCAGAATTCGTGATGGCATTCACCATGCCAAGAGGGATTTTACTTTATGTCTTGTTTATTTTGCTTACCATTTGGAAAGCAAAGTATATTATGATGGACTTCATGCACTTGGGTGATGAAGTGAAGCCATTGTTCTACTCCATCATTGTACCATTGATCTTCTTGGTCTGGTTGCTGATTGCGCTTGCGAAAGAAGGATCGGACATCTTTATGATGCGTTGGTAGGAAAGAAATCAAGTATTTTAAAAAAAAATAAGGTTGGAGGAAATACTTCAACCTTATTTTTTGTTACAAGACTATGAAAGGATTAAGATTACTTCAAGGGATGGTTTTAGTATGCATCCTTTTGATTCCCGTATTGATTTTCATGTTTCTCAAGAGCTTTGGGAACAATGAGTATGACCTTCCGGTATATTTCGAAAAAGGAGTTGATAATCCTTTTAGAGAGTGCCCCATTACCGATACGACTCAGCATTATATTCCTGAGTTTGCTTTTGCTAATCAAAATGATCAGTTGGTAGGGTCTGAAGACATGAAGGGAAAAATTACTATCGTTGACTTTTTCTTTACGTCTTGTCCAAGTATCTGCCCGGTGATGTCCAAGGAGATGGAACGGGTAAATGATATGTTTAGGGAGGAAGATCGCGTTCGTATTCTATCGATTAGTATAGATCCTGAATATGACACACCAGAAGTCCTACAATCCTATGCCGATGAGCATGGGGCGCAGGCGGGCAAATGGGACTTCCTAAGCGGTGATAAGCTTGAAACCTATCAACTAGCCCGCTGTGGATTTGTATTGCCTACGATAGACGGTATGGGTGTTCCTGATGATTTTGTTCATAGTGATAAATTTGTTCTAATCGATGAACAAGGAAGGATTAGGGGCTATTATTCCGGAACAAATAGGGAGGATGTGGACTTATTAATGTTAGAAACAAAAGTGCTTTTGCATGGAAAAGATTAATTCAGGCTTATTGGCAAATGAGAAAAAAGTAAAATCTGGTCTCATTGCAATTTCGATTTTAATACCTGTCGTAGTGGCTGTTTTATTATTTATGCCAACCAAGATTGGCTCTGGGGTGGAGTGGGTATATTTTCTTCCTCATTTAAATGCTGTGATTAATTCCGCTGCCTCCGTGGCTCTTGTGGCTGGCGTCATATTTATCAAAAATAAAAATATAGCCATGCACCGAGCAGCGATGACCACTTCTTTTGGTTTGGGGGCTATCTTTTTGGTTTCATACGTGATTTATCACGGTGCTGCAGAAAGCACATCCTTTGGTGGTGAGGGTTGGATTCGGCCAGTCTATTATTTTTTATTGATTACCCACATCATTTTGGCAGCAGTAGCACTGTTTCCAATTTTGTTTGCGTATTACTACGGATTGACTGATCAGCGGGAAAAACACAGAAAAGTGGTTAAATTTGCCTTTCCGATCTGGCTTTATGTCACCGTTACTGGGGTGGTGGTCTATTTGATGATCAGTCCGTATTATATTCATTAAACTGAAATGACTATGAAAAGAGTACTTGCAGTAATCGTCGTTTATGTGGTGGGATTCTTGACTCAGGCAAGCGTGCAAGCGCAATGTGCCATGTGTAGAGCGTCCGTGGAAAATAATGTGAGCAATGGAGACACTTCGATCGGTGCAGGATTGAATAATGGGATTCTCTATCTCTTTGTAATGCCTTACTTGATGGTAATGGTGGTAGCTTTTTTCTGGTATAGATCGGCTAAACGGAAAAATGCAAAACTCTCTCTGCGGTGAGGATAATTGAAGCAAAGTTTGAATGATGACTTTGCTTTTTTATTTTTAGCTAAAATGACGCACGATGTCCGACGCTGGATCATTCTAGCAAGTGTACTCTCCTTACTTCTAGTTCTAGTTCTCAACTTTTTCTTTTTCCAGAAAAATGATGAGCAGGTCTATTTTGAGGATCTCCAAGAGCGAGTGGACGATATTAGTGCCGAATTTGATCAAGATTTTATTTCAATTCTGATGATCGCTCGTCCCGAGGATTCGGTGACTTTTGAGACGGTCGGAAGAATAGAGCACAGCTACCCTTTCTTTTTGCTTGATGATGAAAATGAGGTTTTGTTTTGGTCAGACTTCACTTTTAGCTTTGATTTTTCCGCCGTAGACCGAACTCGAGACCATCAACTTATCGAAGACCCCTTCGGAATGTTCCTGGTCAAAACCCGCCAAATCTCAAGAAATGATAAGCAATATTGGCTTGTTCATGCCGTTCGCCTGGTTTTCCCGGGTAGTATTGCCAATGATTACCTGATCACTGGAGCTAATCCTCAAATATTCGGAAACGATCGCTTTGAACTTTTTACCGATCCAGCTGCCGGTTCTTATCAAATCCTTAATGCCAAAGGCGATCCGATTTTTGGAGTTAATTTCTTACTTGGTTATAGGCCAGCTGGGAAGCTTGGTAACCCGGTAATCTTACTATTCTTTACCTCGGTATTTTTGCTCTACTTTTTGTTGAGCTTTGACTTTGTACTGAAAGTATGGAAGTCTGGAAGGGGCTGGCGAGCCATTGGCTATGCGGTCTTAGTGGTATTGGCTTTTAGGCTGTTAATGCTATTACTTGACTTCCCGGGAGCGTTTTTTAGGCTAGAGCTTTTTGATCCACTGAATTACGCCTCCTCTTGGTTTAACCCAAGTCTAGGAGATTTGCTGCTGAATTCGATCTGCCTAGGACTCATTTTTGTCTTGATTTTGTTCAAGCTATCGTCTCAAGACATGCATGAGCGGATTAAGATTTTTACTTCTAATACGGAAGTAAATATTCTCTTTTCCCTCTGCTTTTTGATCTCTTCAATCTTTCTATATTTTTTTTGGCAGATCCCGAGGGACATTATCTTGAATTCCCAATGGGCACTGGATATTAAAAACTTTCCTTCGCTGGATGCCTTTCAAATATTCAGCTATTTGGTGCTATTTATCTGGGGTGCAGCCTATGTGTTGTTCACTGTCTCGCTTTGCAGCTTGATCGCAAGTATGAGGAGAGACTGGGCTAGGTACACCAAGTTGCTTTTGGCAATCGGGGTTCCTATTGCCTTAGTCTTGGTTGTTTTCCAGTTTTGGATTGCTCTAGTTTGGGTTCTTCACCTAGCCTTCTTCTATGTTGTTTTACGTTTTGAGCTTTCTAAAAATGTCTTCAAACTAGGTCTGAATACTTTTTACACATTCTTTTTTGCATCACTCATTGCGGCGGCCATCACAGGCTTCAGCACAAGAGCAACGGAACAACAGCAGCTTCTCAATGCCAAAAAACGCTTTATAAATCAGAATCTGATTGAGAATGATATCATTACCGAGTTTTTCTTGGGAGAAATTTTTTCGAGGATCAAATCAGATTTATTCATTCAAAATAGACTTGCCGATCCATTACTTTCAAAAGATCCCATAGAAACTAAAATCCGCAAGGTTTACCTGGACAATTACTTCGATCAATTTGAAATCAGTGTAACCATTTTTAATACTTCAGGCTCTCGAATTTCTGGTCCATTGAGCTCAGGTTCGCTTCAAGATATTCGTAATGAGGTGATCAAAAGTGATTATGCCACAGATGTGCGTGGGCTATATTTTATCCGTGGAGAGTCTGCCAATGATGGCAATCGATTTGTTGGCTTTGTGCCCATGAGTAAAGATGACTACCCACAAGGCACCATTTTGCTTGAGCTACGGCAAATGAATATTCAACCTACAAGTGTTTATCCCAAGTTGCTTTTGGATCAGAAGTATTCTGAGAAGCTCGATCCCACCCAGTTTGACTATGCCATCTTCACAGAAAACGAATTGGTATCAAGTGTAGGTAGCTTCAATTATTCAGGCGATAAATTCGTTTCCCTGCTTTCCGATCCCGATCTTCAGAAATCTGGGGTTATTGAAGGTGGGTATCATCATCTGGGATTAATTGATGGAAATAGGCTCATTGTGGTTTCGTCTCCATCTGTTCCATTTGCGTATTTCGCAGGGAATATTTCACTTCATTTCGTTCTTTTTGTCCTACTGACATTTTTTACGATTCTTATTAACACTCTGTTAAAAGGATACAAGAATTTTGTTTTTAACTATTCAACCAAGCTTCAGCTTTACCTGAATTTTGCCTTTTTCTTTCCGATTCTGATCATCAGTATTATTACCCTGGGCTTATTGGCCAATAGCTATAGGGATGACTTGGATCGGCAATACGTGCAGAAGGCTGAATTGATCCGAGGGAACCTCAATAGTTTTATAACCAACCTTAAGCTGGACAATAGCAACAAGGATGTCGTGGATGAAGAGGTGACTTATTTGGCTAACACTACGGGTAGCGAATTGCACCTGTATTCTTTGGATGGGCGCCTTTATTCAACCAATAGACCAAATATTTTCGAAAAGAAAATTCTATCCAATTTTATTAACCCAGCGGCAATTGCTGCCATTCAAGAAAACAACCTGAATAGGTTTTTGGCTCAGGAAAAAATTGGAAACCTAAACTATAAATCCGTCTATTTGCCGGTTTTGTCTGGCCAAAGGCAAGAACTAACCGGAATTTTAGCAGTTCCTTTTTTCGAATCTGAAGCCGAACTCAATGCAATTGTAGCTGACGTGCTGAGCAATATTTTCAATGCATTCGTGGTGATTTTCATCTTGTTTTTGATCGTTTCTTATTTCGTTTCGAAAAATCTCACTTTTCCTTTTAAACTGCTAACGCAAAAGCTTAAGGCTACGAATCTAGAAGACAATGAGCCTATGATTTGGTCGACTAAAGACGAAATCGGTATGCTCGTGAATGAATATAACAACATGCTTTTTAAGCTCGAACAAAGTAAGCAGGTGCTGGCATCCACTGAGAAGGAGTCCGCATGGCGAGAAATGGCAAAGCAAGTGGCCCATGAGATCAAAAACCCTCTGACGCCTATGAAATTAACACTTCAGCACTTGATGCGACTGGATTGGCAAGGTGAGACGGAGGAAAAAGAACGACTCAAGAAATCTTTAAATACGCTGATTCATCAGGTTGATGCCTTAAGTGGGATAGCCTCCTCATTTTCCACTTTTGCGAAAATGCCTTTACCCCAAAACGAGCTGATGAATTTTAAATCGGTGGTTTTGAAGGTGCTAGAACTTTATACCAATGATGACCGAGTAAACCTTCAATTCAAGGATGATTCCTATACCGAATACATCCCCATCATGGGTGACGATCAGCTCTTTGGGCGAGTGATTACGAATTTGGTGATCAATGGAATCCAATCTGTCGAAGAGGATACTATGCCTGTGATTAAGGTTTGGCTTTGGATGAGCGACTCCGCTGTTTTCTTGGAGATTTCGGACAATGGAAAGGGTATCCCAAAGGAATTACAGGATAAAATTTTCATTCCAAACTTTAGTACCAAAAGTCAAGGATCGGGCCTTGGATTGGCTATCGCAAAAAGTGGAGTAGAGACCGCAGGGGGAAAGATTTGGTTTGAAACGGAATCTGGTAAAGGAACGACCTTTTACCTCACTTTCCCTTTAGCGGAATAAGGTGCTTTTGTTTACCTTAGAAGCATCAGGCAGGATTTAGTTATGCGGATTTGGGTGATTACTTGTGTTTTGTGGCTGCTCTGGGCAGGTGCAGCGCATGCTCAGCAGAAGTGTCGATGGATTTCCACGTCTGAGCTCGGTTCATCCTTGGTTTTGGATTCGCTTTCCGTGGTGGAGGAGAGCATTACGATTCGAGATAAATCTGGAAAATCTTACGAATTCGCCTATCAACTAGAAGGGAATCGTCTCCAGTTAATGCAAGTGAAATCTGGCATGCCCGATTCATTGGAAGTTTGCTACCGTACCTTTGCAATGAGATTTGATCAGCCTACGGCAAAAAGATCTCTCAGTCGTGATTACGATTCTACGGCAGTTTTTCGGGACACCCGAGTGCTCCAAAGCGAAGGATTTGACTTTCGTGAAGAGCTTTTTCCCACTACAAATTTATACAAAACAGGTAGCCTGACCCGGGGGATTTCCTTTGGGAATACCCAAAACGTGTTTGTCAATTCTGCTTTAAACCTGCAACTGGAAGGAAATATCACCGATGAGCTAAAAATCAGGGCAAGTATTACTGATCAGAATGTTCCTTTCCAGCCGGAGGGGAATACTCAGCAAATTCAGGATTTTGACAATGTCTTGATTGAGCTTTATACAGATAAATTTCGGTTAGCTGCTGGCGATGTAGTCTTGCAGCAAAGACGTTCGGAATTTCTGAGGTATTACAAAAACGTACAGGGCTTGCAATTCACTTCAAATTATAAACTTTCGGATGACTGGACTGCAAGTAGCCAAGGCTTTGCTTCCATAGCCAAAGGGAAATTTGCTTCAATTCAGCTCCCGATTATTGAGGGAGTGCTAGGTCCTTATCTTATCAATGGCCCACAAAATGAGCGTTTTGTCATAATTATGGCAAATTCGGAGCGAGTGTTTCTGGATGGAAAGCTTTTGCAGAGAGGCTTTAATGAGGATTATGTGATTGATTACAATCAGGCCGAAATCACCTTTACCCCAAAGGTGCTGATCACGGAATATTCTCGAGTTCGAGTGGATTTCGAATTTGCGGAGCGAAACTATAGCCGGTCCATTATCGGAGCAAACCATTCACAAACTAATGGAGATGTAGAGGTCTATCTGAATTATTATCAAGAGCAAGACAATCGGAATCGACCTCTATTTACAGAATTCAGTCAAGAGGAATTGGGGCTTTTGGCGTCCGTAGGAGATCAGACCGAATTGGCACGAATCCCGAGAATTGACAGCATAGCCTACGATCCCAATCGGATTTTGTATGAAAAAATTGAGGAGTTTGACGAAGCTGGCAGACCATTCATCTATTACAGGTACTCCACAGATCCGACACGAGCTCATTTTGTCCTTTCGTTTTCTCAAGTTGGGCAGGGTAGGGGCGACTATCGCAGGCAGAGCCAACTCGCCAATGGAACTGTCTATGAATACATCCCTCGAGTAAACGGAGAGCCTCAGGGGAATTATTCAATCTTAACTCAGCTTCCGGCACCTGATAGCAAGCGAATGGTCACAGCGGGTACAAGGATTAAAATGAATCCGAATGAGTCAGTCTATACTGAGCTTGCTTTGTCCTCGGTGGATCAAAATCTTTTCTCCACAATAGACGATGAAAATAATCAGGGGCTGGGCTGGAAACTTGGCCTGAGCTCCAGAGACAGAAAAGTCGGTTTTTTGAAGGGCTATACCTTTAGCGGTGATTCTGAATTTGAGTTGAATTCCACCAATTTCAACTTTATCGATCGGTTTCGATACATCGAATTTGATCGTGACTGGGGATTGGACCCTCAGGCACTGGAAACACCTGCAGCGGAGCGACTTTTTAGGGCAGGATTTAGTTTGGAAAAGGACGCCAAAAACACCTTCCAATACGGTCTTTATTTGAGGAATAGGCAGGATGTTTTGACAGGATATCAACAGACAGCCAACTGGAAAATGTACCTCAATGAGCGATTTTTAGTCGAGCAAGACCTATTTACTTTAAATAGTAATCAGGTAGGCCTGCAATCTGATTGGCTACGCTACCAGGGACGATTGAGTTATACTTCAAAGATATTTGTCCCGGGCTATCAGTTTTCTACCGACCGAAATGCGCTGACCAATACTGAAACCGATTCGGTACTGAGTACTGCCATGAACTTCAAAGAGCATCTTTTTTTCTTGAAGAGTAATGATTCTTTAGATTTTCAGTTTTTAGTCGATGCAGCTTGGCGAGAAGATCGTGCGCCATTTCAAGGAGTTTTTCAGAATGATACCGAGGCTTTTACGAGTAATTTCACTTTTCGGAAAAACTGGAAAAATCACAATCTATCGAGCACCTTCACCTATAGGGAGCTTCGCTATGTTTTTCGTGATTTACCAACCGAATCTACGGTCATGGGAAAGCTGGATTATCAAGGCAGTCTAGGTAAAAATTTGATCCGAAATGATATTAGCTATGCTATTGGCAACGGTCGGGAGCTTCAGCGGGAATTCGTTTATATCCTAGCTCCCAATGGAGATGGTACCCACACCTGGCGCGATGATAATAAGGATGGAATTCAGCAGCTCAATGAGTTTTATCTGGCCATTAACCCAGAGGAAAAGCAATACATTAAAATTTTTGTGCCCACAGATATCTACGTCCAAGCCTACACAAGTTTGCTTAATTATAGATTTCAAGCCCGGTTTCCAGACACATGGAAGGACGCGGGCGGGCTAAGGCAGTTTCTGCACAGGTTTTCTAATACCAGCAGTTTGAGCGTTGAGAAAAAGGTGACCTCGGATGATTTTGGAGATCGGGTCAATCCTTTTATTGGCGGGATCAATCGGGAAGATATTCTTCGGCTGAGGCAGGTGATTCGATCCAGTTTTTTCTTCAACCGGGCTTCCGCCAAATATGGCTTTGACCTTTCGCTTTTTGATAGTCAATTCAAGCAATTACTTTCCGGAGGATTTGAGGATTTGATCCAAAAGGATTGGAAACTTAACCTTAGATACAATTTTAATTCAGTGGCTACTTTGCGGCTTCTGGGCTCAGTTGGAGACCGGGTTTCTGCCTCTGATTTTTTAGAAAATCGAAATTATACCATCGATCAATATTTGCTTGGGCCAGAATTCGCCTGGCAGCCAAGCCCGTATTTCAGAAGTACCTTTTCTTATTCTTTTGCCAATAAGCAAAATATAGCCAATCTGGAATTTGACGAAACCGCCCAAACCCATCAAGTGGGGCTAGATCTGCGCTATGCCAAAGCGATCAAAACTACCCTTACTGGTAATTTTCAGCTGATTCAGATTGATTACAACGGGATAGCAAATTCACCTGTGGGCTACGAAATGTTGCAAGCTTTAACGCCAGGAACCAATATCACCTGGAGCCTAAATTGGCTCCAAAAGATCGGCGAGGGTTTACAACTAAATATGGTCTATGAAGGCAGAAATTCTCAAGGACTTGATCGGATCGTTCACGTAGGAAGGATGCAAGTCTCGGCTTTATTTTGATAAAAAAATGTAACTTTGTTTCTGTTAGATAGTTGTCATACTAACTATTAAATCAACAACAATTATGCGAAAAAGCATCCTCGTAACTGGAGGAACTAAAGGTATTGGAAGAGCCATTCTAGAGCGATTTGCTCAGGAAGATTTTGATCTAATTACCTGCGCCCGAAATGAAAAGGAGCTAGCCACTTTAGCAACTGATCTTCAATCAAAGTTCCCGAAGAATAAGGTGCTAGCTTTCCGAGCTGACTTGTCTCGTAAGGATGAGGTTGAAAGGTTTGCCAAGGAAATATCCAAGGAATTTACTCCAGATGTGATAGTCAATAACACGGGAGTATTCTTGCCTGGTGCCATCCATGATGAGCCAGATGGAAACTTTGAATTAATGATGCAAACCAACCTTTACTCTGCATATTATCTGATTCGCGCCTTTGTCAAAGACATGATGAAGCGAAAATCAGGATATATTTTTAGTATGGGTTCCATCGCTGGGACCACGGCCTACCCCAATGGGGGAAGCTATGCAATATCAAAGTGGGCTATGCTTGGGATGACCAAGTGTCTTCGTGAAGAGCTCAAGCCCTTTGACATCAAAGTTACCTCGATTTTACCAGGTGCCACGTACACCGCAAGTTGGGAAGGGGTAGACCTACCAATTGAACGATTTATGAAAGCCGAAGACGTCGCAGCTTGCGTCTGGTCTGCTTATAACCTTTCACCACAGTCCGTGGTTGAAGAAATAACCATCCGCCCACAATTAGGAGACATTTAACTATGGATTCACCTACCCCCATTTCATCGATCCACTATTGCGATAGCCTCACCAAGTACTCCCGGAGGAAAACCATTCCAGTCCAAATCGGGGATGTGATCATCGGTGGGGACAATCATATTGTCGTCCAATCCATGACCACTGTGGACACCATGGATACCATGGGCTCCGTGGAGCAGTGTATTCGCATGATTGATGCAGGTTGTGAATTGGTACGAATTACAGCTCCAAGTCTGAAAGAGGCTGAAAATCTTAGGAACATTAAGGCTGAGCTTCGCAGGAGAGGATACAAGACTCCACTCGTAGCTGATATTCATTTCACCCCAAATGCGGCTGAAGTTGCAGCGAAAATTGTGGAGAAAGTACGGGTGAATCCGGGTAACTATGCGGACAAAAAGAAATTTGAAACCATAGAATATACCGATCAAAGCTATCAAGATGAGCTCGATCGAATCAGAGAGCGGTTTCTGCCTTTGGTGAAAATCTGCAAGGAACACGGTACAGCCATGCGAATTGGTACGAATCACGGCTCACTTTCCGACAGGATCATGAGTCGCTATGGGGATACTCCCCTTGGGATGGTCGAGTCGGCTTTGGAGTTTTTGAGGATTTGTGAAGATGAAAATTTTCATCAGATTGTTATTTCCATGAAGTCATCCAATACCCAAGTGATGGTGCAGGCATATCGATTGCTGGTACAGAAGTTGGATGAAGGAGGCTTTAAGCCCTACCCGTTGCATCTTGGAGTGACTGAGGCTGGTGAAGCAGAAGATGGTCGAATCAAATCCGCGGTAGGGATCGGAACTCTTCTAGAGGATGGCTTGGGTGATACGGTTCGAGTTTCACTCACCGAGGATCCTGAGTTTGAAGCACCTGTGGCACAAGCCTTGATCGATCGATACACGCACAGAGCAGGTCATGCAGCCATACCTGAGATGGAGGATTACCCAATTCATCCTTTTGACCACGAGAAGAGAAAAACTCATGAGGTGTATAATTTTGGGGATCACAATGTACCAAGAGTGATTACTGATATTTCCAAGATTGATCAAATCACTCCAAAGGAAATGAAGCAAGTGGGTCATTTTTACTTGCCAGAATTGGATAAGTGGAAAATGAATGATCAAGGCTGTGACTTTGTCTATTCGGGTAAAAATCCAATCCCATTTATGCTTCCCAATGGAATGAAGGAGATTCAGGATTTTGAAATCTGGAAAGCCCAAGCAGACCAAAACAACAAATTTCCTTTATTTACCCTCAGTCAATTCGGTGAAAATTCGGCTAGACACAAAGAGTTGAATTTCTTAGAAATATGGGATACAGAAATCCGAGAGGCTATTTCTATGGTGAAAAATGATTCCAAAGTGGTGATCATTCTAAATACCGCAAACGCTCATTCAATGCCGGCCTTGCGAAGGGCAATGATTAGCTTAATGCATACAGACTGCCACATTCCAGTAGTTTTCAAAGTGAGCTATCCGGATCAGACTGCCGATCAAACCATGCTCTATGCCGCTACAGATGTGGGCGGATTATTGATTGATGGTTTGGGCGATGGAATTTTTATTTCTCTGGAAAAGGAAAAAAATCATACTCGAGAGGAGTTCCTAGACCAGATCAAGTTGCACAACGCGACAGGCTTTGGTGTCCTTCAGGCCGCCCGTACAAGAATGTCAAAGACAGAATACATTTCCTGTCCGTCCTGTGGCCGAACGCTCTTTGATTTGCAGGAAACTACAGCGATGATTCGTAAGCGTACAGATCATCTAAAGGGAGTGAAGATCGGAATTATGGGATGTATCGTGAATGGTCCAGGCGAAATGGCGGATGCAGATTATGGATATGTGGGTTCTGGCAAGGGCAAAATCACACTATACAAAGGAAAGGAAGTGATGAAAAGATCTGTTCCTTCAGAACGTGCAGTGGACGAGCTGATCAATATCATCAGAGAAGACGGGATGTGGAACGAGCCGGAGGAGATTTAGTAGCAGTTGCAGAGTTTTGACTACGGTCCACAGTCGACAGACCACCGGGGATAAAGCAGTAGCAGTTCCTAGTGGCATTCAGCAAACAACCAACAACCAACAACAGGCGTAGCCGAGACAACTGACAATAGACAATCGACAACCATAAAATAAACTTATTCGCTGCTCATTCGGTTTACCAAACAAAGCAACACATTATGGCAGATTCTAAAGTAAAAGAGTTTTTCAAGCTAGGTGAAGTAGGAAATTACTTTATCAATGTCTTCAAAAAACCAGATCCAAATAAAAAGACGAACTTCAATCTCCGGATGATGCATGGCATCAATAAGATTTCCATTCTGGTCTTCTTGTTTGCACTTATTGTGTGGACGATTAAGCGCTTCATATAGGTAATCGCTGGAATTAGTGAAATTGAATTATGGGCTATTTTGTTAGCCCATTTTTTTTGATCTTTATCCATGACCTTAGCTTACCTCAGAGATTATTGTCTCGCCAAACCAGGAACTTCTGAAGACACCCCTTTTGACCCCACCACCATTTGCTTTCGGGTGGGAGGTAAAATTTTCGCCATTACCGATCTGGAAAATTTTGATTTTGTAAATTTCAAATGTGACCCGGACCGAGCCATTGAGCTGCGTGAACGATATGAGGGAATCACGCCAGGATATCATATGAATAAAAAAAGCTGGAACTCTGTTTCTGTACTCGGTAATGTGCCTGATAAGTTGATTCTCGAGCTGGTAGACCATTCCTACGAGTTGATTTTCTTCAGTTTGACTAAAAAACTCCAAGCTGAAATTCGCCCATGAGCTTTTTTAGAATTGAAAACGTAGCCAAAACCTTTGGTGAGCATCAAGCGCTACAGTCCTTCTCCATCGATCTTCCCAAAGGCCAGTTTTTAGCTATTGTCGGTGAAAGTGGGTCCGGAAAAAGCACTTTGCTACGAATCATGGCTGGATTGGAAGTTCAGGACTTAGGAGAAGTTTGGTTGGGAGATTTGCAAATTCTTAACCCCAAACAAAAGTTGGTTTCAGGATATGATCAAATCAAGTTGATCCATCAAGACTATCACCTTTATCCCAATAGCACGGTAGAAGAAAACATCTCCAGACCTTTGTTGAGTTTTGATCAGAGCTATCGCAAGAAGCGGGTGGAATCTCTCCTTAAGTTGCTGAAGCTAGATGCCCTCCGTACTAGATTTCCGAGGGAGCTTTCAGGCGGGCAACAGCAAAAGGTTGCTATTGCCAAAGCCATGAGTGTGGAGCCTGATGTTTTGCTTTTGGATGAACCATTTAGTTCCCTGGACCCTATTCAAACTCATGAGTTGATGGGTGAGCTCAAGCTTATTTTTCAGGCTTCTGGCACTACAGTGATCCTCGTGACGCATGACTTGGATCACGCGCTAGGTTTGACGGATAATCTGTTGATTTTGAAAAAAGGAAAAGTGGTCCAAAAGGGAAACTCAAAAAGCCTCTGCACAGCACCCAAAAGTGAATACGTGGCCAGACTTTTTTCGCCTATCAATGCTTTGTCTGGCGAGAAAAAGTCATTTATCCGCCCTTCAGATGTCAAGTTGAGGACCAGCCGAGGAGAACTTGCCCATGTAATTGACTCCAGATTTTTGGTCCATTACAACTCGCTTCAGATCAAAATTAAAGAGACCCAAGCCATCTGGGAGGCGGATGATCCACAGCGCAGATTTCAGGTTGGAGATCGCGTCTATGTGTCATGGGAGGAGGAAAAGATTTTGCGGTTTTAATGTCTGATTCACCCCCAAAAAATAGGCTTCTCCTCACGCTGATCTATGAGATCAAACTGAAATTCAATCAGGTAATTCTCTGGTTTTCGATCAAATTGGGATTTATTCGAGAGATCATCATCGTCCCTTTTAATGGTTTTGGTAACTCCTCTGAGATTTATTTGGTAGGCCGGGTACTGAAAAATAACCGAGTGACCAAATCCAATCCAGAGGATTCGGTATGGAGTAATGTCAAGAAGATGATCCGTCGCTTTCGCACCGTGATCATCCCCGGAGCTAAAGTTCAAGCGAGTATAGACGGAGAAAACTATGTGGTGGAGACGAATGAAGAAGGTTATTTCGAATTGACCATCAAGGGTGATTTTCAGCTTCAAAAAGAGCAATCTTGGCTGAGCGTGAGGTTCACTCTATTAGATCAGATTCTGAAAAATCAAGGGGTCGTCTCTGCTGAGGCCAAAGTCTTTATTCCATCCAAAAACGCTAGTGTTGGAGTGATTTCTGATATAGATGACACAATCATCCCGACAGGCGCTACGCGGCTATTGGAAATGCTCAAGACGACTTTTGCAAAAAACGCATACTCGAGAGTTCCATTTCCAGGGATTTCAGAGCTCTATTCCGATCTAAGGCGAGGTGCTTCTTGGCAAGACAATAATCCCTTCTTTTATGTGTCCAGTAGTCCGTGGAATCTTTTTGATTTTTTAATGGAGCTGTTGGATATCCATAGAATTCCCTTCGGTCCGCTGATGCTAAGAGATATTGGTTTGTCCCGGTCGGAGTTGATATCGGGAAGTCACCGGGCGCACAAAATGCAGCAAATTCGACACATCATAAGAGTGAGCGATCCGCTTCCTTTCTTGCTCATCGGAGATAGCGGTCAGGAGGATCCAGAGATTTACTTACAGATTGTCCGAGAGTTTCCGAGTAGGATTCTGATGGTTTTCATCCGGGATGTGGACGATAGTCGATTGGATTACGTGTCCACAATCACCCAAGAGATGGCTAAGTTGGGTGTCGATTTACGTTTTGGCAAGGACGTACAAAAGGCCAGAGAAGTTCTGATCCGTCATAGGTTATTGCCTGATCTTATTGAGCAGAAAAGGGATCAATTTTGTTCCAGTGAGAGAATATAGGTTGCCATGGCTTCGGCGTCAGATTGGGTCAAATCTGGATGAGGTGCCATCACTGGACGTCCCCAAGAGCCGAAACCTCCAGCGATGATCTTTCGGGCAAGAAGGTTGATATAGGTGGAGTTAGAGGGGTATCGTTTGGCAATGTCCATTAGAGCTGGGCCTTTTCCTCGCTTGTCCAAACTATGGCATGGACCACAATCAGAATAAGAAATCAATACCTCTCCTCGCTTGATGACTTCCTCATCTAAAATTTCATTTTTTCCAGGAACAACTCGGACATAGTCAGCATACTTTTCACTGGCCTCCACAGGTGTTTTGTCTTGTTGCTTTTGAGAATTTGTGCATCCCGAATGGGAAAGGATAATCCCCAAAAGAATCAGGACTAATTGATGGCCGGTCTTCGAAAATAGATCTTTAGACCTCACTGTTTTTTCGATTAGTTAGCTCCTTCCACCAAACCTGTGGCTAACTCTTCTTTGCTTGCATTTCGAATCGTCAAAACTTCCCCTTCGAAATGAAGGTCAAAACCGACCAACGCATGATTGAAATCGAGTAGTAATTCCGATCCCTGATCCTTCAGGATTTTGGCCTGCATGGGTTGCTGATTTTCATCCATGAGCGGAAGGAAATTTCCTTCTTGGAGCATTTCAGGGCTAAAGCCTCTTTCCTCCGAAAACTGACTCTTGGGAATACTCAAAATCAACTCCTCGTCTGCTTGCCCATAAGCTTCCTCTGCTTCCAAAACGAAAGAAAAGGATTGGCCTTTTTCCTTCCCATTCAATAATTCTTCAAATTTTTCTGGTAGACCGCTATTTCCAAACACAAAGAAAAAGGGATCGTCTTCATCTCTTACTTCCACGCTGAAAGGCACGGATTCTATATCGTCTTCGGTTTTACTTACTTTGAGTTCAAAGCTGATCCCGATGACTTTATTTTTTTCAATTTTCATAGTCTTTACTTTAAAATTCCGTGTCTTAGTCGGATGCGAATTCTTTCTTTCAGCACGGCCCATTTGCCTAAAGCATGTGTTTCGTCTAGATCTTTTGCGGAGCGAAAAACAAAGTATTGGTAATCTTTTTCATGGTAAAAAATGGAGTAGGTTTCCATTTTTTCCAGATAAAACCCGGCTTTGGTAATGCTTTTAATTAAATCCCCAGAATCAAGTGGCTGATCGATAACTTGTAATTTTTGGGGTTCGTTTTGGATCATCCATTCTAGAAATCTCGGAGCAGGGATATGTACAAAGATCACTGAGTCTGCATGCGCATGCTTTCGGACGGTCTTGAAAAGTGGAGCATGCTGATCCACAGGAATGTGCTCAAGAACATCTGGAAATACAAAGAAGTCGAAAGTCTGCCCTGACTTTTCGAAATCTGACATATCGGACACTTCAAAGTGGAGGTTTTGCTGATCTTTCCAGAGTTTTTTTGCTTTGGAGATACTCTCCGGCGAGATGTCTACTGCGAGCACTTCCCCTTTTTTCAGATAAGTGGCCAATAGATGGCTGACCGTCCCGATGCCGCAACCTACCTCGAGCACGCGATGATGAGGCTCGAGACCTGCATCCACCAATTTATCCAAAATCTGGAGATGTCTGGAATTGATTCCTGTCACCTCTTGCTTCTCGGCAAACTGATCGTAATAACTGACGATTTTATCCTTCGACTCTTCCATTAGATTCTCTGATTGTGAGGTAAACCCCTGCAAAAAGGGATAGAATAATCAAATATTGGAAAATGATCATCGGGGTTTTGGTGGCATAATAGGACTTGGGAGCAAACTCAAAAACTACCTCATGGCTTCCTTCAGGAATTTGCAATCCACGTAGCAAGTAGTTTGTTCTTATGATCTCTGATTCAGCTCCATCCACTGTCGCAGTCCATCCAACCGGATAGAAAATCTCTGAAAATACAACCAAACCGGTCTTCTCCATATTCACCTCATACACCAGTTTGTTGGGCTGATGAGACTTCAATTCCACCCGTCCAGCTCCTGCTGATATGTTCGGATACTCTAGGGTATTGATTGTTGCAGCAAAAGCAGCGTTCATCTCACCAATCACTTCCATTTCTTCCTCGTTGGTGTCGACTTTGATTATTTCCCGAGGCACCCAAGCCGCTCCATTTGCCTCTGGATTTTCAAAAACAGCATTTGCCGCATTACCTGCCATGATGTACTTGGTATTCAGCATGTTCAGAGAGCGTAGACTTTGGTAATCAAAGTCTCCTTCCTGGGCCTTAGCGATAAAGGCCGATAGCTCTGGGTTGATTCTATAATCAATCAGATCTTGGTATCGACGCATTTTAGCTCCATGATATCCTCCGATGGCATGGAATCGATAGGAAGCCTTTCCCGCTTGGGTGATTCCTTCATTAAGATCCAGTACGCGGTAGTATGAGTTGTCTTTCTGAATCTCCGCCTCGGCTGGAGTCTCTGCGAAATAGGCTTTGGAAGGGCTTTTTTGGAAGGAATCTTCATTAAGGTAAGGACGATTGATCATCCAAAGGTCCAGAAGTACCAAAACAAAAAGTCCTGCTCCGAGCACTAAATCGCTAATTTTTTCTTTTAGGGTGAAATAAATCAAAGCTAGTGCTGCTGCCATAAAACCTAAACTTCTCCAAGCACTTGCTTGAAGCATGGACTTTCGGTCTGCTCGTAAGGCATCCACCAGCCAGTCTGGATAGTTTTGATCTCCCATAGCCGAGAATCTAAAGAGTCCCGCTCCAAGCGCCAAGATCAAGATCAATCCACATGTAGAAGCTGAAGCGATAAGTAGTGGCTTGAGTTTTTTATCGGCTACTGTGCGCTCCAAGGCAATCATTCCCAAGACTGGAATAGCGAACTGCGTCATGCCCAAAGCCATGGAAACTGCTCGAAACTTATTGTAAGCAGGAAGATAATCGAACAAGAAATAATTGATACTGCTGAGATTTTTGCCCCAAGAAAGCACTAAAGAAAGGATGATGATACTTCCAAAAGTGATTAAGGTCTCTTTTGGCGCAGCCCAAATCCCTAAAATCGCTAAGAAAACCAATATCACTCCGCCATAAATTGGTCCGCCGGTGAAAGGTTGATCACCCCAATAAGTGGGTGCATTAGCTACAAAACTATTGATCTGGGAAGGGTCTATACCGTTGCTTCGCATAGCCTTTTCTAAAGCTGAACCTTCGGGAAGGGGAGTGGCACTGCCGCCTCCATAGAAATCAGGAACCAGAAGCGTGAGAGACTCAAGGATGCCATTTGACCAGCCAAAGGCATATTCTTTATCTAGTCCAGCCTCCTTGGTTTCCAATGTCACCGCCCCTCTGGTAGAATATGTGCTGTATTCATAGGCCGTAGCCAATCTACCAATATTGGCTCCGACGGATAAAATTGCTGCTATTGCCAAAAACCCGATGGTTTTGCCAAGGGCAGGAAGTCCTTCTTTTTTCCAATTCATTGCCATCCAAACCAGCACATAGATCAAACAAATGATCAAGGTATAGTAGGTGATTTGGACGTGGTTGAATTTGAACTGTAGCATTAGACCCAAAGCCATAATAGCAGACCCGAGGAGACGCTTTTTATTTAGTGCCAAATGAATCCCAGCTAGAATAACTGGAATCAAACATTCTGCCCAGATTTTGGCATTATGTCCAGCTGCCAGACTGAGAAAATTAAATGAGTTAAATACGAAGGCCACACTGCCCACAGCGGCAAATGCCGGACGTACCCCAAAACTCAAGAGAAGTACATACATGGCCACCATACCCAGAAAAAGGCCATTTATGGGATGAGGTAGTCCTAATGTAAGAATTGAAACTACGGCATTGGTGATGTCACCAGGAAAGTCCATACTAATAAAATAGCCTGGCATACCCCCAAACATACTGTTGGTCCATAGGCCTTCTTCCCCCGTGGCCTCACGAAAATCCATCAGCTCTTTTGCGGAAGCCTCCCATTTCAAAATATCCGTTTGGAAGATAACCTCATTATTGAACACCAAAGGCGAAAAATAGGCCACTATTAAGGCATAAAACACTGCCACGCTGATCAGGTGTGGAAGCCAGTCTTTTTTAAAATCTAGGGTCATGAATTAGGTTTTTCTGAGAATCCAGTTTTGGGAGCTGCAAATTAGGAATTAAAACCCAAATGGCATGAAAATACCCGTTTGACTGACAGGATTAGCTCACTTCAGACTTTCTATCTGGCGCTAAAATCATTACTTTTGCAGCAAATACTAGCAGATAGCATGTTTGATAATTTAAGTGTAAAACTAGATCGCGCATTTAAGACCCTGAAGGGTACAGGAAAAATCACCGAGATCAACGTGGCCAGCACAGCCAAAGAGATCCGTAGAGCCCTGATCGATGCGGATGTCAACTATAAAGTAGCCAAGGAAGTAACCGATAAAATCCGAAATGAAGCGCTCGGTCGAGACGTATTGATTTCGGTTTCTCCCGGTCAACTTTTGGTAAAAATAACCCAGGAAGAGCTTACTAAGCTTATGGGGGGAACCAAAGTAGATATCAATCTAACAGGTGATCCTGCAGTGGTTTTGATCTCTGGTCTTCAAGGTTCGGGTAAAACCACCTTCACTGGAAAGCTTGGAGCTGCGCTCAAAAAGCAAGGACGTCAGGTGCTTTTGGTGGCTTGCGATATTTACCGACCAGCGGCGATAGATCAGCTAAAAGTCTTGGGTGAACAAATTGGAGTGGAGGTCTATGCTGAGCCAGAAAATAAAAATGCGCTCGAAATCGCGAATAATGCCATCGCCTACGCTAAGAAATCTGGTAAAAAGACGGTCATCGTCGATACCGCGGGTCGATTGGCCGTGGATGAGCAGATGATGAATGAAATTGAGGAGCTGAAAACTGCCCTCAAGCCTTCAGAGACGCTTTTTGTCGTAGACTCCATGACTGGTCAAGATGCGGTGAATACTGCAAAGACCTTTGATGAGCGTTTGAATTTTGATGGAGTGGTCCTCACCAAACTCGACGGTGATACCCGTGGTGGTGCAGCCATTTCCATTCGCCACGTGGTGAATAAGCCGATTAAGTTTATCTCCACCGGAGAAAAAATGGAAAATCTGGATGTCTTCCATCCAGATCGTATGGCACAGAGAATCCTCGGAATGGGGGATGTGATTTCCTTGGTGGAACGAGCTCAGCAGTCCTTTGACGAGGACGAAGCGAAGCGTATCAATGCCAAAATCCGTCAGAACAATTTCAATTTTGATGATTTCCTTTCTCAGCTCGAGCAGGTCAAAAAGATGGGTAACCTGAAGGATCTGATGGGGATGATCCCGGGAATGGGCAAAGCCATGAAAGGATTAGACATAGATGACGATTCCTTCAAGCCTATTGAGGCGATCATTCGAAGTATGACTCCAGCAGAGCGCGCCAATCCAGATCTGATTGACGGAAGTCGAAGAAAACGATTAGCTGCAGGCTCAGGACGAACTATCGTAGAAGTCAATAACCTGATGAAGCAATTTGCCGACATGCGCAAAATGATGAAGCAGATGAATAAAATGGGCGGTGCGAAAGCGGCCATGGGCAAGCTGATGCCTGGGATGGGTAAGCGTTAAAAGAGAATTCAAATAAATATCTGATGGTTCGAGCTTGGCTGCATAGACGGTTGAACTCGAACCATTTTTTTTACTTCTACTAAAAAAGTTGTCTTTCAGATTTATGGCTCAACTCATCCACCGACTCATAAACTCTAAAAAAGCCGATTTGTAGTTTTCGCCGACATGAATGGAGTTTTGACCGATATTGATTTCATTTTTAGAAACAGAATCGATATGCGCCAAAGAGATAATAAAGGACCGGTGCACTCTCATAAACTGATCGGATGGCAGAAGTTCCTCCATGCTTTTTAGGCTAGTCAAAGAGAGCAAGGGGTTTGGTCGTGAAGCGAGATGAACTTTTACATAGTCCTTGTATGCTTCCACATGCGTGATATCGTCGAGTTTTACCTTGACTAGTTGATACTCTACTTTCAGAAAAATATAATCCGTTTGAGTTTCCTCGACTGTGTTGCTCTGGATCTTGGGTCTATCTATCCGCTCGAAATAGTTGTAGGCTTTGGTTACTGCCTTCAGAAATTCCTCGTAGCTGTAAGGCTTGAGCAGGTAGTCTAGAGCATCCACCTTGTAGCCTTCGATCGCAAATTGATTGTATGCAGTAGCAAAAATAATTCGGGTATCTGCTTTATCCTTTTTTCCGTCCAATACGCGGGCCAGTTCCATCCCAGAGAGATCTGGCATTTGGATGTCCATCAAGACGAGTTGGATATCATTTGCATTAATAAAGGCAAGGGCTTCTACCGCACTGGTAAACTTTCCCTCAAGCTTTAAAAAGGAGGTCTGCTCGATAAATTTACAGACTAAGTCCAGAGCTAGTGGTTCGTCATCTATTGCTACGCAAGAAATAATCATTCGAGTGAGATGGTCAGGTTTACCCAATACTCATTATTGGATTCGTCTTTACCAAATTTAATTCGATGTTTATTGGGATAAAGTAGGTCAAGTCTTCTGCGAGTATTGACCAATCCAATACCATTTTCTTTAGCTTCAGGGCTATCTGGATGAAGCGGGAAGATGTGGTTTCTTGTTTCAAAAAATAGGGTTTTTCCCATTAATTCCATTTTGATCAAGATTTCACTTTCCTTTTGGCCACTCACTCCGTGTTTGAAGCAATTCTCCAGAAAAGGAAGTAATAGCATGGGTGCAATCAGTAAGTCTTCGTTAGGCTCTTCGATTTGAAGGTTGAGATGTACTTTCGGAGAAAGACGCATTTTCATCAGTTCCACATAGTCATTGATAAAGCTGATCTCTTTATTTAAGGATGTTTCATCTTTTTGATTTTCATACAATACATAGCGCATCATTCTCGATAATTTGAGCAAAGCTTCTTGCGCTTTCTGCACATCGATATTAGTCAGCGAGTAAATATTGTTGAGTGTATTGAAGAAAAAGTGTGGATTGATTTGAGCCTTTAAATAGGAAAGTTCCGTTTTTATCCGCTGTTTGTCCAGCTCCACACGGAGAGCTTCATCTTTTTGCCATTTTTGCACTGAAGCCACAGAGGTGCTGACCCCTACAGATAGAAGATAAAGCATCAATACAAATAGGTCACCGAAGAACCATCTTCCTCTAGGTACATATTCCTTATCAGGATTGAATGCCTTAAACATCAATTCAGGAAGGTTACTGAGATTTTCAAAATAAATGGTAAGTCCCAGGAAAAAGACTCCACCGAGTATTACAACCAAGAGATATAATCCGACTTTATCTTTTAGAAGAATTCTAGGAACAAAGATGAGCATGTTGCCATAGAAAATAATCAGTAGGAGAATGGCTAGGAAGATTTGTTTAGCCCAGTAAACTGAAGGAAGATCCACACGATAGGATAGGGGAAGTAGCAGCAACAAGACCATACTCATAGTTACCCATCCTAGGATGTGGACTAATACGGAGACTCTTCTTGGAGATGTGATTGAGGTCATAAGCACTGATTAGAACTGAAAAGTAAGGATTTTGTGTCGGAGTGTGCGAGACTAATCGCCTGATCACCTCTCAGGATCGATGAATCCGAGGATTGACTAGACAAAAGCTACAAATTAGGTCGATTTAGGTTTCGTCTGCTGAGAATGGGGTTTTGTCGAGACAATCCACGAGACCGTCTATTAACTTATAAAGTAAGAAACAAAAAGACTGAGATTTGGGTCTTAGTGTTGGAAACCATAATCAACTATCGGAACCAAGTCATGAAAAAATCTACTTATCTATTTTTATTTATTTCCCTTTTTAGTTTGCAAACAGCCTTTGGGCAGAATGCAGCAAAAGAGGAAAAACCTGTTCGAATTGTGGGTGTTGCTGTCACCGGAGAGGCTGAAGAGCCAGTGCCATACGCTACTGCAGCACTTGTGAATCCTGAAGACGGAACTACAATAGCTGGAGCTGTGGCAGACGGAGAAGGTAAATTCTTTATCGCAGGTTTCGGTCTGGGTACTTATACCCTTCAATTGTCATTTATTGGTTTTGAGCCTATTTCTGTCAGAGGAATTGAAGTGAAGACCTTGACCGGCGAAATCAACCTTGGTAATATCAAAATGGAAGATGAGGGCGTGGCTCTCGAAGAAGTAACGGTGCAAGGTCAGCGTGATCTTATCGAGGAGCGAGTGGATCGAACCATTTATAAAGCTGAAAACGATAAAACCACTGCAGGTGGGGATGCAACTGACGTACTTCGCAGAGTACCGATGCTTTCTGTAGATTTTGATGGAAATGTTTCCATGCGCGGAAGTAGCAATATTCAGGTTTTGATCGATAATAGACCATCAGCAATCGCTGCAAGTTCTATTGCAGACGCACTTCGTCAAATTCCTGCAGACGAAATTAAGGCAGTGGAAGTGATCACGTCACCATCTGCAAGATTTGATGCAGAAGGAACAAGTGGTGTAATCAATATCGTCACCAAGAAAAACAATCTGACGGGAATGACCTTGAATGTCAACAGTGGTTTTGGACTCAGGGGATCAAACTTGAGCTTGAATGGTTCGGCTCGTACCAAAAAACTAGGTTTCTCAGTGGGTGGTTTTGGCCGAACAGGCTATAATATCAATGGTCGTTTTGAAAACGAGCAAATGTTCACTACTCCAGATAACTCTCTTGCTAGCGTTCTTCAGGAAGCCGATACGAGAAGAAATGACTTGTTTGGTAGATACAATTTCGGGGTCGATTATGACATTGATAAGTATAATTTCTTGACTGGTGCGGTGAATTTTGGAATCAGAAATTCAAACAACTATCAGGAAAATTTCTTCACCGAAAATTATCAAGAAGGACAATTAATCAACCGAGCGTTGAGAGAGACAGATGTGGTGGACGAATCAAATACGGTTGATGTCAGCTTGAACTACACCAAAACGTATGAGAAGAAGGGTAAGGAATTTAGTATTCTGACTCTTTACAGCAGAAATAAGCGTGAAAATTCCTTTACGAACATTCTTTTCGAGGATGATTTCCAGACAATAGATTCTAGACTTAGAAACGACAACCCAAGTAAGAATGAGGAATTTACTATTCAGTTGGATTTTGTAAATCCTATGGGAGAAGATGGAAATTCAATTCTAGAGTATGGAGCTAAGAACATTTTGCGACGTGCATTCTCTGATTTCTCATATCTCCAAGCTGATGGAGCGGACGGTGAGTATGTAGAAAATGAAAACCCTGCACTGAACAACGACCTGACTTACGATCAAAACGTTACTGCAGGATATGCTTCCTATACGTTCAATCTTTTGAAAAACTACACATTAAAGACCGGTCTTCGCTACGAGTACACTATGATCAATGCGGACTTCCGAGATGAGACAGAAGCTAACATTCCTTCTTACGGGACCCTTGTGCCAAGTGTGAATGCAAGTAGAAAATTGAAGAATGGAAATCTGATCAAAGCGGCATACAACAGAAGAATATCAAGACCTTCTCTACGTTTTATTAACCCTAACATTGACGCATCTAACCCAAGCCAGATTTCACAAGGTAATCCACTTTTGGATCCTGAGTTGACTGATAATTACGAGCTTGGCTACAGTACTTTCTTCAAAGGTTTGGTATTGAATTTTACAGGATTCTATAGAAATACTACCGGGTCTATTCAAGCAGTACGAACTGTGCAAGATGATGATATCATTTTCACAACGTATGAGAATATTGGTAGAGAGCAAGCGGTGGGTACTAATATGTTTACCAGTATCACACTTGGAAGCAAGCTTTCTTTCAATGGTGGATTTGATCTCTACTATGCGATGCTTGAAAATGGTTTGACTGATCCACTTCTAGCTGCGGAAAACCAAGGCTGGGTTATTAGCGGTAGAATGTTCGGTAATTATACCTTACCTAAAAACTGGCAGGTTCAATTGTTTACGTTCGCCAGAGGTAGAAGAGTACAACTTCAAGGTACCTCAGGTGGCTTTGCGGTCTACGGTTTGAGTTTGAATAAGCAGTTTGCAGAGAAGAGAGGAAGCATTGGATTCGGTGCCGAAAACTTCTTGGCCAAAGAGTTCATCATCAGAAATGAGTTGAGTACTCCAACTATCATGCAGAGCAGTACCAGTGCGTTGCGAAACATGAACTTTAAAGTGAATTTCAGCTATAGAATAGGTAAACTATCTATGGATGATAGACCAAGAAGAAGAAGAAAGTCTATAAACAATGACGATCTTAAAGAAGCTGGTGGAGGACAAGGGGAAATGAATCAGAATAGATAAAATAGACAAAAGGCCCTGAACATTCAGGGCCTTTTTTGTCTTTTATTAATACATAATAGATAGATTGAGTAACAAAAAACCCTGACTTGGTAAGTCAGGGCTTTTTTTTGATTCACTTATTTATAAGTCACTTTTTTAACTGCTTCAATAGTCCGCTTTATATTCGGAATGGTTGCTTCGATGTATGTGGGCGCATAACTCAATGGAATATCCATGGAGTTGACCCGAATAACTGGAGCGTCTAAGTAATCAAAAGCATGACGCTGCAAATGATAGGCGATTTCAGATGATAGTGCCGCAATTGGATTAGCTTCTTCAATTACCACCGCACGGTTAGTTTTTTTCAAAGATTCCACACAGGTGGCATAATCAATCGGACGCACAGTTCTTAGATCAATAACTTCTGCATCAATGCCATCTTTAGCTAATTCTTCAGCTGCCTCATTGGCAACTTTCATCATTTTGCCAAAAGAAATCAAAGTGACATCCGTTCCTTTACGAACTACGTCTGCCACACCGATTGGAATGAGATATTCACCTTCGGGCACATGGCCTTTATCTGAATACATCAACTCAGACTCCATGAAAATCACTGGATCTGGGTCACGTATTGCCGCCTTGAGCAGGCCTTTCGCGTCCTGTGGATTGGAAGGAACAATGACTTTTAAGCCTGGAGTATTGGCAAACCAGTTTTCAAAATTTGAAGAGTGAGTGGCGCCTAGTTGTCCAGCATTCCCGGTAGGGCCTCTGAATACCACTGGCACACTGTAGGCTCCGCCTGACATGGCTAGCATTTTAGCTGCAGAATTGATGATCTGGTCTATGGCCACCAAGGAAAAGTTAAATGTCATGAACTCGATGATTGGTCTCAATCCGTTCATGGCAGCTCCTACACCAAGACCTGCGAAGCCAAGCTCTGAAATCGGCGTATCATACACTCGATCCGGGCCAAACTCATCTAGCATCCCTTGAGAAACTTTGTAGGCTCCATTATATTCTGCGACTTCTTCACCCATCAAGAAGACGTTTTTGTCACGTCTCATCTCTTCGTTCATGGCCTCCCGAAGGGCTTCTCGAAACTGTAGTTCTCTCATTCGGTTTATACAAAATTTAGGGTGGTAAAAATAGAAAGGAATTGCCCAAAAGCAAAGGTATAGATTCTATTCTCCGTGGAATTAGCCTAAGTCGGATAGGGATTCTTTCGAATATCTAAGGCAAAGACTTGGGATAAGCTTATGGTTCAGGCCTATTTCTTCTCTACTTTTGTTGGATTAGCTTTGCCAGAAGGCAAACTCAAATCTAAAAGACGGTACAAATGTCTATCAAAATTGGGCTCATCTCAGACTCCCATAGCCATATTGATGAAAAAACTATTTCACTCCTAGAGGATGTGGATGAAATCTGGCATGCAGGTGATATCGGTGATATTCAAGTCATGGATAAACTGCCCAAAGGAAAGAAAATCAGAGCGGTCTGGGGAAATATTGATGACTCGCTTGCTCAAGAGCGATATCCAGAGTGGCAGGAATTTGAATTGGAAGGAGCGAAGATTCTTATGACACATATCGGAGGTAAACCGCCTCGGTATGCTAAGGGAATCAAGGCAAGAATAGTAAAGGGTAAGCCAAATGTTTTTATTTGTGGGCATTCTCACATTTGCAAGGTGGAATTTGATCAGGGTGCCAATTGCCTGTATTTAAATCCCGGAGCCATCGGAAGGCAAGGTTTTCACCACATGCGAACCTTCTTGAAATTTGAGCTGGATTCGGGACAGATAAAAAATCTGAATGTAATCGAATTAGGAAAAAGAGGACAATAAAAAAGGCGACCTAGGTCGCCTCAAAATGCTTTAGTAAAGCTTATTTTTCAAAAGACTTCTTAAGCTCTTCTACATCCACATTCTTAATCACCGGCTTTGCTGAAAGCTGCTTGATTTTGATGATGCGAGTGTTTTGACCTTGTCTCTTTCTCCTTAGTTTTCTCTTTAGCGTAGTGACTGCCATGATCTTATAGTTTGTATAGTTGCTTCGAATCGGAGGGCAAATGTAGGAAATCATATTTGTATACCCTATAAAATTGTCTAAAAAATACCAGAGAAAGGAGGCTCATCCGGCTTCGTTTCACAATTAATCAATAAATTTGACCTTCAAACCGATCAAAAAGTTCATGCAAAAGCCTTCTCTTCCAAAAGGAACCCGAGATTTTGGAACCCTCCAAATGGCCCGGAGAAACTATATTCTAGATACCATCCGTAAGTCTTTTGAATTGTTTGGATACCAGCAGATCGAGACTCCCGCAATGGAAAATCTCAGTACACTCACAGGTAAATATGGAGATGAGGGTGATCAATTGATCTTTAAAATCTTGAATAGTGGGGATTATTTGAAAAAGGTTGATGCTCAGGATATTTTGAAGGGGTATAAGGACACGCTTCCAAAAGTCGCTGAAAAGGGACTTCGATATGATTTGACTGTTCCCTTTGCACGATTCGTGGTAATGAATCGGAATGAGCTGACTTTCCCTTTCAAGCGTTACCAGATTCAGCCTGTATGGAGGGCAGATCGGCCACAGCGCGGTAGATATCGGGAATTTTACCAATGTGATGCCGATGTGGTGGGAACGGATAGTTTGGTGTGTGAGGCAGAAATTGTGCTTTTGATTCGTCGGGTATTTTCCCAGTTATCGATTAAGAATTATTCCATCAAACTGAATAACAGAAAGATCCTCACAGGCATTGCCGAGAGGATCGGAGCTGCGGGAAAGGAAGATTCGCTCTGCGTAGCTATTGATAAGCTAGATAAGATTGGTTGGGAAAAGGTGAAAGAGGAGTTGATCGGAAGAGAATTTTCGGATGATTCCATTCAGCAGCTTCAACCGATTATAGGTCTTGATGGGGCGACGACTGAGAAAATAGCTTTTTTAAAGGAGTTTTTACAGAGTAGCGAAACGGGCCTTAAGGGTGTTTCCGAATTGGAAGAGGTGATTCAAACCTTAAAATTCATGGGAGAGGGAGAGGAGCATCTAGACTTTGATGTGGTACTGGCTCGTGGTCTTTCGTATTATACAGGTGCTATTTTTGAAGTAAAAATTGATGGTGTTTCCGTTGGCTCAGTGAGTGGTGGAGGCAGATACGACGACCTGACGGGGGTGTTTGGACTCTCTGGAGTTTCGGGTGTAGGATTTAGCTTCGGTGTTGATCGTCTATATGATGCCCTGGATGAGCTCGATTTATTTCCGGAACAAGCCAGTGAAAGCACCAAGGTCCTTTTGGTCCATTTTGATCAGAAAGGCTATGAATATGGACTCGGTCTAGTACAGAGATTCAGAAAAGCTGGGGTCAAAGCTGAAGTTTTTCCCGATGTGGTCAAGGTCAAGAAGCAATTCGATTACGCAGCAAAAAAAGGAATTCCATTCGCAGGTATTTGCGGCGATAATGAAATTGAGAATTCTACTTTGGTGATAAAAAATCTAGAAACTGGCGAACAGGAAATCCTTTCTCCAGAAGCTGTGATCGAACAGCTATCTTAATGTACTGAATGAATAGCTCGAATAGGAATAGACTTTCCTCCCTTTAAGGAGATAAAATCTTCTCCTACCGCCCAGACAGTTGTATGAACCTGATGGAGGCTTCCGTCTCGAGTTTCGAAGGTGATGAATACTTTGGTTTGTAGGAGGTTGCCAAGAGTTTGGGCTCGCTGCAGTTCAGCAAATCTTTGCTTTCGCTGATCCGGAGTCGTCAAGACATCCTCCCTAGCAAACGAAAGCTCAGAAAGAAGTTCCTTTTCGATAATTGCTAGTGTTTTCATGAGTTTTTGGTTGATGTTGATTAAACAGAATCATTGGCTGCTAGGTTGCCTAAAATATTTTAATAATTATCATAAAAATAAATTTATCGGAATTTTATTTCGTTAAAACAAGTTGTTGCATTATAAAAATTTTATTTTGGTACTTTAAATCACGAACGCAATTGCCATATATTTGTCTGAAGCGAAAGAAAAAAATATGTTTGATCTAATGGGAATGATGGGCAAAGTCAAAGAAGCCCAAGCAAAAATTAAAGAAGTCCAAGCTCGTTTGGTCTATTTGACAGCAGAGGGAGAATCCGGAGCGGGCATGGTCAAGGTGACTGTGAATGGAGAGCGAAAAGTGGTGAGTATTGACATGGATGACTCACTAGTAAATCCGAACGATGCTGAAATGCTTCGCGATCTTATTGTCGCAGCCACAAATAAAGCCATGGAAGCCATTGATGTGAAAATCAAGGCTGAGATGAAATCTGCGACCGATGGAATGCTTCCAAATATTCCCGGGATGGATTTTGGTAATATGTTTGGATGAAATCCTGCGCCATTGTCATTTTGAACTTCAATGGGGAGAAGATTCTTCCCGTTTTTTTGCCTTCGGTGGTTTCCGAAAGTTCAAGTGACATATGGGTTATAGATAATGCAAGTACCGATGGTTCTATCGCACTCCTCCAAAATGATTTTCCTAAGGTAGGATTGATTCAGTTGAGTGATAATTTCGGTTTTGCAGGAGGGTATAACTGGGGTCTGGAACAACTGAAAGGCCAGTATCAGAATTACATTCTACTCAATTCAGATGTGGAGGTTACCCCTAGCTGGGACACCAAATTAAATGAGGCACTCGTCGCGCATCCGAATTATGCAGCCTTACAGCCGAAAATTCTCTCATGGAATAAACGAAGTGAATTTGATTATGCAGGAGCTGGCGGAGGTTATTTAGATGATTTGGGATATCCTTATTGTCGGGGTAGAATCTGGAATAGTATTGAAATAGATAAAAGTCAATATGATGACTTTGCGACAGTGGATTGGGCTTCTGGAGCTTGCATGATCATTCGTTCCGAGGTATTTCATGACTTAGATGGTTTTGACGCTCATTTTTTTGCTCACATGGAAGAAATTGATCTCTGCTGGCGGATAAGATCTCAAGGATTTCAAGTAGGATATATCGGAGAAGTAGAAGTCTATCATCAAGGCGGAGCTACTTTGCAGCGAAGCAGCCCAAATAAGTTGTACTTAAATATCCGCAATAGCCTTTCTATGCTCTACAAGAATCAGAGCTCAGGCAGATTTTGGCTTATTTTTATGCTTAAAGGCTTTTTGGAAAGCATAGCCGCATTAGGGTATTTAATTACGGGTAAAGCTTCTTCAGGGAAAGCCGTGTTTAAGGGATATCGTGATTTTTTGAGTAGACGCAAGCTCCTTGTGAAAGCAAAGTCATCTCAAGAGGTTAAAAGTATGGGACCTTCAAAAGTTATTTTCTGGGATTATTTTTTTCGAAAAAAAAAGACCTTCGGAAAGCTTTAATCAAAAAGTACTGGATTATTCATTTTTCTAAAATACTTTCGAATCTTCATCATCATGGCCATGCTCACATACATGATCACAGGAGAACCGAAAGTAATAAAGGAAGCGTAAATGAAAAAAAGGCGAATGCTATCAATCGGGAAATTAAGTTTTTCTCCAAGTCGAGAGCATACCCCAAAAGCGTGTTCTTCGAAGAATAGTTTTAGTTTTTCCATATCGATTGTCCTAATTTAAGCTGAATAATAAAAAATAGATGGTGTCACAATAAGTATAAATTATGCAAAGAACCGTTTTGTTTTTATTGTCCTTAATTTTTTTTATTGGCTTTGCTTCCCAAGGCATGGCAAAATTGATGCCTGAGTACGAATACCTTAAAGAAACCAAACTTCTTCCTACAAAGCTACAGTATCATCGGGACTCGGTCAAATTTGAAGTCTCAGGAGAGATCCCCGTCCTTTCGGTGCTACTTCCACGAAACCCGAAATTAAAGCTTGTCTTTAAGCATTCCGATAAAATTATTGATCTAGGTTGGTTGGAATTAAATAAAGGTGTCTCTTCATACACGTACAAATCAAGCTATTCCTTTGTCTATAAACCATGGATGGACACGGCGATCTTAGAATTGCAGTTTTTTCAAGGGAAAAAAGAGTCCGATCTGCCTTATGAGGTGAAGATCTTGGCTAGAGGAGTGATTACCTCACCACTTTTGGCCAAAGTAGGAAAGGCTCAAGCGAATGAACCTATCCCGGCTGTTGGGATGTACATTCCTACTGGCCTGCTCGATGTTGATTTAATGCAGTCCAAGTCTTTTAGTTTTTATTTCTCTCCTGGTGAATCCGAATTTTCGCCAAGTCTCAAATCAAATCGAGAAGAAATCGAAGCGCTGCAGCGATTTTTAATTGCCAATCCTTCGATTGAGTCTTTCAAGATCACCGGAATCCAATCTCCAGAACGTGAAGAAGGTAGGGATAGTAGACTTGGTAACGATAGGGCACAGGCTCTGTCCCAGTATTTGCTGGCGAATAAAATAATTCTAGACTCATCTAGAATGGACGTGACTAGCCGATGGAATGACTGGTTTGACTTTAGGCTTTTACTCAGAGAGTATACAGACTTGTCGACTAGTCAGCGAGATACCTATTATGATATATTATTGAATGGAGATCCTTACGAATCTCAGCGGGAAGCACTTAGCAGGCTAGCAAGCTTTCCCAAAGTTTCCCGAGCCTTGTATCCTCGCCTAAGAGTAGCAAAATTAGAGGTCAGCGCGAGGCCTGTACAAGGACTAAATGCCCAAGAAAGTCAGAGGCTTCAGAAAGCCTTGGCCGGAGACGGACTTAATTCTGAATTATCCATGCTGGATTGGGCTTTGGCAGGTGAGACTTCCCCTCGACTGGAGGATAAGGATAAGATTTATATCAAAATGACTGAGTTGTTTCGTACAGCACTACCTTATAATAACCTGGCCGTGGTGAAAATGAGGCAAGCACAGCGGTCTTTGATTGTGACCGAGAGAGATTCGTTGTTGCTGAGAGCGGAAGTATTACTGCGCCAAGCCGAGAGAATCGAAGCTAGTCCTTATATACTGCATAACTTGGGACAAATTCTAGTTTTGAAAGGGGAGTACTGGGAGGCGTACAAAAAACTATCAGATGCTACCACACTGACAAGGAGAGAAGATTTTCTCAAGATTAATGAGAGTCTAAGAGGCGCATTGGATATTATTCGAGGCGACTACAAATTGGCGACTTTGCGGTTTGATTATGAGTACTCCGAGCCAAAGGATTTTTTCAATAAGGGATTAGCCTATTATATGGCCAAAGATTATGCGAATGCTACTCTGTTTTTTGAGGAGTCGGTTTTTGCGCGGAGAGACTATGGCTATGGCTTTTATGGCTTGGCCATGGTAGCAGCGGCGAGTAATCAAAAGGAAGTTGCCTTAATTCATTTGACAAAGGCCATAGATTCAAACGAAGTGCTTTATCAAAAAGCTTTGGTAGATCCCATTTTTGAGGAACTAAGGAGTTCCCAAGAATTTTTTGAGATATTCAGAAAAGGCGAGTGAAAATTTTTCAAACAGGGGTCTGAGGTTAATTATTTGGATGGCTTTTTCATAACTTCCTTTTATACTGGTGTATACCATTGATTTTGCTCATTTGATTTATGATTTATCCTCGAAATCGATTGAAATGGCTTTTGAGTGATAAAAAAAAAGCAATTTTTATCTCGCTTTGAATTTGAAATGTGTTTTAGATTATTTAACATTGATAATTAAGATATTAACAAAAACCCAAAAAAAGTTGCCTATGACTCATTTCCCCTAGCTGTTTTAACACTCAAAAAAGCATCTAAGGATGCCTCAAACCTAAAAGGGTTTAGCCCTATTGTTGGTACGTAAGTACTTGGTTATAATGGCAATAGAGTTCTGAAATTCAGGACATAATCTGTTGCAATTATTTTGAGAATAATCGCAAACGATTGCACAAAATTATTTACGACAAGCATTTGAAACTAATCTTGTTACTCAATCTATCTATGTTTATGAAAAATGTTTACAAAAGTCTAAGCGCATTACTAATGCTCTTAGTTCTTACTGGAGCCACTGCCTTTGCGCAGAAAACGGTTACCGGTACAGTACTTGACGAGTATGATGTAGGCCTTCCCGGAGTTTCGATTCTGGTGAAAGGAACAACTACAGGTACCGCCACAGATATTGATGGAAATTTCTCCCTCAATGTTCCTAATGACAATGCCGTATTGGTATTCTCATTTATTGGTTACACACCTATCGAGCAAACCGTAGGATCAAGAAGTGTAATTGATGTAAAAATGACCCCTGACGAGCAAACACTAACTGAGCTGGTTGTGACGGGTTATACCATTGACTCTAGAAGAGAGACTACTGGTGCAATTGCAACAGTGGATCCTAAAGACTTGACCATTATCCCAACAGGTAATGTGGAGCAAACGCTTCAGGGTCGTGTTTCTGGTGTAACAGTCATCACAAACGGTCAGCCAGGTACTTCTTCTATCATTCGTGTTAGAGGATTTGGTGCATTTGGTGGTAATGAGCCACTTTATGTAGTCGATGGGGTGCCAGTAGGTTCTACCGATTTCTTGAATCCTGACGATATCGAGTCTACCACAGTTTTGAAAGATGCGGCAGCTGCTTCTATATATGGTGCTCGTGCTGCGAACGGTGTAATTATTTACACTACTAAGCGAGGTCGTCGAGGAAATCAAAAGATTCGTGTGGATTACAATGGTATGTATGGAGTAACTACTCCTGGCCAGGGTCTTGACATGATGAATCCTCAAGATTTTGCTGATTATACATGGTTGGCAGAGACAAATCAGGCTATTCTAGATGGACGTGCACCAGCTTATGGTCATCCACAGTTTGGATCTGGATCTACTCCCGTTCTTCCATACTATATCAATGTAGGAGGAGAGTCAGGTGTACCTGGGCCATTTACTCCAGACAGAATCGAAGCAGAAAGAGCAAAGTATAATATTGATCCATCTAAGGGTCCGATTTATCAGCTTGTGAGAGCTGCTACAGGTGAGGGAACTGATTGGTATGACGCTTTGACTCGTTCAGCGCCATTGAACAGACATTCAATTGGATTGAATGGTGGTTCTGAGACCTCTAGATTCTTCATTGGTCTTGGATTCCAGGAGCAAGCCGGTATCATGATTGGAAATGAATTTAAGAGATACTCATTGAGAGCTAACTCTGAGTTTGACGTAACCCCAAAATTGAGAATTGGTGAAAACTTCCAAGCTACTTATCGTCAAGTCCTAGGACAGCAAGGTGGTACTGGTGGTCGAGGTGTTTCTGATGATGAGAACGATATTCTTCAAGCTTTCAGAATGCCATCAATTATTCCAGTATATGATGAGTTTGGTGGGTACGGTGGTACTGCCGCAAGAGGCTTTAACAACCCAAGAAACCCTGTAGCCAACAGAGATGGTCAGGCAAATAACAGAAACTTCAATGCTAATATTTTCGGTAACATTTATGCTGAATATGATATTCTTGATGATTTAACTTTCCGAACTTCAATCGGTGGTCAGTATAACAACTACTATTTCTGGGGTTATTCTAGACTGCAGTATGAGAACTCTGAGAACAACTCAGCCTTTGGTTATAACGAAGGTTCAGGTTTTGAGTTTGGTTGGACTTTCACCAATACTTTGGCGTGGAAAAAGACATTTGATAAGCATGCATTCGATGTGATTTTAGGTCAGGAAGCTCTAAATACTGGAGCAGGTAGAGGGATGAGTGCTTCAGGGCAGAATCCATTCTCAACAGATCCAGACTTTGTGAATATTTCTAACCTTCCAGTTTCTTCACGTCAAGTGAATTCATTCTTGTTCAATGGTGTAAACTTTAACTCTTACTTCGGTAGAGTAAACTATACGTACAATGACAAGTATCTATTCAGTGCTGTTGTAAGACGTGACGGATCCTCAAGATTTGGTTCTAATGCGAGATACGGTACATTCCCTGCATTCTCTGCAGCTTGGAGAATTTCATCTGAAGGATTCCTTTCTGGCTCAACTTGGATTGATGATTTGAAAATCCGTGGTGGTTGGGGTCAAATGGGTAACTCGAACAACGTAGATCCAAATAACCAGTACTCTCTATTCGGAGGTACGGTAGGTGCTTCTTCATATGATATTGGCGGTACTAACTCTTCTGCGATTATTGGATTTAGAAGAACTCGAATTGGTAACCCTAATGCTCAGTGGGAAACCGCTGTTACAACCAATATTGGTTTTGATGGCACATTCTTCAACGGCCGATTGGATGTGATCTTTGACTGGTGGAAGAAAGATACTAAGGACTTGCTATTTACTGTACCAATTCCACAGACAGCAGGACCTAATGCTTCACCACCAGCAGTAAACATTGGTGAGATGTTGAATAGAGGTCTTGATTTGTACGTATCCACAAGAGGTAACCTTTCTAGTGAGTTTACATACGAATTGACCGTAACTGCAAGTACCTTGAAGAATGAAATCGTTTCATTGGCTCCAGGGTTGGAAATTATCACTTCTGTGAACCCAGCCTATAGAGGTATTCGTCCTATCAGAAACCAAGTGGGTGAGCCACTTTCGACTTTCTTCGGATACGATGTGGAAGGTCTTTTCAGAAATGCTGAAGATGTATCTAATCATGCAACTCAAGATGGAGCGGCTCCAGGTCGATTCAAGTTCAGAGATGCTAACGGTGACGGTGTAATTACTCCTGATGATAGAGTGGTTTTGGGTAATCCAGTTCCAGACTTTACCGGTGGTATGAACTTCACTGTTGGATACAAAGGATTTGATCTTTCTGCTTACTTCTATACTTCTATAGGAAATGAAATTTGGAACCAGTCTAGATGGTTTACGGACTTCTTCCAGACGTTTGAAGGAGCGGCTATTTCTGAGAGATTAAAAGATGCTTGGACTCCAACGAATCTAGATGCTGAAATTCCTGTCGTGGAGAAGACATCTAACTTCTCTACTTCAAATGTTGAGAACTCTTTCTATGTAGAAGACGGATCTTATCTTAGATTGCAGAACGTTACTCTAGGATATACTCTTCCAGCTTCTTTGTTGGAAAGATGGAGACTAGAGCGATTTAGAGTTTTTGCTTCGGCAAACAACTTGTTCACTATCACTGGTTATGAAGGCCTTGACCCAGCAGTGGGTGGAGATGCTGACTTGAGCTTTGGTATTGACGTAGGTAACTATCCGGTTACTCGTGGTTATACTTTCGGTGTTAATCTTAGCTTCTAAGAAACACTATTTTAAAAATCGAGTTATAGAAAATATAATAGATTAAACAGATGAACAATTTTAAATTAAAAATCGGAGCGCTAATGACATCGGCAGTGATGTTGGTAGCAGTGAGTTGTAGCGATGATTTTCTAGATGTGCCGCCGACAGGTTTACTTGCTGAGGCACAACTGACGTCACTCGCGGGTATTGATGCTTCGCTGATCGCGGCTTATTCTCAAGTCAATGGTCGGGGAAACAGATTAGGGTCTCCATCCAATTGGGTGTGGGGAAGTATTAGAGGGGGAGAAGCCAATAAGGGAACTGACCCAGGTGATTTTACATCAATAAATCCAATTCAAAGATTTGAGATTAATTCAGCCTCTGGAGATGTTGGTTCAAAATGGAATGTTTGTTACGAGGGAATTGCTCGTGCAAATAATGTTTTGAGACTTCTTGAGAGTGCTCAAGATGATGTAACTGATGCAGATAAAATTAGAATCTCAGCACAGGCGCGTTTCTTAAGGGCTCACTTCTATTTCGAATTGAAGCGGGATTATAACAATACTCCTTATGTAGATGAGACAGTAGATTATGGTAGTGGCCTTGAAGAGATTAGCAATACTCAGGACCTATGGCCTTTCATTGAGGCTGATTTCCAGTATGCTATTGATAATCTTCCTTCAACTCAACCACAAGTTGGTAGAGTGAATTCATGGGCTGCTAAGGCTTACATGGGCAAGGTACTTCTTTATCAAGGTAAGTTTGGTCCTGCTAAGGCAATGTTTGATGATGTAATTGCAAATGGTGTCACTAGCAATGGATTGAAGTATGGATTGGTTGAGTACTATGATGATATGTTCCGTGGAGCAAATGATAATCACCAAGAGTCTGTATGGGCTTATCAATCTGCGGCTAATACCGGAGCCGTTCAGAATGCAAACCCTGAGTTTGACTTGAATTTCCCATACAATACAGGTCCTTCTGGTCCAGGTAACTGTTGTGGATTCTTCCAGCCTTCATTCACTTTTGTGAATGCATTTAGAACTGATTCTAATGGTCTTCCATTGTTAGACAAGTCTTACAATGATCCTGCAAACCAGGTGAAGAGTGATATGGGACTAGTTTCTGCTGATCCGTTTACTCCAGATGCTGGTCCATTGGATCCTAGACTTGACCATACTGTAGGAAGAAGAGGTATTCCTTATCTTGATTGGCAAGATCATCCAGGCGCTGCTTGGATCAGAAACCAGCCAAATGGTGGGCCATACTCTCCTAGAAAGTATGTGTATCAAAGAGCTGAGCAAGGTTCCTTCCAGGATAACAGTTCTTGGACTCCTGGTTATACAGGCATCAACTTCATGATTATCCGTTTTGCAGATGTATTATTAATGTCTGCTGAAGCTGATATTGAAACTGGTAACCTTGAGACAGCTAGAGCTAAAGTAAATCAGGTACGTGAGAGAGCGATGAACTCCAAACTAATGAGAGAAGGTGGCGAAATGGCTGCTAACTATCAGATTGGAACTTATGATTCTCCTTGGACAGACCCTGGTTTGGCTAGAAGAGCTGTAAGAATGGAGAGACTTCTAGAACTTGGAATGGAAGGACATAGATTCTATGATCTAGTGAGATGGGATACAGTGAAAGAGGAGTTAGACTTCTACTTCGCACTAGATGGTCAGTTGCTTGCAGCTGCGCTAGGTGGAGCGTCTTTCACTGACCGTTATAAGCTAGTTCCTATCCCTCAAGATCAAATTGACTTGGTAGGATCTGATGTTTTGATTCAGAATCCTGGGTACTAAGAACAAATAACTATTGAAAAAGAGAGCCATTCGGCTCTCTTTTTTTTTGTCAAAAAACCTGGTAATCTTTCGCGAAAGAGCTAAAAATGGTAATTTCAAAGTCCCAGTAAATCACCCTATATATGAAGTTTAGTTCACATCGATTTTTTGTTCTATTTTGTGCCATTTTGATCTCATGTGACAAAAATGACACTTTATTTGAGCTAAGGAGCCCCAGCGAAACAGGTATTGAATTTTCTAATCAAATCGTTGAGAGTGATTCATTTAACATTCTCACCGATGAATATATCTTCAATGGTGGAGGAGTATCGGTTGGGGATTTCAATCAAGATGGTTTGCCTGATCTGTTTTTCACAGGAAACCAAGTCCCGAATGCCCTCTATCTTAATGAGGGTGGGTTTAAGTTTAGAGATGTATCTGAAGAAGCCGGAGTAAGATTTTCGGAAAAATGGAATACTGGATCGGTCATAGTAGATATCAATGGAGACGGACTTCAGGACATCTATGTAGCATCCGCAATGAAAAGAGGCGAGGGAGAGCGCGATAACCTATTGTTGATCAATATGGGACTGGGAACTGATGGCATTCCACGCTTTGAAGATCAAGCCAAATCTTATGGAGTCGCTGATGCGGGAAACAGTATGGGGGCGGCTTTTCTAGATTATGATTTGGATGGGGACTTGGATCTTTATGTATTAAACAATGAACAGAGTTCCATTACTCCGAGTAACTATCGGACAAAAATTACGGACGGTTCAGCAATAAATAATGATAGTTTTTATAGAAATGAGGGGAATGGAAAGTTTGCCAATGTGACTATCGAGGCCGGGATTACCATTGAGGGTTTTGGACTTGGCTTATTGGTAGCTGACTTGAATAATGATGGCTGGCCGGATCTCCATATCAGCAATGATTACGTGACTAATGATATCCTTTATCTGAATAATCAGGATGGAACCTTCACTAATCGCACCAAGGAAAAATTGAGACATCAGAGTCAATTTTCCATGGGGTCAGATATTTCCGATTTTAATAATGACGGACTTCCTGACTTGATCACCATTGATATGCTCGGTGAGGATAACTATCGTAAAAAGACCACTATTGGTAAGAATATGTATCAGACTTACATCAGTAATGAACAGTTTGATTACGAATACCAATACGTGCGAAATATGCTCCATTTGAATAATGGTGCAGAAATCCCTTTTAGTGAAATAGGACTTCTTGCCAATATGTATCAGACGGATTGGAGCTGGGCACCACTTTTTGGAGATGTGGACAATGACGGTTGGCGAGACTTGTTGATTACCAATGGTTTTCCTAGGGATATTACGGATAAAGACTTTGCAAATTATCGAGCGGATGTGGGAGGAATTGCTTCGGTCCGTCAGCTTCTCGATTCCATTCCTATCGTTAAAATCCCAAATTATTCATTTAGAAACTCTAAAGATTTGACTTTCCAAAATGTAGGTGAGGATTGGGGATTGAATATTCCTTCTTTTTCCAATGGGGCGGCATTGGTGGATTTAGATTTGGATGGTGATCTCGATTATGTGGTGAATAATATCAATGATCCTGCTTTTATTTTTGAAAATCGAGCTGATAAAAAGGAGACCAAAGGGAATTATGTCCGATTGAAATTGAATGGGCCCAAAGAAAATCCACAAGGACTTGGAGCCAAAGTTATTTTGGATTTTGAAGATGGTGGAAAACTCTTTCAGGAGCAGCAGGTAGTGCGCGGATATATGTCTTCCATAGAAGATATTCTTCATTTTGGTTTAGGAGAAAAATCATCAGTACGGAAAATTCATGTGATCTGGTCTGATGGAGGCGAAAACATCCTCGAAAACGTACCTGCAAACCAAGTGATTTCTATTGACTATTCAGCGCGGACAAAGACTGCCAGAGACAAGGCTGTACTTGACTTTGGTGAGGCAGAGATCCTTTTTTCAGAAGTCTCAGATAAACTTGGGGTGAATTTTGTTCATCAGGAGCAGGATAAGGTCGATTATAATTTGCAAAGGACCCTTCCTCATAAACTATCACAGTTTGGTCCTTCTCTCGCTGCTGGGGATATGAATGGGGATGGTTTGGAGGACTTGATTGTGGGTTCATCTTCAGGCTTTGACCCTAAACTTTTCCTTCAGTCCCCAGACGGTACATTTGAAGAACGTCTCCTGCTGCCAGGGGAAAATTCTAATTTCGAGGAACTCGGAATTTTAGTTTTTGACTTGGAAAATGATGGAGATTTGGACCTTTATTTGGTAAGTGGAAGTAGTGAATTTGCTCCAGAGTCTGCTGAATATGTGGACCGATTATACGTTAATGATGGTTTTGGAAATTTTTCTCTTAGTTTAGATTTACCTCAAGTAAAAGCTAGCGGAAGCGTAGTTCGTGGTGCAGATTTCAATGGAGATGGATTCACGGACCTGTTTGTTGGGGCCAGAAGTCCTATCGGTAAATTTCCTTATCCTGACCGTAGCTTTATCCTTCAAAATAAAGCAGGTGTTTTGACCGATGTGACCGCTGAGATTTTTCCTGAACTCAGTCAACTCGGAATGATTACGGATGCACTTTGGGCTGACGTAGATAGGGATGGAAAAGTAGACCTAGTCTTAGTAGGTGAACTGATGCAAATCACAATTTTGAAAAATACCGGTGAAGACTTTCAGAAGCTGAATGATACGGGGTTAGAAAATTATCTGGGCTGGTGGAATTCTATTGCTTCCGGTGATTTTGACCAGGATGGAGATACTGATTTTGTGGTTGGTAATTTAGGGAAAAACAATTCCCACCATCCGACAGCAGATCGTCCGGTAAAGCTTTATGCCAAAGATTTTGATAATAATGGAAGTGTTGATCCTGTGACCTTTGCCTACTATATTGATCGAGAAGGAACTTACAAATCTTTCCCTAGCCATTTTTGGGACGATTTGTACGGGCAAAGCACTTTATTTCGACGGAAGTTTGAACGATATAAAACTTATGCCCTAACAACGGAGAATGATATTTTCACCGATAAGGAACGAGAAGGTGCTTTGGTGCTTATCGGTAATTTCGATGAATCTGTTTGGGTTGAAAACTTGGGTGATGGGAAGTTTGCAGTTCACTCTTTACCAATAGAAGCTCAATTTGCTCCTATGAATGGAATAGTTTCAGCAGATATCAATGGGGATGGTTATTTGGATATCATGATGGTTGGTAATGATTATGGAAATGAAATTTTTATTGGGCGATTGGATGCTTCAGTAGGGGCTGTTTTCCTCGGGGATGGAACTGGTGGGTTTGAATCTGTTAGCTCTCGAGAAAGTGGATTTTTGGTTCCGGGAGATGCCAAGGCGCTGGTGAAATTGAATAGCACTCAAGGAGAATTATTTTTCGCATCTCAAAATAGGGGACCTCTTCGTGTTTTTGCTCGGAATGTTGAGACTGAAAATTCACAGATTTTCAATCCTCAATTCGAAGTCATGGCTGTTGAATTTGAATTATCAAATGGAAAGAAACAGCGGGTAGAAACTTCCTTAGGAGCGGGCTTTTTGTCCCAGTCTTCAAGGGGAGTGAATATTCCGAAGGGAACCACAAAGGCTACGGCGATTCATTATTCGGGTGAGCGGGTAGAATTGGATCTTAGCCAGTTGGACTAATGGTATAAACTGCCAATATCAGCGTCGCAGACATCTTTCATAAATTGCGCTATTTTATCTGTTACTGCATTAAAGTAGCGCGCTCCTTTCTCTGCACTTGCCTTTTTGGGATTTCCGATACCTGTATCTGCAGTGACTTGAGACCATTTGCGTTCTGCCCAAGCCCATTTTTCCTGTAGTGCCTTGATTTTGGCTTTCTTTTCGGTCCCGTCTCCGGCTTGATCCAAGGGCAGTACTAAATCAGGTCTAAAATGTAAAATTAGAGAAGTCTCTAGCTCATCTGCATGATCTCCACCTTCTTCAAAAAATTCAGATTTATCTAAGGCTTGAAACCAACTGCAGGTAAGTAGAAGCATTTCAGGAAATTGGAGTCCTAGCTCGCGAAGCATGGTTTTAAAATCATTACCACCATGACTATTAAGGATTAGAAACTTTTTGATGCCTTGTCGATTGAGCACTTCTAAGACATCTTTTAAAATGTAAAATTGAGTACTTGGATTCATGTTGATATCCAAATAAATGTCAGATTGGCCTGTATTGACCCCGAAAGGTATCGTTGGTAGAATGGTTAAATTCGCACCCATTTCCCAAGCCTTTCTACCCGCTTCAGCTCCTATTTCATCGGCTTCGTATACATCTGTCCCATAGGGCAAATGATAATTATGGGCTTCAGTTGCTCCCCAGGGAAGTACAGCCAAGTCAAAACGATGAGTCTTTAGACTTTTCCAGTTTGATTCTTTTAGTATGTAGGGTCGCATAGCAAAAGTTAGAGTTTAGAAGTTTAATTTAGAGGATACAATCAAATCTGATCTTCCTTTTTAAAAATAGTCTTTATGGGTGATAGAAGAAAATTTATAAAACAATCACTTTTAGGTTCTGCAATTCTTTATCCAGGCATAAGTCAGGCTTTGGGTAAGCCAAAACAAGAGATCGCTGCTGGGGAGAAACCCTTGATTTTATCAACTTGGAATCACGGTCTGCCAGCCAATGCCAATGCACTTGATTCATTACGAAATGGCGGATCAATTCTGGATGCTGTGGAAGTGGGAGTTAGAACTACCGAGCTCGACCTCGATAATTTATCGGTAGGTTTACAAGGACTTCCGGACCGGGAAGGAATTGTAACGCTTGATGCTTCGATCATGACAGGAGACGGTGCCTGCGGATCAGTGGCATTTTTACGTCAGATTAAGCATCCTATATCAGTAGCTCGAAAAGTAATGGAGGAGACTCCCCATGTCATGCTTGCAGGAGAAGGCGCAAGGCAATTTGCTATGGCCCAAGGATTTCCATTAGAAAAGGAAGAGCTTTCTCCGGGAGCCGAAAAGGCCTATGAGGAATGGAGAAAAACGAGCCAATACAAGCCCATCATTAATATTGAAAATCACGATACCATTGGTATGATCGGAATCGATGCCGATGGTAAAATGGCGGGTAGCTGTACTACGAGTGGCTTGGCCTATAAAATGCATGGCAGAGTAGGCGATAGTCCGATTATTGGGGCTGGGCTTTATGTGGATGATGAAGTTGGGGCAGCTACAGCTACTGGTCTTGGAGAGACCATTATCAGGATCTGTGGGAGCTTTTTGATTGTGGAGTTGATGAGACAGGGAAGATCACCTCAGGAGGCTTGTGAAGAGACCGTCAGACGACTGGTTGCTAAAACCAAAAATCCGAGTGATATTCAAGCAGGGTTTCTAGCCATCAATAAAGAGGGAGAAATGGGAGCCTTTGCAGTGCATCCCGGATTTAATTTCGCAAAGGGCTTGCTTCAATCGAATGATTTAATTGATTCAAAAAGCTACTTTTCGTAATGGGGAATATTATTCTGGAGGCTCCTGTTTTTAATGTTTCAGCCGCAATAGAAGCAGCCCAATACGGAATTGATCGTATTGAACTTTGTTCCAATTTTCCAGAAGGGGGAGAAACGCCTAGCCCTGGAATGCTTTCATTTTTGAAACGAGAGATAGATATCCCAATCTTTGTAATGATTAGGCCACGGGGTGGTGATTTTTGCTATTCTGATAAGGAGGTATCCATTATGAAAGAGGATATCAAAATTCATTTAGATAAAGGGGCTGACGGCTTTGTTTTTGGAGTTTTGGATTCAATGGGGAATGTCAACTCAGACGCCTGTGAGGCTCTTTTAAGGGCGACGGAGGGGCTTCCATGTACCTTTCACAGAGCTTTTGATGCAAGTCGAAATTTGAATGATTCTTTGGAACAGATCGTGTCATTAGGCTTTAACAGAATTCTGACTTCAGGTGGAAGAAATACCGTATCGGAGGCTTCTCAAACGCTCCTCGAACTCTTTGATCAAGCTGCAGATCGAATTATTATCATGCCCGGTGGAGGAAGTAAGCCTGAGCATATTGATCAGTTTTCAGTGAATTCATTCTTTACTGAAATACACGCGTCCTGTAAGACTTGGAAGAAATCCGCGAACCAATTTCAGCGGAAAGGGTTAATTTTTTCCGAAGAGCCTAAGGCATTTACACATTATTTGGGAGTCAATGAAGAGTTGGTTGCGGAGTTTAAGAGTAAGTTGATTTGATGCGAAATCTCAGAGTTATACTAGCCATTTTATTGGTGACCATGGCTTGCGAGCCTATTTCTGAAAGAAAGCAGCCTCCCCCAAGTCTTGAGCAACTAGCCGCGGATCAAAACTTAAATTTATCAGGAGGGCAGCTCGCAAAAGCCTATTGTGGATCTTGTCACATAGCCCCAGACCCTTCTGTTTTGGATCGACCAACTTGGGAAAGCAGTGTATTGCCTGATATGCGTATGCGTTTGGGTTTGATTATTCCTGAGGACTTTGGGCGAACGATGCCCGTGGATATGAATGTTCCCGAGGGGGTGTATTCACCTGTTCCACTGATCACTAGGCCAAATTGGGATAAAATAGCCGAGTACTATTTGGAAAATGCCCCTTCCGAGCCACTTCCTCAAAAGGTCAAGGCCAAACCAACTTTCGGACTACCTATTTTTAATGTTATACAGCCTTCGTTTCCAAAAAGTAACCCTGATTTAACCACACTTTTAGCATTTGATGAAAAAAGAGGAGATGTTTACCTTGGTCATCGATTTAAAACTCTTTTTATTCTAGACCCAAGTGACGGTTTTCAGGTCAAAGACTCGGTTTTCATTGGTTCTTCAGTCGTACAAATCTGCTTTGATGAGGAGTCTAATGGTTTTGAACTATTGACTATGGGTGGAATGGACCCTTCAAACGATTCTTTAGGTATTCTTACTCGTTATGACTTGCATGATTCTAGTAACTGGGAGTCTAAGATCATCATAAACAATCTGATGCGACCCGTACATACAACTAGAGGGGATTGGAACTCAGATGGGGTTGAAGATAGGGTAATCTGTCACTTCGGAAATCATATTGGAAAGCTATCCATGTATTTGTCTGAGGGAAATTCCTTTAGGGAAGTGGTCCTCAAGAATCTTCCAGGAGCTCGAAAGAGTATCCCTGTAGATTTTGATTTAGATGGGGATTTAGATCTTTTGGTGGCGATGACTCAAGCAAACGAAGGGATTGTTTTCTGGGAAAATGACGGTACTGGAAACTTCAAGGAAAGGCAACTTCTAGGGTTTCAGCCTTCATTTGGCTTGAGTGATTTTAGCTTTGAAGATATGAATGGAGATGGATTACCAGATATCATTACTGTCAATGGGGATAATGCTGATCAATCTCAAATTCTCAAAAACTATCACGGAGTTCGAATATTTTTAAATAGAGGGGAAGAGGAATTTGAAGAGACTTGGTTTTATCCAATCTACGGCGCAACCGGTCTTGAAGTAGCGGATTTTGATTTGGATGGGGACATGGATTTGTTTACGCTGGCCTTTTTTCCGGATCCTAACCAAAGTCCATCCCAATCGCTTATTTATTTTAGTCAAAGCTCGAGTTTACAATTTGACCCTTTTGTACCAAAACTGAGTACTAAAAATAAGTGGTTGACCTTGACAAAAGGGGATTTAGGGGGGGATGGTGATTTGGATATTGTCGTAGGAGAGTTTGATTTTGATGAATTGTATCAGGCGCCAAAGGATAATTGGCAGCCTATCCTAATATTCGAGAATGAAATAAAATAAAATACTTTTTATTTTAGATTTTATTATTTTTAATTCTGATAAATTTAAATTATTAGGTTTAAATTTTTATAAATCAATTTTTCTCCTTATTTTATTCTTCACTCTAAACCTAAATTACCATGGTAAAAAGTTTTCAAGGAGTAAGAATGGCTCCACCCAAAAAAACAACGGCTCAACCTTTATTAGTCAAGGATCATATGACAACCAAGCTGACTACATTCAAGCCGGATGATACCCTAGATCAGGTCATGGAAATCCTCACCAAAAAGAAGATTTCTGGCGCACCTGTTTTGGATGAATCCGGAGGATTGATAGGAATCATATCAGAAGTAGACTGCTTGAAAGAAATCATCAAGGGTAAGTACACAAACACGCCAAAGTTTCCATCCAAAGTGGAAGATCACATGACCAAAAATGTAATGACTCTCAGTCCTGAAATGTCACTTTTCGATGCAGCTGGCAAATTCCTTGAATTTAAAATCCGAAGGTTTCCTGTAGTTCAAAATGGTCAGCTGCTAGGTCAAATAAGTTTGAGTGATTTGATCCGTGCATTTCCTAAATTGAGACAAACTACTTGGTAATTATTTCGAAAGGTCGAGCGCACGATCAATATCATTAATAATATCCTCTGGATGCTCCAGCCCTACAGAGATTCGAACAAGCCCATCAGTTATTCCCACTCGAGCCCTTTCTTCAGGGCTCAATTTGCTATGCGTGGTACTGGCCGGATGAGTGGCAATGCTCCGACTATCACCTAGATTTGCGGTACGGGAAATCATCTCTAATGAATCGATAAAGCGCTTTGTTCTCTCAATTCCATTTTTCAAAGTTAGCGTAAGAATTCCGCCTCCTAGTCTCATTTGTTTTTTGGCTACTTCATATTGAGGATGAGAGGGTAAAAATGGATATTTCACACCTTCCAAATGCTGATTCCCTTCGAAGTAGGAAGCAATTTTCATTGCGCTATCACAATGTCGCTCCATTCTCACAGCAAGGGTTTCCATGCTTTTGGAAAGAACCCAAGCGTTAAATGGTGAAATCGCCGGTCCAGTATGTCTGGTGAAAAACTGAACATCCTTGATTAATTCGCTTTTCCCTAAAATCAATCCTCCCAATACTCGTCCCTGTCCATCAATGTATTTTGTTGCACTGTGGGTAACCAGATCTGCCCCCCATTTTGAAGGCTGTTGTATGTATGGAGTGGCAAAGCAATTGTCTACCACCAAGATTAAGTTATTCGCCTTGGCAAACTTGCCAGCCCATTCAAGGTCGATGATTTCGAGTCCTGGATTCGAAGGCGTTTCCAAGAAGAGCATCTTGGTATTGGGTTGGATCAAACTTTCCCAATTTTTATAATCTGAAATGTCTCCGTAGGTGCTAGTGATTCCCCACTTTGGGAAAACCCGAGTGAGTAGTTGATGGGTTGATCCAAAAAGTGAGCGAGAAGCAATGATATGATCCCCTTGCTGAAGCAAAGAGGCAATGGAGCCAAACATTGCCGCCATACCCGAAGCGGTGGCTATTCCGGCCTCAGTTAGCTCTGCTGCACAAAGCTTTTCGATGAGATCAGACGAATTGGGGTTGGCATACCTTGAATAAATGTTCCCTTCGGTCTCATCTGCGAATGTAGCTCTCGCTTCCTCCGCACTATCAAATGTAAAACTGGAAGTCAGGTAAATAGCTGAAGAATGCTCTTTTTGGTCTGACTTGCTTGGACTAATGCGAATGGCGTTGGTTTCGAAGTGTTTGCTCATGTTGGTATTTTAAATAGGGGCAAAATCCTTTATAAAGCACCTACCAAAAAAAGCAAACTAGAAATGATTCGTGGAGTTGAAGCCTATTTATAGTTCCCTGTTCGGGTAGGATTTGGCACCTTTCAATATGCTTGAGGGTTGCCAGAGGGTCACAGAGCCTATTCTCTCACCTCTTCTTTATAAATCAGTTGCCTGAAGAGTAACAAATAACGTTTGGACAATTTGTATTTCCAAATCCAAGCATTATTTATTGAAATTGTTCATGGTGCGTTCGATTCCTACAGAAGCAAAAGATAGAATCATTTCAATTGCCCGATCCATGATCAATGGGAGCTCCGCAAACTCTCCATCTGTAAACCGTCCAAGCACGTAGTCAACTTGCTTTCCTTTTGGGAAATCATCCCCAATTCCCATTCGTAGTCTGGGATAATTTGAACCTCCAGTGAGCATCTCAATATTCTTGAGCCCATTATGTCCTGCTGCACTTCCCTTCGCTCGCATCCTGAGTGTCCCAAATGGCAAGGCGACTTCATCTACCACAACAAGGGTATTTTCTTTCGGTATTTTCAATTCCTTCATCCAATAATTCATCGACTTCCCGCTGAGATTCATATAGGTGGTCGGCTTTATCAAATGGACATGCCGTCCCTTGTATTTGAATTCTGACTTGAAGGCTAGTCTCGAGCTTTCCCAAGTGCATTGCTGGGCGTCAGCGAGTCGGTCCAAAGTGAGAAATCCTATATTATGTCTTGTTAATTCGTATTCAGGACCAATGTTGCCTAGTCCTACGATTAAATATTTCATGGTTTATTCGTTCGATTCTAAGATAAAAAAAATCCTGTCAGGTTATGACAGGATTTTAAATGATCAGAAAAAGGAAGATTAATCTTCAGATTCCTCCTCTTCACTTTCGTCACCTGGCTGCTTGCCTCTTAGTGCTCTTGGGATACCTACCGTAACGATAGACACGCTAGGGCTAGTCAAGATTTCGAATCCTTCTGGGGTGATTTGACCCACTTTGAAAGACTTACCTAGATCTAGTTTAGAAATATCAATGGTGATATAATCTGGAAGATTTTCAGCAATACCTTTTACCTTAATCAATCGAGTTTTCATCTCCAACTTACCACCTTTGGCGATACCTGGAGAACGTCCCTCAACCTTAACTGGTATCTCGAATTTAATCGGGGTATCATCAGTATAAGCTAGGAAATCAGCATGAAGTAAAACTTCACTTACTGGATGGAACTGCGCATCCTTCAATACGGCTTTGATTTCAGTACCTTCGATATTCAACAATACTAGGTGAACGTCTGGGGTATAAATCAAATCCTTGAAAAGGATAGCTGGAGAGTAGAAGTGAATCTGCTCTTTGATGCCAGGACCATAAACTACGCAGGGAACATTACCAGAATCTCTGATTTCAGAGAGATTAGCACTGTCGAGATTTGCTCTTTTAAACCCTATAATCTCAAGTGTTTTCATATATACTTAATTTTAAAATTGGTTCTTAAATGAATAAAGAACTGATAGAGGTGTTGCCTGTGACTGCATGGATCGCTTTCGCATACAACTCTGCTACTGTCAGTACTTTAATTTTATCCGAGGGCCTTTTCAAAGGAATGGTATCTGTGATGACCAATTCTTCTAACATGGATTTTTCGATGTTTTCATAGGCTTTACCTGAAAGCACACCGTGAGTAGTAATTGCTCTGACAGTGTTTGCACCTTTCTCTTTTAAGAGTTCGGCTGCTTTGCACAAAGTGCCAGCTGTATCAACCAAATCATCTACTAAAACCACATCCATCCCTTCTACTTCTCCTATTACTTGCATGGATGCCACCTCGTTGGCCCTTTTTCTGTGCTTATCACAGACGACCATTTCTACTTCGAAATGCTTGGCATAAGCTCTGGCTCTTGCAACTCCACCTACATCGGGTGCAGCAAAAACCAAATTTTTAAGATTCAGCCTTTCCAAATAGGGCACAAAGATAGCTGATCCATTTAAATGATCCAATGGTAAATCGAAGAAACCTTGAATTTGTCCTGCGTGAAGATCACAAGCCATAATTCGGTCGGCACCAGCCGAGGTCAGCATGTTTGCAATCAGTTTTGCCGCGATAGAAACTCTGGGTCTATCCTTACGATCTTGCCTTGCGTAGCCATAATATGGGATCACAGCGCACACTTTGTATGCACTTGCCCGCTTAGCTGCGTCTATCATGAGGCATAGCTCCAAAAGATTGTCCGAAGGGGGATTGGTGCTTTGAATCAAAAAGACGGTACAACCTCGGATGGATTCATTAAAACTTGGGGACATTTCTCCATCACTAAACCTAGAAAGAGTCAAATCTCCTAGCTTTTTGCCATATCGTTTGGCTATTTTTTCTGCAAGTTCTTTACTGTTTTCGCCTGAAAAGATTTTGACTTCTGACATAGAGGTGGTTTTGAGACATTTTGGTTGGAAGAATAACTGTAAAAGTACAAATTTTTTAAAGTAGACCGCGCTAGTCGTAAATTCTATTCCAATAATCCCGGCCTAAATTTGAAAAAATGGTCAGGTAAGTCAATTTCTTTCTAGTACTAAATTTTCTTAAATTCCTTTCCCTCAAAAAGTTATAAGTTATGTGTGCCGCAAAAAATATAAAACTTAGTATCTCCCTGACTTCGGATGATGGGACCCCGCTATCCATTAAAACTATTCAGATCAACGGACAAATTTTTAAACCTGAATCAAGGGAGTTGGATTCGCCCGCAGTACAAGATAAGGCGGCTGTGATACCCGTTATTGCCTCGGTGGATACCATAGAGGAAAACTTGCACCCTAAGAAAGAGACGGATGTTCCATTGCCAAGATCGGAGGACTATGATACGCTGGAGAAATATGGAGGCAAGTCTATTTACAAGACTTTTTGGGGAAGCCTAACTTACACACCACTCGATGAAGGACGCTCCCAAGTTACTTTTGAGGGGGATGAGGATGTTTTTGATCCTGAATTGGTGGGTTGCTGGGTGGAACCTTCCAGAATCCATAAGTGTCCTGCGAGCTATCCCCACTCAGGAAGAAACTATTTTCCAAATGCTCTTTCAGTAGTCTATTCTCGTGTGATTGATTTTATTGATGGCAAAAATTTAATTCTGGATTTTGCCTATAACGGTGGCGAAAGGACACAACCCAAGCCAATAAGTCAACAGGACGGTATTTTTTTCTTTGACAATCGATTTGCACTTGAGAGTTGGGTAAACTCGCTAAGCAGGAAAGATACTCTAAAAGCCAAAGCTGGACAGATTTATGGGGTTTTGGGTATGCCTTCCATAATTGTAAAGCCAGATTCGGTCCTCAATTTTGAAAAAGAAGAAGAGGGGAAAAGTCCAGCCATACATTGCATGTGGTCAGATGCATTTACTGGAGACGCTGAAGGTAAAGGGCTAGATTCTCCAGGTAGCTTTAAAGAGACTTTTGGTGACAATGGGACATTTTTTCATTTGCCAGGCACAGGAAAAGTGGATATAAATTTCGACTGGCAATTTATCCCAGCTACATACAGCCAAAAGGTAGTTCAGTTTGGTAGTCCAAATGGAAGTTTTTTTAATGATGCATCCCCTTTATCTACTCAATACGGTTTGAAGCGTGTGGCGAATTATGATCAATTCAGACTAAAAGATGAAATGAAGGCTGCACTTGGTTTTGTGAGGGAAGGGGTAACCTTTTCCATGCCAAATCAGGGGTATTGCAATGGTGGAGGAATCCACGATGGAAGGGACATTTCTCAATTTTGCACCTATCGCTTTGAGGGAGATTGGGTAAGTAAAAACCCAAATAACATGAAGGCACGCACTAGCGGGGGACTGCGGATAGAGTGGGTTGGTTTTCCTGATGGAAGACTCGGTAATTTTATAGAAATGGAGTCTGAAAAGGCATCACGATTTGATAACCTAAATCTAAGATTTATTTCCCCGAATAGGGTGGAGGTTGATTCGCCGTACTTCACTTGGCATCATTTGGCTTCACAAGAATTTACCGGAGGCACTAGTACCGGTAGTGAAATGCAAACTTTGATCATTTCAGGCTTTTCCATTGGGATGAATACTAATGGTGATTTTTGGTTAATCAATGGCGATGAGGATACATTGGGACGAAGTTTTTCATCCAATCAAATGAATATTTTTGATAAAATTCCGAGAAGGAATGAGGTCATTTCACAAAATTTGACCGATCATAAATCCAACGGACTCATTGGGAAAATTGATGATCAGACATTTGAGATTTGGGGTTGGTCCATTCAGAAAGGAGATGTGCTCAGCTTCGGAGGACAGAATTTAACGGTCACCCAAACGCAGCGAAAATGGAAAACTTGGCAACAGTATGGTGCTCAATTCCCATCTCCTGAACCTCGCCTAAATAGGTCTGATCGAAGGATTACCTACACAGAAATTAAAATAGATAAGCCGATCCCAAATTCTGTGGGAGAGGTTTCTTTCAAAATTGAGCAGTCGAAACTTGAACCCTTATTGGATGGAGCATTTCGAAAGGGATGTAGTGCAATTTGGGGGGACGGAAAGGAGGCGCCTGGACACCTATTGTATACAGATTACAATGTAAATCTGGTAATGAAAAATATTCAGACCCATGGCTTGATTCGAAGCACAGCTCGGCCACTATATGCTGAAACTACCGCTCCGCTCAAAGGGAATATTTCCTCAATTCCAGTTGGTAATCTTGGTTCCAAAATTTGGGGAAAAGGATGTAAACTTCAACTTGCCCATCCTGAAACAGGTATTAAACAAGAAGTAGAACTGATAACTTCATTTTCAGGTAACTCAGGAAATCTTCTAATCAAGCCAATTGGATTAACTCAGGAATTTCCTGCAGGTTCAATAGTAGTAGGTTTGTTTTCGCTTTGTTCCGAAGCAAGCTTTGAAAATGTTTATTTTGTCAATGAGGACGGGTCGCCAAGTTATTCGGAAAGAATAGATTATCGACCTCAGGGCTTGAGGCTCCGACAGCTGCTATTATCAGATGACCGATATAGAGTAAAAATCCATTCAGGCCGAATAAGCTGGTATAGTAATTTGGATAACCGCTTCGAACCAGAACTTGAATTCACCGGTCATCCTCATTTAGTCAACCCAAAATCAGTCGTCCCTGTGATTTTAAACCCAGTTTTTCCAGATAGAAAAGGCGCGAAATTTGGGTTTCAGCTAAAAGAGGAAGGAAAAGAAGAGATTTTTATTACGAGTAGGGTTGTGGCAAAAGATGGAAAGGAAATTCATTTGGACAACTCCGAGTTGGGATCGGATTTAACTTTGGAAGGAAACGGCACTTTTATTATCGATAATTTGAAATCTGGCCAATTTGTGACCCGTGGAAAAAAAGAGAATTATGGGTTTAATCTCCGTTTTCAAGATCGCTTTCTAAAAAGCACTTCCTTGAATATTCATGGCAAGAATGGAAAGGCGGGCTTGATTATCGATAGTCCTTATGCAATCGGGGACTTTACCTTAAAATTAGTAAACTGGGAGCTGTTCCCGGGTATATTCAATGGGGGAGGTTTTCAGACCAAACAGGATACGCAACACCCAGAGTACGGTTCTTTTGTCAGTATTCAGACAGGCTAAATCGTACTTTTTCTACCAACCCTGTAAAAATCGAACAAAGCGGTTTGAGTGGGTTCTTTTCCTCAGTTTTTCCGATTACATTGATTGACCAAAATCAGATATTTTATTTCATGAGAAAGTTTTATTCAAGTTTATTCTTCTTCGTTTTCTTCCTCGGAATTACAGGCTTTGGCCAGAATATTCCGACACCAAAATCACATTTTGGTTTTGATATCGGTGATGACTACATGTTGGCCAATTTTACACAATCGGAGGCCTATTTTAAAAAGGTAGCCGAAGCGAGTGATCGAGTTCGATTGGTGTCGATAGGACAAACCGAATATGGGAGAGAGCAGCCCATGATGATTATCACAGCTCCTGAGAATTTCCCAAAACTCGAACGATACAAGGAAATTTCCCAAAAACTAGGCCGGGCAAGGATGAGAAGAGAAGAAGCCGAAAGTTTGATTTCAGAGGGTAAGCCAGTCATTTGGATCGATGGAGGACTTCATGCCAATGAGGTGGTTGGGCCACACCAATTGATTCAAACCCTCTATGAACTCGCCTCTCGAACGGATGAGGAGACCATGAGGATTCTGGATGAGGTCATTATTCTATTGGTACATGCAAATCCCGATGGGATGGAAATCATGTCTGACTGGTATATGCGCAAGGAAGATCCAACCAAGCGCGATCAAAATATTCCCATTTTGTATCAAAAGTATGTGGGTCATGACAACAACAGGGATTTTTACATGAATAACATGAGCGAGGCTGAGAACATGTCTCGCCAGCAGTATATCGAGTGGATTCCTCAGATCATATATAATCACCACCAGTCAGGCCCAGCAGGTACCGTCGTGGCAGGTCCTCCATATCGAGACCCGTTTAATCATGTATTTGATCCATTGATTATCACTAGCCTAGATGCGGTAGGTGCTTCAATGATCAATCGACTACATCAGGAAAACCGTCCAGGTTATACTCGTCTAGGAGGATCCGTTTTTTCTACCTGGTGGAATGGTGGGCTTCGAACCACCCCATATTATCATAATATAATTGGGATTTTGACAGAAATCATCGGAAATCCCACGCCTTCAGAAGTGCCTTTGGTACCAGACAGATTGATCCCTAATAATGCTAATCCATTTCCGATCACTCCTCAGGCTTGGCATTTTAAGCAATCCATAGATTATTCTGTTTCGCTCAATTATGCTATTTTGAACCATGCCGTAAGGAATGGAGATGACCTTTTGCGAAATATTTACATCATGGGAAGACGCTCCATCGAAAAAGGGGGGCGAGATACTTGGACGATGTATCCTAAAAATTCGCAGGCCATTCAGGAAGCCTATGAGGCATCAAGAGATAATGGTTCCAATGCTAATCGTGGCTTTCGGTCTGGAGTGCCAACAGAATTTTATGATAGTGTTTTTCAAGATCCTGAAAGAAGGGACCCTAGGGCTTATGTTCTATCTGCAGATCAAAAAGACTTCCCTACTGCACTCAAATTTTTGAATGCACTTATTAAGTCAGGAATTGAGGTGCATCGGGCGACGGATAATTTCTCTTTGCAAGGTAAAAACTATCCTAAGGGTTCTTATCTAGTCAAAACAGCACAAGCCTTCCGTCCACATGTTTTGGATATGTTTGAGCCACAAGATCACCCTAATGATTTTCTGTATCCAGGAGGCCCTCCAATTCGACCTTATGATGCTGCAGGTTGGACTTTGGCCTATCAAATGGGAGTAGAAGCAGACCGAATAATGGAAGACTTTGATGGTCCATTTAACGCTGTACCTGTTGGCGAATTATTGGTCCCAGAGGCAAAACCTCTCGCCGATGCCAGCGGGTATTTGCTAGATGTCAGAGCGAACAACAGCTTCATGGCAGTGAATGATCTTCTTAAAGCTGGGATTCCGGTTTTTCAATTAGGTAGTGCGCAAGGGGATTTGCCAGCAGGCTCATATTATGTTCCATCCGAAGGGAAAGATGTTTTGGCCACTGCAAGTTCATCTTACGGGGTGTACCCTCAGACAGTCTCTACCAAACCAACCGATAGCAAGGCTATCAGTGCTTCCAGAATTGGCCTTTTTGATTATTACGGAGGCTCCATGCCTTCAGGATGGGTTCGATGGATGCTCGAGCAATTTCATTATGATTTCAATCTAATTTTCCCCAGAGAAATCGATGGGGGTAATCTCAATGAAAAGTATGATGTGATTTTGTTTATTGGTCCTGGAGTTCCTTCTGCGGACGGTGGTCTGTCTAGATACTCACGTGGGCAACCAAGTGCCTCTGAAATCGATGAAAAGTACCATTCGATGCTGGGGAGAATTACCGCTGAGAAATCCATCCCCAAGTTGAAGGAATTTGTTGAAAAAGGAGGGAAAATTATCTCCGTAGGTGATGCGACTGATTTGGCTTATCACTTCGATCTTCCGGTGAAGGATGCATTAGTAGAAATGGGAGCTGATGGGAAGTCGAGACCTCTAAGCACTGAAAAGTATTACATTCCGGGATCTGTTCTAGAAATGAAGGTGGATACCAGCCATCCAAGTAATTATGGGATGGACGAAACAGCCAATATTCTCTTCAATCGTAGTCCAGTATTCGAATTGTCTCCTGCTGCACCAAATGCTGGAGTGAAACCATTGGCTTGGTTTGGAGAAGAACCTCCACTCAAAAGTGGATGGGCCTGGGGACAGTCTTATCTCAGCAATGGAGTGACGGCTTTTGAAGCCAAAATGGGAGAAGGGTACTTTTATGCCTACACACCAGAAATCACTTTCAGAGCCCAATCACATGGAACCTTCAAATTACTTTTTAATCATTTGTATCAATAAGTAAGGGTCGTCCGGGATGAATTGAAGTCTAGCCTTCATAGCATCCCGGACGATTTTCTTTATCCCTTAAATTTCTTTTTCAAATAGTCCATGGCCATTGCGTATGCCTCAGCGGTGGCTTCTTTATCATGTCTTGGATTGCTTGGGTTAGCAAAGCCATGTGCTGCAGGGAAAATTTTATAAGTCAAGTCTTTACCGGCATTTTCCATATTTTCCGCGAATGTTTCGATGATTTCCTTCGAAATGTACTCTTCGGTCGCAAAAAGACCTAAAACATCGGAATTTAGGCTTTTCAGGCGTTCAATGTCTTGAACTGGCATTCCATAGTACATCACAGAACCAATATTCTGATCTCCTATGAGCAAGGCGGATTTCAAGGACCATCCACCACCAAAGCACCAGCCTACATTCGCAATGCGAGCTTCAGTTCCAGCAAAATTTTTCGCTCCGATAACAATTGATTCCAATCTAGACTCCTCTACAGATCGCATGAATTGACCAGCTTCTTGTGGGTTTGTGGTCACCTTTCCATCATACATGTCCAAGGCTATCACATTTATTTGCTCACCTAGGTCCTGATGAAACTTTTCCGCTTGCTGTTTGATCTGATCATTGAGACCCCACCATTCTTGATATACAAACAGCCAATCCTTGGAATCTGGATTATTCGCAGGAAGGAAATAGGCTTTTGCTTTATTGCCATCAGGGGTTTCAAACTCGATCATGTCACCTGTCGGAGTAAAATTGATTAACTCCGGACTTGGATGCAATGCAATAAATCTGGGGTCCAAAGCAAATCGTGCCATACCATCGGGCTCTTGATGGCATACCGTAATATTCGCGAATGGATTAGTTTTCTCTTTCGGAGGATTTGAAGAAAGTAATCCAGCGATCAAAATGAATGAAATCAGAATTTTGTCCATAGTAGATCAAATTATTTTGGTTATTTATAGTACAACTTAATAAACTATCTGAAGTTTAGCGTTAAATATCTCCATGGATGCGTATTCACATTATGTTCGAGCAGAGCTGAATTTATGGCTTTTTCAAATGAAGCGACCCCCTGGAATAATGAATCGAATGACTCGTGGGGTTCAAAAAAAAATAAATGATCTCCTGCCCGATAAATTACATCAGGTAGTCACCTTGGCCATAGAAAATATGGTTAAGGGGGTGATGACTGGATCCGGCTGGGTTTTACCCAAATGGGATGAGACACTATCCCTGAAAGCAAGAGAAATGAAAGTAAGACAGCGCATCAAATGGTACAAAAATACAGCAAGTGCCGAGGGAGCCTTGACAGGTGCAGGTGGAATTCTGTTGGGCTTTGCAGATTTTCCCGCCTTTCTCACTATTAAAATGAAGATGCTTTTTGATCTTGCGGCCCTGTATGGTGCTGATTTGAAGAACAAAAAAGAAAGACTGTTTTTGCTGTTTATTTTTCAATTGACCTTCTCGAGTCAGCAAAGAAAGAATGACCTCATTGGCCTGATCGAAGATTGGCAAAATTACGAACCCGACCTACCCAACCATCTCGAGGACTTTGATTGGAAGACCTTTCAGCTTGATTACAGGGACTACATAGATCTTGCTAAACTGGCTCAATTGGTTCCGGTAATCGGAGCAGGAGTAGGGGCTTTGGCTAACTACAAGCTCACCGAGCAGCTAGGTAAAAATGCCATGAATTGCTATCGACTGAGGCAGATAAAATAAAAAAGCCTTTCGATTTCTCGAAAGGCTTGGTTGGTCTACTAGGGCTCGAACCTAGACTCTTCTGAACCAAAATCAGACGTGTTGCCAGTTACACCATAGACCAGTAAGATTAGAAATCTCTTCTGATTTCTTTAAAGTGTCACAAAGGTAGAATTTGCTTACTTTTTTTCCAAGCATGGTCTGAAAGATTTTGAATTAAATATTCACGCACCCTTTTCTCAGATCTTAATTCCTCCTGGTGAAAGAAAGTAAGGGGTGCTTTTTAGCACTAATTGCATGGATTTGGAGTATCATATTTTTACGCAATCGATTGAAAATTAGCTTTTTATTAAATTTTCTCCCAGAATGAATGAATTTTTGAAATAATTATTCACTTTTGTCGCAAATCAATCAAACCAACTAAACTTAATTAGTCATGGAAGTAGTAAAAATGGAAAAAACGGTTGCGGAAGTAATCAAAAAACTTGACAAGCTAAATGCAGGTGATACACTTGCTGCTGAATTATCTTGGTGCTGGGTAAGTTTCAAAAATGATAACAACCCTGCTGGTGTTCTCGAAAAAACTGAGAAGGCTCTTGAAGTATTGAAAGCTGAAAAGGAGAAAAACCAAAGAGCAGTTTCTAAGAAACTTATCGAGGATCTTGAAAAAGCACTTAACTAACAAAAAAAGCTCGCCATTTGGCGAGCTTTTTCATTTTTATACTTTTTAGCTTAGCTTACTCAGCTGATACTACGAAGTTCACATGAGTTTTTACTTCTCTGTGCAGATCTACTTCGGCAGCAAACTCACCAGCACCTTCTACAGGTACATTGATAGAGATTTTCTTTCTGTCGATGTTGAATCCTTTCTCAGTAAGTGCGTCAGCGATTTGAAGCGTAGTTACTTTACCAAAGATTTTACCAGAATCACCAATTTTGGCTTTGATCTCAAGTGTGATTGCTTCAAGTTGAGCAGCTGTATTTTCTGCTTCAGTTTTGATCTTCTCAGCCTTGTGAGCGGCTTGCCTAATATTTTCGGCTAGGATCTTCTTGTTTGAAGAAGTAGCCAAAACTGCAAAACCTTCAGGAATGAGATAGTTTCTTCCGTAACCTGGCTTTACATTCACCAAGTCATTTTTATATCCAAGACCTTTAATGTCTGTTTTTAGAATGATTTCCATTTGTAATGTGCTTTTGTGATTAGACGAAACAAGTTCTTATTTCAACCCATCGGTTACGAAAGGCAACAATGCTAGATGTCTTGCTTTTTTGATGGCCTGAGCCACTTTTCTCTGATACTTTGCAGAGTTACCAGTAAGTCTTCTTGGAAGGATCTTACCTTGCTCATTTACAAATTTCAATAAGAAGTTTGGATCTTTGTAATCGATGTACTTGATACCGTGCTTCTTAAAGCGACAATACTTTTTACGGATGTCTCCTCTATTGATTGGTTCGTTAACTAATGTCATTTGGCTTGCTCCTCCTTAGCTTCTGATTTTTTGTTAAATTCTCCTTTTCTTCTTCTTTCAGCATAGATAATTGCATGCTTGTCAAGAACAGTCGTTAGGAATCTCATTACTTTTTCATCTCTTCTCAGCTCGAGCTCGAACTTCTTGATGAGCGTTGGATCGGCCACGTACTCAACCAAAACGTAGAATCCTGTCGTCTTCTTCTCGATGGTATATGCCATTTTCTTAAGACCCCAGTTTTCCACATTAACTACATCTGCCCCCTCTTCTTTTAACAAGTTCACGAACTTGTCGACAGTATCCTTCATCTGAACATCAGACAAAACGGGAGTTAAAATGAATACCGTCTCATAATTTCTTTGGAACATTTCTTTAATGTGTTTAATGAATTTGAATAAACAGACCGCAAAAGTAAGGAAACTAGTGACTTATTCCAAATTCTCTAAGAATATAGATTGGGCTAGGGCAAAAAAAAGCCTTCAGGAAGAAGGCTTTTCAATTACTTTCACTTTTATTACTTCACAGTGAAGACTTTGCTGCCTACTTGGTAGTTGTCCACGAAGATTTTCACTTCATGATCTCCAGAGGTATAGTCACTGCCTTTTTCATAGTAGAAGGAAAGCTCTTCACCCGAATTATTGAAGATGATATCCTGCTTTACGGTGAAAAACTCTTCTACACCGTCCACCATAAATGTTCCTGATCCCTTGGCTACATCGAAGATTGGCTGCCCATTAGAATCGAGTATCTGCACATATACATTGCGTGGGCCATTAAGGGCTACCTTATTGTCTGCAAGGTTAAAACTCACCTTAATTCGCTCAATTTGTCGATTTTTGAAATCCTTTGTGGTTTCTTCTCTCTCTTTGCCTCTTCGATTGATGGCAGAGATGCTAATGTTCTCAGCTCGAAGTCTAGATGCCACATTCACTTTGGCCTGTAGATCTTCTTTCTGAATGTTAAGCTGAGCAACTTCCTCTTCAATTTCCGCTTGGGTAGTTTTCAAGTCTTGATTCTCTGAGAAAAGTTGCTGATTCATCGCTCGAAGTTCAAGAATCTCCTGATCCTTTTCTGTAATCATGGCATTGAATTGGTTGATTTTGGCATTCAATGCTGCAATTTCATTTGCGTTTCTTTGCTTACCTGCATTTCGCTCAGCAAGCAATTGATTTCTGGCTTCTTCAAGGCTTGAGATTTCTCCTCCTAGCTTTTCTACCTCTTGGATTCGCAATTCAAGTTGATAATAGACTGAATCTAGCCGCTTATTTAATTCATTGTTTTCTGTGGATAGAAGGAGAATTTCTTCCGTTTTCTTCGTTCGGTCAACATAATCGGTATAAAGTTTAATACCGCTGATGATCACTAGCAAAGCCAAGACAATTATGATAATATTTTTACCTTGGTCTTTCTTTGGTTCTTCTTTTGAGTACTCGCTGCTCATGGCAAATTGATTTAGATACTATGGGGTTTTTGGATGAGAGGTATTGGACAGATCGTTACAGTGCTGGCCAAACCGGTTGGGACATTGGTTTTGCTTCACCACCACTTACGCAATATTTAGACCAAATTGAAAACAAGGCCTTGAAGATTTTGATCCCTGGAGCGGGCAATGCATACGAAGCTACCTATGCTTTTGAACATGGATTTACCCAAGTATTCGTTTTGGATTTATCTCAAAGTCCATTAGATCGTTTTAAAGAAAGAAACCCTTTGTTTCCTGAAAGTCAATTGATTAAAGATGATTTTTTGGATCATAAAGGCGGTTATGATTTAATTTTGGAACAAACCTTCTTTTGTGCCTTAGATCCTAGTTTAAGAATGGATTATGTGAAAAAAATGAAAGAGTTAATAAATCCTAAAGGCAAATTGGTAGGGGTTTTATTCGATAGAGTCTTTCCTTTCGAAGGACCTCCATTCGGGGGGCATCTCGAAGAATACGAAAATCTCTTTCGAACTTATTTCAAGGATGGTTTTATTGCTCCTTGCTACAACTCTATTCCAGAAAGAATGGGTTCGGAAGCCTGGATCAACTGGCGAGCTTAGATGGCTAGAACTCGGTGTTCTTTTTTTTCTAAGGGAGAGTCAAAAAGCAAAACACCAGCTTCGTAAAAATCGAGTGATACCTTCACCTTGGGGTGAGACTTAATTTCTTCCCATGCTCGCTCCATTTCTGCAGACCAATGTATATCGGCTATCGCTACGATTGAAGTTGTGGAAAGGTGATCGATGAGTGAATCAAAACTGGATTTGGTGCCTTGATAGGTATGATTTGCATCAATTAGTACAAAATCAATGGTCGGATTTGTGGCTATAAATTCTGGTAGAGTTTCGGCCAAATCACCCAAAATGAATTCAATAGGAAGATCTTTTGAGTTTTGTTTTGCGATTTTTTGAATTTCTGGTGAGCCTTCGAAAGTGAAGACTTTGCCTTCACAAATGGAGGCTAAATACCGTGTAGAAATACCCATGCAGGTGCCGAGTTCCACGATAGTTTGGGCAGGAGTAAGGGATGCGAAATGTTGATACAGTTGGCAAAATTTACGGCCTGAGGTGCTATGACGCGTGATTTGGCTGATTTTCCGTACTGGTTCATTGACTTTTCTAGATCCAGCCCCTAGGTCTACCACAGGAATAGTTTTTTGGTTTGACAGGAGCGACTGTCTCCAGTCTTCTATTTCAAGGTCTGAAGACTTTCTTTCCTTTCGAAACTTTAGGAGCTCAGAGTAAAGATTGGAGAGAAAAGGGCCTTGTAAGGAATATCGATCCTCCCGAATCAGCCAATAATTGAAAAATGCCCAAAAACTAAAGAGCCGATCGGTCAAATCAATTTTGAAGGAAATTGGCGATCAATTGGAATTCGGGGACTTGCACTTCGATTCTTTTTCCGTCGAAGAGCTTTTCCATGGTATAGCTACCACTCATTTTACCCAAACCGGAAATCAGGTTGCAACCTGATATATAGCTATGCTTTTCCCCTGGTTCTAAAATTGGTTGTTTACCCACCACACCATCTCCAACAATGATTTTTACCTCCTCCGCTGCATCGAAAATTTCCCATTTCCGACTCAAAAGCTGATAGGTATGTTGGCTTTTATTTTCAATAGTTACCTTGTAGGTGAAAACAAAGTGGTGCTGATGAGGATTAGAAAATTCAGCCTGATAAGTTACCTCAACGCTCACTTGAATTCCTTGTGTGATTGCGGTTACCATAGTTGTAAAAATTTATTAGGTCGTAAAGATACAATCAATTAACGAAATACCAAGAATGGATGTAAAACTAGAGCCAAGCTGGAAGGAACTTCTGTCGGACACTTTTGAAAGTGAATACTTCCATAATCTGGCTTCATTTGTCAAAGACGAATATCAAAAAGAAAAAGTTTTCCCGCCTGGCAAACTTATTTTCAATGCTTTTTGGAAGTGTCCTGTTGATCAAGTCAGAGTAGTGATTTTGGGACAAGATCCATACCATGGTGATGGACAGGCTCATGGTTTGAGCTTCTCTGTGGTCCCTGGGGTGAGATTTCCACCAAGTCTGTTGAATATTTTTAAGGAGATAAAGAGAGACCTAGGAATAGATCTTCCTCCAAATGGGGATCTCACTCGATGGGCCAATGAAGGTGTTTTCCTTTTGAATGCGACTTTGACCGTGCGTGCACATGAGGCCGGTTCACACCAAAAGCAAGGCTGGGAAGAATTTACAGATGAGGTAATCAAGCGATTAGCAAAATCACGCGAAGGTATTGTTTTTATGCTTTGGGGTGCCTATGCACAGAAAAAAGAGGCCTTAATTCCATCAGGAAAGCATTTGATTTTGAAAGCACCTCATCCGAGCCCGCTTTCTGCCCATAGGGGTTTTCTTGGCTGCAACCATTTTAGCCTCGCTAATGACTACTTGCGAAGCCAAGGAATGAGTGAAATCAGGTGGTAAAAAATAAAGCCGGTTTAAACCGGCTTTACGTTAATTGATTGATTTAAAGAATCTATTCCAGCGAATTTTTCCGAAGAGTGACTCAAACTTATCTAAGGATAGCCATAAGAACCAGGCCTTACCCACGATATGATCTTCAGGGACAAATCCCCAATACCTCGAATCCAAAGAGTCATGGCGATTGTCTCCCATCATGAAGTAGTAATCTTGCTTGAAGGTATATTCTTCTACTTTTTGCCCATCGATGTAAAGAATTCCTTCTTTCATTTCAACATTTTCAAGTCCTTCATAATGCTGAATCGTAAAGCCATATTTGATCACATTTCCTGAATTCATCGGGATAGTCCATCCTTTTGCGGGGACTTTCAGTGGACCATAGTTGTCTCTATTCCAGCCTAGCATGTTGCCATCTGGGAAAATTCCATTTTCACCTCCCGCAGGCTGAATTCTCTTATTCACAGACTTTATTACAGGGGATGCCTTCAGTCGTTCTACTACCTGATCCGTGGCAAAAACCATGTATCCTGACCCATCACTAAAAGATAGGTAGTCATCTGGATTGATTCCGTATGTGGAGAAAAACTCTGCATTGAGGGGGCGTGATGCGATCACATCGTAGGAATACTGCATTTCTTCTGGGATCATGGCTGGCTCTCCATTCACGTTTAGCACACCTGCTTCGATCTTTAGTTCATCACCCGCAATTGCCACTGCTCGTTTGATGTAATTGGTCTTGAGGTCGGCGGGATATTCAAATTCAACCGGATAATTAAATACCACCACGTCATTTCTTTCCACATCACTAAAACCAGGAAGACGGTAATAAGGAAGCTGTATGGCATCTGAGTAGGAGGGGATTTCAGTTCCCCAAATCTTCTGATGTGTGAGCGGTACTTGTAAAGGAGTCTTGGGGATTCTGGTCCCGTAATGCATTTTACTCACAAAAAGGAAATCACCTACCAAAAGAGATTTTTCCATAGAAGCAGTTGGTATGGTGAACGGCTCTAATAATAACCAGCGGATCAAACTTGCGGCCACTACTGCAAACAGGAGGGCGTCTGCCCATTCTCTTGCTGCCGATTTTTTTGGTTTTGCTTTATTCATTTGTCAATAATAGTTCAGAAAGATAGAAAATCATTCATGGAAAGGACGCCTTTTTTATCAGTGATCCACTCGGCAACCAGTATGGCTCCTTTTACAAAGCCTTCTCTACTGTGAGCCGTATGGCTCAAAACAAGGTCATCCACTTTGGATTGGTAGGAAATAATATGCGTTCCCGGAGCTGGGTCTATTCTTTTTGAGATAATAGGTAGCTGATTTTCGAGTGCTGGAGTATCACCCTTTAATATCCAGGAATCCAAGTTTCCCATATTCTCAATAATACCCTCGGCGATGGTGATGGCTGTACCCGAAGGAGCATCCAGTTTGGCCGTATGGTGAATTTCTTCTACCGTGACGGAGTAGTCACTGACTTCGTTCATCAATTTGGCGAGGTATTGATTTACTTTAAAAAGCACATTTACACCAATACTAAAATTGGAGGCATAGAAAAACGTCCCATCATTTTCTTCAACAGAAGTAACTATTTCATCCCAGCGGTCCAGCCAGCCAGTAGTACCGGAAATCACAGGAATTCCACGTTCAAGGCCCCATTTAATATTAGAAATTGCTGATTCAGGTTGGCTGAAATCAATTGCTACGTCAATCGACTTTGGATCCAAAGAATCCAAGTCTTGGGTATTGTCAATGGAAATCTTAGCAGCGATCTGATGTCCTCTTTGCTCGCCCAGTTCTCCGATGAGTTTCCCCATTTTACCGTAGCCAAGTAATAAAATATTCATTATCTAAAATTTAATTTGAGGGAAACCCCCAAGCTGTTGTTATTGGCAGAAAAGCGTTCCATGTGTGGCTCGACTTTTAGTGCCAAATCATCAGAGATCTCAAACCCAGATAGGTGTGCATCCACATTTGCGTCAATAATATTCAGTGCATAGATGGCACCCATGAGCAAAATACAGATGTCTCGATTTCTCCTCCAATAGTCAACATTCCTCACTAATCCATCACGGTTCAGGGTTGGAAAGTCGTTTGGCTCACCTTCATCAAAAGCAAAAAGGGCATCTCTGAAGGATTGGTATCGCTTGTTGTTGAAGCCAATGAAATAGGCATCTGTGATGATCCCTCCATAGATTATCGGCACCTTCCATGCCTTTTCATTATAGACCTGACCAGCACCCGGAAGTATCGCTGAAAGGATGGTGGCCTTTTTGGGATTCTTTGGCAGTGTAGTGGTGGTCTCGATATTATTTTCTTCGATAATCAAATCGTCCTGAGCTTTTAGGTTCAAGTTGATACCAAAGCAAAAAAACAAAAGTCCCATGATGAAGCATGGGGCTTTAGGAAATATTAACCTTATGGACGACACTCGTCTCACCTAGATAAGTTCAAGGATTTCTAAAATGCGATTTAGATCGCTAGATGAGGTAAATGGGATTTTAATCTCCCCTTTATTTTTAGCATTGGCTTTCAAAGATACTTTCGTCCCAAAGTGAGAAGCAAGTTTTTGCTGTAGCTTGTTGATCTCGTATTTCCTTACCGGGTCTAGGCTAGGGGTTTCGGCTTTGCTTGGTCGAGGTTCGCTAAGTGCTTTAACCAAGGCTTCAACCTTTCTCACACTCAATTCTTCCTCGAGTGTCTTTTTGAAGATAGCTAATTGATCTTCGATGTCTTCCACATTGATCAGGGCTCGCGCATGTCCCATACTGAGCTTTTGCTCTTTGATGGCGGCTTGAATTGATGGAGGTAGCTTAAGTAGACGTAAATAATTATTTACTGTGGTTCTATTTTTCCCTACTCGATCACCTAGCTGCTCTTGCTTTAAATCACATTCCGAAAGCAAACGCTGATAAGAGTGGGCTATTTCTAGAGCATTAAGGTTTTCTCGTTGAATATTTTCGATCAGGGCCATTTCCAGCATTTGCTGATCGTTAGCTGTACGCACATATGCAGGGATCGCTTCGAGACCGGCTAGTTTTGAAGCTTGAAATCTTCTTTCACCGGAGATCAGCTGATATTCATTGGCATCAAGCTTTCTAACAGTGATAGGTTGAATGATCCCTTGTACGCGAATAGACTCAGCCAGCTCCTCAAGAGCTTCCTTATCAAAATGTGTTCTAGGCTGAAAGGGGTTGACACTAATCTGCGAAAGCAAGATATCAGCAACTCCCGTTTTATTTACTTCTGGTAAAATGTCTTTCTTGCTCTCCTTGGCTGGGCTATCTTCAAGTAGTGCCCCTAGACCTCTTCCTAATGCACTTTTCTTACGTGTTGGTTTTTGATCAGCCATAATTAATTAGTCACTTTGGTAATGCCATTTTTCTCAGCAATCTCATTTGCCAGATTCAAATAGGCTATGGCACCTTTACTTGTTGCATCAAAGGCGATTACCGGAAGTCCAAAACTTGGTGCCTCACTCAATTTAACATTTCTAGGGATAATCGTCTCAAAAACCATATTCTTAAAATGGATTCGAACTTCTTCTACCACTTGATTAGATAGGCGGAGGCGGACGTCATACATCGTGAGAAGAATACCTTCGATTTCCAGCTTTGGATTCAAACGTGTTTGAATGATTTTGATCGTATTCAAGAGTTTCCCTAATCCTTCGAGCGCGAAATATTCACACTGAACCGGGATGACCACTGAGTCGGCAGCAGTTAAGGCATTGATAGTAATCAACCCTAAAGAGGGAGAGCAATCTATGATGATGAAATCGTAGTTTTCTTTGATTTTACCCGTCACCTCTCTCATTTTCTCCTCACGGTTTTCCAGATTGATCATCTCCACTTCCGCTCCAACGAGATCAATATGTGATGGAATCAAATCAAGGAAAGGAATCTCAGTGGTGATAATGCAGTCTTCTACTTCGGCATCACCCACCATGCATTCATAAATGCTGTTTTCTATAGACTTCGGGTCATGTCCTACTCCCGAGGTTGTATTTGCCTGAGGGTCTGCATCAATTACCAAGGTTTTGAATTCAAGCACTGCAAGACTCGCAGCCAAATTCATTGCGGTGGTTGTTTTTCCCACCCCTCCTTTTTGATTTGCAATGGCTATGATTTTCCCCATGGTTTGATTTATAGGCTTACGGTTGTTCAATATTAATCAAATTCGAACCTTTTTCTGTGCCAAAGACCCGATTTTTTAAGACTATTTGTGACAACGTGATCTAGGGTACATTAGTCGGTTTTCCGGGTAATTTATTTCTCAAAAAATGAGCTCCCTGAAGGAGCCCATACTTTTATTTTTTCCGATTGTTGTCTGCAGCTTTCATCGCATCTTCCAGTTTTTGCTGAAATTTGGACTTTTTCTTGTTCGCATTCTTGATCTTACTTTCTTCTACTTTCTTTCTGATTTTTTCATCATCAACGAAAAGCTTGATCAATGCTTGCTGTCCGAATGTCACCATATTAGAGACGAAATAATAGAAACTCAATCCTGCTGGATAACTATTCAATACGAACATAAACATCACAGGCATGATGTATCCAATGTTTTTCATCGGACCCGTTGCTGTGGTCAGCTGATTATTGAAATGCGTGTAGGCAATTTGAGAGACAGTCATCAATAAGGTGAACAAACTCACATGTGAACCATAAAACGGAATGGTAAATGGCAATTTGATGAATTCATCGTAAGTGGAAAGATCCTTTGCCCAAAGGAAACTTTCGCCTCTCAGCTCGATTGCATTCGGGAAGAAAAAGAACATCGCAAACAAGAAGGGCATTTGAAGTAAAAGCGGTAAACAACCTGAAATAGGACTTACTCCCAGTTTTGAAAAGAGCTTCATTTGCTCCTGTTGCATCTTCGTTGCATCCTCACCATACTTCTCTTTCAACTCATCGATCTCAGGCTTGATCACTCGCATTTTGGCCATGCCCACATAAGACTTGTATGTCAAGGGAAAGAGAGCGAGTTTAATGATCAAGACGATCAAAACAATGATTACCCCGTAGTTATTGAAGAAGTTTTCAAGGAAAGCGAAAAGGTTGACAATGATGTATTTGTTTACCCAGCTCACGAAGAAATACCCCATGTCCACGTTGTTTTCAAACCCTTCAGTCACCTTTTTCAGTCCTTTGTAACTGTCTGGGCCGAAATAGTAATTTAGGGAATACGCACCGTTGATGAATGGGATTTGTAAATCCGCTTGCATACTTCTGACCGTACTGCTATCCGCCGGAGTGCTTTGTGAGACCGTTACATTTTGGAAGGTGGAGTCAGCAATAATTCCAGCGGTAAAAAAGCGCTGGCTAAAACCAATCCATTTCACAGGCTCTTCGGCAGTTTCAGTTTCTAAATCATCAGCTACTCCGAGGTTTTCAAAACTTCCGCTGCTGAGATAGTAAGTAACTTCTGTTTTTCGTCGAGACTCAGCCAAATCTTTTTCATGAGCCTTAACTTGATCTTTCCAGCTTAGATTAACCGTATTTCCAGTAAATACCCCTTGGTATCGGTCTACGGAAAACGATTTGCCCACTTCGTATTTGCCATCAGCAAGTGTGTATTTTACACTAATGGATCCACTTTCAGTGGCTCCTGAGAAGGTTAATGTCTGCACCTTGCCTTCTTCGGTTTCTTCAGAGCTAAGACTAGGTTTTAGGTACAGACTGCTTAGTGAAAGTTCGCCTCTGGAAGTCTGGATTCGGAAATCCATGGAAGACCGATCTTCCGAAAGTAAGTCTAATGGCTCACCGTCTGAGCTTGTGTATTCTTTTAAAATGACTTCTTTGATGGTTCCACCTTTGGACGAAAAGGTAACCTTGATCTTGTCATTTTCAAGCACTGCTGTTTCTTCTTCACCCTGAAGGTAGACTCCAAGAACTCCATAATTGGCTCTCTGAATAGAATCCATTTCTGGAGAATAGACTTCTTGAATCGGTGCGATTGCCGGCTGAGCACTTTGAGGCGTGTCCGCCATCTCGGTCTCAGTGGGTATTGGTTCAATAGGCTCCTCTGTAGTTTGGGCAAAAAAGATCGAATAAATCAGAATTACCGCAGCAAAGAGAATGAGTCCTGTTGCTTGATTTCTATCCATAATAATTGGCTTGCTCTAAATTAAGGGGAGCAAAGTTACTTTGATTTTTTGTTTTGACTGTCGATAGCCGCAAGAATAAACTTCACGAACAATGGTTGGGGGCTCAATACGGTGCTTTTGTATTCAGGATGGAACTGTACACCCACAAACCAAGGGTGTTTTTCTATTTCTACAATTTCCACTAACCCTGTATCTGGATTGATTCCTGAAGCAATCATGCCATTCGCTTCAAATTTTTCTAGATACTCGTTATTAAACTCATACCTATGGCGGTGTCTCTCTTCGATGCTAGCTTTTCCGTAAGCAGCGTAAGCTTTACTTCCTTTTTTCAAATCACAGGCATAGGATCCTAGTCGCATGGTTCCTCCCATTTGATCTATTTTCTTTTGCTCTTCCATCAGACCAATCACGGGAGAAGGAGTATTTGGGTTCATTTCGGTGCTATTTGCGTCCGGCAGACGGAGGACATTTCGAGCAAACTCAATCACGGCTACCTGCATCCCTAGACAAATTCCTAAGAATGGAATTTTCTTTTCTCTAGCATACTTTACTGTTTCTATCTTTCCTTCAAAACCTCTTTCGCCAAATCCAGGAGCGACAACGATGCCGTCTAGATCCTTTAATTTGTACTTGATATTGTCTTTATTGATCTCTTCTGAAGAAATGAGCTTTAAATTCACTTTGCATTCTACAGAAGATCCAGCATGTGTAAAGGACTCAATGATGGATTTGTAAGAATCAGGAAGTGAAACATACTTCCCTACCAATCCGATGGTTACTTCTTCAGTTGGGTTTTTTAGACGGCCAAGAAAATCTTTCCAGTTTTCGAGCTCGGTATTTGTCTTGGAGCTCAACTTCAATTTAGTGATCACCCGCTCATCTAGTTTTTCCTTTTTCATAAGGAGCGGCACATCGTAGATGGATTCAGCATCCATAGCTTCTATCACATTATTCAGCTGCACATTGCAAAAGAGTGCAAGTTTCTTTTTGACTTCGGCAGGAAGATGATGCTCAGTCCTGCAGACCAAAATATCTGGCTGAATACCTGCTTCAAGAAGTTGTTTGACCGAATGTTGGGTAGGTTTGGTTTTCAGCTCCTTTGCAGCGCTCAAATACGGGATCAAGGTCAAGTGAATCACCAAAAAGTTATTTGGACCTAAGTCCCATCTGGCTTGTCTTACTGCCTCGATAAAAGGTAAGGATTCGATATCACCAACACATCCTCCGATCTCAGTGATCACCACATCATATTTACCTTCTTCTCCAAGTTTATAGAAATTGGATTTGATTTCATCTGTTATGTGAGGGATCACCTGCACAGTCTTACCTAAAAACTCCCCTTTTCGCTCCTTGGTGATGACGTTATTATATATGCGGCCAGTGGTGATGTTATTATTTTGAGAGGTTGGTACGTTCAAAAAACGCTCATAATGCCCCAAATCCAAGTCTGTTTCCGCCCCATCATCAGTCACATAGCATTCTCCATGCTCATAGGGATTGAGAGTTCCAGGATCAATGTTGAGGTAGGGGTCAAACTTCTGAATAGTCACGCTGAAGCCACGAGACTGTAGCAGTTTGCCCAAAGACGCCGCAATGATGCCTTTGCCAAGGGAGGATGTAACTCCGCCTGTGATGAAAATGTATTTGGTGGATGAGGCCATAAGAAGGGGGTGAGCTGAAAATTATTGATGTTCTTATGGGGTTCAAAGGTAGATAATTTTCCCGAGAGAATATCCAGAAATCTGGATTCCTCAACTTCTTTCTTTCTCTGACTCCGTGTGCCTTGCAAAAGTATTTACTGACAACTTGTGACAATTAATTTAATATCAAAATTTGATTCTACATCTTTGAAATAGAAAGATGGATATAAAAGGCTGATCACGCTCAAGGCAATTAGCTAGTTCTATAGTGTTAAACCAAAAATAGATTAGATATGAAAAATTCTAAAAAATCAATTTCGTTTGTTGACTGGATACCAAGTCTGGAAAAGGTGCGAATCAAAGAAAATCTAGGTGATGTTTATTTTTTTGATCCTAATAAAATAGAGAGCAACGGGTTCTCCTGGTCACGCATGGGGGAGGATTTAAAAACGCTAAATGCGGTATACGGAGAATTGTTTGATGAGGTGGTTGTCAAAGGGAAAAACCTAGTTTGCTATTGGCCTAATTTAGATTTTTCACCTAGCCAGAAATATGAAATAAGTAAATCTCTGAAAAGCTCGGGAGTCGAGATGAATTTATTCCTTAAAGAAAAGAGAGGTGTATCTGAAACTCTATCTTTTTCATACTCTCAGATGGAGGATTGGAAGGAATTAGTGATGACATTAATTGAATCTCTATGCGAAGATTTGCAATCTAATGAGTGTTTGGAGGAAGTGATGACGATAAAAAATGAAACTATTCAGATTGAAGTAATCAAGCTTGTAGAGGCGGGAGAGGTTAAATTTGTATACTTCTTAAGAGAATCTATAGTTATTAATCAGCCTCAAGAAACATATACTGAAAAGGTTTTTGACTCTTTCTCTTCTTTAGTTATAGACTTGCTGTCTACTTTTCAATTGTCAAATTTCGGCTATTGCTTCAAGATGTCTGAATATGAAAAATTGTTTTATAAAGAAATGCTGCAAGGGGATGCATATGATAATCTAGTATTATCATGGGAAAAACTCTTGAATCAAAATTAGATATATAGATAGTCTTATATTATTTCAATTGAGGAATTTTTATAAATTGCATGTCCAATTGTTAAAAATAAATCTAGAATGAGAGATCTAATTAAAGAAGCTATTGCAGACTTAAAGAAAAGTGATGGTTTTATCTATGTAACTTCTGAAGGAAATCGTATTGATTTGCTTGAAGCGGCAAAACAAGGAGTGGCAGTAACTCCTATGGACCCAAAGGCCACTGTGATTAAAAAATTGGCTGATGCAGGTCTTGATTTGACAGACGGTCGTTTTGTAAATGAGTTGAATGAACTCATCGGGCTAGTGAATGGTACAGCTCCATCTGCCAAATCTGGAAAGCGTAGGACTTTCAGCGCTGCCGAGAAGCGTAAAATCGTAGAAGAGTGGGCTAAAGTTGAAGCTGCTGGTAAAAAGACCAAGGCAGCTTTCGCTCGAGAAATAGGAGTAGGATATCAGACGTTTATTAACTGGCTCAGAAGCTAAACTTTAAAAAGCAGCCGTGAGGCTGCTTTTTTTATGTCGTTTTTTTCAACTGCCATTGGTAAATGAAGAAATTGAAAAGACAAAATATTCCAAAGGCATAGATTGCAATATTTAGTGACATTGGGAAGTTTTCTAATTTGAGCTGTGGGATTTTCCAATCCGGAGTAGACCATGTCAAAAGTTTATTTTGGTCAAAATAATTTACTCCATCTTCGGGAATCATAAATACTATTCCTATGAATATAATCAGTAAACCTCCGAGTATTATTCGCATTAAAAGGGGTGAAATAAGGGGTTCATAGATTACCTTGGGCTTCTTAGCAGCCAGTGTCGATAAAACATTTTTCACCATCATGTCGGAGGGGCTTTCGTGTCCGAGTTCCTCAAAATGTCTGAATAACGAGTCGTCTTTTAGTTCCTTTTTACTCATAGCGATGGACTGATTTCTTTGTTAGTTTGTCTTTGCAGTATACTATAGAGATTTTTCCTTCCTCGATGTAATAATACTTTAACCTGTGAATTTGATTGGGCCGTAATATCTTCGATTTCTTTTATACTCAATTGATCTAAATAAAATAAAGAAAGTATAGCTGACTCAGCGGGTTTTAAGCTGTCCAATCCAGCTCGAAGTATTTCTTTCCGTTCATTTCGGTTTAGAATTTCAAAGCCATTTAAATCTTCTGAAATGATGGCGATAGAATCTTCTAATTCGTCCATTTCTTCAAAGTATTTTCTTTTCCTTATTCTTCCTATCGCTTCTCTGTAAACAATTGTATATAGCCAAGTGGTAAACTTTGAGTTACCCTCAAAATCTTGAATGGCTTGAAAGGCTTTCACAAAAGCATCTTGCGTAGCTTCCTCGGCTTCCTGTCTATTTTTTAAAATGCGGACTGCGAGCGTGAGGGCATAGGTTTGATACTTGAGTACCAAAGCACCAAAGGCCTGTAAATCGCCATTTTTTGTTTTTTCTATATAAAAGGAATCTTCTTCCGTGCGCATTGACACTCATTAGATGCTGTCCATGTCAAATAAGTTACAAATTATTTTTTGTAACCTTTTTTGTCCTCAATACATCCAAGGATTAACAAACTAAACAAAACAACAATGGAAGAAATTTTGATACCCTTCTTTTTCTTTGCTTCAATCTTTGGAGTGGTCTACGTTTACCTTACCTCTAGAAATAAGGAAAGAATCGCATTGATAGAAAAGGGCCTCGATGCCACAATTTTCAATTCTGGTAGTTACGCATTTGGACATGTCGTGATGAGTATAGCGCTCTTAGGCATAGGTGTAGGAGTAGGAGTGCTTTTTGGTTTTCTTTTGAATTCAATGGGAATGGAAGAAAGTGTAGCCTACACTTCTTGCATTTTTATTTTTGGAGGGCTAGGTCTATTGATCAGCTTTTTTGTCAATCGAAAAATGATGCAGTCAGACAAATAATACAGTTGTGTGTGAGATGTGAAAAGCCTCGTCAGCCGACCGAGGCTTTTCCTTTTTTTATAAATAGAGTCTCCTCTCAAAAAACTCCTTATTTTTGTGTGAAAATCAAGAAAATTGGATCACGCAGCGCTAGTAAAATTATATCGGGATAAAGGAAAATTGACCCTTGCAGACGGCAATAAACGTCAAATCGCCCTATTGGATCCTACAAAATGGTCGATTTCAGATGGAGCCAACTGGATTTATTTACTTTTTGATATGTTTCAGATCCGAGCCATTGCTCCTCAATTTTCGGAGGTGTCATTGGACTTAGTGGAGTTTGCAAATAAGCCGACCATTTACCGCACACTCCCAAATTTTCAATCTAAAAATGGGCCTTTGATCGATGGAAAGATCAAATTTTCCATGCTAAAGGAACCTAATTGGCACAAATTGCTTTTCCAGATTTCTCAACCTGTACTCGTTCAATTGGATACCAAATCAAAAGTGGATTTCAATGTGGATATACTTTTTCCACTATTTAGTCCAAATTTGAAAGAGCTTTACCTAGGCCCAGAGGGAGACGTTAAAATCATCAAAAATTGAATTTTACTGAGCAGCTGAATCAAGAGGATATTTTCAGACGAGTGGCGAAGGCGAGCCAATCACTGGGCATAGCTACTTACGTGGTGGGTGGATATGTACGTGATCTGGTTTTGGGAAGGCCGAGTAAAGATATTGACTTCATGTGTGAAGGGAACGGAATAGCCTTAGCAAAGGAAGTCGCCAAATCTTACGAAGAGCATGTGCCGCTTTCTGTCTTCAAAAATTTCGGTACAGCTATGCTCAAATTAGATTTTGGCGAAATCGAATTTGTGGGAGCTAGGAAGGAATCTTATCGCTCGGATTCACGGAAGCCAGAGGTGGAAATAGGGACATTCATGGAAGACATGGAGCGAAGAGATTTCACCATCAATGCGATGGCAATCTCGCTCCAGCAGGCTGATTTCGGTGAATTGATCGATCCATTTGACGGACTTGGAGATTTAAAGCGGAAAATGATCCGCACACCCTTAGATCCAGAAGTGACTTTTTCAGACGATCCCTTACGGATGCTTCGGGCAGTGAGATTTGCTGCTCAGCTTCAATTTGACATTGATCCGGATACCTTCTTTGCCATTATTCGCAATGCACCTAGACTTCAGATCATCTCTATGGAGCGGATCATTGTGGAGTTGAATAAAATTATAGCCTGTGATAAGCCGTCCTATGGATTCAAACTTCTGTTTGCAGGAAAGCTTTTGCATGAGTTCTTTCCTGAAATGGTCGAATTACAAGGCGTAGACTCAGTAGATGATAAGTCGCACAAAGATAATTTCTATCATACACTACAAGTGCTGGATAATGTGTGTGCTACAAGTGACAACCTTTGGCTTCGATGGGCTGCTATCATGCACGATATTGCCAAACCAGCCACTAAGCGGTTCAATAATAAAGTAGGATGGACATTTCATGGTCATGAGGATAAGGGAGCAAGGATGACTCCAGGTATTTTCAAGCGGCTGAAGCTTCCTCTAGACGATAGAATGAAGTATGTACAAAAACTTGTACGCCTCCATCTGAGACCGATTGCCCTGGTCAAAGATGAAGTCACTGACTCTGCTTTAAGACGCTTACTCATGGATGCAGGAGATGATATCGATGACTTGATGAAGCTTTGCCGTGCCGATGTTACTTCCAAGAATAATAGAAAAGTGAAGCGATACCTTGAGAATTTCGATAAGGTCGAGCTGAAGCTAGCCGAAGTGGAGGAAAAAGATCAATTAAGGAATTTTCAGCCTCCTATTTCAGGAGAGGAAATTATGGAATGTCTCAATCTTTCCCCTTCCAAAGCGGTAGGAGAGATCAAGGAAGAAATCAAAGAAGCAATTTTGGAAGGTAAAATTGACAATAACCATCAGCAGGCTAAGGAATTAATGTTTATTATTGCCGAAAATAAAGGGCTGGTGTCCAAAAGCAGTCCCAATCACTTAGAAAACAAATCCAACACCAAATGAAACAAATATTATTTATACTCCTGTTTTTTATGGGAATTACAGCTTTAAGAGCCCAAGAAGCAGATTCTGTCCCTCCTAAGCTAGACCCAAATACTAAAGCTGCTTTAAACTTTGCCGATCTCAACGTTTACCAACTCGCATTGAGATACAATGATTTGAATGTGGCGAAGTCAAAGCTTTATGAATTGATTTTGCGAAACCCAAACAATCTAAAGTATGCCGAATTGCTATCGAGTATGTATTTCGAGCTTGGGCAGTCAAGCTCCGCTGCTTTGGTTGCGCTAGACATACTTGAAGGAGATGGCAATAATTTGGTAGCCCTCGAAATTGCTGCCTATTCATTAGAATCTTTGGGAGCATTGGATCGCGCACTTCCACATTTCGAGAGCTTGCATTTGCTAACTGGTGACAATTTTGCGTTGTACAAGACGGCTTTTCTTCAATACTCTTTGAAGCGATATCAGGAAGCATTGAATTCGACTAATATGTTGGTGAAAAATGCCAAAACTGATGAGAAGATCGGCTTCCCCAAAAGTGCGACTGAAACTCAAGAAGTGAGTATGAAAGCAGCAGCATTGAATCTTAAAGGGATGATCTATTTAGACCAAGGGTCAAAAGAGGAAGCAAAATTAGCTTTCCAAGAAGCAATTCAGCTCGATGCTGAATTTACCACGGCAAAAGAAAACCTCCAGAAAGCGAATCAGTAGAGAGGCTTAAGCACATAAAAAACCAGTGAAGACTGGTTTTTTTTATGTCAAATGACCAAAACTGAAAATAGGAGTAGAGTGGGAGGAATCGCCGAACCGAAGCTAATTCCTAGGATTTTCGCATGGTTGCTTGCTATAATTTCTCCTTTGTCATTCAAAGAGATCGGTCTTATAAAAGACTGGGTAATAGACAAACTACCTAAAAAATAAACCCCCAAAATTAAAATAAAGCTCAACACGCTTTCCATGATACTTCAATGACTTTTAGTGCAGCATTAGATTCTTTTCTTTAATGATTTTGCTAATGCGGTCCTCGATTAAGATACCAGAATTAATTTTTCTATCCAAGGTACTTCCTATGTCCAAACGTTCTAATTGCTCAAATCTACCTGAAGGAGCTTCACCGGTTATTTGCTGGATTGCCGTACGAAGGAGTAATTCATTGACATCACCAAGAGGAAGAAGTCTTTCAGTCCGCTCAAGGGCTATAATATTTGGCGTAAAGCCTTCTGAATAGTCCGACTCATCAAGACTGTTCAAGCTCTGTGTAACGATGGGTAAAATACCATAGCTATTTGACGGATTGTCCTCATCCTCAAAGGGAATAGACCCAACATTTTTTCCTGTTGTCTGATCTCCTATAATAAAAACGTCCATGTAGGGTCTCAATCCATTGATAATCAGCTCAGAAGCTGATGCTGTACGTTCTGATGTCAGAATGTAAACCCTGTTTCCAGATAATGTATTTCCAAGATTTTGAGCTTTAGTTCTGAAGAAATTCTGAACATTTTGAAGCTCTTCAAATTGCATCAGAAAATCATTGTATCGGGTCTTTGAAAAGACATTTTGATCTGTCACACCTGGGGCAACTAAACTGGCCAAATTGATAGCGGAGCTTACAAAACCTCCTCCATTATATCTAAAGTCTATGATGAGATGATTGATTCCGGCTGATCGGAAAGACCCGAAAATTTCATCCATTTCATCATCATAGGCCGTCGCTCCTATGGCTGGGCCTGGGTTGAAATAATGATAGACCACATAACCTATTTTTTCATTGTCTATGGTGTAAACGGTATCCAGGAAGTTAGGATTTTCCACCAATTGTACTGGAGTCAGACTAAGCTCGCCACGATCTTCATAGGCATCTGCTGTTTCATTGAAACTTCGATAAGTAATCGTATGAGGCTGATCAATTTGTCCAAGCAGGTCTCTAAAATTGTCCACAGTTAGGGTGGTACCATTGATTTGAGTAATAATATCTCCTCTGACTAGGCCGGCACTGGACGCTGGGCTCATTTTTTTGACATAAGAAATCTCCGCGATCACATCATCACTTCCTGGAGCTGCCCTAAAAAGTGTAAATTCATAGCCAGCCTCTAAGGTCACTCCAGTTAGAGATCCGATCAACTCATCATAGTCTGGGAAGATCGCTGAAAATCTATCTGTGGGTCGATTAAGTAAGGATTCAAAATAGTCTTCTGGATCTGACGTATCTGCGATTGGCGTTCGAATATCATCCAACCAAAAATAGACTTCATTCATCACTGCAGATATCCATCGATTCGCAGCCTCATTGGAGCCGGGATCAACAGGGGGAGGTGCGTCATCATCATTGTTGCAAGCATATCCGAGGGACATGGCAAGGGCGATAACGAAATAGGGGATTATTTTCTCGATCTGCATGATGTACTATTTTCTTTCAAAAACGATGTGAAATTCAACTTGTTTGACTAACCAAAGGAAACGTCGTGGACTTTACTATCGAGAAGCTTCCCGTTTTCGCATTTCAAGACACGATACGGATACTTTTTTAGAAGATCATGATTGTGGGTAGCCATCAATATTGCCGTTCCTTTTTTGTTGATTTCCTGAAAAAGTTTGAAAATCCCGTCTGCTACATCTGGGTCCAAGTTTCCAGTCGGCTCATCGGCGAGTAAGATAGAAGGCTCATTGATCAAGGCCCGTGCAATCACCACACGCTGCTGCTCTCCACCTGAAAGCTGATGTGGCATTTTGGTGGCCGCATTATTCAAGCCCACTAGCACAAGTACTTCAGCCATTCGTTCTTTGATTTTGGCTTTGTCCTTCCATCCAGTAGCCTTCATGACGAAGGAAAGATTTTCCGCAACCGTACGATCTCCAAAGAGCTGAAAGTCCTGAAATATGATTCCGATTTTTCTTCGTAAGAAGGGGACTTCCTTGGAAGTGATTTTGGTCAAATCAAATCCAGAAATCTCAATCTGACCACTCTGAAGTGCTAGATCGGCATAAAGGGTCTTAAGTAAAGAGCTTTTGCCGCTTCCAGTCCGTCCAATAAGGAAGACGAACTCATGTTGCTCCACTGAAAAGTTGACTTCAGAGAGTACTGGGTCCAAGCCTTGGAATATCGTCGTATTTCGAACTTGTAAAACTGGTTCAGTTTGGAAATCCATCAGAGGTCTAATTTTTGAAGTTTGCCAAATGGGAGTCCCTGAATTAACGTAGCGAGTTCTTCTTCCTTTCCTTCGAGTCCAAATTTCTCAATATTTTTCAAGGGCCGATCGGCTCGGAAGTACGCGACGAGGACAAAATTTTCATCCCGGATTTGGATATAATCAGGGATTTTGGCTTTCCCTTTCACTTTAATAATATACATGCGGAAAGATAAAAAAAGACCGGCAAATGCCGGTCTTTTACGCTTTATTTTCCTGATGCTTTCGCATGATCGGCTAGAAATTTCTCTAGGCCCGAATCTGTAAGTGGATGTTTTAGTAATCCTGTGATGACATTCAGCGGGCATGTAACTACATCCGCACCAATCTCAGCACATTTAATCAAGTGCATGGTATGGCGTACTGATGCAGCGAGTACTTCGGTTTCGAATCCATAGACATTGTAGATATGGACGATTTGCTGGATAAGTTCGAGTCCGTCAAAAGAGATGTCGTCCAATCTCCCAATAAATGGAGATAGGTATGTGGCACCTGCTTTAGCGGCTAGGATGGCTTGACCCGCAGAAAACACAAGTGTACAATTCGTACGAATTCCTTTCTGACTGAAATATTTGATGGCTTTGATACCGTCTTTGATCATTGGGATTTTTACCACGATCTTATCATCTATGGCAGCAAGTGATTCGCCTTCTCGGATCATGCCTTCAAAGTCGGTGGAGATGACCTCAGCACTAACTTTATCATCAACGATGTCACAGATGGCTTTATAATGTGCTCTCACATTATCGTCTCCTGTGATGCCTTCTTTGGCCATTAAAGAGGGATTTGTGGTTACACCATCTAGAACACCTAGGTCGTAGGCTTCTTGAATTTCTGCAAGGTTTGCGGTATCAATAAAAAACTTCATGCTCGTTTTAGGTTTAAGTTGTCTAGCAAAGTTAAAAGATAAAACGAGGGAACCCTGACGTGGGGAAAAAAAAGAAGCGGCATCGCACCGCTACAACCACCTACCCTTGCTTCCTTCCGGACCTGGGGGATTCAGCAGGAGCTGGTCGTGCCGCTAGGCCACAAAGGTAAAGCAAAAATTACGCTTTGCAATGCTGAAGTTGGGAAAATGCCCCTTTATTTTCTCTGCGACTGATTGTCAGATAAATAAGTGAAAGTCGTCTTATTTGACTTTGGACAGCAAGAGTTGGAATTCCAAAGCAGAAGCATGGATAAAGTCATCTTCCGCGAGATCTTCAAAGATTTCTTCGTCAAATTCCATTTCGGTTTTCTCGATCTTTCCATCAGGATGTACAATCAATTCCACCCCCGTAAAATTATTTGGATTCACTTGTACGTAAATTTCGTAGGTCTTTAGCTTTCGTTTGAAATATTGAGAAATGGCCATGCTTTTCGTTTTTCTTTTCAAAAATATGTGGATTTTTTCTAAGTTTCTCTTTGTGATATCAAACCCCTTTCTAAATTTGTCGCTATGAAAAGCACTAAAGCAAATTATTGGTGGTGGCATACTGTATCTTTCCAAAGGGAAGTTCGGAAGGCTCATGGCTGATATTTGTTGAAAAAATATCAAATGGCTTACTGGAATCCCGGTAAGCCTTTTTTTATGTTCAAATTTTTGAAAAATGAATAAAAACGAATTTAAGTTAATCACCAGCTATAGAAAGCGTCTCGCTGATACAATCACCCCCGTGAGCATTTACTTGCAGATCAGGGATCGCTTTGCCAATCCGATTTTGCTGGAGAGCTCAGATTATCACGGTCAGGAAAATAGCTTTTCTTATATCTGTTTTAACCCCTTGGCTACGTTTAGCTTTAATAATGGTAAGGTGACAGAAACTCTCCCAAGCGGTACCATTCAATATTCTATAAAAGGAGAGGAGAAGCTCGTCGACCACCTGCGCACTTTTGGGAATCGATTTTCCGTCCCAGAAGATAATTTCAAATTCAGTTCCAATGGGGTGTTTGGCTATATACAGTATGACACGGTATCCTATTTTGAGGATATTAAGCTGGAGTCCACCATACCATCAGAGACCCCAATGATGCATTACTCGGTATATAAAAATATCATCGTAGTGGATCATTATAAGAATGAATATCATCTTTTTGAACATCAAGTGGAAGGTCAAGAGGGGCCAGATAATCTGGATGAAATCGAGACTCTACTGAACAACAAAAATATTCCATCCTATAAATTCAGCCTTTCGGGAGAGGAATCCTCAAACTATACTGATGAAGAGTTCCTTAAAATCCTCGCTGAAGGAAGAGACCACTGCTTTAAAGGAGATGTTTTTCAGATCGTTCTCTCCCGCCAATTTAGGACCTCGTTCAAAGGTGATGAATTCAATGTTTATCGCGCGCTTAGATCTGTAAACCCCTCGCCATACTTGTTTTATTTCGACTATGGAAACTTCAAAGTTTTTGGGAGTTCACCAGAGGCTCAGATTGTGGTTCAGGACAAAAAAGCAACGATTTACCCGATTGCGGGCACATTTAGACGTACCGGGAATGATGCTGAGGATGCAGAACTGGCTCGAAAGCTGTATGACGATCCAAAGGAAAATTCGGAGCATGTCATGCTGGTGGACCTAGCGAGAAATGATCTCTCGAGATCTTCCGAAAAGGTCAGCGTGGATGTGTTTAAGGAAATCCAATACTACTCACATGTAATTCACTTGGTTTCGAAGGTCACAGGTCAATTACCTGAAAATGCAAATCCACTTCAACTAGTTGCAGATACCTTTCCTGCAGGCACCCTTTCCGGTGCTCCAAAGTACAAAGCCATGCAACTCATAGATCGATTGGAAAACCGGCCGAGAGAATTCTACGGAGGAGCTATTGGTTTCTTAGGTTTCAAGGGGGATTTTAACCATGCTATCCTGATTCGATCTTTCGTTTCGGAAAAGAACGAGCTCCGATTCCAAGCAGGTGCAGGGGTAGTAGCGAAGTCACACATCCCTTCAGAATTGCAAGAGGTGTCAAATAAATTGGAAGCGCTAAGAGTTGCATTAAGAGCGGCTGAAAAAATATAAGTATGCGAATTTTAGTTTTAGACAATTACGACTCCTTTACCTATAACTTGGTCTATATCCTTCGGAGTTTGGGGTATGGAGATCGCATGGATATTTATCGAAATGATAAAATCGATTTGGAAACCGTAGACCAATATGATAAAATTTTGCTTTCTCCAGGTCCAGGCGTGCCTTCGGAGGCAGGAATCATGCCTGATTTGCTGAAAGCTTACGCGGACAAAAAATCAATTCTTGGGATTTGTCTTGGTCATCAGGCTATCGGTGAAGCTTTTGGTGGAACATTGACCAATCTCAAGGAGGTCCTTCATGGAGTAGGTACCTCCGTGAAAGTAGAGCAAGACTTGTTATTTGAGGGGATTACCGATACTTTTAATATTGGGAGATATCACTCTTGGGTCATCAACGAATCCACCCTTTCGCCAGACTTAAAAGTGATTGCTCGAAGCCAGGATAATCAGATAATGGGAGTTTGCCATCGAACCTTCGATGTTCGCGGTTTGCAATTTCACCCAGAAAGCATCCTTACCGAACATGGAGTAAAAATCATTGAAAACTGGGTGAAAAAATAACATCCAGAAAAGATAGAAGCATGAAAGAAATACTGAATTTATTGATATCACATAGCACTCTGGACAAAACCCAGGCGAGAGAGGTGTTGAGAAATATAGCCACGGGAGAATACAATTCCAGTCAGATTGCCGCATTTATGACTGTGTATCTCATGCGGAGCATCACCGTGGAGGAGCTCAGCGGATTCCGCGAGGCGATGCTCGATCTTTGCGTGAAAGTGGATATCGCTGAATATGATGCCATGGATCTCTGTGGCACTGGAGGAGATGGTAAAGACACTTTTAATATTTCCACCTTATCCTCTTTTATCGTGGCGGGAGCCGGTCAAAATGTGGCCAAACATGGAAATAATGGGGTTTCATCCATTTGTGGATCCTCCAATCTTCTAGCTTATTTTGGCTACGAATTTACAAACGATATGGGTGAAATCAGGCGAAGTCTTGATGAGGCGGGCATCTGTTTTTTGCATGCTCCCCTTTTTCATCCAGCCATGAAAAATGTGGCACCTATCCGCAGAGAACTAGGCGTAAAGACGTTTTTCAATATGCTTGGCCCCATGGTAAATCCGAGTTTTCCAAAGAAACAACTCGTTGGGGTTTTTAGTCTTGAATTGGCGCGCTTATATGGCTATTTGTATCAAGGAATGGAAGGCAATTTCTCTATTTTACATGCTTTGGATGGGTATGATGAGATTTCCTTGACTGGGCCATTTAAGATGATCTCAAATCAGGGTGAAAAGGTATATCTACCAGAAAATATAGGATTGAGTAAACTTGATGCCCAGTCTATTGTTGGAGGAGAGACAATCAAAGAATCGGCGCAGATCTTTCAGTCCATTTTGAACGGAAAAGGAACCCAAAGCCAAAATCAAGTTGTAATTGCAAATTCGGCCGCAGCACTATTCACGGCAGATCCTTCCTTGACATTTCAGTCAGCGGTGGAAAAGGCCAAAGAGTCTTTGCTAAGCGGCAAGGCTAAAAAAGTATTTGAAAAATTAGTTAACCCAAAGACATCCGTGTCATTTGCCTAATCAATCATGAATATCCTAGACAAAATACTCGCTCATAAAGCAAAGGAAGTAGCGGAGAAAAATAGCTTAGTACCGGTAAAACTGCTTGAGCAAAGCATCTATTTTGACAGCAAAGTAGTTTCGCTTAAAAAGTATGTACAAGACCCTGAAAAATCTGGAATCATCGCTGAGTTCAAAAGGAATTCGCCTTCAAAGGGTACGATCAATGGATCTGCAAGTCCTGAAAAAGTAAGTATTGGATACATGCAGGCAGGAGCTTCGGCACTTTCGATTCTTACTGACAAAGAGTTTTTCGGTGGATCAAATGAAGATTTGAAAACTGTTCGAAAATTCAATTATTGCCCCATTCTTCGAAAGGATTTCGTACTTGAGGAGTATCAGATTATCGAGGCCAAGTCCATTGGTGCAGATGCGATTTTATTGATTGCGGCTGCATTGGAACCCCAAAAGCTGAAGTCCTTGGCCTACTTTGCAAAGAGTTTGGGTTTGGAAGTTTTGATGGAAGTACACGATGAAGAGGAATTAGATCGAAGCCTTTGTGACGGGATAGATTTAGTGGGGGTAAACAATCGGAACCTTAAGAATTTTGAGGTAAACATCGATACTTCGCTAAGCCTTGCGGATAAGATTCCCAGTAGCTTTGTAAAAGTATCCGAAAGTGGAATTTCCAAGGTAGAAAGCCTGATTGAATTGAAAAAAGCTGGATTTGACGGGTTTTTGATTGGAGAAAACTTTATGAAAACCAGCCGTCCAGAGCAAGCGGCCTACACCTTTATCAAGGACTTTCAGCGCAAATTGCAAGCTGAGAAATTGAACGCCTAAGATGGAGATCAAGGTGTGTGGCATGCGAGAGATTTCAAATATGCAGGATTTGATTCTGCAGGTCAGCCCAGACTGGATGGGACTGATTTTCTATTCGAAATCTCCACGATTTGTCAAAGACGAGTTGAAAGGCGAAGTGAAAAAAATACAAGTCCCCAAAGTGGGTGTCTTTGTCAATGAATCAATAGATTATGTTCTAGACAAAGTTCAAAAATATGATCTCGCGGCGATTCAGCTTCACGGCAAAGAAAGCGTGGGATTTGTGGCTGAATTGAAAAACCAAACCACAGCGGAGATTTGGAAAGTGGTTTCGGTGGGAGAAGATTTGAATTGGGAGGAATTGAAGGCTTATGTGGGCCAAATTGATCGGTTTTTATTTGATACGGCAACAAATACCCATGGGGGAAGTGGGAAGAAATTTGACTGGGGCTTACTAGATAGCTATCCTTTCCAAGTTCCATTCATGTTGAGTGGAGGTATTGATCTGGAAAGCGTCAAACGAGTGAAGGATTTGAAAAAGGCTTGTCCTCAGCTGATCGGGGTGGATCTGAATTCTAAATTTGAAACAGAACCAGGAATTAAGGATGTAGCGATGCTACGGAATTTTAAAGAAGAATTACTTGGACTTCGGTCCGTAAACTGATACAAAAGATGATACGAGTAGATGAAAAGGGCTTTTATGGAAAATTTGGAGGGGCATATATACCAGAAATGCTTCATCCCAACATTGAGGAGCTAAGAGAAAATTATGAAGCCATCGTGGCTACACCGGAGTTTCAAGAAGAATTTCAGATGCTTCTAAGAGATTTTGTGGGAAGACCCACGCCCTTATATTTTGCGAAGCGCATGTCTGAAAAATATGGTGCGAAGATCTACTTTAAGCGGGAGGATCTCTGTCATACAGGGGCGCACAAGGTGAACAATACGATTGGTCAAATCATTCTGGCTAAAAAACTGGGTAAAAAGCGAATCATCGCCGAGACCGGTGCAGGTCAGCATGGGGTAGCCACGGCTACGGTGTGTGCCTTGATGGGGATGGACTGCACGGTATATATGGGGGAGCTCGATATTCATAGACAAAAACCCAATGTGGAGCGTATGAAGATTTTGGGAGCCAAGGTGGTTCCAGCGACATCAGGCTCTAAAACCTTAAAAGACGCCACAAATGAAGCTATGCGTGCTTGGATCAATAATCCTGTAAACACGCATTATATCATCGGCTCCGTGGTGGGACCACATCCATATCCCGAGATGGTGGCAAGATTCCAATCCGTAATCTCGGAGGAAATGAAGTGGCAGCTTTTGGAGAAAGAGGGTAGGGAAAATCCCGATGCGGTGATCGCTTGCGTAGGTGGAGGTAGCAATGCTGCTGGGGCGTTTTACCATTACTATAACACCCCAGAAGTGCGATTGATCGCGGCTGAAGCAGCTGGGTTGGGAGTGAGTTCGGGTAAGTCAGCCGCAACTACTGCGCTTGGCACGCCTGGTATTTTGCATGGCTCGAAGACACTACTGATGCAAACACAAGATGGACAGGTGGTCGAGCCACATTCGATCTCTGCAGGATTAGATTATCCTGGAATTGGACCGGTTCACGCGCATTTGTTTGACATAGGCCGTGGAGAATTCGTGGCTGTGGAGGATGAAGACGCGATGAAAGCCGGAATCGAACTCAGCCGAATGGAAGGGATTATTCCAGCCATCGAAACTGCTCACGCTATTCATGCCTTGAACCTGATCGAGTATCGCAAAGATGATGTGATCGTGATCAATCTCTCCGGTCGTGGAGATAAGGATTTGGATACGTATATCAAGTGGGGAAACTATTAAGCTGGAAGAGGGAAGACTGGAGACCGAAGTAAAAGTCTCTCGTCTTCCGTCTCCTGTCTTCAGACTTTTAAATAAACATGAACCGAATACATTATTTATTCAATCAAAAAAAGGAGCGAGTCCTCTCGATCTACTTTACAGCAGGTTTTCCCAAGTTAGAGGATACAGTTCCAGTGATGGAGGCTATTCAGGCAGGCGGAGCGGATATCATTGAGATTGGCGTACCTTATTCCGATCCGATCGCCGATGGGCCTACTATTCAAGATAGCAATCTGATTGCCTTGGAAAATGGAATGAGCATGCGAAAGCTTTTCGAACAATTGATTGGCTTCCGATCTAAAATTCACATTCCGGTAGTATTGATGGGCTATTTGAATCCCATTATCCAGTTTGGTATGGAGGAGTTCTGCCAGAAATGCAAAGAAGTGGGGATCGATGGACTGATTCTGCCTGATCTACCCATGCAGCAATACCTAGATGAATACAAGGAGGTTTTTGATCGCTATGGGTTGGTCAACACATTCCTGATCTCCCCACAGACTTCTGAGAAGCGAATTCGTGAGATCGACGAAAACTCTGATGGATTTATCTACGTGGTGTCCTCTCATAGTATCACAGGAGCCAAAAAAGGGATCACAGCCGAGCAGATGGCTTATTTCAAAAAGGTGGAAGATATGGGCTTAAAAAATCCACGCTTGATAGGCTTTGGAATTTCTGATGCCGAAACCTTTACCACTGCATCTAAATTCAGCCAAGGTGCCATCATCGGTTCTGCTTTTATTAAAACAATGAAAGATTCAAAAAACCTGAGTGAAGACATTCGGCAATACATACAATCTGTAATCAACCAACTATGATTATTCAATTACAACCTGATATTTCGGCTTCGCAAAAAGAAAAGCTGAATGACCAAGTCAATGGTATCGGCTATAAAACAACTTCAGTAAAGACCCAACTAGGGGAGTATATTATTGGTATTGGAAAAAGTGAATTCGATATCCGTAAAATCGGTCAATTAGATGGGATTAAGGACATCCACATCGTTTCTGACGAATACAAGTTGGTTTCCAAAAAATGGAAGGCCAAGCCAACCGCCATTGATTTGGGTGATGGGGTAGCTATCAAGGATGGGGAAATGGCGATTATCACAGGTCCTTGTTCGATTGAGTCGGAGGAGCAAATCCGTAAAGTCGTGCAACACTGTGTGGACAATGGCATCAAAATGATGCGAGGTGGGGTGTTTAAACCACGTAGCTCTCCCTACGCGTTCCGAGGCTTAGGGCTGGAGGGGTTGAAATTGTGGTATGACATCGCACATGAAGCCGGGATCAAGATAGTGACGGAGGTAATGCAGACTTCGCAGATTGAAGAAATGTATCCTTACGTCGATGTTTATCAAGTAGGTGCTCGAAATTCCCAAAATTTCAATCTTTTGGATGAACTCGGGAAAGTCGACAAAGCGGTGATGATAAAGCGAGGAATCTCTGGCACGATCGAGGAGCTACTTCAATCGGCAGAATATGTGTTTTCTGGAGGAAATGAAAAGCTTATCCTTTGTGAGCGCGGAATCAGAACTTATGAAAGAGCTTCCAGAAACACCTTGGATCTCAACGCGATTCCGATCTTGAAGGCCAAATCTCACCTCCCGGTGATTGTGGATCCATCACATGGCATAGGTTTGAGGGCTTATGTGCCTCAAATGGCTTTGGCTGGAGTGATGGCAGGTGCAGATGGTATTATTTATGAATCTCATGAGATTCCAGAAAAAGCTTATTCTGATGGCCAGCAGACCTTGGATTTTGAACAAAGCGCTCGACTAGCGGCTTGGATTCGAGATAGTTTTGCAATGAGAAAGAATTTCGACCTTTTATAAAATAGCATTGTAAGACCAGTTTTCTGTTTGTATTTTAGCAACATGAATCCAACCCCAAGAACATATGTACATCATTCTCACTATCGACTTCAATGAAGGAGTAGGATGACTATGTGTTTTTGGTAAATCATATAAAGACCTGCTCCAACAAGGAGCAGGTCTTTTTGTTTTCAGATAAAAATACTGCATTAAATCTAAAATGCGCAAAATGTATAAACTAGATTAGTATCATATAAACCCGAATAAAACATGAACTCTAAGCCAAAAGATTGGGTCTTTACGGACCCGCGACTTCAGGATCTCAAACAGGATTACGCTGCTTACACTGAGGAGGACTTTAAAGTATGGAAGATTCTCTTTGAGCGGCAAATGCCAAATCTTCCCACAGCGGCTTGTGAGGCCTATTTGAAAGGAGTGGAGACCGTGAAATTTAATGCGGATGAAATCGCAAACTTTGAAAAACTAAACAAGATTCTAGCAGATACTACAGGTTGGCAAGTACAGGTGGTTCCAGGACTGATCGACGATGATTTGTTCTTTGGCTTGCTCAACAATAAGCGTTTCCCCTCGTCGACATGGCTTCGCAAAATGGAGCAGCTCGATTATTTGGAAGAGCCAGACATGTTTCATGACGCCTTTGCACATATGCCTCTACTCACTGACCCGCATTATACTGGGTTCTTGGAGGATATTTCAGGTATAGCATTGAAGCATATCAAAGATCCATATGCGATTAATTTACTCAGTAGAATTTACTGGTTCACGATTGAATTTGGTTTGATCCGGGAAAAAGGAGAATTGAGGATTTATGGGGCAGGTATCTTGAGTTCCAAAGGAGAAACTAAATTTAGCCTCTCTGACGAACCAATCCACTTGCCGTATGACGTACGCACGATCCTGAATCAGCCTTATTGGAAGGATAAATTCCAGGATCGCTATTTCATTATCGAAAGTTTGGAGCAGCTTTATGGTTCCTTGCCAGAGATTGAAGAAGTCCTAGAGGAAATGCTAGCTGAAAAAGAAATAAGAAGCTAGAAACAAGAAAAAAGAAAAATGGTCAGATGCAAGATGACCGATGTCGGATGCAATTCATCGGACATCGGACATCGGACACCGGACTTCTACACATGAAAATAGCAGTTATCAAATACAACTCAGGCAATGTGCAGTCGGTGCTTTATGCCTTAGAGCGATTAGGTGCAGGGGCTATCTTGACAGATGATCCTGATGAAATCAGAACGTCGGATAAGGTGGTTTTTCCTGGTCAGGGAGAGGCTAGTACGGCCATGCGTTATCTGAAGGCTAAGAAACTGGATACACTTATTAAGGAAATCAAACAGCCTTTTTTGGGAGTTTGCCTAGGCTTGCAACTGCTTTGCGAGCATTCCGAAGAAAATAATACGGATTGCTTGGGGATTTTTCCTGTGAAGGTGAAGAAATTTATTCCTGAAAATTCACAGGAATTTAAAGTGCCACATGTGGGTTGGAATGAACTGGAAAATCTCTCCCATAATCCACTTCTAAAAGGACTTCTGGCTAATCCATTTGTTTACTATGTGCACAGCTTTTACGCGGAACTAGCAACAGAAACCATTGCCACTACGCATTACATCCACGATTTCTCCGCTATGCTTCATCGCGATAATTACTATGCCATTCAGGCCCATCCGGAAAAGAGCGGATTAGTAGGAGAGAAGTTGCTGAGTAATTTTCTTTCATTATGAAACTACACTTCGACTTCGCTCAGTGTGACCAAAGTCTGTGTCAGGCTGAGCGAAGGTGAAACCTTATTAGTAATTTAATTTACCAATATTCTAATTTTAGAATCTTTCAATTCAAAAAATGCACATCATTCCCGCCATCGACCTTATTGGAGGCAAATGCGTCCGACTCAGCCAAGGGGACTATTCCAGCAAGAAAGAATACCATGATGATCCTGTCGAAATGGCCAAACGATTTGAAGGAGCTGGGATCAGCCGATTGCACCTCGTGGATTTGGATGGTGCTAAAGCTAAAAAAATAGTAAACGGATCTGTTTTAGAAGGAATCTGCACAAAGACCAATTTGCAAGTAGATTTTGGTGGAGGGATCCAATCAGACGAGGAAATTGAAAAAGCTTTTGCACTAGGAGCCAAACAAGTGACTGGAGGTAGTATCGCGGTGAAAAACCCTGCGCTTTTTCAAGAGTGGATCCGAAAGTATGGTAAGGAGAGAATCATTTTAGGAGCAGATGCAAAAGACAGGAAAATTGCGGTTGGAGGCTGGGAGGAAACTACCAAAGTAGATTTGATTCCTTTTATTAAGGATTATGTAGCCAAGGGAATTAGCTATGTGATCTGCACCGATGTGGCGAAAGATGGACTGTTGCAGGGGCCTTCGGTTGATTTGTACAAAGAGATTTTAGAGGAACTTCCAGAGCTGAAACTGATCGCCAGCGGAGGTGTTTCGTCTATGGAAGACCTAGAGAAACTGGAGAAAATCGGCGTCTATGGAGCAATTGTAGGCAAGGCGTATTATGAAGGGAAGGTGACTTTGGAGGAATTAGCAGAATTTAATCGATAGACTAACTTTGCAACCTGCCAACTTTCCAAACTGATTTTCCAATTTTAAAATTTGCCAATCCGAAAATGCTTACAAAAAGAATAATCCCCTGCCTAGATATCAAAGATGGTCGCACGGTGAAAGGCGTCAATTTTGTCGAGCTTCGAGATGCCGGTGATCCGGTTGAGCTGGCAAAGATTTATTCGGATGAGGGTGCGGATGAGTTAGTGTTTTTGGATATCACAGCGACCGTGGATAAGAGAAAGACACTCGCCGAGCTTGTCACCAAAGTAGCCAAGGCGATTAATATCCCTTTCACCGTGGGTGGAGGGATATCTACCGTGGAAGATGTCAAAGTACTCCTTGGTGCAGGTGCAGATAAGATTTCGATCAATTCTGCTGCCGTAAAAAATCCTCAAATCATAGATGAAATGGCGGCAGAGTTTGGTTCGCAGTGTGTCGTCGTAGCGATCGATACTCGAGATGTGGATGGGACGGACTATGTGCATACCCACGGAGGTCGCAAACCTACTTTGCTCCAGACACAGGCTTGGGCACAGGAAGTCGCGGATAGAGGAGCAGGAGAGATCTTACTTACTTCGATGGATCACGACGGAACCAAAGCAGGTTTTGCCAATGAAATCACTGCAGAAATTTCCAGCATGCTGAGTATTCCTGTGATTGCTTCCGGCGGAGCTGGAAATATGCCGCATTTCAAAGATGTGTTTACCTTTGGGAAAGCAGATGCCGCGTTGGCGGCTAGTATTTTTCACTTTAAAGAGATTCCTATTCCTGAGTTGAAAGGTTATTTGATTCAGGAAGGAATAAGTATAAGAAATTAGAAAATGAGTAAGCAAAAGATAGATTTTGATAAAATGAATGGTCTGGTGCCAGCGATCGTACAGGATGCGATCAGTGGTAAGGTTCTCATGCAGGGTTATATGAATGAGGAGGCACTTACCAAAACGGAGGAAACTGGTCAGGTGACGTTTTTTAGCCGTAGCAAAAATCGATTATGGACAAAAGGCGAGACTTCTGGCAATTTTATGAAGCTAGTGAGCATCGCGATAGATTGTGATGGTGATTCAATTTTGGTGAAAGCCAATCCACGGGGACCTGTTTGCCATACAGGCTCGGATACGTGCTTTGATGAAGTCAATTCTTCGAAAACAGGATTTATCGATCAACTTCGTGCGATTATCAAGGATCGAAAAAACAACCCATCAGACAAATCCTACACGGCTTCGCTTTTTGCTAAAGGCATCAACAAGGTTGCCCAAAAAGTGGGAGAGGAGGCTGTGGAAATCGTGATTGAAGCCAAGGACGATAATAAGGAATTATTCCTAGGTGAAGCTGCAGACTTAATGTTTCATTACTTAGTTCTTTTGGAAGCCAAAGGCTATGAACTCGATGAGGTAATGGAGGTTTTGATGGAAAGGCATAAAAAATAATTCCGATCAAATCAGACGGTCAAAAAAAATCCCGACTCGAAAGAATCGGGATTTTTTGATTTTTAGTATGCGGGGAACTCCTGCTTCAGTCCTTTAAAGGCATCGATCATTTCCCATTTCGGTTTGAAATAGGTGTTGATCATTCGACCGTTTACTGCGCCATTTTGGATATAACTCAGAGCCGCTTGAAGACGAAGGTCATTTTGATCTCCCCAATTAAACTGAGGTGAATCTCCTACCATAAAGTCTGCAGGAAAGCCATCGAAGTAATCAGCTTTACCTTCCGAATTAGCTGTTGCAAAAGTGATTGGAACCAGCTCTACATCATTTTCTTGAAGAGTTCGATTATATCTAGAAAGCGGAAAAGAGCCTACGGGTTTACCAAACGTGTTGTCGCCGATTAAGACTAAATCCATATACGGATCCAAGCTGTTGATCACTAATTCTGATGCTGATGCTGAGCCACGAGAGGTAATAAATACAACTCCATCCAAGGATAGACCACCCAATTTTGTAAAATTTGTACCCGTTCCCAAGAAGTCTGTTTTTAGGGAGTTAAGTTTATTAACGTACATCAATTTGCCATTATTCCCCGCCTGAATGAGGTAGTTCATAATTTGCTCCGCGACGGCAACCGATCCGCCACCATTGTAGCGTAAGTCAATGATCAACTCGTCTATACCTGCGGCCTGGAAAAAGCTCATAGATTGATCAACTTCCACGCTTTTGGTAGGACTTTGTCCTTGAGTCGCTTTGAAGCTTTGGTATACCCAGTAGCCTACTTTTTTATCATTTAGGTCAATGATTTCTTGGTGCAAAACAGAATTGGACTGATACTCGGCCTTCACATTGGTACGTGTGGTGGTGGATCCGTCGGGAAGCCTAAAGGTGAACGAATTACTAATACCAGGATCAGAAGGGCCCAGATTGAAATTATAACTGCCAGTTGCAGTTCGATAACTTGAGATGGGCTGTCCGTTGATTTCGATGATTTCCCAGCCACGCTCCCAGCCGTCCTTTCCTGCAGGAGATTCAGAAAACACAAAACTCAGAAACAGGCGATCATCCGCATCAAATGCGAATCCAAAGCCATGGCCAGCATTTCTGCCTACGAATGAATTATTAAAAGCTTCCTGAGTAGTAATGTAAGAAAAACGATCCAGAGGCTTGAATGTAATCGCATTCAAAAAGTCCTGATTTGACTCAAAGTCGGCGCCATTTGGGGCAGGTGGAAGCTCCTCATTCCAGAAGTACCATTCTTCCATGCTAGAATAAATTGCGCTCTTAACGAGATCTCCACTAGGGTTTGGAACAGGATCTTCCTTTGGGTCGCAGGCCCAAAAGCTGATGAAAGCCAGTCCAAAAATCCACGTAAATTTTTTCATAGGGTGATTTGATTGTCCTGATTTGCTAACGTATAAATCCGAGGCAAGGATATATTAAATCGCGATATCATAAACCTTTACCGCACTCCACATTGAAGAATACTTCTCAATAAAGGCCAAATGTAACGGGTCCGACTGATAGGTAGCCTGATCTTCGAGGCTATCGAAGAATAATGTACAGGAAACCTGGAAGCTATGATCGACTACATCACGATCTTCGGTGTCAGCTGGGACACCTGCAATAAATTTGTCGACGGTCTTACAGCGGCCCAGCATTGGTACGGCTTCGGTTAGGAATTCTTGGGTATTTGCCTTGTCATGTAACCAGAAGTAGACCTGGTGAATCATCTTTTGTTTTGCCATTTCGTTTGCGATTGTTGGGATAGGTAAGCTTGCTGCAGCGCTTGCTACACCCAGAGTTTTTAAAAATTTTCGTCTTGATTTCATGGATTTGATTGCGGTTTTGGAGGTCAAAGAATTTCTGATCCTCCTGATCTTAAAGATAAAAATTAAAATTGCTTTTGGGTAAATCCAATGGAATTAGCGAATGGGATCAGCCGGCTTCTCGTATTTCTTTTTGTGTAATGGGGCAAAAAAAATCCCTCAAACTTTTCGCTTGAAGGATTTAAATATTTAGGCTTTCAGTAGATTAAGACTCTTTCTTAGCCATACGTGAGCGCTCGTTTTCATCCAAATAAATCTTTCTCATTCGAATAGATTTTGGGGTAATCTCGAGGTATTCGTCCTTTTGGATGTATTCCATGGACTCTTCCAGTGAAAACTTCTTAGCTGGTGCAATACGAGTATTATCATCAGAACCAGATGCACGCATATTGGTTAGTTTTTTACCCTTCTGCACATTGACCACGATATCGTTGTCTCGGGAGTTTTCTCCGATTACCTGACCCGTGTAAAGCTCATCACCTGGCTCCACGAAGAAAGTACCTCGATCTTGAAGTTTGTCAATGGCATACGCGGTACACTGCCCACCTTCCATGGAGATCAAAGAACCGTTGATTCTACCTGGGATTGGGCCTTTGAAAGGCTCATACGCAGAAAATCTGTGGTTCATGATGGCTTCACCTTGTGTGGCGGTAAGCACGTTATTTCTCAAACCGATCAAACCTCTTGATGGGATTTTGAACTCAAGGTGCTGTAAGTCGCCTTTTGGCTCCATAATCAAAAGTTCACCTTTTCTTTGGGTAGCAAGTTCAATAACTTTTCCCGCAGATTCAGATGGAACATCTACCACTAGAGTCTCGATTGGCTCACATTTTTCGCCGTCAATTTCTTTGAAAATAACCTGAGGCTGTCCAACCTGAAGCTCATAACCTTCGCGACGCATGGTTTCGATCAATACAGACAAGTGAAGAATTCCTCGTCCGTAAACCAAGAATTTATCCTCAGAATCAGTTGATTCTACGCGAAGGGCTAGATTCTTTTCCATCTCCTTCATCAATCGATCTCTCAGGTGACGAGAAGTCACGAATTTTCCTTCCTTACCAAAGAAAGGAGAGTTGTTGATTGTGAAGAGCATATTCATTGTAGGCTCATCAATTGCGATTCTTGGAAGTGGCTCAGGATTCTCCAAATCAGCGATAGTATCACCGATTTCAAAATCCTCAATACCAGTCACAGCACAAATGTCGCCTGCTACTACAGTTGATACTTTTGCTTTGCCAAGGCCTTCGAATGTATGGAGTTCTTTCACTTTCACCCGCTTGATGCTTCCATCAGCTTTGCAAAGTGCGACTTGCTGATTTTCAGAAATACTTCCTCTTTTCACTCTTCCGATGGCAATACGACCTACGAAATTGGAATAATCCAAAGAGGTGATCTGCATTTGAAGGGTTCCCTCATCAATTTTAGGAGCAGGAATGTGTTCCAATATCGCATCCAATAGAGGAAGAATTGAGTCGGTTGGGTTTTTCCAATCAGGACCCATCCAGTTTTGCTTAGCTGATCCGTAGAGGGTTTGGAATTCCAATTGCTCCTCTGTAGCATCTAAGTTGAACATCAATTCGAAAACTGACTCGTGAACCTCATCAGGGCGACAATTTTCTTTGTCCACCTTATTTACTACCACGATTGGCGTAAGACCAAGATCAAGAGCTTTACCCAATACAAATCGTGTCTGAGGCATCGGTCCCTCGAAGGCATCCACAAGTAGGATCACTCCATCAGCCATTTTGAGGACACGCTCCACTTCACCACCGAAATCGGCGTGACCAGGTGTGTCAATGATATTAATTTTAGTGTCCTTGTATCGAACAGATACGTTTTTTGAAAGGATGGTAATTCCTCGCTCTCGCTCTAGATCATTGCTATCTAAGATGAGATCGTCAAATTGTTGGTTTTCACGAAAGATTTTAGAAACGTGAATGATCTTGTCAACAAGGGTAGTTTTGCCGTGATCGACGTGCGCGATAATGGCGATATTCCGAATATTCTGCATGGTTTGCGGTATTGAAGGCGCAAAAGTACGAATAATATTTCGTAGTAAGGTGGAGTGAGATAAAGTATAAAGCGAAAAGACTGAATTTCTTGCTCTCGACTCTAATGCAGAAGCTTAGGATCCGTAGATCTTCTTCAGTTCCTCGATTTCTAACATGGTTTTGTCCAATAGTCGGGGTAGGGTAAATAGACTTAATGCAAACCAAACCAAAATGAATCCGATAATTCCGGCTAAGACGATTACGAATAATGGGTCATTCTCAAAAGATGCTGAATAGACATGCTGATAAGAATAAAGGCTACAGAGCAGGCCTATATTCAGGAGCTGAAAAATATGATTTGAGGATAGGTACGCTGCGTAATTCTTGTATTCGGAGTGCTTTCTCCAATACTTCACGATTAAAAATAAACTTCCAAGCAAGCAAAAGCCTGCCAGAAAAAGTATCCAGCTTTTGGGGTCGTCGATCAAATTTGACGCTTGATAGATCAGTGCACTTAGAAGCAGAGGCAGAATGATACGATAGGATAAGAAGAGATTCCTTATTTCTAAAAGGTAGTTTTTCCAAAACCGCTTTTCTATGCTCTTCCGATATGAATCAGCCAAATCCGAAAACCCAAAAATCCCGAATTCACTATGCACTTTTCGAAAGGCATCGTCCAGAGCTAAGCTTGGATTTTGTTCCAGCAACTTCTCCACTTTGCAGGCCACATGATCCAAAATCTCATATTGCACATCGATCTCCGGATAGCCTTTATAGGAGATTAGTTTTTTAAGTTGGGTTATTTGGAAAGAGGACAATTTCATATCAGCGCAGATTTTGATTTGATTTTCCAAGTTTCAATTAAGGAAAGGCAATAGGTGAGGTAAAAAAGGCACAGTATGAATGACATCACAATAAAGTAGATTCCATCGAAGTAAGCTTCACCCTCAAAGCCTAAAATTTTTGGGATATGAATAAACATATTGAAAAGCCCAAGGACCAACACAAATTGTAAAGTGATATTAGAAAAATAGGAAGAATGAATAACTGATTTTTGCCCAATAGCTTTCTTTATTTTTTTTACCTTTTGATGAGATTGGAACCAAATCGCAATAAAAACCACCCCTAAAATCCCCATTGGTAATGCCGTGACTAATCCCCGCTCTTTTCCCTCGAGATTGTTCCAGAAATAAGTGAGCAGGATTAAGACCGATAAGGTGCCAATGAATCTTGGCCAAGTAAAATAACTTTTGACTATGGCCCATTGAGTCTTATGAATGTCTTTTTTGGTAGCCTTTAGTAATTTAGCCTGCAAGGCATGACAATAGCTGTAAGTGAACTTCTTCTCGAGCTCAAAAAGCTCTTGATCAAAGTTGGCAGCTGATTCTTTTTCCAAATGACTCACGTAGTGATCATAGATTTCCATCAGGATTTCTGCGGAGGTGATTTCCTTTACTTGAATAGCTTTTTGCACCCTGATGATTTCTTCCTGTGTTAATTCTCTTCTTTCCATCAGATTCCAAATTTGGGTTTCATTTCAGGATTCAGGATTAGCTGGAGATTTTCCACAAAGGAGTTTAACTCACTCATTTTATTGCTCATCTCCTTTTGTCCCGACTGTGTGAGGCTGTAATATTTCCGAACTCGGTTGTCCACTTGTTCGATTTCCGTGGAAAGTAGGCCCTCCGCCTCAAGCTTATGCAAGGCTGGGTAAAGTGCCCCCTCAGTAATTTTGATTTCACCTGCTGTGAGTTCCTTTACGCGTTGGGTGATCTCATAGCCATACATGCGGTCATTTTCCTCAAGTAGCTTGAGAATGATCGTCTGAAGGCTTCCTTTGATTAAATTATTATTGGACATAGCGTAAGTTATTACCTAATCATGTCAAATGTATAAAAAAATTATATACATAAGAAACGGAGGTATAAAAATTTGCATATTGCCTCAAAATCTGTTTTGGTTCTGTTTTTGTAGCTCTAGGGACATTCCAAAATATCCAAAATGAAAGTCTTCCAATTCCTTTTCGCTCTTTTGATGTTTCTTTTTGCTTCTACTTTGGCCTTTGGCCAAAATAAAGGAGCTGGATTTGGTGTGAAAGGAGGCTTGAACTACAATACTTCAGGAAAATATTTTCAGGATGCTGAATCGATCTGGAAAAATCCAGAGGCCTCATCAGGCTATCATTTTGGTGCCTTTTACAAATTCGGGAATTACGACCTCTACCTTCGACCTGAGTTACTATTTACCCAAACCAAATTTGATACAGGAAATGGTATTGCTGAGCTTTCCAGGATTGATGCTCCTGTGATGGTTGGACTACATTTCTTTGAAATTATATCCGTCATGGCAGGACCGTCTTTTCATTACACGCTCAGCGATAATTATACCTCCACCATTGAAGGAACAACCAACGATCCTTTACGCTTTGGGTATCAATTTGGTCTCGGGCTAAACGTAGGACCTATTGGTCTTGATCTCCGCTATGAACGAGAATTCAATGATCAGAAAATCAATTTTGATCGAGTCTTTGGAGGGACAACTGATTTCAAATCCCAGCAAGTGATTTTAGGGCTTTCTTTTCAGTTTTAGTCCACGACATAAGGTCGAAAAATTTCAGCCCAAATCTCATAGCCCTTCGGATTCATATGAAGTCGGTCCATGATAAAGATATCTACTTTAGGCTCCCCTTTATCGTCTAGCATTGCTTCCCATACATCCACAAATTCTACCCCTTCCTTGGTCTGGGTATATTCTTTCATGAGACGATTTAACACGAGGTAGGATTCTTTAATTTCCCAACGGGCCGGACTTGGTTTGGCACTCACGAGATAGACTTCAGTGTTTTTATTTTCTCGCTTGATCCAGGTGACAATTTCATCTAGCTCTTTCATGATGGTGGAGACTTCTTTTTTTGCCCAAAGGTCATTGTCACCTTCATATATGAATACCTTTGAGGGGACATATTTCAGCACCAAAATGGGCAAATGAGCCAATAAATCCGAGGCTTGCGAACCACCAAAGCCTGTGTTGATAATGTTTTGCTCTGGGAAAGTTTGCTTAAGATTCATCCAGAATCGTACGCTTGAGCTCCCGGTAAAAACCAAGCCTCCCGGCTGCCAACCTTGATTTTCTATTTTTTCGGTCAGTGCATCTACTTCACTTTGGAAGGGTTTGTCTTGCCCGAAGGCAAAGACGGTGAGAAAAAGAAATAGAACGGTTGATAAAACTTTGATCGCGTGTTTCATAGCCGAATCTAAAATGTAAATCTCGAATGTGCAAAAGCGTTCAGGAGATGGTCATTTTCGTACAGGACGGACAATCGTCGGTTTTGTACAGAAATAGTGATTGGAATATTATGTTTCATGAAAAGATGGATTTCGTCCCTTCAGAGGCCCTTTTCGTCACAAAATAAGTTTTTTTGAACCGATTCAAGTTGATTCAAAGCATTTTGGAGAAGTTTTAGCGTTAGAAGCATAGACATTCAATTCACCAAATTATGCATGGACTTACCCGTTTTTTTTGGTTCTGTAGCGGAGCTAATTTTGCGATCCTTAAAAGAACTCCCACCGAATCAAATAAATATGTAGGAATAGGGGCTACCGTATTTTTCACTGGCGTGTTGGCAGCTCTTGCGGCAGGCTATGCGCTATTCACGATATTCCAGAGTCTACTACCTGCAGTGATCTTCGGGTTGCTTTGGGGTCTAGTGATCTTTAATCTGGATCGATTTATTGTCTCTTCCATGCGGAAGAAGGAAAAAGCTTGGGACGAATGGAAGCTTGCCATCCCTCGTTTGGTATTGGCGGTGCTTTTGGCATTCGTGATATCCAAACCACTGGAGTTGAAGATGTTTGAGCGAGAGATCAATCGTGAGTTGGACGAGCAAAAAACACTTTTCATCGCCGAGTCCAAGGCAAATTTAGCCAAGGGCTTTCCCGAAATACAAGAATTGGAAAATAATATCTTGGCTTTGAAAGCCGAAGTGGAGGAAGCCGAGTCTTTCCGAGATCAAGTTCAAAAGGAGTATGATGCGGAGCGTTTTGGAGAAAAGACCTCGAGTACCAGTGGTATTGTGGGGCTGGGTACCAATGCGAAAAAGAAGGAAGAGCAACTCGATGCGGCACAACGCGATTTGGATCAACTGAGAACCCGAAATCAAGCCCGAGTAGATACGCTGGAGAAGCAGATTCGTGATTTTATGGCTCTTCGACAGGCGGAATTTGAAAAGCAGCAGCCGGGAATCGATGGATTTGATGGTTTGGCGGCTCGTATAGACGCAATGTCCCGTTTGACGGAGGAGAGTTCGGCCATGGCTTTAGCTAATATTTTTATCATTTTACTCTTTATCGCTATCGAGACCTCTCCGATTTTTGTAAAACTTATTTCTGCCCGAGGACCTTATGATGAGCTTTTGGAACTACATGAGGATAAAGTAAAATTATTCAAGGGGGAAAAATGGACCTTTGCCAAGGGCGAATCTGAGGCTAGGGTAAGTTACTTTCAGGATACTCATTTTTATGCCACAGATTTGAAGAAAGAAAAAACCAATCGTAAAAATAAAGCACAGATTCGATCTGAAATTGAGGAAGTTGAGCGTCGATATCAGTCTTGAATACTTAAATTTTAGTGTACGCTTCACTTATTTAATCCATAGTGCCTAATTCGTCCAGCTGATCCATGGTTCTGCTTACAGATTTCCACTCAGCAAATCCTATGATTTTGATTAATAAGGAAAGGAATTTTCCTGGGGAGATGAGTTTTTGTGCCAGCCCTGCGATATTTTTATCCCGATCTTGAATTTGGAATTCTTTGTTTGGATCCAGGTGATATTCGCCGGCGTATTTCCATGCCCCATCTCGTGCCAGTTGGATGGAGAAATTTAGCAGCATTTCGTCCTTACCCTTTGCCAACGGCATCAGCCAACCAAAAATAGGGGATACGGCACTGATATTTCCTTTGACTCCGTCTACAAGCTCAGAGAGGATGTCGTTGATCTTGTTGAAATCCTTTTGAATGCCGGCTAATTCCTGACCTTTCATGGTCTCCGAGGTTGCGATGCCCAAGTCTAAATTGATATGCGCATTGATCCCCAAAAAGAGATGTTGTAAGACTAGGTGATTTTTAGACTCACTGGCCTCAAAGGCCACTAGCCAGCTTTTGGTCGTGGGCTTTTTGACGTACCAAAGCTCATATGCGTCGATAAATCGTTTAGCAAAAAGCACATCGAGTAGTTCCATCCTCGAATTATCCTCAAATTCTTTATTCGCGATGCCTTGGGCAATCCTTCGGGTTACTTGACGGTAGAGTATGGCAAAGTATCCGATACGAGATTCAGAAGTCCTACACTCTTCGACTATTTCATCCATGCGGCTCAAGACCTCAGCGATCGTTGTCATGATTGATTGAGGAAAAAGTTTTCTAAAAGATCGCCAACGTAGTAAGCCACCAGTGCGGCTAGCAATCCGAGTAGCACTGTTTCGGCTATGCTTCGCAAAGCTGAAGTTTGATTGACCACGCTTTTCAGCCAACCTACTATCATAAATGCCATTCCAGTTAGCACACTCGTCCAGAGAAAAATATTGATTTGTACCTCGCTAAAGAAGTCCCAGAGATAGACCATCAAAGGAATGAAACCTACAAGAATAAAGGAGACCAAGGTGGCAAAACCTATCCGGAAGGGGCTTTTCACATCCATCATTAGGTTGAGTTCATCTTTCATCATCTCGGCTACCCATAGGTCTTTATCCGAACAAATCTGATCCACTACTTTTTCCAAAAGTTCACCTCTAAAACCTTTTGCGGCATAGATCTCCCGGATCTCTTCGCGTTCTGTTTCAGGTAGATTTTCTACCTCCCAATATTCGATGTCCTGATGTTTCTTGTAATTTTCATTCTCGCTTTTCGCCGAGAGATAAGCACCGACTGACATAGAGAAGCCATCTGCCAGTAAATTTGCTAAGCCCAAAATAATAATGATTCCAGTGTCCAGATTTGCACCAAAACCGCCTGCGACCACGGCAAAGGTAGTCACGGCTCCATCTATTCCTCCGTAAACGAATTCTCGCAAGTATTCCTGCAGTTTGCCAAAGCGGCTAGTTTCTTGGTGAATTATACTTTCTTTCATGTGTTTATAATTTGTTTTTAAAAGGACACATGGAATCTCGCAGCGATTACAATCATCCCAATTTGTGGCTTTTTAGTCATGCTCGATTTCATATTAGCGAAGATTTTGGAGCATAAAGCGTTTCACATTATCTCCCATCACTGCACGGATTTCTTGTTCCGAAAAATCAGCTTTCAAGAGACCTTCTACAATGATTGGAAGTCCGGTGATGTCAAAGGGTACAGCCACCGAACCATCATAGTCTGATCCGAGTGCCACATATTCTATTCCCACCAGATCTCTCACATGCTTGATGGAGGCAATAATATTTGGGATTTCCGGTTCGCCCACTGCCATATCAAAAAAGGCAATCCCGATTATACCTCCATTGGCGGCGATTTTTTTGATTTGTGTATCGTCCAAATTTCGTTGAGAGTCTAGTACGGCCCTCACTCCTGTATGAGAAACCATAACGGGCTCCGTGCTTAAGTCTAATACGTCATCCACAATGGCTGGAGAACAATGCGCTAAGTCCACAAAAATGCCGAGCTCGTTCATTTTCTGTACTACCTCTTTTCCAAATTCAGTCAAGCCAGCCATATTCTGTCCGTGTGCAGATCCACCCAATTCATTGTCAAAAAAATGAGTGAGGCCTATCATTCTTACCCCGGCTTCATAAACCTGATCGAGATTTCCGAGATTGCCTTCTAATGCATGGGCACCTTCGATGCCTAGCATAGCGCCGGTAACTTTGAGGTCGTTTTTTCGGGCACTAAGCAATTGCTCTAAGTCCTCCTTTGATTTGATGAAAATAGCACGATCCTCTTCTTTGGATACAAAATTGGCTAGATCTTGAGATTGCGAAAGCGTACGATTAATGAGGCTAAACCAATTTGCAATGGATTCGCCTTTTGCGATGGTCAGCGGAGTAATATTATCAAAAGTATCGGCGCTGTTGCTCTGCATATTTTGTCCAGAGGGTGATTTGGAAACGATGGTAAACATCTGCATCGCAACATTTGCTTCTCGCATTCGGGGGAAGTCAACATGCCCACGAGTTCCACGATTAGTCAAATCTCTGCCCCAGAGCAATGCATCGCAATGTAAATCAGCGATAAAATCTAATTGATCATAGAGTGCTTTGGCTTCAGCAGATACTTCGTAAGGCGGTGGAATTTTCACAGGGTTTCTCGCCTCTTCAATCATCGGGGGAACGGTAAAAGTGGCCAGTACATAGATTCCTAGCAAAATCGCAACACCAACAAAAAGTTTCTTCATCTTCTTTTTTATTTGAAGATAAGGAAAAATAAAACTCAACTGGGTTACTCTAATAAATGGTATCCCTTGCAGTAAGAAGGTGGATTTTTTTTGAGCGATGTTTGGTGGTTTGGAGTTAAAAAATTATGTTTAATCAAATTTAGCGATAGGAATACCAGTTAAAATATTGCTTTTGCCAAATTTTATATGGTTTTGATTGATTAAAAATAAACCCAATAAAGAGGGCTTCGATTTCGAAGCCCTCTTTTTTTTGATCCTATTTCACTTGTATTATATCAAGTATCAAAAAACTGGTTTGAAAAATAACTATGATTTGATCTTTTTTTGTAAAATTTCAAAAATCCGGTTTGAAATCAATTAGATATAAGACAAAACACTTGATTCTGTGTATATGCCGTTTTTTGGAATAATTCAGATGATTATTTGCCGAAAGTAAGATTTGCCGCTTGGAGGAAATTCGTTTTTAAACTCCTTTCGTTGCTGACAAAAACAGAATAATTTTAGAATTTTCCCCTAAGTCATGAAATACAATCGATTGTTTTATTTACCCAATATCTTTTTTTGCTAGGTAAAAGTCCACCATCTCGTAGTCGCTAGCCTCTCTCTCTAGCATTTCGGCAACGGTTTTTGGTGGAGGAACAATGACTTTTTCCCCTGGCTTCCAATTAAGCGGCATTGCCACCTTATACTTATCCGCAGTCTGCAAGGCAATCAGGGCTCGTTTGATTTCATCCATGTTCCTGCCCACATTGAGCGGATAGTACATCATTAGTCGGATTTTCCCGATCGGGTCTATAAAGAAGACAGCGCGAACAGCAGCAGTTTCACTTTCTCCTGGCTGTAGCATTCCGTATAGTTTCGAAACACTCATATCGATATCAGCAATGATGGGGAATTCAAATAGAACTCCAGTGTTTTTCTTGACATTATTAACCCAAGCAATATGTGCATGAATAGAGTCTATACTGAGGCCTATAAGTTTGGTGCCATGTTCGTCGAAGAATTTTTGATCGAGGGCAAAGCCACTCATCTCTGTGGTACAAACAGGTGTGAAGTCCGCAGGGTGCGAAAAGAGAATGGTCCAGCTTCCTTTGATGTATTCTGAAAATTTAATTTTACCGGTAGTGGTCATGGCTTCAAAATCAGGAGCCAAATCTCCTATTCTCGGCATGGTTGTAGTTTGATTTAATGTTTCCATATATTTTATTGTTTTGATTATTCGATAGAACGAATCTAACAGTCCCAATTCTTCTATCGCGTGACATTCGTCACCTTAGCGTATTTAGTTTATTTTCCCTCCTTCTTTTTTTTGATGCCAAAGAGGGTTTTCCAGTTCCTGCTCATAGATATACCTCACGATTTTTTTTGCCTCCTCTTCTGTAATCTGGGGTTTTGGCATTAGTCCAAATCGCTTGATTGGTCCTTTCATAAGCGCTTTTTCTTCATTGGGATTAAGTATGAAAGTCATCATAGCCTTTTCAAATTCTGTCTGTTCGGGATAGGCTTCTAGATAATGCTTTTTCATCCCCCAAAGTGGAGGCGCTGGTATTTCGTCATGAGACTTAGATTTGGGGTTGTGACAGGTGTAACAATGCTTTTGTAGAAGCAGCAGCCCTTCCTCAACTTGGTCTACTTGTATCAAGTCAAGTTTTTGGGATTCTTCTTCTGATGGGACAAAGTTCCAAGCGCCAAAGTGAATGAAAGCAAGGCTTAATGTTAAAATGATTCGCATAGGTTATTTGGGGTTGCAGCCAGTTTTTGGCGAATTAATAATTGATTCAAATTCCGAGTCACTAATAAACTCTGGGGCATAGGTGATTCCCGCGGCAATAGCCTGTTCATGAAAAGACCTTAAGTGGTTCATGGATCCACATTTTAGATTTTCATACATAGAAGCAATGTTTTGCTGATCCGTCTCGGATATGGCAATTTCAAGATCATTGATGTCCAAATCTTCAATGAGTAAACCAACCAATATTGACTCGTTTAAAGAGGCATCCACTCGACTTATGAGTTCAGAATAAAGATTGCTCAATGTAAGATTGGTGAATTCACCCTGAATCGTACTCCCATTTAGGGGATCTGCTAATTGGAAGGATTCCATGACTTTCAATACTGATAAGACATGTTTACTTTCACTATTTGCAATGTTTTGAAAAATGGGCACATCATATTTTTCAAAACTATAGGCATAAACATCATGAGCTAGCTTCTCTTCCTCCCTCATGAATAGCAGAGTTTGAACTTCACTTTCAGTCAAAATCAAGTCTTGTGAAGGATTTTCTACTTCTTGGCAAGATGAAATAGTTGCCAACAGTAACATGACAAAGATTAGACGTTTCATAAAGTTTTATTTTTAGAAATGTCGGTAAGATTTATTCTACTAGCAGTGATAATAATCACCTACCACTTGGTGAAATTCGAGATGAAAAAATGGTAATTCGAAAAAAATTAGAATGGGTTTAATCTGATTCTTATGACATTAAAGTGTCAATAAGCGCCTTTTGTCTTTTTGCAAAGGTGAAGTTTTGTCTAATTCTTTCTGAAGCTTCTCTTCTAAGCCTAGATAGATCGCTTGTTTTTGATAAGAGAATATTGACGTCTTCGGGACTTTTTGTCAAAAGAATAAATCCTGATTTTCCTATAATCTCCGGAATCGCTCCAACCGCTGATCCGATGGGAATACAACCGCAAGCCATCGCTTCACCCAATGCATTTGGAAAACCTTCTGATGTCGATAGCTGAAGGTAAAACTGATGGGAATTGTAGAGTTCCAGAAGTTCAGCAGGCCTCATCTTCCCCAATACTTTGATGTTTTGGTTCGGAGAAAAATAATTAGTGTCCCCCACTAAGGTAAATGTCCAATCTGGGTGATTAGCCGCCAAATGCTCGATCAAATCATAGCCTTTTACTCGGGCACGAGCAGGAATGGACGTTCCAGTAGCGACCGAGATAAAACTCAGTTGCTTACGCTCTCTGCTCAAATCACTCCAGAAATCAGTATCAAAGCCGTTTGGGATTACCTGAATAGGAGTAGTGAGATCAGGGATGAGATTGAGTAATCCTTGTTTGGGTGAAATCTTCGGATCGAATTGATAGTCCTGCTTGACCAAAGCCTCCGCCACAGGAAGGATTAAGTTGCAATTTTTGAAGGAATAAACAGTTGCTTTTCGGAGCCATTTTTTCCTGAAGTTACCATAATTGATTTCTGGCATATTCATGCAGTCCATTCCACCGGCTTGGATGATGCATCTTTTTCCAAAAATCTTTCCAAACCATACAGGCAAAACTGAATGATACCCCCCAAAAAAGCATAGGTATTGAGTGGTTTTTGGTAAATACCAAAGCAGTTGAAAAAACTGTAGCAAAAAGTAGAAGGGGAGCTTGATCGGACTCTGGGTAAATTCTAGAGTTTTGATCTCCATTTTTGGAGAGATCATCTGCACATCACGATCAATAAAAGCAGTTCTGACGGGGAAAGTATAGATGATCATACTTGGAGTAAAAATAAAGGGGAAATTAGTGATTTCCCCTCAGTTTTTTTCGACTCGCTTAAACTACCAAATTCACAATCTTTCCTGGCACTACGATGACTTTCTTGGGGCTTTTACCTTCTAGCCATTTTTGAACAGTTTCATCCTTGAGGGCTGCTTTTTCGATTTCAGTCCTATCCATGTCAAGGGGAAGGCTGAGTTTTGCTCGAAGCTTTCCATTGATCATCACGGGATATTCGAAGCTACTTTCCACCAAGAATTCCTCCTTAAAGTCCGGGAAAGTTGCTTTTGTGATCGATTGGGCGTGACCCAATAGTGACCAAAGCTCCTCTGCTATGTGAGGTGCATAAGGAGATACCAAGACTGCCAAGGGCTCCAAAATCTGTCTCTTGTTGCACTTCAACGCCGTAAGCTCATTCACACAGATCATAAAGCTGGAAACTGATGTGTTGAAAGAGTGATTGGTCATATCCTCTTCCATCTTTTTGATGGTTTTGTGGAGTGCCTTCAGTTCAGCTTTGCTCGGTGCTTCCTCTGAAACCTTGAATTCACCTGAGGGGGAATGGTAAAGATTCCAAAGCTTTCTCAAAAACTTAAATACCCCATCGATTCCATTGGTGTTCCATGGTTTGAACTGCTCCAAAGGCCCCAAGAACATTTCGTACGAACGAAGCGTGTCAGCTCCATAGCGCTCAATGATATCATCAGGATTTACCACATTGTACTTGGACTTGGACATTTTTTCTACTTCGGCTCCGCAGATGTATTTGCCATCTTCCAAGATAAATTCGGCGTCAGCTAAGTCAGGTCTCCAGGCTTTGAATTTCTCGAGATTCAGTTGATCGTTGTACACGATATTCACGTCCACATGCATGGCTGAGGTGTCATACTGATCCTTCAGTCCATGACTCACGAACTTGTTTTCTCCTTTGATTCGGTACACAAAGTTAGATCGACCTTGGATCATTCCTTGGTTGATCATTTTTTGGAAAGGCTCATCAATCGGGACTAGACCCAAGTCGAAAAGGAATTTGGTCCAGAATCTTGAATACAGCAAATGGCCGGTAGCATGCTCCGATCCACCTATATATAAATCTACCGCTCCCCAATACTCAGCTTTTGCTTTGTCCACAAAATTCTCCTCATTTTTTGGATCCATATAGCGGAAGAAATACCAGCTAGACCCTGCCCAGCCAGGCATTGTACTCATTTCCAAAGGAAACTCTCCTTCAGCAGTTTTGTAAGTCCAGTCCTTGGCACGACCAAGTGGAGGAGCTCCATCTTCCGTGGGGAGGTACTTGTCCACCTCCGGTAAAACCAAAGGCAAATCTTTTTCATCAATGAGGTAGGGAAGACCATCTTTGAAATAAACCGGTAGCGGTTCGCCCCAATAACGCTGTCGGGTAAAAATTGCATCCCGCATTCGGTACTGGATTTTGCCCTTCCCGATATTTTTTTCTTCCAAAAACTCAATGGCTTTTGTCATGGCTTCCTTCATGGGAAGATTAGAAATAAAGCCTGAATTGATGATGGTACCGCCTTTTCCAGGGAATGAACCATTTTCCATGGAGCCTTCAATCACCTGACGAATTTCCAAACCAAAATGCTTAGCAAAATTGTAATCTCGCTCATCATGTGCAGGTACGGCCATTACGGCTCCCGTTCCATATCCAGCGAGCACGTAGTCCGCCACCCAAATCTGGATTTCTTCTCCATTAAAAGGATTAATGGCATAGGAACCAGTAAATGCTCCAGAGATGGTTTTGACATCACTCATTCGTTCTCGTTCGGAACGATTTTTAGCCACTTCAATATAGGCTTCGGCTGTTTCACGTTGGTCTTCTGTGATGAGGCTGGCTGCGAGCTCACTTTCCGGTGCCAGAGCCAAATAGGTTACGCCATAAATGGTGTCTACGCGTGTTGTGAAGACCTTGATGGTTTCTTCAGAATCTTTCACCTGGAAAATCACTTCTGCACCGATGGATTTCCCAATCCAGTTTCGCTGCATTTCCTTGATTGGTTCTGACCAATCTACTTTATCCAGGCCTTGCAAAAGTCTATCGGCATAGGCAGTGATCCGCATGGACCATTGCATCATTTTTTTGCGTTCAACAGGATGACCTCCCCGCTCAGAGAAGCCGTCCTTCACTTCATCATTGGAAAGCACTGTTCCTAGTGCTGCACACCAGTTTACTGTAGTTTCTGCCAAAAAGGTGAGGCGGTATTTGAGCAGCATCTCCTGCTTTTCTTTTTCAGAAAAAGCCTTCCAATCCAAATGCGAAAAAGTGGGCGTATCCTCATCGCAAACAGCATTCACCTGCTCATTGCCATGCTCTTCAAATCTCGCGAGGAGTGAATCTATACCCAGCGCTTTGTCCGCATCTAGATCATAGTAGCTGTTGAAAAGTTGCATGAAAATCCATTGAGTCCAGCGATAATAATCCGGATTTGAGGTCCTGATTTCTTTAGACCAATCAAATGCGAAGCCGATATTTTTAAGCTGCTCAGTGTATCGAGCAATGTTTTGTTCGGTGGTAATGGCAGGGTGCTGTCCAGTTTGGATGGCGTATTGCTCCGCAGGAAGTCCAAAACTATCATAGCCCATTGGGTGCAGGACATTGAAGCCCTTTAGCCTTTTATATCGAGCGATGATGTCAGAAGCGATATATCCTAGCGGGTGTCCAACATGAAGACCCGCACCCGATGGGTAAGGAAACATATCCAAGGTATAAAACTTGGGTTTTTCAGGATTTACTTCGGCAAGGTAAGTTTGGTTTTGTTTCCAATATTCCTGCCACTTTGTTTCGATTTCCCTGAAATTATATTCCGCCATTTTGATTCTTTTTTTTAGCTAAACGCCTGCAAAAATAGAAAAATCGACTGGCTTTGGTAGTCAAAAGAGTAAATCCTCATAGAGTAAGATTTCCAATCAGCAATTTTATTTCCCAGAGCCGAGGCTTTTTACTATTTTCCAACTCAATTCAACCACCCATACCGATGAAACTAATAAAACACCTTTCTCTTGCGGCGATTTGGACAGCCGGCCTAGCTTTTCAATCCCAAGCTCAGAAATATTCAGAAAATCAAATCGAGTCTCTCAAAACTGAAGTCGCAGAAATTGTAGAAGCCAATCACAAAATGAGCCAAGTGATGGTGGATAAGATTTTTAGCTTTGCCGAGCTTGGCTTTCAGGAGGTCGAATCTTCCAAGTACCTCACAGGTATTCTAGAAGAGAATGGGTTTGAAATCCAAACAGGAATTTCTGGTATACCCACGGCCTGGTGGGCCACTTGGAGTAATGGAGATGGCCCTGTGATCGCCTTGGGTTCTGATGTTGATAATATTCCGAAGGCTTCCCAGTATCCAGGTGTGGCTTATCACAGACCCATAGTAGAAGGAGCGCCTGGTCACGGGGAGGGCCATAATGCAGGTATTCCTTTGAATATTACTGCTGCACTTGCGGTGAAGCAAATTATGGAACGCGAGAACATTGGAGGAACGCTGATTCTTTGGCCAGGAATTGCAGAAGAGTTAGTCGCAGCGAAAGCTTGGTATACTAGAGATGGACTTTTCGACGAGGTAGATCTATGTATTTTCACGCATGTATCCAGTAATATGGGAGTAAGCTATGGTCAGTCTTCGGGTACAGGATTGATTTCTGTGGAATACACCTTCACAGGAGAAGCGGCACATGGAGCTGGCGCACCTTGGCGCGGAAGATCGGCAGCAGATGCCGTGGAGTTGATGAATATTGGTTGGAATTACAAAAGAGAGCATTTGCATCCGCTGAAGCGATCGCACTCCGTAATCACCGATGGGGGAGATCAGCCCAACGTAGTGCCCTCTAAAGCTTCCATCTGGTATTATTTCAGAGATGTGAAATATGATGGCATCATGGAGATGTATGAACAAGCTACAAATATTGCCAAGGGCGCGGCCCTAATGACCGAAACAGAAATGGATTATAAGGTTCTCGGTACTGCATGGCCTCGACACTTTAATAAAGTGATTGCAGAAACCATGTTTGCAAATATCCAAACCGTAGGATTACCCGAGTGGGATGAAAAAGACCAGACCTTGGCCAAGGCGGTCCAAAAGGAGATGGGCAGCAAGGAGGAAGGAATGCCTACAGAACTCAATGAGCTTGGGCTACCTGTAGAAGAGCCGAGAAGTGGAGGTTCCGATGATATAGGTGATGTTTCTTGGGTGGTGCCGACAGTGACATTGAGATTTCCTTCCAATATTCCTGGCTTGCCCGGGCATCACTGGGCAAACGCCATTGCAATGGCAACACCTATTGCACATAAAGGTGTGACTGCAGGGGCCAAAGCTGAAGCCATGACCATTTTGGATTTACTTTTGAAGCCTGAGCTTGTGGACCAAGCATGGGATTACTTCAATAATGTGCAGACGAAGGAAGAAACCTACAAGCCCATGATCACGGCAGAGGATGCTCCTCCGATTTATCTCAATGGGGATATAATGAAGCAATTCCGTCCTGAACTTGAGAAGTTTTACTATGATGAGACGAAATTCGATACTTACCTGGAGCAATTAGGAGTTACCTATCCGACTTTGAAAAAGGAGTAAGAGGCTACATTTTTAGAAGTAGGTTATAGTAAATTATTTTGAACTCCAATCTTATATTCTCGAAAAGAAGCTTTTGGGAAAGAAGGATTGGAGTTTAATTTTTTAACATTGAGCCTATTCACGAAAATCAAAATTCGAATTGTCTATCTGCGCTTTCGAGTTACCTTTGCATCTCTAATTCACCAGCGGTCGAATCACCCGCTTTACCAAAAATTCAAATGACCACGCGAGAACTAGTAGCCAAGGGCCTACAGCTTCCTTTAATGGAAGCTTTTTACACCATCCAAGGAGAAGGAAAATTTACCGGACATCCAGCATATTTTATCCGATTAGGAGGCTGCGATGTTGGTTGTGTTTGGTGTGATGTGAAGGAAAGTTGGGAAGCAGGAAAATGGCCAGTTGTTGATATCGAGCAGATCGTAGAGGAAGCGTGTAGCTATCCAGGGAGACTTGTTGTTATCACCGGAGGTGAGCCTCTGATGTATGACTTAGGGCCTTTGACCAAGCTTTTGAAAGAGAAAGGTTTCACCACAAATATTGAGACATCTGGAGCACATCCTTATTCAGGAGATTTTGATTGGGTTTGCTTTTCTCCGAAGAAGTTTAAAAAGCCGCACCCTTCAATTTATGCTAAGGCCGATGAGCTAAAGGTGGTCGTTTTTCACAAAAGTGATTTTGATTTTGCGGAGGAGCATGCCACCTTGGTAAATGGATCTTGTGAACTTAGGCTACAACCCGAATGGAGTAAAGCAGATAAATTTACACCAGAAATCATCGAATACGTTAAAAATAGGCCTGTTTGGAAAATATCCCTACAAACCCATAAATTTATGGACATCCCCTGAAGTCCATGCGTCTAATTCTTATAGGAATATTGCTTTTTGCTAGCCTCTGCGCCGTGAATGCGCAGACCTATTCCATTATAGATTCTAAGGCGATCAAGTTATTTGAAAAAGGGGAAGAGCTTACACTCTCTCGGAGATATACCGAAGCGATCGAGAGTTATCAATCTGCCATAGAGCGCGAGGGTTCATTTTTAGAGGCATATGTAAAAATGTCTCAGCTCTACATCACACTGGGAGATTTGGAAAATGCAGAACGAGTGGCTTTGGCAGGAGAAAAAAGACTTGCAGGTAAAAATGCCAAACTTAAGAATACTGCTGAATACGCTTGGCTATTTTCCAACCTCTATTTGAAGCAGGGGAAGTTTGAGGAAGCGTACAAAAGATTTTCAGAGTCAGATGCTCTTTTTGATGACTCTTTCAAAAATTCAGTTTACTATCGAGATATGCGTGCGCAGATGGATTTTCTCGCCACTCAGATTGGGAATTCTATGTCTATAGAAAAAGAAAAACTGCCAGACCCTCTTAATTCCTTTAGACTTCAATATTTTCCTGTTTTGACTGCAGATGGAGAGCAGATTCTGTTTACCAAGCGGGATGGTACGGGGAATTTTGACAAGGAAGATATCTTTGTGGCCTACTCTGATGGTAATGACCATTGGACGAACCCGGTAAGTATTGCGTCTAATATCAATTCCCAGTACAACGAGGGTACCTGCTCCGTGACCGCGGATGGTAATATTTTGATCTATACCTCATGCGATGCCCCCGATTCTGAGGGAAGCTGTGATTTGTATATTGCATACAAGGTGAACGGGAATTGGCAGCGGCCAAAAAACATGGGTAAATCCGTCAATTCTAGGTCATGGGATTCCCAGCCCTCTCTTTCTGCTGATGGACGAATCCTTTTCTTTTCATCCAATAGAAAAGGAGGCTTTGGCGGGAATGACATTTGGTATAGCGTGAGGATGAATGACGGATCTTGGGCTGAAGCCAAAAATCTAGGAAATACGGTTAATACTGCGAAGGACGAGATTTCACCTTTCATGTTTTTTAATAATGAAATTTTGTTTTTCGCATCCAATGGCCATCAGGGCTTCGGTGGTATGGACATTTTCCTGTCTCGAGTTAAAGAGGGAGACTTCCAAGTACCCGAGAACCTGGGGTTACCCATTAATGATCAGCTCGATCAAGTTGCTCTATTTATTACTGCACAGAAGGATTACGCATATTTTACAGAACTAACAGAAGACGGAGGAGAAAATGACCGTTCGCTGCTCTACCGATTTAGGTTTCCTGAGGAAATATATTTGGGCGAAAACCTGACTGTTACCGAAGGCCAGGTCTTCAACTCGAGGACAGGCGAACCTATAGACGCCACATTATCTCTGGTTTCCTTGACTAATGACAGCACCCTCTATCAATTCAAGGCGGATGGAAAAACCGGTGATTTTACCATGCTTTATCCAGATCGGGCTTTTTCTGGATTGTATGTTGAGAAAAAAGGATTCTTACCAAAGATTTATAACGTAGAGCGAGATAAGCTTCAAAATGTAAAAGACCTCAAAATTGATCTCACCCCAGTAGCATCTGGAGAGCAATTTGTCTTCGAAAACGTCTTTTTTGATTTTGATAAATACGAGCTCAAAGAGGAATCCATGTCTTCACTCAAGAGGCTTTTGAAATTCTTGGAGGAGAATCCTAATGTAAATATCGAAATTCAAGGACATACCGACAATGTAGGGCAGAAGGAATATAATAAGGTTCTTAGTTTGAATAGGGCGAAGAGTGTACAAAATTACCTTGTGGATAAAGGTATGCACCCGGCGCGTGTGGTGGTGATAGGGAAAGGTGATAGCGAGCCTATGGTGAAAAATGATAGCCCCAAAAACCAAGCATTAAATCGAAGGATTACTATAAAAATATTATAAAGTAGTTGCCAAATCGAATTAAGAGGATTGAATTAGTTTTGTATAATCATAAGAACCTGCATTACCCGTTCATCAATTTTTTTATTGAAATAAGTCCAAATAAAAAATTGCTTTTTTTCTAAAAACCAGAATTAGAATTTGCAAAAATTCTTGGCGAGAAATAAAAGATTAAGAACCGTCTTAAATCTTATTAATTCTATTGTTTTTGGGTCAAAAATCAAAAAAAATCGTCTTCGATGATTTTTTTTGATAAAATTATTTTTTGTTAACACTGTGATAATACTAGATTTTTTCTGAATTAATCAATAAAATGATGCTTTGGCAAAATTTTATTCCGAATTAACATATTTTGGCTTGTTTTGGTGAATTTCTTTTAAAAGACTATTTCACCTTTTGTCGGTTTACCTTTTGTGATATTCCAATTTTAGAGATATCATTGGAATCAAATTAAACCAAATTTTAACCAATATGAGGAAAATTTTACTTCTAGGACTCACATTGTTTTTGGCTAGTGCAGTAGCATTTGCTCAAAATCGTGTGATTACTGGTACAGTTATCTCTACAGAGGATAACCTCGGTGTACCAGGTGCAACGGTTCTCGTAAAAGGTACGACTGTTGGTACTGCCACTGATTTAGATGGTAAGTATTCAATTAGCGTTCCTGCAGGGAGCAATGTCTTGGTCTTTAGCTTTGTCGGCTTAAGTACCCAAGAGGTGACAATTGGCAACAGGACTACAATTGACGTGTCCATGGAGCCAGATGTTCAATCTTTATCTGAATTCGTAATCACTTCTTACGGAGATCAGTCGAAAAGAGAAATCACTGGTGCTATTGCATCGGTAAAAGGCGAGGTATTTGAAAACCTGCCAGTTCAATCTTTCGACCGTGCGATGCAAGGCCGAATTGCTGGTGTTCAAGTAACTTCAACTTCTGGTCAGCCAGGAGGAACTTTGAACGTACGTATTAGAGGTGTTGGCTCGATCAACGCTGGTAACGATCCACTCTACATTGTAGATGGTGTTCAAATTAGTAGTGGTGGACTTTCAGGTCAAGGAACACAAAATGCACTTGGATCTATCAACCCAAATGACATTGAGTCTATTGAGGTATTGAAAGATGCTGCTGCAGCCGCTATTTATGGTGCTCAAGCTGCAAATGGTGTGGTTTTGATTACTACTAAAAGAGGTAGCAAAGGAAAGACTAACGTGACTCTTACTGTTCAGGAAGGTATCGTTCAGCCTTTGAATCTTTATGAAGTAATGGATGCTCGCCAGTTGGCAGGTATCAAGCGTGATGCCTATATCAATGCAGGCCTTAATCCAGCAAATGCTGCGGCTACTTATGGTGATCCTGAGAATCCAAATCTAGAAACTAATGATTGGGTAGATGCTCTTTACAGAGACGGTCGTCTAAGCGTTTACGACTTGGCAGTTTCTGGTGGTGATGACAAAACTTCTTTCTATCTCTCTGGATCTTATACTAAGCAGGAAGGACAAATTGAAATGTCTGATTATTCAAGAGCTACTGGCCGATTGAACATTACCCACAGACCAAGCAAGAAATTTACCATTTCAGCTAACCTTTCTCTTGCCTTCCAAAATACCAATGGTTCTATTGCCAACGGTAACTTTGTAAACTCGCCATTCCAGGCTGGTTACACAGCTAGACCAAACGTTCCAATTTACAATGAGGATGGTAGCTTTGCTCGTTACCCTTCCAATCACCTATTTGGATATAACATTGTTCAGGGTGTATTTGAAGAGCTAAGAAGTGGAAAGACTGTTCAAACTGTATCTAACCTACAGGCGAACTATCAAATCACTCCTTGGTTGAGCTTTACTTCGTATTTCGGTTTGGATTTTTCGGATAATGCCGATATCAACAACAGACCATCTACGATTCCTGTATTCTCTTCTTACGGAGGTGCATCTACATTCACTGCTAGAAGAACTAACAACTTTAACACAAACCACAACTTCAATTTCAATAAGAAATTTAATGATGTGCACACTGTAACAGGTGTACTTGGGTTTGAGTATAAGGCGGAGCAAGCAGATTCTCAAAACGCAACAGGACGAGGTTTCCCAAATCCAACTTTGATCTATCTTAACAATGCGGCGACTCCATTCGCTATTGGCTCTTTCTTTACAGAATTTAAGAGAGCGGGTGTATTTGGTAACGTGAAATACGATTACGATGATAGATATACCGCTGATATTACTATCAGAAGAGACGGACACTCTAGATTCGGTGAGGAGAACAAATGGGGTACTTTCTACGCAGCATCTGCTGGTTGGAGATTATCTTCTGAGGCATTCCTTCAGGATGTAACTTGGTTGGATAACTTAAGAGTTAGAGCTTCTTACGGTGTGACTGGTAACTCAAACATTGCAAACTTTGCTTCTAGATCATTGGTAGGTTCTGCCGGTCAGTATCTTGGAGGAGGTGCTTTGACCTTGTCTCAGCTTGGAAACGACTTATTGACTTGGGAAGAGTCTGAGACCATTAACCTTGGTGTGGATGCGACTTTCTTCAATGGTCGAATCATCACAACAGTAGATTTCTGGAGAAAAGATTCTAAATCACTTCTTTTCAACACTCCACTACCTACTGACTCAGGATTTGGATCAATCACTAGAAACACAGGTAAAGTAAGAAATCAAGGTATCGACCTTGATATTCAGACTGTGAACATCGTTTCAGGTAAATTCCAGTGGAGTACTGCCTTCAATATCACTTTCTTGGAGAACGAACTTCTTGAGCTTTATGATGGTTTGGACAGAATTGGTAACAACCTTATCGTAGGTCGTCCAATTGATTTCTGGTATACTAACGAATTCCTAGGTATAAACCCTGCCAATGGTAAGGCGATGTATGATGACGGTACTGGTACTGGAGGATATACTTACATCACTGGACAAAATACTTTGGATTACAGAGGTAGCGGATTGCCTTCAAGCTATGGTGGCCTTGCTAACACCTTTACTTATGGACCACTTTCTTTGGAAGTATTCTTCCAAGGTCAATTTGGAAACATTGCGGGTAACCAAGATATCTTCAATCTTCAGAACTGGGGATCAGGTACTGGTAACCTTGACGTAAGCCAATTGAATTACTGGAAGCAGCCTGGTGACATCACCACAGTTGGTAAGCCATTCGAAGGTGGTCAAGAGGCTGGAACTTCGAACATCAATACGTTCTCTACAAGATTATTGAGCGACGGTGGATATGTGAGATTGAAGCAAGTTACTTTGAGCTATTCTTTACCTGCTGCTGCAGCTAGCAGAATTGGAATGAGCGGTGCAAACTTCTTTGTACAAGGATTAAATTTGGCAACATTTACCAAATTCAATGGAATTGATCCTGAGGTAGTTGGAGTTGCTGGAAATACTACTTTCGCTAGATATCCAAACGCAAGACAATTCTCAGCCGGTCTTACTCTTAACTTCTAATTAGAAATAGGAATGAAAAATTATATAAAAATATTCGCTCTAGGCTCTGCCCTTGCTCTAGGCTCTTGCGACGACCTTCTGGACACAGAGCCAAGGCAAAGCTTGACACCTGAAACAGCATTTGCGGATGTAGAGGGTTACGAATCCTTGGTTTTCGCAGCATATGGTGCGGTAAGAGGATTTAACAATTACGGACAGCAATTGATGATTGCTCCAGATATTATGGCTGATAATCTAAGAATTATTGCTAATACTGGACGATATATTGGTCAAGAAGCAAACGCCGATCGTGCCCATATGGGACTTTGGGGAACTGGTCATTACGGTGCAATCAACGAAGCTAATATTATTTTGGCTGGTATTGACGATGTAGAAGGAGATGATAACTTGAGAAATCAAGTTAAAGGCGAGGCTTATTTCTTGCGCGCCATGCTTTACTTTGACCTTGCTAAAATCTACGGATATGAGCCAGGTAAAGAAGTAAATGGCTGGGACAGAACAGTTGTGCTTCGTACGACTCCAACGTTAGGATTCTCTGAGGCGGACTTCCGCGAAAGAGTTACCAACAGAGAATTGTATGATCAGATCGAGTCTGATCTTAATACAGCTATCGGCTTGTTGCCAACAGCTTCTCTAGGAACTGCAGGTGTTTACAGAGCATCAAAAGGTTCTGCTGAGGCTTTGCTAGCCAGAGTGTACTTGTATGATTCTAAGTATGCAGAGGCTGCTTCAATGGCTTCTCAAGCTATGGCTACTTATGGCCTAGGTAACGATGGTACTGGTCTTATGGACGAAACTAATTACGTTGCAGGGTTTGCTACTTATCCCAACCCAGAGTCTCTTTTTGAGATTGAGATCAGATCAGTTGATTGGTCTACAGTGGATGGTGTAAACAACTCAATGTGTACTTTAACAGCTAATGTGTTTAATTCAGCGCAGTTTATAGTAACTGCTTCTGATGAATTACTAGCGAGCTATGAAGAGGGTGACGTTCGTAGAGATACTTGGACCGAGACTACTCGTTCTGGTGCAAGTGGTACAGTTTACAGATCAAACAAGTGGTTGGGAACTAAAGGAGATTTCCTTGAGAACCTTCCAATCATTAGAGCAGCTGAGATGTATTTGATTAGAGCTGAAGCTCGATTCAGAACTGGAGATGCTACTGGTGCTATTGCTGATATCAATGCATTAAGAAGTAAAAGAGGTCTTGATCCTGTGGCGGGTCTTGCAGGCGATGCTCTTTTTGAGCAAATCATGAACGAAAGAAGAGTAGAATTTGCTCTTGAAGGACACAGATGGTTTGACTTGAAGAGAAATGCTATGGATATTTCCAAGCATGGCAGCTTCGAGTCTGTACCATATACAGACTACAGAATCTTGGCTCCTCTTCCACAAGATCAATTGTTATTGAACGATCTATTAGAGGACAATCCAGGTTATAACTAAAATTAAATAGAATAAAAATGAAAAAGTTATATACCCTATTTGCAGTAGCATTAGCCGCAGTGGCAATGACTTCCTGCTTTGATGATCCAGGGACAGAAACGTTCTTTTCTGGTAACCAGGTTGAGTTTGCTGACGCAAAACTTCCAAATGGTTTGACTGAAACATATGTAAGAGCAACCACTACACAGACTGATATCGCAGAAATTGGACTTAACAGAGTCTCAACAAATGCGAGTGGTGCGATAACCGTGAATATCGAGGTTGATGCATCTTCCACAGCTGTAGAAGGAGTTCATTACTCGCTTTCTGGTAACTCTGCCACCATTGCTGCTGGTGAGTTTGTTGGTTCATTTCCTGTGACAGTACTTACAGGAAATATTGATCCAAGTGAATCTCCTGCACTAGTGTTGAATATCTCAAGTGCTACTGGTGCTGATATTGCTAGCAACTACGGTTCTATCACCTTGAATATACGAGTAGTATGTCCATCGGATATTTCTGAAGCTACTGATACTTGGGCTGGGACTACGGTAAGTAGATTCGGAACTGATGTGGCTGAGGTAACGGTGACTCCGCTTGGAGCAGGTCAGTATGTTATCTCCGATGTTTCTACAGGTCTTTATGCAAGATTCGGTTTCAGTACTACTCAAGAGGCGATTTACGCTGATAATTGTAACGCAATTACTTTTGTAGCAAGTCGTCAAACTCAGTTTGCCATTAGTGCTCCAGTTGTGGAACCTACTGTAGGAAGCTGGGATGAGGCTACTCAGACCTTGACTGTATATTGGAATGATCCAAACAATGGAATTAATGCAACCACTACGTTGGTGAAAAATTAATTTTGTTAAGAATGAATAAAAGGAGGGTTTCGGCCCTCCTTTTTTTATTTCAAATTTTTATTTCAAGAAACCTGAAACTATTTTTACAGGAATAAAATCTGATTGAAAAATCTAGTAAACATCCTTCCTCAATCACCGTTTTACTAGAAGAACGAATATGCTTATGAGACTATTATTTACCCTTTGCTGTTTGATTTTGAGTTCGGGGGCATTTGCCCAGAATACTCTTTCAAAAGAGCAGCAATTGAAAGAAGCAAGAAAATTAACCGAACAAAAACTTAGGGTGAATTTATCTCAGTTCACCTACGCTCCAAAAAGCATCGACGAATCTAAATTCAGTTTTTTGAATGCTGATGGAGGCATGATGGGTGAGGATGGTATTGTTTCACGAATCCAATTTTTAGACGAAACCGGATGGCCAGTCATTAATTTCACAAACAGTAATGTAGATGCAGCAATTACTACTGGCGCAATTCAATTACAACCAGGGGGAGATTTAGGTCTGGACCTTACAGGTAAGGGACTTACTGTTGGTATTTTTGATCAGACTCGTCCAAAAGTAGACCATGTAGAATATGGTGGGCGATTGACACAAGTTGATGGGTCTACAGAAACCCTAAGTACACACTCTACTCACGTGTCAGGGACAATCATGGGGCAAGGTGTTAATGCGGCGGCCAAGGGTATGGCGAATGAAGCTACAGCATGGTCCTTCAATTGGGATAATGATGCCAATAAGATGACCTCAAATGCATACGACCCAGAAACTAAACCCAATGGAATGTTGCTTTCAAATCATTCGTATTCGATAGGAATGGGTTGGGAAGGCTCCAATTGGCTAGGAAACCCAAGCATCAGCACAGAAGAGGACTGGAGATTTGGATTTTATTCTACGCTTAGTGCAGCGATGGATCAGGTGATGTTTTCTAAACCTTATTATTTACCTGTCTTTGCTGCAGGGAATGATCGTTCCGACCGAGGTGATGGAACTAGGCCGCCAGACGGACCATCAGATATTTTGGCGTGGAGAGCAGTATCTAAAAATGGATTAACAATTGGAGCAGTAGAAAAAGTCTTGGATTATCAGAACCCACAATCTGTGGTGATGAGTTCTTTTTCTTCTTGGGGGCCTACAGATGACGGTCGAATCAAACCCGATTTGGTAGCAATGGGCGTAAATGTTTTTAGTGCCTCTATCAATTCAAATGGAGGTGATTCTTATGCTAGCCAAAGCGGTACTTCCATGGCTGCACCTAATGTGACAGGCTCCTTGTTTCTTTTGCAGCAATTGTATTCAGAGAGAAACGCAGGACGATTCATGTTGTCATCCACAGTGAAGGCTTTGGCTATTCATACCACCAAAGAAGCTGGACCTGCGCCGGGGCCTGACTACATGAATGGTTGGGGGTTACTAGATGTAGCTAGTGGTGCCCAGATTATTTTAGATGAAGATGGCTCTTCAAAAATTATCAGAGAAGATATCTTGGGTAATGGTGAGAGCTTTGAATTCGAATTCGTGTCGGATGGAATCACCCCAATAAAAGCAACACTAGTTTGGACTGATCCTGAAGGAGCTCCTGCAGGAACGGGATTGGATCCTACAGATATCATGCTCGTGAATGATCTTGATATGCGAATTTTTGATGAAGACGGCCAGGAGTTCTTCCCATGGACATTGAATCCAGCTCTTGCCGCATCAGCCACAGGAATAAATACTGCGGATAATTTCCGGGACAATGTCGAGAAGATAGAAATCAACTCGCCAAAGGCGCAGAAATACAGAGTGGTAATTTCACATAAAGGCGACTTGGAATTTGGCTTACAGCAATATGCGTTGGTATTCACAGCTGGTACCATAGATGGCGCCGACGAAACACTTTATTGGATCGGGGAAGATGGAGGAAGCTGGAATAGCCCGGCTAACTGGTCAACCACAGCGAATGGATCCAGTGCAAATAGAATTCCAGGAAGTGGGACTAGAGTGGTGTTTGAAGGTGCTTCTGGAGGAAGTCAAGAAGTTTTGTTTACGGAATCAGCAGAGGCATTCAGTGTCAACTTCTTTGGTAACCAATTGGTGAAATTTAATCTTCAAAACAACGAAATCGTAGTGACCAATGGGTTTAGAGTGAGCAATCAAATTACTGAAATTCAAAATGGCGCACTTGTATTCGAGGGTTCTGGGAATAATGAGCTTCTTGTGGAGCTAGGGCTTGCGACTTTCTCTGATGTTGATCTGAAGTTTGAATCTGGAAACTGGAAAGTGATCTCGGCAAATGTATTAGACAATGTAGCGATAGACAATGCGGTGTTGAACCTTGGCATAGGTGCCGTTTCACTATCAAGCTTGACTATGAGTGCGAATGCCAAGTTAAGCGGGAATGTGACATCAATTGATTTTTCAGATCAAATAGATATCCAAGCAGGTGCTGAGTTGAAAGAAGGTCTCTCTTTGGTCTTTGATGGATCTACGGGTACTTTCAAAAATGAGGCTGCCATTTCTTTCGAGATGCTTGAGGTAACTTCTGGTCAGCTGGATCTGAGTACGGGTGGATTTATGGATTTGAATATTAGTGAGGGGCAAGTGAGAATGCAGATTCCAACTCTATCCGTACGGGACTTCAACTTAGGCCCGAACGCCCTCTTGAACCTAGGTAATGCTGGAAATTTTGAAGCGACCGGAGAACTATCATCCAATGCCACCTCAGGAAATAGAGCGCGAATAGTGTCTCCTGTGACGGGAACTTTCACTTATCCCAACTACAGAAAGTATTGCTTTGACTTCCTCGATGTTAATTCTGTAAATCTGGTAGGTGAAGGTATTATTAATCTGGGTACGGATGCCGAGGTAACCGATGCTACTGGCTGGCTTCAGGAAAACTGTGAGGATGTACTTTTCGCTAACTTTGCATTCCAATACAATTGCGTGGGTGCGGCGCTAACTTTCGAGAATCTGAGTGAAGGAGCGATCGCCGAATACGAGTGGGATTTTGATGGACTTGGTACTTCTACATTGGAAGAGCCTTTCTTCGTCTTTGATCAGGCTGGTGTTTATACCGTTTCACTCAAGGTTTCCAATGCGGATGGGTTTACCATGTTTGAGCAAGAAATCACAGTGACTGGTAATGATATCGTGAAGCCAAATGTCGTCGCCAATGGCAATGTACTAACATCGCAGCAGCCCGGTTCATCCTATCAATGGTATGCCAATGGACAGGTGATTCCCGGCGCAACTTCCAGATCATTTGAAGTAAGTGGTGATGGATCCTATCAAGTAGCGATTTTCGATGGAGCATGTAATCGGGTTTCTGATCCTGTTGTGATTTCAGCTATTGAGGAGGACGAGCCTGAATTAAGTAGATTTGGGGTTTTCATCGGACCAATTCCTAGTGATGATGTTTTGAATATCAACATTGCTAATGACTATACAGGGCCAATTCAATTCCAGCTCGTCGATCTTTCAGGTCGTGTTTTGATCCAAGAAGATAAATCAAAAATATCTCAGGAAATGGAAGTCAAAATGAACCTTCCTAGTCGATCTGGACTATATATATTGAGAATAAACACCTACAGTTTAACATTACACAAAAAAGTTATAAAACAGTAAAATGAAAAAAGTATTAATAGTGATTGGTTTGTTGTTTACACAGGCCTCTTTTGCTCAAATTTCTAATATAGACATGAATGGAGCACCTGCGAGGCTTTCTGGCTATGATGGGGTAGAAGGTTCTCCATATCTTTTCGATGATTGGGCACGGGCAGATGTTGCTACGACCAATGCAGGGTTGAAGGAAAATGTGGCATACAAGTTCAATATTTTCGAGAATGAATTTGAGGTTATCAATGAGGCAGGAAATAAGATTTTCTTGAACAAGAATTATGTAGAATACATGCTGTTAGAAAGACCTTCGATTGTGATTGCAAATAGCACAGATGGTTTACTGACCAAGTTACTTTTCAAAAAAGGGTTTGATCAAATCAAAGGCGTGAAGGAGGATGATTTTGTAAATGTGTTAGCTGAGGGAGAAAAATATACTCTGGTGCGCCAATACACTACAGATCTTGTTACTCCACCAAAAAATAGCTATGCACCAACTCCTGGTAAAATGTTCGTTTTTGAGGAGAGATTCTATTTGGTTTCCGATGCTAAAGAAGCAAGTACAGTTAGAAATAGAACCAACAATATTATAAAGGCACTCGATGATGCAGATCAAACCATAGCAAAGAAAATTGTGAAGGATAATAAGCTTGACCTGAGTAGAGAGGATCATATGGTGATCTTCTTCCAGAAATTGAATGAGGCTTAATTTGAGCTTTTTCCATTAAAAAGGGCTTTCGATTTTTCGGAAGCCCTTTTGTTTATTTATCACTTTAGGCAAGTATATTTTTTTAGCTAAATTTGCCCAGAATTTGAGAAGGAGATGGTTTACGTTTGTAGAAAAGAACACTTCAATGCCGCCCATAAGCTATGGAATCCGGCATGGTCTGATGAGAGAAATTTCGAAGTTTTTGGACCATGTGCCAATGTAAATTGGCATGGGCATAACTTTGAGTTGATTGTCACTGTAAAAGGGAACCCAGACCCAGAGACCGGCTTTGTAGTGGACCTCAAGCAGCTAAGCACCTTGATTCGTCGTCAAATTATCGATAAAGTTGATCATAAAAACCTCAATCTCGATGTAGATTTTATGTTTGGAAAAATGGCCAGCTGCGAAAATCTGGTGATGGAGTTTTGGAAAATTCTAAAGCCTCAAGTAGACCAGATCGTTCCAGATGGACATTTGTATAAGTTGACTCTGTACGAAACTGAGCGAAATTTTGTGGAGTATTTTGGAGACTGATAGGTAGAATCAAGCTTTTTGATTTGCATTTTTTTCTGAAGCTTTTTCCCCCATATTTGTCTCTACTAGTGAACCTTGGCTTCTAAAAAAATCTATATCATCTGTGGCGAGCGCTCGGGAGATCTGCACGCATCTAATCTTGTGGAGGAAACTCTTCGTCAGGATAGCTCAATTCATTTCAGGGGAATGGGCGGAGCGTATTCTTCCAAAGCAGGAGTAGAGCTTGCGGTTGATTATTCTGAAGTGGCACTCATGGGTTTTGTGGAGGTGGTGCTCGGATTTAGGAAAGTCCTCAAGTATCTCAATCTGATCAAAAAGGACATACTTTCTTTCCAGCCAGATTTGATCGTATTGGTCGATTATGGTGGCTTCAATATGAAAATCGCTGAGTTTGCCTCTGCTAAGAATATTCCGGTACATTATTACATACCTCCGAAAGTCTGGGCTTGGAATCAAAAACGCGCATTGAAACTCAAAGCGTTTACTGATCAAGTTTATTCCATTCTTCCTTTTGAGCAGGAATTTTTCAAAAAATATGGTATGGATGTGGCCTATGTGGGCAATCCGCTCTTGGATGAGGTGAAGAAATTTAAGCCACATGAATTTTTCTTTCAGAAAAATGAATTGAGCTTCAAGCCCATTGTGGCACTTTTACCAGGAAGTCGAAAACAAGAAGTGACTGCCATGCTTTCGAAAATGATCGAAGTGGCTCAAAGCTTCGATCAGATGCAATTTGTCGTGGCAGGGGTTGAGTCTCTAGATGCTCAGGTCTATGAGAGCGCAATTAAAGCCGGTATTAAGGTTGTTTTTGATCAGACATACGATCTTCTTCATCATGCCATTGCTGCTGTGGTGACGTCTGGGACGGCCACCTTAGAGACAGCCTTGTTTCGTGTGCCGCAAGTGGTGGTTTATCGAACCAGCACGATTTCCTATCAAATCGCAAAGCGTCTGGTGCAGATTGAGTTTATTTCTTTAGTAAATCTAATTGCGCAGCGAGAAGTCGTAAAAGAGCTGATCCAAGATGATTTCTCAATTGAAAAAATCAAGCAAGAGCTCCAAGCTTTACTTACCAATCAGGTGTACAAAGGATTGATGCTTCAAGGCTACGACGAGATTTTGGAAAAAATAGGTGAGCAAAGTGCATCAGAAACTACAGCGAAAATGCTCTTGGAAGCATTAAAAAAATAGCCCTCGATCGATGACCGAGGGCTAGTTGTTAGGCTACTTGAAGCCGTTTGAATTTTGATTTATTGAATTTCTCCTCAGCATATTTTGCGTCGATGACTAGCTCCTTCACTGTATCATCCGAAGGGATCTCAAACATGGCATCCGTGATGATCGCTTCACAAATCGATCTTAGACCTCTAGCTCCAAGATTAAAAGCTACCGCTTGATCTACGATAAAATCTATTCCGCTTTCCTCGAATTTCAATTCCACGTTTTCCATCGCTAACAGGCGCGCATATTGCTTGACCAAGGCATTCTTTGGTTCGGTCAAAATGAGCTTCAAAGTATCTTTGCTGAGCGGATCTAGGTAGGTCAAAACTGGAAGTCGACCGATCAATTCAGGAATCAAGCCAAAGGCCTTCAAATCTTGTGCAGTGACATATTGAAGAAGATTCTCGCGATCTGCTAATGCAGCTCCACCACCCTTATTGAAGCCCATTGGCTGGGTATTCAAGCGCTTGCCGATATGCCTTGCAATCCCATCGAATGCGCCTCCGCAAATGAAGAGTATATTCTCAGTATTGACGGCGATCATTTTTTGGTCAGGGTGCTTTCTACCTCCTTGAGGGGGTACGTTGACAATAGTACCTTCCAAGAGTTTGAGCATTGCCTGCTGCACACCTTCTCCACTCACATCTCGAGTTATGGATGGGTTATCAGACTTTCGTGCAATCTTATCCAGTTCATCGATATAGACAATTCCTCTTTCGGCCGCTTCAACGTCATAATCTGCCGCTTGAAGCAATCGAGTTAAGATACTTTCTACATCTTCTCCTACATAACCGGCCTCAGTAAGTACCGTGGCATCAGCAATACAGAAGGGAACCTCAAGCGTTTTAGCCAAGGTTTTGGCCAAATAGGTCTTGCCTGTTCCAGTATCGCCCACCATGATGATATTCGATTTTTCAATCTTCACATCATCCTTCTGATCTTTTTGCTGAAGACGCTTATAGTGGTTATACACGGCTACAGCTAGGACTTTCTTGGCCTCATCTTGTCCGATGACGTATTCTCCAAGGAATTCCGTGATCTCTTTGGGCTTCTTGAGCTGAAATTTCGACTTTTTTGTGCCTTTTTTGGTTTTTTCTTCCTCTCCCAAAATGGTATGGGCCTGCTCAATGCAATGATTGCAAATATGAGCCGAGATGCCGGAAACCATCAGGTCAACGTCTTTTTTATTTCTACCGCAAAAGGAACAAGTAACTGGTGCCATGAATTATACTTTTTTGATTAAGACCTCATCAATAAGGCCATATGCTTTGGCCTCAGGTGCCTTAAGCCAGTAATCTCTATCTGAGTCTCTTTCGATTTCCTCGAAAGTTTTACCTGTGTGATTTGCCAAAATTTGATAAAGCTCCTGTCTCATCGAGAGGATGAGCTTTAAGGAAATTTCCATATCCGATGACTGCCCCTGCATTCCTCCAGATGGCTGGTGAATCATCACTCTAGAATGTTGAAGTGCAGATCGCTTGTCCTTGGCCCCTCCAGCGAGTAATACTGCCCCCATGGATGCGGCGATGCCAGTACAGATAGTGGCTACGTCTGGGCCAATGTACTGCATTGTATCATAGATACCCAAGCCTGCAGTCACAGAACCTCCAGGACTATTGATGTAAAGGAGCACATCCTTTTTCGCGTCCACTGACTCAAGGAAAAGCAATTGTGCAACGATGATGTTGGCAATGTGGTCATCTACTCCTGTGCCTAAGAAAATGATACGATCCATGATCAATCTAGAAAAGACATCAATCTCTCTAAAGTTCTGTGGTCGCTCTTCGATAACTGATCGAGTCATGTTCTCGATATGCTGCGTATACTGATCAAATGCCGTACCGCTGACGCCCTGATTGTGGATGGCGTATTTTCTAAATTCTTCCTTATTGATCATCTGATTTTTTGTTGTGGTTAGCAAAAATAAAAAAAGCCCTTAAATAAGGACTTTTTATATAACGTTTAAAGCAAATTACTTTTCTAAAAGTTCCTTAAACTCATCAATGCTGATTTCTTTATCCTTCAACTTGAGTTTTTCTTTTACCATGGCCAATACCTTGTCGTTTTGAACTGAGGTAAGCATGTTCATATAATTCTGACCTTCTTCACCTTTCAGGTAATTGTCCACAAACATATCCATGCTGTCTTCCATCTGAGAGCCGAGGCCTGAAGCAGCAAATTGCTCACGAACCATTTGCTTAGTCTTTTCGATTACATCTTCGTGCTCTGCCTTGATGTCATTTGCTGTCGCAAGGTGATTGGAGATCAAAGACCAAGTCAATTGACGAGCATATGCAGGATATTCGTTTTCTACATCCTCTGCGCTCACTTTTCCTTGATTTGCCTTCAAAAGCCACTCCTTCAAAAATGCTTCAGGAAGCTCCAAGTTGGCTTTTTCTACCAAAGACTTCTTTAGCTCTTCTTCTGTAAACAGCGCAGCCTCCTTGTTGTAATTGACCTGTAGAGTTTCTTGAACTTTGGCAATAAACTCTTCTTCGCTTTTCACTTGATCTGGACCGAAGATTTTGTCAAAAAACTCCTGATTCATTTCAGCGATTTCTGTACGGTTGATGTTTTTCACCGTGAAATTCAATTCACCGTCCACGTGAGCAAGCTCTTCTTCAGTAAGGCCAAATGCTTCTTCCCACTGTGCTTTCTTAACGTCTTTGGCAGGGAATTCGATTACTGCGTCTTTGGAAACACCGATAAATTTCGCTCCCAATTTTTTGGTCAATTTATCTATCGGGAAAGTAAGAGTTTTGCTCCAAGTTGAATCAGCGTTGGCCAAATCTCCATAAAGATTGTCCCCAGCCTCTGAAATTTCTGGATTAGTGCTATTGCCATATTGAGATTTTAGATTCTCAATGGTCTCATTTACTAATTTATCGTCTACCTTGATCGAGTAGTTGGTTGCTTTGATTTTGGCGTCGAGAGGAAGATCAATATTTTCTACAAACCCGATTTTGTAATCAAATTCAAAATCTTTCTGCTTTTTCCAATCAATATTCTCCTCATTGGATTCCACTGGAAGAGGGTCTCCCAAAATTTTGAAAGTCTGCTCTTTCAGATAATTATTCAAAGATTCTCCAAGTATGGTGTTGATTTCTTCTACCAAAACGGAAGTACCGTACAGGTTTTTTACCATACCAAGCGGAGCCTTTCCAGGACGAAAGCCCTTGATATTGGCCTTCTTTGCGTAGTCTTTGAGTTTGGCATCCACCTTCGGTTGGTAATCTGACTCCTTTAAGTTAATTTTAATAGTAGCCTGATTTGCTGAATGCTTATCTAATGTAATTTCCAAAGCGATATTGTTTATAGATTAAATTGAACTAAAAACCCCCAACCTCATTCTTATTCAGAGCTGAGATTGAGGGTTTGACAGCAGTGCGGATAGAGGGACTCGAACCCCCATGCCTTACGGCGCTAGATCCTAAGTCTAGTGCGTCTACCAATTTCGCCACATCCGCAGTACATATTCCGAGGAAATCGTTATCTCCTCATTGAATTGTGCGTGCAAAGGTAAACATGAAAAGTAAATTTGCAATGGCTCGAAGAAAAAAATATTCCTTAATCGAAAATAATTTTTAGAGTGAAAATTGTTTTAAATTTCATGTCATGATTCAAGTGGACATAGAAGAAGAACGCAAAGAAATTCTGAAGCGGTACAGGCGGCTTCTTCGTCAGGCCAAACCGGTTCTCAAGCCGGGAGATGCCAAATTAATAAAGCGAGCATTCAATGTTTCTCTGGAAGCGCATAAAGACATGCGTAGGAAATCCGGTGAACCATACATTTACCATCCTTTGGAAGTGGCACTGATTTGCGTGGAAGAGATTGGACTTGGGACTACCTCAATTGTTGCCGCTTTACTTCACGATGTGGTGGAGGACACTGATTGGGAATTAGAAGATATTGAGCGCGACTTTGGGAAGAAGGTAATGACCATCATCGATGGGCTGACCAAAATCTCAGGTGTTTTTGAATATGGTAGCTCTCAGCAGGCGGAAAATTTCCGGAAAATGCTCCTGACTCTCTCCGATGACGTTAGGGTGATTCTGATCAAGTTGGCTGATCGTTTGAATAATATGCGAACGCTTCAGAGTATGCCAAGGCACAAGCAATTGAAAATCGCTTCTGAGACGATGTATCTGTATGCTCCACTTGCGCATCGCTTGGGTCTTTATACAATCAAATCTGAGTTAGAAGACTTGTATTTGAAATACACAGATACGGAAACCTATCTAGATATTGTCAATAAAATCCAACAATCTAAATCACTGAGGAATCGTTTCATCAAAAAATTTATCCAGCCTTTGGATGAAGAATTGAGTCGGCAGGCTTTTGATTATACGATCAAAGGAAGGCCCAAATCGGTTTACTCCATTTACAGTAAAATGAAAAAGCAAGGAATACCTTTTGATGAGGTGTATGACTTGTTTGCCGTTCGGATTATACTGGAAAGTGAGTTAGACAACGAAAAAGCCGATTGCTGGCAAGTGTACTCCATCGTCACTGATTTCTATCAGCCAAATCCTGACAGACTCCGTGATTGGATCAGTACTCCGCGCTCAAATGGCTATGAATCCCTTCACACCACCGTGATGAGCAACACTGGGCAGTGGGTGGAAGTACAGATTCGAACCAAGCGAATGGATGAAATTGCCGAACGAGGATATGCCGCTCATTGGAAATACAAAGAAAAAGATAGCAAATCACCCTCAGGTTTGGATGATTGGATTTCGCAGGTTCGGGGCTTGCTTGAATCCAATGAAGCAAATGCCATAGAATTTATGGATGATTTTCGGGGCAATCTTTTTCACGAAGAGGTTTTCGTCTTTACTCCCAAAGGAGACCTGAAAGTGTTACCGTTTGGTGCAACGGCACTTGATTTTGCATTTGAAATCCACACCGAAGTAGGTGCGAAATGCATTGGGGCCAAAGTGAATCAAAAGTTGGTGCCTATTTCGCATAAACTTAAAAATGGAGACCAGGTAGAGATTTTGACCTCAAACAAGCAAAGACCCAATGAAGACTGGCTGAATAGCGTCGTGACTTCGCGGGCGAAAGCAAAAATAAAGGATGCTCTCCGCGAAGAAAAAAAGTCTTCCATACTAGATGGAAAGGAGATTGTACGACGTAAGCTGAAGCAAATGAAAATGCCTTTCAACTCAGAAAATGTTGAAAAGCTGCGGGCATACTATGAATTGAAGACCGCAAATGAATTTTATTACCGAGTAGGGAAGGGGGTCATTGATCCCACCACGATTCGGGCTTTCAAGGAATTTTTAGAAATCCAGAGAAAGAAGCAAAAGGCCATGCAGGAGCGAGTGAAGGACGAATCCTCCTTTACAAAAGAACTGAAGAGTATTAAAGGCCCTGATCACGACCAATTGCTGATAGGGGAGGATATGGATGTGGTGGATTACATTCTGGCTAAATGTTGCAACCCCATTCCAGGAGATGATGTATTTGGCTTCGTGACAGTGAATGAGGGGATCAAGATTCATCGAACTTCTTGTCCAAATGCTGTAGAGCTACTTTCCAATCATGGCAACCGTGTAATAAAGGCCCGTTGGACCAGTCAAAAGGCCATTGCATTTCTAGCAGGACTGCATATTGTGGGTACGGATCGTGTGGGCTTAATTAATGATGTGACTAAAGTGATTTCCGATGAACTCAAAGTCAATATGCGTTCTATCACGGTGGATTCAGATGCTGGAATTTTTGAAGGTACGATTCGACTCTATGTCCACAGCACAAGTCATCTAGATAAATTGATGGAAAATCTCTCAAAAGTGGAAGGGATTCTAAAAGTTTCTAGATTTGATTGATTTCTTTTGAATCTTTTCCAACAACGAAAAGTTATATTACCAAAAAACGTCCAAATGTCGTCAGTTACCTCAAATTTCGAAGAAGTAAAAGTCATTTTCACCGCATACCTAGAGCAGAAAAAACTGAGAAAGACTCCTGAGAGATATGCTATTCTGGAGGAAATATACAGCCGTACGGGTCATTTTGATGTAGAAGGACTTTACATCAGTATGAAAAATAAAAACTACCGTGTGAGTAGAGCCACCGTGTACAATACTCTTGATCTGTTGGTGGAGTGTGATTTAGTTACCAAACATCAATTTGGAAAGAATCTAGCCCAATTTGAAAAATCATACGGCTACAAACAACATGATCACCTCATCTGCACGGAATGCAATAAGGTGCTGGAATTTTGTGATCCACGAATCCAAAACATACAAAATACCGTAGGAGATATTCTCGATTTTAAAGTAATGCACCATTCACTTATTCTATATGGCGCTTGTCAGAAAGTGAATTGTGAAAACAAAACAGCAGACTCCCTCAATTAAAATTCATGGACTTAAAATACAGCTCAAGCAAAGACGATTTTGCAAATTACTTGATACTTGAGGGCGATTTGATCGGAGATCAACTTGGACCAAAACTAGTAGAAGTGGTATCGGATGCCGTAGAAAATGGTGTTCGGACATTTGTCGTAGATCTCAGTAAGGTCCGATATATCAGCTCTAGTGGAATAGGCTTGCTCATTACAATGCTCACTAAAATGCGAAATGTGGATGGAGAGATGTATTTGACTGCTCCGTCAGAGCATGTGAAAAAGCTATTAATCATCACCAAACTGAATAATATTTTCACTGTATTTGATACTTTGGATGATTTTCGAAAGGAACAAGAAAAGTAAGAATTAGGAATTTCGATCCGCTCAGACTGCCTTCCTCAGCGAAGGCTTTTTTTTGATCAACAATAAATACAGCCCATTTCTTGGTTTTCATGAGGCTTATCGCAAATTTCACGCTTCAAAAAGTAAAAATAAACCTATAGACCTGACATCAAATGAAGATGGACGTACTTCTCGGTCTCCAGTGGGGAGATGAAGGAAAAGGAAAAGTTGTGGACGTATTGGCTCCAAAGTATGAGATTGTCGCTCGATTTCAAGGAGGTCCTAATGCAGGCCACACACTAGAGTTTGATGGGATAAAGCATGTGCTCCATCAAATCCCCTCTGGTATTTTTCGCTCAAACATTCTGAATATTGTCGGTAATGGAGTGGTTTTGGATCCAATTATTTTCAAGAAGGAGATAGACGGGCTAGCAAAGTTTAAGATTGATTACCAGAAGAATCTGGTAATTTCTAAAAAGGCAACAATCATCATTCCTACGCATAAGCTTCTAGATGCTGCTTATGAAAAGTCCAAAGGCGATAAGAAAATCGGTTCAACTCTAAAAGGAATCGGGCCAACCTATCAGGATAAAATCGGAAGATCTGCCCTTCGGGTGGGGGACTTGCTGAGCAATGACTTTGGACAAAAATATCAAGCTTTAGTAGAGAAGCATAAGACGATCCTTTCATTCTATGATTACTCCTTAGATGAGCTTCCTGAAATGGAGAAGCAGTTTTTTGATGCAGTGGATTTTGTCAAAGGTCTTAATCTGATCGATAGCGAATACACCGTTAATGAAGCCTTGTCGGGTGGTAAAAAAATCCTTGCTGAAGGAGCTCAAGGATCGCTTCTAGATATTGACTTCGGAAGCTACCCTTACGTAACAAGTAGTAGTACCATGACAGCAGGTGCTTGCACCGGCCTTGGTGTGGCACCATCGAAAATCGGAGAGGTGTTCGGGATTTTTAAGGCATACTGTACTCGAGTGGGTAGCGGGCCTTTCCCAACAGAATTATTTGATCAGGATGGAGAGGATATGCGAAAAGAGGGGAACGAATTCGGGAGTACGACAGGTAGACCTAGAAGATGTGGTTGGTTAGATTTGCCAGCTCTTCGTTACTCGATTATGATCAATGGCGTCACCCAACTTTACATGATGAAGGGGGATGTGCTCAATATTTTTGAAGAAATCAAAGTATGTACCCATTACGAGTTACCTTCTGGTGAACGTATTGACAAACTGAGCTTTGAAATATCAGATCTAGACGTAAAACCTATTTACAAAACCATGAAGGGGTGGAATTGCTCTTTGAAAGGGATCAGGGAGTACGATAAATTCCCTTCTGAATTAAAGGGCTATGTTGAATTCCTAGAGAACGAACTTAGGGTTCCAATCAATTTAGTTTCTATTGGACCAGATAGGGAACAAACTATCATGAGATAAATCAAAGGCCTTTCAATAACGAAAGGCTTTTTTGTTTCTATTGTCTTGTGCTTATTTTTGTTTCTACCCCTAATTAGCCTTTCGGTTGAAAAAATTCCTACTGCCATTAATATTGATTTTTCTGTCTCATTTCGGTTACGGTCAAATCGGCTTTCCGTATTGTGAGACATTTGAAACAAGCAATTCTCAGGAAGCAACCATTTTTGGTGGAGATGCAAGATTGGTGGATGGAGTGCTTCGATTGACCGAAAACCTCACAAGTCAAACTGGCTACGTCTATATAGATATTCCCTTTCCTTCTTTTTATGGGATAAAAGCCGAATTCGAATATTTCAGCTATGGTGGCGACGATGTAAATCGAGCAGATGGCCTAAGCGTTTTTCTTTTTGATGCTGCCACTCAAAATTTCGCACCAGGAGGATTTGGGGGTTCACTTGGCTATGCGCAGCGAAATGACGAGCCAGGTTTGACAAATGCGTATATGGGAATTGGTTTCGATGAGTTTGGCAATTTTGGCAATTCGGCTGAAGGCAAAAATGGAGGATTCCCGGGATCGGGAACTTCTCTAGTTCCAAATGCAGTAGTTGTACGTGGGCCCGGAAATGGCCTAACAGGATACCCTTTTATTATAGGAAGGAAAACACTCGACGCGGGTAATCTGGGCCTGAGTCCTGCAAATACTTTTGAAATTAGCTCAGGGGGCATAGGCACCCAACGTGTCACTGATCCTAATCAAGTAGGATACCGGAAGGTGTTTATAGATTTGGAGCCTGTAGAGCAGGGAGTGGGTTACAATTTTAAAGTAGACATGCTGGTGACCACTACACCCAATAATCCAAGGCGCGTTCCCATTTTTGATCGGGCTTATGCCTTTGAGCCACCACAGGAATTAAAGATCGGTTTTGCTGCTTCGACAGGAGGGTTTACTAATTATCATGAAATCAAGAATTTGGTGGTTCAAGTTTCTGCGGATGATCAACTCCAAAACCCTGAGGGAGTAGATTTTTCAGATATTGCCTCCTGCGAAGGACAAGAAAATACCTATTTCATTACGGATGAAGAAGTCGTTTTGCCCAACGAGGATAGTAGAATTCGCTGCCTTCAGTTTTATGCTTCACTCGAAGATATTGAAGAGGAGACTTCAGACATTTGTTCACAGGCTAAATGTATTGAAGCTAATCGTGAATTGACTTTACCACAGGGGACATTCAGAGCTGGAGACAATTCTGGGGATTTTACTTTTTTCTCAAATGAGGGTTTTACGGATGAGGAGGTGACGGTTTACTATACCATTACCGATAATTATGGAAAGACCTCTTCAGGAAATGCGATGACCTTGACTATTCAAGAGTCGCCTGAGCCTATTGGACTTTTTCTGGAAGGTGAGACGACTTTGATCGATGAGCAAATCATATGTGAGGGTGATGTGCTGTCTTTAGTAGCTCAGGGTGAAGAAGTTTACGAGCGATTTGAATGGTACAGGAATGATGAGCTCATTGAAGGTGCAGGAGCTTTCTCTTACCAAGTATCAGAGCCTGGGGTTTATGAGGTTTTGGGTTATAATAGAAAGAATTGTCCTACGATCTCCAATACTTTGCTGGTAACTTTTCCCAACTATCAATCAATTGCTGTCTCAGAACCACTTGTGGGATGTGAACCAGGTCAATCTGTCAATGCCTTAGATTTTATTCCAGAAATTGATTTTGAAACCTACGACTACCTACTTACCGGCGAAGGTTTGGTATTGGAAAACGAGGAGATTATTGCAATTCCTCTTTCAGGAGAATATTTGCTTCAGTCCAAACCTAGACTCGCAGAATGCTTTGATAGCGGTATAGAAGTAGAGGTGATAATTAGGGAGGAAGAGTTAACTGGCGATTTTGATTTTGTAGTGGCGGGTACTACTATTCGAGGAGATGCTGATGGTGGGATCTTTCCAGATGATGTGATCCAATTCACAGATTTGTCAGAAGAATCTGTGGAATGGCTTTGGGATTTTGGAGATGGGAATTCTAGTACCTTACAAAATCCCACACATGTATATGGTAAGAAAGGAGTATTCCCAATTACCCTGTCAATTACAGATGAATTAGGATGTCAGTTTAGAATAGTAAAAGAATTATCCATAACAAGGAGTTATCGAGTTATGGTGCCAACGGGTTTTACTCCGCAATCCACGGAGAATAAATTTTTTCTACCTAAGCATAAGGGGTTAGTCTCTATTGAGCTTCTCATATTCAATAGTTGGGGGGGGGTGATTTTTCGAACTGATGACCTTCAGACAGAAGGCTGGGATGGACGATTGGATGGCAAACTTATGGATGCTGGTTTTTACGTCTTTCGATTTGACGGGGTGGCTACAGATGGAGAAAAAGTGACTCGAACAGGTAAATTCAAGCTGATCCGATGATGAAGAAGCTTGTAATTTTATTTTTCAGTTGGATACTGATCTTTTCCTCCCATGCACAGGATATTCAGTACAGTCAGTTCTATGCTAATCCATTATATCTAAATCCAGCCTTCACAGGTAGCACTGGGCTGACTAGAGTGGGGTTTAGTTTTAGAAATCAATGGCCTGCACTTGATCAGAGTTTTGTGGCTTATTCAGCATATGGAGATATTTTTATAGATAAGTACAATTCTGGATTTGGCCTGATTGTAAATGGAGCAAGGGAATCGTTCACCCATACCCAGTTGAATGAGGTGGCCCTGAGTTACAGTTACAGATTGCGGCTTGGGGAGTCGAGCTATTTGCACGCTGGTGCGCAAGGGGCCTTCTTGGTTCGTGATGCTTTGTTTGACGACGTTATTTTAGGAACACAATTAGATATAGATCGAGGTATAATTGTTGGGCAGCCTGGTGATGGGTTTGAAGGGGATAGTCAATTGAGTTCTCCAGATGTTCATGCAGGATTGCTCTATTATAATGAACGGATTTGGTTTGGCTTTTCGGCTCACCACTTACTGCGCCCGGAGATTAGTTACCTAGATGCTGAATCGAATACCTTGCCGATTCGCTATTCAGCGCATGGAGGAATTCGATTTGATTTAGCTCCAGGAGATATTAATGATTTTTTTAACAACACCGATCAAGAGCGCTCTTTTGCACTTGCCTTTCATTATAAATCTCAGGGTCCCTATAGTCAGCTGGATCTTGGTGCGGAGTTTTTTTTCGAGCCGTTGATCTTAGGATTCTGGTATCGAGGTCTTCCTACCAAGTATTCTCTTCCTAATAATGAGGCCTTGATTGGTCTTTTGGGTGTGAGTCTAGCGAACGGGATTGAGATCGGTTATAGCTTTGATTTTACTGTATCAAAGCTGGGGCAGTTTAATTCAGGGGGAGCACATGAATTGACTTTACGGTTTACTTTTGATTCTAGGAATCTACGTCGAAGAAATTTCACACCGATGCCTAGTTTTAATTATTAGAGGTGGGCCGAGCTACAGCTAGGAAGGGTTGAATATTTTCCTCTTCATAATCAATGTCTTGAGACTTTTTCTACAATTATTCTTCAATTTCCATTGAAGTGGCAAAAAATAGTGAGATATTTGCGATCCCAAACGGGGGTAGAGAGTGATGAGAGAGAGGATAGCAGGAATATTTTTAAAAAATATTTTTGAAATGAGAGTTG
>NZ_JBHRZS010000003.1:0-445322 GCF_042649705.1 Algoriphagus namhaensis
TGCTGAACAGAATGCCGAACCTGATGCTGTATATCGAGGGCCATACTGACCAAAGAGGCAGCGATGAGTACAACCAGAGCCTGTCAGAGCGCAGAGCAGAAGTGGTGAAGGAATACCTGAGAAACCGCGGCGTAGAAGACGGAAGAATGGAAGACACCTGGTTTGGGGAGACCCGTCCGGTGCATGACTGTAACTCGGTGACCTGTACACCAGCAATGCATCAGCTGAACAGACGTACCGAGTTGAGAGTAGGCAAGTCCTCCTTCAGCTACACCGGTAGAAAGAAGAAAGTAGATACCATGGAGGAGTAGTCCTTCATCAGGAAACTAGATAAAGAAAAGGCTTCTGCAATGCGCAGAAGCCTTTTTTNGTGGCGTAGAAGACGGAAGAATGGAAGACACCTGGTTTGGGGAGACCCGTCCGGTGCATGACTGTAACTCGGTGACCTGTACACCAGCAATGCATCAGCTGAACAGACGTACCGAGTTGCGAGTAGGCAAGTCCTCCTTCAGCTACACCGGTAGAAAGAAGAAAGTAGATACCATGGAGGAGTAGTCCTTCATCAGGAAACTAGATAAAGAAAAGGCTTCTGCAATGCGCAGAAGCCTTTTTTGGTTTTGGGATACCAAATCAAGAATAGACTTGAATCTGAAAGTGAATGATTAATAGCCAGCCTTCTCTAATAATTGATTGAATTCAGTATTTATGAGGCATTTGTTCTTTTGATTCTAAGTCGCGGGGGGTGACGATATCGTAATAAATTTTAGGGTCGCTTGTCAATCAATATTCAACTCTTGCTTTAAAAATTTAACCGAATAACCAATTTTGGAGGATATTTCCTCCAAAGGAACTCCGGATTTTAAATACTCTTTTGCCTCCTTTAACTTGATCTTTTTTAGAAACTTTCCTGGAGTGGTCCCAAGTTTTTTGAAGTTTCTGTTAAGCTGAACGGTATTCGTCTCAAAGTGGGCTGCTAATGAATCAACCGTCAGAATGTTTTCTGACCTAATTATGTGTTCAATGTTTGACAATTGCCAAGTACTTTCATTTTCCTTTTCATCCCTCGGGAAGATCTTATTTCTTTTTTTGAAATAGAGCCAAAAAGAACCGAGACCTAGTAAGAAGCCGAGTATTAATAGTCCTAGAACTCCATAATTTTCGAATGCTGAAGGCGTGATACTTAGGCTACTGATTTTGTTGGGGATATAGGATTTGGCTAATTCATAAGTATCTAATTCATAAAGTCCATTAACGGCGCCTACATAGAGAATGTGATTTTTAAGAAGTAGTGCCTCCCTGTTGAATTCTACACCAGTGATAATGGGTATGGGTTCTGGGTATTCAGAAGTTAAAACAAAGAGCCCATTTTCAGAAGCAATCCAGAAGTTACCCAAGTCATCGATTTGGGTCATCACATTATTTTTGGTAGTAGAGATTTGCTCGAGGGTGCTAGGATCAATGCCTCGAAGACTATAGACTCCGGCGTCTGATGCTAAAAAGATGTTCGCTCCTTCCGTATAAATATCCTTTATTCTAGAAGGTAAAACGGCCAAAGTATCGACCATGCCGTTTGTCCAGTGAAAGCTGATTCCCTGGCTGGTAGAGAATATTAAAGATGTACCGAAAGATTCCAAATCAAGATAGTCCAACCCTTGATGAATCGGTTCCAGACTGAATTCAGAGTTTACCTTGCTTACAGATTTCGTGTTTAGAGCATATAGCTCTTCGTTTAGAGAGATGAGTTTCCTAGCCTTTCCTGCAAACAAACTGGTTCCTGAAGGGATTGCTTGGAGAGAGTCTGGGGGAAAAAACTCAGCCAAATCATCCCATGAAAGAAAAAAGCGATTACCTATTTTTTGTAATGGGCCGTTTGAATACTCCGGGAGCTCTGGCCTCAGCGTGTCATTTACATATATTCCAGAGTAAGTGGACACCACTTTCAGACTATCTTCTATGTAGATATCTCGGATCGAAAGAGTATGATAGGACTTTGAATAATGTCTCCTTATCTCGTATTCAAAAAGGGCGCTACCGATGGCCACAAATAGTCTTGAACCTGTGGCAGCGGCTGTAGCAATAAAAGAACCTTTTAAAGGAATCAGTTCTTTCATAGGGTCTGCATCAAACAACTCCACTTTTGGAATAAAGTCTGATTCATAGAAATTCTCATTGTAAAAAACATAGGGTTTTGAAAACTGAAGATCTATTGGCTCCCAATCTCCTTCGTCTCTAAATTGATAAAGACCAGATACGGTTTTTGCATAAATAGCGCCATTTGCGTCAAATACATTTTGTACTGCGCTCTCAAAGTGGTGCTTGGCTACAAAGAGTGTGTCTTGGCCAAAGCTGTTTGAAAAAACATTCAGAAGCAGATAAATCGAAATGATTTTTTTCATTTTTCCATAAAAATTACATTTCAAAATAACAGCTTTAATAAAAAAAACAGAGGATGTTATAAATAATATATGTATCCTAGTTAAAAAAATGAATGGCCTTTAACAAATTTGAGTACAATTAAACCACAAAAAAATGAAAAAATTTCTTTTGAGTCTAGCAGTAATTGCATTTGTCGGATCGCAGGCCTTTGCACAAACGCAAGTTAAGCCGGGGGTCGGTGTAAACACCACGAACATCACTGGTGATGGGCTAGATGCTACGGGTCAATTCGGTTGGCAAATTGGTGCATCAGTAGCTTTTGGTGAAAAACTATATTTCGAGCCTGGTCTGTTTTATCAAACGAATTCATTTGAAGTACAGCCTGTAGGAAACATGCCAGTAACGGATGCAAGGTATAATGGTATCCGTATACCAGTCGCGGTAGGCTTAGATGTTTTGGGTAATGCTGATTCTTTTGCCGGTCTTCGAGTCTTTGGCGGTGGTTCAGCACTTTTAGTTACCGGAACCAATAGTGATTTCTTAGACAAGGATATGGTTGAGTCTCCACAGTGGGGTGTTTTCGCTGGGGTTGGGCTAGACATTGCTCTTTTTTATCTTGATTGGACATATCAGTGGTCACTTTCAAATGTTCAGACCGACATAGACCAAATTGATCTTGGAAAAACCAGAGGTATTTTCTGGACTGCAGGTCTTAGATTCTAAAATTTGACTAATCATGAAAAGAGGATAATCATTATCCTCTTTTTTTTTCTTAAAAATATTGAGTCATGAAATACTTACAGATTCTTTTCCTTTCTAGCCTTTTCTTGATTGCTGCATGTGCTAGTCCAACGGAATCAAACAACAGCGGGGTTGATTCTATGAATGTAGTTTCCGAAGACGAAACAGAATCAACTGAGGAAATTAAGGCTTATACTCAGGATGATCAGGATAATATTCAACGTTTGATCAGATTGACTTTGAACGACTTATTTAAGGAAGATCTGGATCAGCTGGAAATTGACTCCATTGGTAGACAGTTCATTTATGATCAAGTTGACTTAAATAATGATGGAAAGAAAGAGATATTGATAGGATTGATTGGACCTTATTTTTGTGGGTCTGGTGGTTGTACTGTGCTCCTAACCAATGGGTACGGAGATTTGATAACCCAATTTTCTGTTTCAGACTATCCTTTTTATGTAGACCAGGAGACTTCTAATGGTTGGAACAGTCTAATCATCTACAGTGGGAGCGAAAATAGATTAGTAAAATTTGATGGGGAAACTTATCCCTCAAATCCTTCAACTCTTGAAGTATACAGCGGTGATGTAGATCGACTTCTTAAGTTATTGGATATAGAAAATCAGGAGAGAAAATTTTTTTGAATTACTGATTTAAACATTGTGGATAACTTTTTTTAGGACCGTTTTTACAGTTTAGGCATGGATAGTTTCTAATAGGAAAGAAATTGTAATTCATGTTTTTCACTACTAGAATAGATGTTCCTTAGATGTGGATAACTGTTCGAAAATCACTGTAATTGCCTTATTTTACAGAATATTACCATTTTGAACCGAAGTCATTTTGTGTTTCGTAAATTATTAAACTAAATTCAAGTTAAGCTAGAGCTTGAATTTAGTCCTTTTTGAAGAGCACTTGGACTAAGCATGATTATATGATAAGATTTTTACCCAACTGTATAGCTTTTATTAACAGGTGCAGAATAGCAAAAGAAATACTCTTTTCTTTATGTTGTGGATTGCTCTTAATTTCATCTGGAGTTTTTTTTCAGGTTCATGCCCAGAATCTTGTTCACAATTTCGAATTCAATGGAAATCTGAATGATTCAAAATCCACAGGGATCAATTTAACACCATTTAATGTTGCTAGTTCATCTTTTGGTACAAGTCCAAATCAATGGAATTGGACGCAACCAACCAGCCCAGGGGGAGGTCTCGAATTATTAACCAACCGACTTCCCAACCCCAATAGTTATTCGATAGGATTTAGGATATCATTTAGTGAGACAGGTGCCGGGTATAAAAAAATTCTTTCCTTCAAGGGTCCGGGTGTTGATGATGGGTTATATTTTCAAAATAGCAATCTTGAATTTTTCCCTTTTGGTAAAAATGCTGCCATAACATACTCTCCCAATACTTTTTATGATTTTGTACTAACCCGAGATGCTTCAAATAGGATTATCGTTTATGTGGTCGAGGGCAATGGTACGGTAACAGAGGTGTATAACACTACGGATACAAATGGTGCTTCTGTACCTAGGGATGTCAATGGGAGTAGAGAATTCCGTTTCTTCATGAATGATAATGTGGCAACGGAGAACACCACTGGTGGATCTGTTCGAAGTATTCGTATATGGGATGCACCTCTTTCTCCAGCAGACATAGCAGGAGCATTGGGTTCAGTAACCACTGGTGACCCTCTGAGAATCACGTCTTCGACTGCGACGATTACAGGAGAAGTGAATCCTCAAGGTACAAACTCCAGTTTTGTTTTTGAGTATGGAGAAAATACTCCCTTAAATCAAACGATTATTGCCAGCCCTTCAAGTAGTTCAGGCTCATCGGCAATCACGGTGGAAGCAACTATTATCGGCCTTAAGCCAAGTACTACATACAGGTATCGATTGAAATCCACCAATGCCTCTGGAGATTCTTTTGGTTCAGAAAAAACCTTTACTACCCTAAGTGCTCCTGCTAGTGTACCCGGGGCTCAGCTTTGGCTTGATGCTTCTGATCCGGATGCTGATCAGAATACCTCAAATAATCCAGTTGATGGAGCTGACGTGCTACTATGGAAGGATAAATCTGGGTTTGGAAATGATGTAACTACCTCTGGTATTTCTCAAGGGGGTGTCAATGCTCCCTCTTATTTACGGGATCAGTTCAATGGGAATGCTGCGCTACGCTTTGATAAGGCTAATAATGAAGCTCTAGGAAAGATATTGGCATCAGAGTATGTTGGGGACTTTACCATGTTTATTGTTCTCGAAGGTCAATCGACTAATCCCCTTGATTTCGATGCATTCTTTTCTTCTTATGATCAACCGTCTAGTGCCCAAGGTTTTCAGATCGATTATCTAAGTTCTTCTGGGAATTTCCAAGTCCGGACGACTGGAGGTAACTTAGCCTTTGGACCTTTGAACCAAGAATTGGACTTATTTTCGGTTCGTCAAGAGAATAATCGATTAGAAACCTATTCGGATGGGGTTCTCCAAAATGGTGCGACATATTCAGACACTAAGGGATTTAATGCCTACAGGATAGGGGTCAATAGAAACGCAGATCGTTGGTATGATAGCAAGATCGCTGAGGTGATCATTTTTCCAAGAGCTTTGGATGCTTGCGAGTTGGAGCAAATCAATGATTATCTGGGCTCAAAATACGGTAGGGACTATTACAACCTAGCCTCGAACTTTGATCATAGTACCACTTTCCCAAATGAAGTTGCCGGAATAGGGGCTTTTGCTTCGGCATGTACAGGTATTAGGCAAATCAACTCCGGAATCTCAAGCATTCTTACATTCAGCAATCCAAGCTCAAATGATACGCAAGGAGAATTTTTGACATTGGGCAATGATACCGGGTCTTTAACTCCAAATGGAGGCAACCTACCATTTAGTCTTCAAGGAAGGCGAAGATTGGAAAAATCATGGAAAGCAGATCGAGATGGTGATGTGGGCACTGTAGATTTGGAATTTGACGTCAATGGGATCACAGGGATCGGGACTGATTTGTCTGATTTTATCCTCATTGTGGATACAGATGGGGATGGTAATTTTCAAACAGGAACCGTTCAGGAAATTACCGCAAGTGCTTTTTCTGGTGGTTTAGTCAGTTTTACAGGAGTAAACTTGCCTGACAATGCTGTATTTTCAATCACTGTAGGGAAAACCAGTGGCCCTGGAGTTTCTGGAGCAAACCTTTGGCTGAAAGCAGATGAAGGTGCATCAAACAGTGGAAACAACCTGACTGGGTGGACCGACCAAACCGGGATCAACACTTTTACACTAAATGGCACTCCAGCCTTTGCGAGTGATCAAATTAATTTTAATCCAACAGTAAATTTTGATAACGCTGAAGCTTCCACTGCCTTGCCTGGAGATTATTTGGCAGGTGATGAACAAATCACTTTTATTGAAGGTTTTGCAGTTTATCTTAAATCAGATGCAGCTTCAGGTGCGCTCATTGGTGGGGCAAATCCAGCAGCCATATATGGAAAGCAGATTTTTGGTGGGTTTAGTGGTAATGAGGCTTATTTTGCGGAAGGCAATGCATTCCATCAGGTCAATGATGGCAGATTAGCGGCAAACCAGTCAGCAGCTATAGTAAATTATAGCATAAAGGCATCTAACACCTATTTTTCTATAAACGGTGAAAGTCTAACACCCGCAAACGTCCCTCTTTCTTCAATTAGTCTTACACCATGGATTGGGGGCACCAATAATATTGGAGGTGCCCAACCCCAAGCAGGTTGGCGTCACTTTAGAGGCCAGGTGGCTGAGATGGTATTATACCCGGATGAAGTTACACCCACAGATCGACTAAAGATTCAATCTTACTTCGCCATAAAATACGGAATAACCCTCAATCCTTCTCTGACGAATTATGTGGACTCAGACGGAAATGTAGTCTGGAATGATACGAATTATTGGAACGACGTTTTTGGAATTGGCCGGGACGATGCCAGCGGTTTAAATCAAACTCAATCTAATAGTATTAATACCGGAAGCGGTGATGGTACAGGTAAGTCAGGAGCCGGTAATATTAGCTTTTTTACCCCTTCATCAATGGATGATGGGGATTTTCTGATGATCGGTCACGATAATGGCGGGCTTACAGAGCAGGCGACAGATTTGCCAGCCGGATTGGACTTTTTCAGACTGGGAAGAGAATGGAAAGTGAAGCGTACGAATGACGTAGGAACGATAAGTCTTTCTTTTGACCTGGAGGGGATCGCAGTAAGCGGAAATGAGGCCTCAGATTTTCGCCTAATTATCGATACGGATGGAGATGGTGATTTTTCTAATAGTACAACGGTCATTACACCAGATTTTTTGCTAAACGATGTTATCGCCTTCACCAATGTAACCCTACCTGATGGAGCTGTTATCGCCTTCGCCACTGGACAACAGATTGGCCCAGGAGTTCTTGGTGCCAATCTTTGGCTTAAGGGTGATGCCGGCTTAAGCCCTGCTACCGGTACACTAACGGGCTGGATCGATCAAACTGGAAACAATTCATTTACTGTGAATGGTGGTTTTATTGGGATTGTTCCTCTTGGTTTTAATTTTAACCCATCGGTGCGCTTTAATGGAATAAATGATTACTTGCAAGGTGATAACTCGATTGAATTTCAGACTGTTTATGCAGTCTACAAAATAGACGATAGTAATTCCGGCACTGTAATCGGGATTGATCCAGCTGTAGAATTATTCAGTGGAGCCATGTTGACAGGTTCCGACTTGCTAACCACCAGCGATGTTACCGGCAATGCATCAGTCTTTATTTCCACAGGTCAACTGGGTACAGAGAAAGCCAGAATAGCCATTACCCAAATAAACCCTGGAGGGGATCTTAGTAGCCAATATACCTCTATCGATGGGAAAGTTTTTGCCACTCAGGGAATAACAGGGTCTACTTTCCAACCCTTTAACGGTATCCCGATTGTCGGTAGCACTCTTGCTGTAGGTGGTCCTTCTTATTTTGATGGAGAGCTTGCGGAACTGATCATGTATCCGGTAGAACATAGTGACTCAGAAAGGGCAAGTATACAATCTTATCTTGCTATTAAATATGGTATCACTCTAGACCCATCTGTAGGGAGCTATGTCAATTCATCTGGAGCCACAATTTGGAATGATGCCACATATTGGAATGATGTATTTGGAATAGGGAAAGATGATGCTAGTAGCTTAAATCAAACCCAATCCAATAGTATCAATACGGGTAGCGGTCCTGGGACCGGTCAAAGTGGAAAGGGAAATATTGTGGTAAGCAATCCGAATAACTTGGATGACGGTGACTTTTTGATGCTAGGCCATGATGGAGGGGCATTGACAGAACAGACTACAGAATTGCCGGCAGGGTTGTTTAATGCGAAGCGTATCGGAAGAGAATGGCTGGTCAGACACGTAAATAATCTAGGAAATGTGAGCTTGAGTTTTGATCTCAGTGGATTGGCAGTCAGCGGTACTGCAGCAAATCAGTTTGTTTTGCTTCTTGATACCGATGCTGACTTCAGTTCAGGCGCAACTTCCTATGCAGCTGATTCACTGGTCAATGGTCGGGTTTATTTTTCTGGGGTACTATTTCCCCAAGATGTCAATTACATCACATTTTTAACCAGTACCCCAGGACCTGTATCGGGTACCTCGCTTTGGTACAAGGCAGATGCAGGAGTGAGTGAAGGCGGGGTATTCAACTGGCAGAACTTGGGGGGGCTTTCCAATGCGACGGCGAGCCAGTCCAATGCGTCGGCCCAACCGGCTTTGGTATCATCAGGGGCTGACCGGATCAATTTCAATCCGGTGGTACGATTTGACGGGGTGGATGATCAACTGTCCACACCTAGTTTGACCGATGTGGACGGGATCTCCGGGGCTGACACGGTAGTCACCCAGTTTGTGGTGTACAGGGCTTTATCCATTGGTGCGAACAGACCGGTTTATAACTGGGCCGCCGACAACTCAGGATGGAATCTGGGAGCAGAAGTGGATGGGAACCAGTATCAGTACAATATCTCCCGCAGCCTGCCGGTAGCCGGAGGGCAGGTGGTATTGAACTCCATGGCCGGGACAGTGAATGCAGGGTCACAAACCCTCAATTACCGAAGGAACGGATCCGATATAGGTGTTATTTCCGGAGGCTCTTTCAATAAATACATAAGAAACCACCCATTCAGAATGGGGGGATATAATAATGCCGACTTTGCCAATGTGGATATTGCCGAACTTATTATCTATCCAACCATTCTCACTGCTGAGGACAGACTGAAGGTGGAGAGTTACCTGGCACTTAAATATGGGATCTCGCTGGGGAACAATACCGAGTCGGTGGATTATATCAACAGTGCCGGTACTACGATCTGGCCTTCGAACCCTACCTATTTCTATGACATTTTCGGTGTTGGGGTGGACAGCGGTACAGGCTTGAACCAGTTGCAGTCTGCCAGCATTACCACTTCCAATAGTGGGCTTGCTATTGCAACCAGTGGCAACCTCCAGATTACCACAGGCTCCCTGACAGATCAACAATTCCTGATTCTCGGCCATGATAACGGGAGTTTGAACAGTAGCTTTTCAGATGTCCCATCGAATGCGAATGACTTTTTGAGATTGGGAAGGGAATGGAAAGTAAAGAATACCGGGGGGGTAGGCGCCGTTGACTTGGAGTTTAATTTGATCAGGCTAGACTTTATAGGACAGGCTACCTCAGACTTCAACCTGTTGATTGATGAAGACGGGGATGGTGATTTTACCACCGGACCAGTCAGTGTGGTAAGCAGTAGTTCATTTGCTTCAGACATGGTTGGATTTACCGGGGTTACTCTTCCTGACAATGCGGTGATTACCCTTACGACGGGTAAATCGGTGGGACCGGGAGTTTTGGGTGCGGGTTTATGGCTGAAAGGGGATGCAGGAACAAATGCCGGAACGGGCACTCTGACAAGCTGGGTGGATCAGACAGGATTTAACACATTTAATATACAGGGAGATCCGCAGACGGGAAGCGAGTTGATCAACTTCAACAACGCAGTGGATTTTGATGGATCAGGTGATTTTTTAATTGGAAGTACAGGGGTGAAGTTCCAGACGATGTATGCGGTGTACCGCATCGAAAATCCTGGGGCAGATGATCTCAGTGGAATAGATGGCAGTGGCACTTTATTGAGTGCAAGTGTCAGCGCAGGGGCACCAAGAGGAAGGGACTTTGCCAAAGGAGGGAAACTGGCTACCTATGACAATACCTTGACGGAGGCATTTTACTCGAGCGGCTATCTGGGATCGGAACAGGCAAGACTGGCGATCGTGGAAGTGGCGGATGGGCAACCTGCCGGTTCACAGAAGACCTACATTGACGGAGAGCCTTTCTCGACGATTGCGTTGACGGGGACAGGTAATTTTGCAGTAACAACCTCAACACCGATTATAGGGCGCTCACTGAATACAAGTTTTTCGGCATTCTTGGATGGACAAGTGGCCGAGATTCTGATGTATCCTGTACCTCATGGCACACTTGAGAGAAAAAAAATAGAGTCTTATCTGGCCATAAAATATGGAATCAGTTTGGGTAATAATAGCTTGCCTGCAGTCTATTTGAACTCATCAAACCAGCCTGTTTATTCCGAAACCACCTATAAATTTGATGTATTTGGCATTGGTAGAGATGATGCTTATGGACTCAACCAGACTCAGTCAAACAGCATCAACACTGGGTCAGGTGACGGAACTGGCCAAAGCGGGAAAGGGAACGTAGTAATCGAATCTCGGAATACGCTTGACGACGGAGATTACTTTATAATGGGCCATGATAATAACGATTTTTCTGTATCAGCTTTGTCAATTTCAGGGAATTCATATCTACGAATAAATCGTCAATGGAAGGTTGAAGTAACAGGTAGACCTGGTCTTGTAGATGTGAATTTCGATTTGAATGGATTGACTGTACCAGGGGTAGATTTGGCAGATTTCAAACTACTGATTGATACGGATGGCGATGGAAACTTTAGTAATTCAGCTGTAGTCTCAGCAACTGCAATCAATGGTTCGGTAGTGAGCTTTGATAACCAAAGCTTTGATAATTTAAATAATTCTATTGTAACCTTTGTAGTTGGGTTGGCTGATCCATCATGGACATTAGTAAAAAGTACAGGAACTGGCGGTCAAACTACTTATACTCAGGCTGGGGAGGTTATACCTTTTGAAGCAGTCCTGACAAACACTGGAAATGTAGAGATTTCAGGAATTCAGTTAGATGATCCTAGCGCTGCAGATATAACATTGGATCCAAATGTTGGAAGTCCAGGGGATGGTATTTTGAGTCCAGGAGAATCCTGGAGATATCTGATTGTTTATTTTACCACACAAGGAGACTTAGACAATGGAAGCTATACCAACACAGCTACCGCTACAGGTACCCCATCTGGTGGAAACCTCTCTCCAGTTTCAGATTCATTTACTATTACTGCGATTCCAGATCCACAAATGACCCTCGATAAGACTAGCAATGATAAGCCATATAGTCAATTGGGGCAGGTTTTAACCTATAGAATTCGAGTTGAAAATACGGGTAATGTTTCTATCTCAAATGTGGTAGTCTCTGACCCTGACGCAGATGCTCCAGGTCCGATTTATAGTTCAGGCGATTTGGGTAATGATCAAATCATGTCTCCCGGAGAAACTTGGATATATAATGCTACGCATACTATTGTACAAGATGATCTAGATGCTGGCTCATTTACAAATACGGCTACCGCGACGGGTACACCTTCACAGGGTACACTAACCGATCCAACTGATAGTGAAACAATAGCCGCGACGCAAGTACCAAACCTTAATGTGCTGAAAAGGGCCGACAAGACGGGGTATAGCAATACTGGAGAAGTGATTTCCTATGAGATCGTAGTGGTTAATACGGGTAATGTGACTCTTTTGGACGTGGACATAGATGATCCACTTACTGGTCTGATGACCACGATTCCAACCATTACTCCTGGTCAAACGATCATTGCCACTACTTCTTACACCGTGACTCAAGCGGATGTAGAGAGTGGCAATATTCCAAACGTTGCTTCGGTTAGTACTGAGGATCCAACCAACCCTGGTACAAGTATAGACAGAAATGGTAATCTAACTATCACGGGTTCCCGAACCCCACGCTACGAAATCAGTAAGTCAGCTGATGTGTCTTCGGTAAAAAATGCAGGGGATGTAATCACTTATAGCATCTCTGTGGAGAATACAGGAGATCTGGTCCTAGACAATATTGTCGTCACCGACCCGCTTATTTCTCCTAATCCTCTGACCCTTACAAGCGGAGATACTAATTCAAATCAAACTATAGACCCAAAAAGTGTGAATCCGGATGGCAGCACTGCAGTTCCGGCTGAAACATGGATCTATACTGCTACCTATACAGTGACCCAAGCGGACATCGACTCGGGCACTATCAGTAATTCTGCTACGGTGTCAGGTGAAAGCGTCGTTGGGTCTTTACCTTCTGAAAGTGACGACCTAAATATTTCTGTGGACCGAATGCCAGACTGGGAAATAAGAAAATCAGTAGATGCACCTGGTACTTTTGAAAATGAAGGAGACATTCTTACATACACTATTGAAGTAGAGAATATCGGGAATGTAAGTATCCTCAATGTATCCTTGTTTGATTTGAAAACGGAGGCACCGGTACTAGCCTCTGGAGATGTGAATAATATGGGTACACTCGACGTGGGTGAGACATGGGTGTACACCACTTCTTATACTGTCACTCAAACTGATGTAGATGCAGGTACTTTTACAAATTCAGTAAGCGCGACCTCCCAATCCCCAGCTGGAAATTTACCCGAGATCGACGATGATGCCACGGCAACAAGTACGCCTAACCCTTCTTGGACTCTTACCAAGGCTGCATCGCAACCTACTTATGATCGAGCGGGTCAGACTATTACTTACACAATCTTGGTGGACAATACAGGAAATGTATCCATCAGAAATGTGGATGTTCAAGATCCTCAAGCGACCTCCAGTCCGACCTTTGTTAGTGGAGATACCGACGGAGATGTAGAATTGGATCCTAGTGAGGTCTGGGAGTACAGAGCAACTTATGATATCAAGCAGGTTGATCTAAATGACGGTACGTTTACTAACTCTGCGACGGCCTCGGGTACGCCACCAGGCGGAAGCCTTCCTGATGCAAATGGGTCTGAGACGATCACAGCAGTGCCAAATCCATCTGTTGATCTGACAAAATCTGTTACTCCTACCACCTATTCTATGGCTGGGGAGGTACTCAACTATGAGATCGTGATCACCAATAATGGTAATCTGACTCTGACTCAATTGGAATTGGACGATCAATTCTTCAGCAACTCGTCCATACCAGTACCAGATCTAGATCCAGGAGAGACATTTGTCTATACCAATACCTATACGGTGACTCAAGCTGACGTAGATGGTGGTCCGGTGACCAATACCGCAAGCGTTTCTGGTAAAGATCCGAATGGGGGAGATGTTGGGGACAATGATACAGCAACTTCTACGGCTGTTCGAAGTCCAGAATTTGAAGTTAGAAAAAGCACCAACACCTCAGGATTTAATGCTCCTGGCAACATTGTTGCCTATACGATTGAGGTAGAAAATACAGGGAATGTCACTTTGGACAATCTGACTATCGATGACTCTATCATAGCTTCTTCAGATTTGAATTTAATCGGTGGCGATGGACCAACGGTAGGAAATTTGGACGTAGGCGAAACTTGGGTTTATGCTGGTCAATACACCGTGACTCAAGCAGATATAGATGCTGGTATGATTCAGAACACGGTCAGTGTGACCGTGGAAGACCCAGATGGAAACACGATTTCGAGAGGCGATCAAGAGGATCTAAATGGCTCTAAGACCAATGGCATTGCCGTTACCAAGGTTGCGGATCAGCAAGGATATGATACAGCTGGTGATGTTCTGACCTTTAGCATATTCGTTTCGAATGCAGGAAATACTAGAATAGAAAATATTGTATTGAATGATCCACTTATTCCGAGCTTGACCTACGTATCTGGAGATTTATCTCCTCCAAGTGGGACTGGTAGAGACAACATTCTGGATCCAAATGAAATTTGGGTATTCACTGGTTCTTATGTAGTCACTCAGGACGATGTGGATCGGGGAACAATCACCAACACCGTCAATGTGGTGGGTACAGATCCGGATCAGAATCAGGTTACCGATACAGATAAGGATTTGGTGACAGGATCCAAGAACCCTGATATTGATGTAATTAAAAGAGCCAACCCTAATTCATTCAATAATGTAGGTGAGGTAATTACCTATACTATTGAAGTTAGGAATACAGGAAATGTCTCCATATCGAATGTAGTGGTCGATGACCCACTTCTAACTCCTAACCCTCCAAATTTCCTCGGAGATGACACTGATAATGATGATGAACTTGATCCTACTGAGATTTGGACTTACCAAGGCACTTACACAATAACTCAGGATGATGTAGACCGAGGTAGCCTCACAAATACCGTGACTGTGACTGGTAAAGATCCGGATGGTGGAAATGTGGGAGACGGAGATTCCAATTTCATTGGGGGTAATCCTCAGCCGAGAATTGATTTAGAGAAAACTGCCCTAGCATTTGGTTACTCTTTTGAGGGTGAAGTCATCCAATATGAGCTGAGAGTTAGAAATAATGGAAATGTAGATCTTGAAAACGTCCTCCTTGTGGACCCAAGGATTGGGTTCTCTGAAACCATAGGTGATATGGCACCAGGCCAGGTAGAGGTTCGTACAGTGAATTATGCGGTGACGCAACAAGATTTGGATGAAGGCTTTATTGAAAATATTGCTGAGGTTTCAGGAGAAGCTCCAAATCAGGGTACAACAGTTAGAGACTTATCAGAGGTAACCCTCTTTGGATCACAGAATCCGAAGATTCGTTTGCTCAAAACAGTTGCAGAAAAGGGATATGATACCGCGGGGGATGATTTGAATTATACCATCATCGTGACCAATACGGGTAATGTTACCTTAAACTCTGTACTGGTTACAGACCCACTTACCGGGCTATCCACTACATTCAATGTACTTTCTGTTGGTGATAGTCAAACTTTGACACCTACATATACGGTAGATCAGGATGACCTGAATGCGGGAAGAGTTGTGAATACTGCACAAGTTACTGCCAGAGGTCCCAAAGGTCAGACCGTAGATTCTAATGGTGACCTTATTGCGGATCAAAAATCAGTCACGGTCATTGCCTCTAAAAATCCTAGCCTAAGCTTTATTAAAACGGCTACCCCTGCTAGTGTGAGCAATGTAGGTGATATAATTGATTATGAGCTGCAAATAATCAATACGGGTAATCTATCCTACTTCAATTTGATCACGGAAGATCCGCTGACCAACTTACTCGAATCAGAACCGAGACTCGATCCTGGACAAACCCTTACTTACACCACACAGTACGTGGTGGATCAGGCCGATTTGGATAGAGGTTTTGTAGATAATGATGCTAGTCTTCGAGTAGATATTGATGGCAGTAAGGATGATTTCTTCCAGTCTGTCCGAACCCCAGTAAATCAAAACCCACAATTAATAGTTACCAAAACCCCGGATATTTCACAATTTGATTTTCCTGGAGCAACTATAAATTATACTATTACTGTTGAGAATGCAGGTAATATCACGGTTAATAATCTAGTCGTAGATGATCCGAAGACCACCTCCATTCAGTTTACTGGTGGGGATACAGGAAATGATGGCATTCTTTCTCCGGGAGAAATATGGTCCTATACCACAGATTACACTACTGTTCAAGAGGATGTAGATAGAGGTCAGTTTGAGAACACGGCCACTGCAACTGGTGAGCTTCCAAACAATTCTACTATTACCGAAAGAGGAAAGGCTGTTGTTGATTCGGATATCCGAGCCAGTTGGTCCATCACAAAGTCAGCTACCAATAATCCGAAGAATTATAGGGCGGTAGGTGAAATCCTCAACTATGAGATTATCCTTACCAACACGGGCAATGTGACCATAAGCAATGTAAGTGTTACTGATCCTGGTGCCGATGTTGGTCCTGATTTAGTCTCTGGAGATCTGAATATGGACAATAATTTGGACGTTGGAGAGATTTGGACTTATTCAGCTGCTTATACGGTTACCCAAGCTGACCTTGACGCGGGTAGATATATCAATGAGGCAACTGCCAAAGGAAGACTTGTCAAAGGTAATTTACCAGACGTTAAGGACTCTGAAGATGTGCCTGCCTTGCCACTTCCAGGATGGAATCTAGAAAAGAATAGCACCACTCTGCCAAACTCATATGATGGACCAGGTGAGGCCTTGACTTATGAGTTGTTACTCTCCAATACAGGTAATGTAACCATCAGTAACATCACGCTCCAGGATCCAGGAGTAGATTCTGGTCCTACCTTCCGGGGAGGAGATTTGAATAATAATAATAAGCTAGAGTCCACGGAGGTATGGACTTACACAGCAAATTATACCACCAAGCAAGACGATGTAGATAATGGTGAGTTCGTGAATATTGCGACAGCCACGGGAACTCCTGCTGGAGGGAACTTAAGCCCAGCAATTGGACGGGATACTATCCCGGCAATTGTGAATCCGGCGATAAAAGTAACCAAGCGCGCACAGCAAAATGGATATAACAGTGTAGGAGAAACATTGACTTATACCATCGATGTGGAAAACACCGGAAATGTCAACCTGTTTGACGTAGACGTCCAAGATTTGAAAACTGGTCTGACTGATGTTATTCGTTTCTTGGGTGTGGGTCAAAGCGTGCGTTACACAGAGCGGTACGTGGTCACCCAGGCTGATATTGATGCAGGCACCATAGTGAATACAGCTGAGGCTGTGGCGGTGAAACCTGATGGTGGTACTATTTCTGATAAGGACCAGGAAGTAATCAATGGCGCTCAAACACCTGGCTTAAACTTCGCCAAGGGAGTACAGCAAAGTGGTTATTTCCAGCCAGGTGAAATTATCAATTATAACCTCTATGCTCAGAATAGTGGTAACGTAAGCATATTTGATCTTAGGATTTCTGATCCAAAGGTTGAGTTGGATACACTTATTCCAGTCTTGTTACCAAATGAATTTGTGGCATTTGAGGTGCAATACACGACTACTCAAGCCGATGTGGACTTGGGAGAGCTAGTCAATGTCGCTACGGCAAGAGGAACCGATTTGAATGGTCTTGTCCTAGAGGCTTCGGATAGTAAAAGACTTGTAGCTACGCAAAACCCTAAAATGAATGTGGGTAAGGCTTCTTCCACTGTAAATTATCAGGCAGTGGGCGAGGTGATTAATTACACCATATCTGTTGAAAATACGGGTAATGTCACCTTGTTTGATGTTACTGTCACTGATCCTAAAGCAGATATAAATCCAAATGATAACCCGATTGCATCTATAGCTCCTGGTCAAAGCGTGATAGTAAATGCAACACATACTGTCACACAAGCAGATTTGGATGATGGAGAGTACGACAATCAAGCAGAAGTACGGGCTAGGGAACTCGACAATACAGAGCTAAAAAGAAATACCAATCGTGTGGTAGTGCCTGCGCTACAAATGCCAGATTTCACGATTACCAAGTCTAGCCCTACGGCTTCTTATGACGCAGTTGGCGATATTTTGGAATATACTTTAGCAGTCGAGAATACCGGAAATGTGACCTTGACTAATCTGAATATCACAGATCCTAGTGCTGTGATCAATTCAGGTAGTCCGATTGCGAGTTTGTTGCCAGGGGAGGTTGCTACAGTTATCGCCTCACATGACGTAGTACAAGCCGATCTAGACGCAGGTGAATATACCAATACAGCAAGTGGCACAGGCTTAGACCCTAACAACACCCAACTTTCCAGGAATTCCAATATGGTTACCATTCCTGCTGACCAAAAGCCAGTGTTGGAGATTACAAAAGCAACTACGCAAACGGAATACTCCACCGTGGGTGAGCGCATTGACTATGATATCACAGTTACAAACACTGGTAATGTCACGGTGAATAAAATTGTAGTCACCGACCCCAATACGATTATTTCTACAGGTCAATTTATACTTGCTCCAGGGCAATCCAAAGACCTAACGGCAAGACATAATATAACTCAGGCAGATTTAGATGCGGGCGAATACAGGAACACGGCCACAGTTACTGGCCAAACTCCGCAGGCGGCATCCGTGGGTGTTACATCCAATGAGGTGGTAGTGAACGCTGTACAAACTTCCTCCTTAGCTGCTAGTAAGTCCTCGTTGACACCTTCTTATAGTGCGGTAGGACAGCAAATTCAGTACATTATCGAAGTACAAAATACTGGTAATGTCACGCTTACAAATGTCCTTGTCACCGATCCAAAAGCAGACATCGTTTCCAATAATCCGATTGCTACCCTATCTCCGGGTCAGGTAGAGCAAGTAGGAGCAAGACACATCGTTCAACAGGAAGACCTAGATGCAGGTTTCTACGAGAACCAGGCTGAAGCGGCTGGAGTAGACGTCAACAATGACCCTGTCGATGCCACCACAAATCTGGTAAATGTACCTGCGACTCTTACTCCAGATATTCAAGTAATTAAAACAGCCGATAGGGCAGTTTACAGTACTGTTGGTGAAGTTGTCAATTACGAAATCGAAGTTGAAAATACAGGGAATGTTACTCTTGACAACGTTGAGCTAGTAGATCCTCAAACAAAACTGACGGTTACAGTGGGTACATTGGCCCCAGGTCAAGTGGAGATTTACTCTACCTCTTACACTATTGGTCAGAATGATCTGGATCTAGGTATTTTTGTTAATTCAGCGACAGTTTCTGGGGTCAGTGTAGATCCAAGTCAAACTGTCGTTGATGATCGGGGTTCTGCAACAATTCGAGCAATCCAGAATCCTGATATCGCTTTATCTAAAACAACCACAACCACTTCGTATACCAACCCAGGTGATATGATCGATTATGAGCTTGTGGTAAGAAATATAGGTAATCAGACTTTGACTAATGTGTCCTTAGAAGATTTACCGATAAGTTATTCAGTTACGATTGGGGACCTACCAGTAGGAGAAAGTAGAACTTATACTGCAAGCTACATGGTGGATCAGGCTGATATTGATAGGGGAAGTTTTGTGAATTCTGCGACTGTTGTGGCGATTCCACCTCAGGGAAGGCCGATCACAGACGCAGATTCTGTGGAGGTATTCGCCAATCAAATCGAAACTCTAGATTTTAAAAAGAGGGGAGATAAATTCTTCTACTTCGAACCCAATCAGCAAATTATTTATGATCTCGAAGTAACTAACACAGGTAATGTGACCCTGGTGGATGTGGTGATTGATGATCCCAAAATCGGATTGACTACGCCGTCTTTTACTCTCGTTCCAGGTGCCACTACAGTGGTGAAGGCAAACTATACCTTTACCCAGAATGATTTGGATAATGGAGATTTCGTGAATACTGCGGAAGTTACTGCCGTAAGTGCCAGTGGCACCAATCTCCAATCTAGTGACTCTTGGACTGTGCAAGGGATTCAATTGGGAGGACTGCAAGTGTTGAAATCTGTTAGTCCTAGAATTTATGATCAAGCCGGGGAGGTATTGACCTATGATTTCACCATTACCAATACTGGGAATATTACTCTAGATCCCGTTACAATTGATGATCCTAGAATCGGATATTCCGAAAACTTGGGTACCATGGATCCTGGGGAGGTTTTGACGAGATCCTTCGGTTACCAAGTAGTTCAGAGTGATATTGATGATCCAAGTGGGTTGATTAGAAACGAAGTTACGGTTGAGGGAACCGAACCAGACGGTACAGTGATCACAGCGTCAGATGTGGCCTTTGCAGTTTCCACGGGTCGTCCAGCAATTGAAATTGATAAGCGAGCTCTAGCTGCGAATGTAGGATATAGCAACGTCGGAGACCAACTGGAGTATGAGCTGGTAGTGACTAATACGGGTGCTGTCACTTTAGAAAATGTGGTGTTGACTGATGATAACACCGGTTTTAGCGAAGATATTGGAGTTTTAGCAGTAGGCCAATCTATAATCAGAACTGTCACCTATAATGTGGTGCAAGAGGATATAGATAGGGGAGAAGTTGTGAATATTGCTACCGTTACAGGCAAAGGCGAGGGCGCAGGAATTAGCGGCGTCTCCGTTCGAGAAGAGGCTTCTGTAACTGTTCAAGGAATCGAAAACCCATTATTGGAACTCACCAAAACTGCGGATAAGTCCATACTTACGAGTGCAGGTGAAGAGGTAGAGTATACAATTGTAGTTGAAAATATAGGTAATCAGACCTTATTTAATGTCAATACTCTAGACCCACTCGTAGGACTGGATGAGACTATTGCTACTTTGGCTCCGAGTGACCCTCCTGTGGTTTATACTAGAAAGTATGTAGTAAAACAAAGTGATATAGATTTCCTTCAACTTCCAAATACGGCGAGCACAACAGGTGAAAACTTGAACGGAGTGCAAGTGAGAGATGAGGATGGGTTGATTATTCCTGTGCTCAAGGATGCTAGACTACAAGTAGAAAAGTCTGCCGATGTCAACACTGTCAATGCTGCTGGAGATATTGTAAACTATACCGTCACCGTATCCAATCCAGGTAATCTGTCCTTGTCAGGTGGAGCGGTACTCGATGGTAAGATTGGATTGAGTGAAACTGGTCAGGCCCTAAGCCCAGGTGAGAGTAAGTCCTTTACCCTTCCTTATGTAACTACCCAGGAAGATATAAACAATGGCTTCATTGATAACATCGCGGTAGCAAGGTACTTTACGCCACTGCGTCAAGTCGTTACAGCGAGTGACTCACTGAGAATCAACGCTATTCAGTCTGGAGCGATTAACTTGAACAAGACGGTTGATAAGCTTCGCTATAGTCAACTAGGCGAGGACCTTACCTATTCCTTTGAGGTGACCAATACAGGTAATCTTACATTAGAAAATATCAAGCTCGAAGATCAAAGGTTGGGGCTAAGTTTAGATATCGGAACTCTTCAACCTTCGGCATCTACAATTGTAGCCGCGACTTACCAAGTCACTCAAAATGACTTGGATGGAGGAATTATTAGAAATACTGCCTTAGTGGAGGGCACAGGTCCTGGTTCTGTGGTTTATTCGGATCAGTCCAGAGCAATATCGCTTGTAGATCCTAACCCAAGCATAAGCCTGACTAAATTTACTGATGTCAGCACTTATGATGCCGTGGGAGACAATATCCAATACTCTTTAGTGGTAGAGAATACTGGAAATCTTACACTCAATAACGTGGTCCTAGTAGATAATCTACTTGGAATTAATACAAACTTGGGATCAATACCTCCTCAAGGTATACGTACAGTTACAGACGACTATTCGATAACTCTTTCTGATTTGAATCGGGGTGAAGTAGTGAATGTGGCAGCTGTGACAGGGGTCACTCCACGGGGGAATACAATAAATGATGGGGCTACGGCAACTGTGACGGCAATACAGAATCCGGATATTATTCTAGAGAAAACCGCTGACAAAACAGAAGTGAGGACTCTAGGTGAGGCCATTAATTATAGACTGGATGTAAGAAATGTTGGCAATGTTACGCTGACCAATGTTACTGTAATCGACCCGCTCACTAATCTGAGCGAAAATGTAGGTACACTTATTCCAAACGCTGGTGATGTGAGAAATACGACTCACTTGGTTACTCAGGCTGAATTGGATGCAGGATTTGTTGAGAATATTGCGACAGCTATCGGAACTGATCCAACTAATGGGACGGTGAACAGCACGGATGTGGTTAGAGTAAATGTGGTTCAAGAACCACAGATTGAAATTGTGAAAAGCGCTGATAAGTTCTTCTACACTACTGCTGGTGAGCAGGTGGAGTATACTTTAGATGTGACCAATATTGGTAACGTTACGCTATCCGACGTTACCGTCACAGATCCGCTTACAGGTCTGGATCAGAATGTCGGTGTGTTAATACCTGGAGAAACCAAACAGGTCACTAGTACCTATGTGGTTGCTCAATCGGACATTGATGGTGGGTTTATTGACAATGTTGCCACGGTAATAGCCACAGATCCAAAAAATCAGCAGGTTGATAATACCGATAATTTGACGATTACCGCTACGCAAAGACCAGCTTTATTACTTGACAAGGTCGCGGCTGTGACAGAGTTTAATGCTGCTGGAGATGTGATAGATTATACCTTGACTGTAACTAATGCTGGTAATGTTACTTTGACCAATGTATTGGTGACCGACCCATTGACAGGAACAAGCCAGACCTTTGCCACACTTTTACCTGGGGCATCTGAGGTCGTACAGACTAGCTATACTACTAATCAGGTAGATATGAATGCAGGGGTGGTGAATAACACTGCAACTGCTGTAGCAACCGAACCTCGAGGTCAAGTGCTTAGAGCGCAGGCATCTGAAACGGTTATTGGTATTATAGTAGGTGAGATTGAGGTGATTAAAACAGCTGACGTCCCTGATTTCAGTAATGTTGGAGATCCAATTACATACACATTTGAAGTAACCAATACAGGTAATGTCACCCTTTTCTCAGTTGAAATTATTGATCCAATTTTATCGCTAGATATACCGATTGGTCAAATGGCACCTGGAGAGACTCAGGTAAGGTCAGCCGTTTATTTAGTGACGCAAGAGGACCTAGATGATGGAGGTAAAATCAATGTTGTCTTTGCTGAAGGGTTCGATCCGAAATTTGATTTCGTATTGGATCTGGATGCGGTATTGGTTCCAGCAAATCAGAATCCCGAGATTGACATTGTAAAGGATGCTCTTACAGCTGACTACGATACCCCTGGGGATGTTCTGGAATATGAGTTGTCCATAGAAAACACAGGAAATGTCACCCTTCAGAATGTGGAGGTTATTGATCCATTAACTGGAACGGATATCACACTAGGAGATTTTGTGCCAGGGCAAACAGCAGTTGTCACTACATCTTATACAGTGACCCAAGCAGATATAGATGCAGGGACTGTCGCAAATATTGCTACTGTGGAGGGTACAGACCCACTTGGAGCAGTCATTGTTGATACAGATGATGCCTTGGTTAATGCTACTCAGAATCCGGGAATTAGTTTGCTCAAGTCAGCTCTTACTTCGAATTATTCTCAACCAGGGGAGGTAATTTCTTATGAGCTAGTCGTAGAAAACACGGGTAATGTGACATTGGATCCTGTTACCCTTGATGATCCAATCGCTGGAATAAATAATCAAGATTTGGGATTATTTGCACCAGGAGATGTCCATACTATTTCTGGGGCATACACTATTTCACAGTCGGATATTGATGCTGGCGAGGTGATAAATCTGGCGACGGTAATCGGTTTGGACCCGAATCAAGGCCAAGTATTAGCAACGGCAACGGCAACTGTTATGGCAGATCAAGCTCCTGACTTAGCCTTGACTAAAACCGCAAATCCAACTACCTACCAAAATGTTGGGGATCAAATTTCCTATGAATTTGTGATAAGCAATCCAGGCAATGTGACGCTAGATCAAGTTACCTTGAATGATCCTCTTGCTGGTATTGTAGGACAAAATGTAGGAACACTTGCACCTGCAGAAAGTAAGACCATTACAGGCTTCTACACAATAGATCAAAATGACCTAGATGCAGGCGAGGTACCAAATACCGCTACTGTGACCGGAATTGATCCTTCCTCTAACGTAGAGTTGAGGACTGCGACTGCCACCGTTACGGCAATTCAATCACCTGGTCTTACATTAGAAAAGACGGCCGATGTCCAAAGCTTTAGTGCGGTAGGAGATGTGATTTCTTACACTTTGGTGGCGACAAATACAGGAAACGTAACCTTGGATGACGTTATTTTTAATGACCCAATTGCCGGGATTACCAATGTCAATAGAGGTTCTTTGAGTCCTGGGGATACGCTGAAAGTTTTAGGTAGCTATACAATCATGCTATCTGATCTGAATGCAGGGGAGCGTGAAAATACAGCATCAGTCACAGCTACGGATCAAAAGAATCAAAGCATAGATGCTCAAGATATGCTTGTGGTGCCTGCTGATGTCCTTGCTGCGATCCAGCTGGAAAAAGTAGCTAATCCACAAACTTATGCGATTGCTGGTGAAACCATCACTTATACACTTACGGTAACTAATGTAGGGAATGTCACCTTGACGGGGGTTGAATTAGTGGATCCACTAATTGCGAGTACTCCTATTCCATTGTCCGATTTGGATCCAGGAATGACTGCAACCCAAGTTTTGACTTACGATGTTACCCAAGCAGATATTGAAGCTGGTCAAGTAAGAAATGCTGCCACAGCCTCAGGTGTTGATCCGTTTGGCACTATGGTGGATGACGAAGCGATCGAGGTAATTAGAGCAGCCCAACGAGCTGATATTCGTATAACCAAAAGTGCGGATGTCGGTAACTTCCAGACTGTAGGAGAGGTGATCACTTATACCCTCTTGGTAGAAAATACGGGTAATTTGACCTTAACGGATGTCGTGGTTACAGATGATCTTACAGGATTTACTTCTACTGCTACTGTTCTTTCTGCCTTACCAGCAAATGGAAGTTCCATTACCTATACTACCCAATATGCAGTTACGCAGGCTGATCTAGATAGAGGCTTTATCGACAATCTTGCGGAAGTTTCAGGTCGTAGTGTGGCTGGGCCAGTAAGCGATGCAGATTCTGAATTAGTCATCGCTCTTACTTCTCCTGCCATTGATCTGGTCAAGTCAGCTAACCCAACCTTAGTAGTGAATGCTGGGGAAGTGGTGACCTTCACTTTTGAGGTGACCAATGTGGGTAATATTACTGTGGAGGATGTGGTGATCGACGATCCATTGATTCAATTCAACCAGCCTGTGGGTAGCTTAGCTCCAGGTGAGTCCTTCACTATCACCACAGACAGGGCGGTTTCTTTAGATGCACTTCAAACAAGAGTATTTGTGAATGTGGCTACTGCAACTGGACAAGGGGTGGATGGTACTCCTGTTATTGCGACAGATAGGGCTATAGTAGTTTCAGAAGATGATTCAGGTTTAGAGCTTATCAAGACACCAATAGACCGAACGTATAGTCAGCCAAATGATATCATTCGTTACGAGCTAGAGGTTGTAAACATTGGCAACTTTACTCTTGAAAATGTATTGGTAAATGATCCTTTGACAGGAACCGTCAATGAGATACTTCCCAATATTCTTCCAGGTTCATCAGAGTCTATTACGGTGAGCTATGCGGTAGATCAGGATGATATAGATCGCGGCTTTGTCTTTAATGTTGCTACAGCTACAGGTGATGGCATAGGGTCTCAGCGAGATCTTCTAGACATAGACTCGGCTATTGTGATTGCAAGGAGAAACCCATCTATTTCACTCCAAAAGGATGCCCTAGTAAATACAGTTTCCCAACCTGGAGACGTGATTCCATATGAGTTGACCGTAACTAATACAGGTAATGTCACCTTGGTAGATGTGACACTCAATGATCCATTGACAGGAATAACGAACCTTGATCTAGCTACACTTATTCCTGGGGCAAGTACGGTGATCTCTACAGCCTATACAGTTACTCAAACTGACTTGGATACGAAGGTGAGTATTACCAATACTGCCACGGTATCGGGAATGACTACAGCGATTATACCAAGGACCGTAGAAGATATCGACGATGCTAGAGTCGTCACGACCAAAGCTCCGAGTCTTGAGGTGAATAAAACTGCACTGACCAAACAATACTTCTTCCCTGGACAAGTCATTGACTATGAAATAGTGGTAACCAATACAGGAAATCTTACCATTTATAATACAAAGGTTGTAGATCCGCTCACGGGACTCGACACAAATATTCCAACTCTATCTCCAGCAGAATCGAAAACTTTCACGACTAGCTATCAGATTACTCAGCAAGATTTGGATAATGGCTCCTTCGTAAATAATGTTTCTGCACTTGGTGAGGATGGTTTTAGCCGTATAGTTAGAGATGCGGATAGCGAAACAATTAATGCTATTCAAGCATCGAGGCTTGTGCTTGTAAAAGAGGCAACACCCACTACCTATGATTCAGAAGGAGATGTAATTGATTATAGCCTTGTCGTTATTAATGTAGGTAACCTGACCATCGAGAATATTATTATCGATGATCCGCTAATAACACTGGGGGCAGACGCAAATGTGGGTACCCTACTTCCATTCGAGACCGCGACCGTCACCGGAAGCTATGTGATTACTCAGGCAGATGTAGACAATGGGGAATTTATAAACACTGCTTCGGTCACAGGATCTAGCGTGATCAATCCTAATATTAGTGCGGGTGCTAGCGCTACAGTAACTGCAATTCAAGCACCTGATATTTCATTGATAAAAGTCGCTGATCCATTAGTCTATGATCAAGCTGGGGATATCATATCGTACGATTTGATTGTTACTAATTCAGGAAACCTGACTTTGGACCCTGTAACACTAAATGATTCATTATTGGGAATTATCGACCAAAACTTAGGTGTCTTTGCACCTGGAGAGGCACAAACTATCACTCAGGACTATGTGATTACCCAAGCAGACATGGATCGAGGATTTGTAGAAAACATAGCCTCAGTCACAGGGGTAGATCCGAATCAATCAACTCAGTTTGCGGGAGCTAGTGCTACGGTCACTGCAAATCAGGCACCGGGTGTTGCTTTGACGAAGGTAGCTACTCCGAGTACCTATGATCAGGTGGGAGATGTCATAAACTATAATTTAGAGGTAACCAATACAGGCAATGTGACGCTTGATAACGTGACGGTCACAGATCCTTTGACGAACCTAAATATTAATATTGGTAGTCTCGCTCCACAACAGAGTCGCTCAGGAGTTGTCCTATATACAATTGACCAAGATGATCTTGATAATGGTCTTGTAGTCAATACGGCTTCAGCAGTAGGAACAGATCCTAATCAGGTAGATTTGGCTACTACGGCATCTGCGACTGTTCTTGCCGTGCAAAATCCTGATATCACTTTAGAAAAGACTGCTGATCTGAACTTGTTTGATGCAGTGGGTGAGGTAATTAACTATACATTGACCGTGACCAATTCTGGTAATCTGACTATTGATAACGTGGTGGTTACGGATCCATTAACTTCTTTAAATGCGAATATTGGAACCATGTTGCCTGGTCAGGTAGAGGTAGTAATAGCTGCCTATACGGTTACCCAACAGGATCTTGATGTAGGGCAAATAACAAATAATGCTTCCGTGACAGGTGTTGCCAAGAATCAGAGTACCGTTACGGATCAAGCTCAAGTAACTACTCCTGCAAGTACCAATGCTGTACTTACTCTTACCAAAGTTGCAAATCCAACCACATATAACTCAGTTGGCCAGCAAATAAGCTATGTATTAACTGTTAGGAATGTTGGAAACATATCTATTGAGAATACAGTAGTTGAAGATCCATTGACAGGTGCTTCTGTTACTGTTGGAGATTTGGGACCAGGAGATTCTAGGGCCATCAACACAAGTTATTCAATTGTCCAAGATGATATTGATCGAGGCATTGTAATCAATATAGGTACAGCTACTGGAGTTGGCGTGAATGGACAGGATGTTAGAGCTGAAGCTGCTGCTACGGTTACGGCCATTCAAGATCCAGCACTACGACTCCAGAAAACAGCAGATGTCATCGAATACGATAAGGCGGGTCAAGTGATTACCTATACGCTCGAAATTAGAAATGCAGGTAATGAGACCTTGTTTGATGTGATTGTGAAAGACCCTCTTACAAATCTTGACCGAAATATTGGGCAGTTAGTACCGCAACAAGTTGTGTTTGTCCAAGAGCCTTATACAGTCACACAGCAGGATGTAGATAATGGTAGGATTCCAAATGTTGCCAATGTGAGAGGTGAGGATGCGAGTGGCCGCGTAGTGGTATCTGCTGATCGATTGACGATCCCTGCGATTCAAAAGCCTAATCTAGAACTGACTAAGGTGGCAGATGTAAGTGAATACAATGCGGCAGGCGATGTGATTGATTACACGATTACGGTAACCAATACAGGTAACGTGACCTTAAGCGATGTGATTGTAGAAGATCCGTTGACAGGCTTGAATACAAATGTTGGAGACTTGGCACCGGGTGAAAGTGCAACGGTAGTAACCAGCTATACGATTACGCAAGCAGATGTTGATGCAGGGTCTGTGACGAATGCTGCGACGGGCACTGGTCAGACACCAGACGGTGGAGGCGTATCTGGCGGTGGTCAGGTAACGGTACCAGGTATCAGCAATGGAGATCTAGAACTGACTAAGGTGGCANAATCAAAAGTCTTTGTGCTATCTGCTATAAGTTCGTTCAGCTGTGCAAGCTCCTTTTCAGTCAAATCTCGCCACTTTCCAGTGGGTAGGTCTAGGTGAATATTCATGATTCTCACCCGCTTCAATTGCTTCACCTTGAAGCCAAAATGCTCACACATCCGACGAATTTGTCGATTGAGACCTTGGGTGAGAATGATTCGAAACTTAAATGTACTTAGGCGCTGAACTTCACATTCTCGAGTAACTGTATCTAGAATGGGTACACCTTCCGACATGCCTTTTACAAAATGCTCATTGACAGGGCGGTCTACCGTGACTATATACTCTTTTTCGTGATTGTTTCTTGCACGTAAAATTTTGTTTACGATGTCTCCATCCGAGGTCAAGAGGATCAGTCCTTCACTGTCCTTATCAAGTCTTCCTACAGGAAAAATCCGCTCTGGATGTCCAATGAAATCAATAATATTATCTTTTTCTCCTTTGGTATCCGTGGTGGATACAATACCCACGGGCTTGTTAAAAGCGATATAGGTGTGATTTTGGATGGGTGTGCCTACAGCTTGACCGTCAACAGTGACAGTGTCTCCCGGACTGACCTTAGTGCCGAGTTCAGGGATTTTTCCATTGATTTTGATGCGTCCATTCTCTAGAAGCTTATCCGCTTCGCGTCTAGAGCAAAAACCAACCTCACTCAAATACTTATTGATCCGTATTTGATTTTGATCACTCAAGAGAAAGAAGTTTGAAGTGGGGAATTAATCTAACGTGCTCTGAATGATGGGTTGATCATTCTCCTTGGCGAGAAGTCGTTGCTGCTCGGCAGGGAAAGGTATCATCGCTAGCTGCTGCATAAATTGAGATTTCGTCGCTTCAAAGGCCACCAAATTCTCTTTTAAGATAGGCTCGGAAGGCGGGATTTTTTCATTGAGCCAATCTACTTGCTTACCGTTTTTCCAGAATCTAAAGCATAGATGTGGACCTGTAGCCAAGCCGGTGCTTCCAACGTAGCCAATTACTTGACCTTGCTTTACACGAGTTCCAGCCTTAACGCCTGATGCAATTTTAGACATATGGAGATATTGGGTGGTGTAAGTCCCGTTATGCTTAATTTTCACATAGTTGCCATTTCCACCATGATAGGTAGCATGCGTGACTGTACCATCTCCGACTGCTCGGATTTCGGTACCTCTAGCTGCTGCATAATCTGTACCCAGATGTGGTTTGTATCGTTTTTGAACAGGGTGAAATCTACGTAGATTATAGCGAGAGCTAATTCGTGTAAATTTCACTGGATCACGTAAAAAGGCTTTTTTCAAACTCTCTCCATTTTGATCGAAGAAGTTCCATTCACCATTTTGTTCAAATGGAATGGCGTGGTATTCTTGGCCTTTGTGCTCAAAAAGTGCTACCTGGATATCTTCAATCCCGACTACCTCCCCGTCAATAATCTTCTCTTTGTATACTACTTTATACTTATCGCCCTTTTGAAGACTTTGGAAGTCCACGGACCAACCATATAAGTCAGCAAATAAATCGATAAGCTCTGGAGAGACGTCTTGCTTCACCATATCCACATAAAGACTCGTTTGTATTAAACCTGCAACTTGTCTTTCACGAAGTTCAATAGGCTTTTCGACTTTGTAGATATCTCCATCATCCAAATGGAAAACGACAAATTCGGATGGATTAGGTTCGTAAATAAAATATTTTGCGACTGAAGAATCTTCAGGGGTAAGAACTACAAACTTTTGATTTGATCGGATCTTACGTACATCAAAAACTTCCTTGGATTTTTTTGCGATCAAATCGATAGTCTGAAATGAAACATTAAACGGACTCAAAATACTGGACAAAGTCTGATTTCTTTTGACCTGGCCCTCTACGATATTAAGGCCTTTAATATCTATGCCGTAGAGCAAATTTTCTGTACTATCGACCGCTACTACCTCTTCAAAATCTTTTGGGACTTCTTGCTCAACTTCCAAGGGGATGAAATAATAAAAAGAAACAATTGCTAAACTGGCAATGGTACCTAAGGCAATTCCTATCCACTTATTTTTCATTGGGCGTGTTAATTTTTAGTCTAAAGTTGATGAGTTTCGTTGGATAATTCTCAAAACGAAACTATTCGTGGTGATTGCTACAAAAATAGCGTTTTTTGGCAGTCAATATTTTGAATCAATCACTTTTTTTGGAGCAAATTTCATTCCTCCTTTCTGTATTGGGGAGGAAACATTCAAATCTCCCTCTTTTTTGTGTTGGGTCTTGCTCATTTGGTTATCTTTGCGACCTATTTAAAAATGAAATAAATGCTCAGAACGCACACGTGTGGCGAATTGCGCCTCGAAAATGTAGGAAATGAAGTGACCCTATCCGGATGGGTGCAGCGGGTAAGGAATAAGGGTGGCCTAGTATGGGTGGACCTCAGAGATAGATATGGATTGACGCAGTTGATATTTGAAGAAGGCTCTACAGATGAAGTCATTTTGGCCAAAGCCGCCTCACTTGGAAGAGAGTTTGTCGTACAAGCCAAAGGCACTGTCATCGAGCGAACTGCAAAAAATAAAAACATCCCAACGGGAGAGATTGAAATCAAGGTGACATCCATCGAAGTACTCAATCCAGCTAAACTTCCTCCATTTTTGATAGAAGACGAGACCGATGGGGGGGAAGAGCTGAGAATGAAATATAGATACTTGGATCTGCGAAGAAATGTGATTCGAGAAAAGCTTCAGCTTCGTCATCGAATGATGCAGGAGACGCGAAAATATATGGATTCCGCCGATTTTATTGAGGTGGAGACTCCCGTCCTAATAAAGTCTACTCCGGAAGGTGCTCGTGATTTCGTGGTGCCTAGCCGAGTAAATCAAGGTGAATTTTATGCATTGCCTCAATCCCCTCAGACCTTTAAGCAATTGCTCATGGTCAGTGGATTTGATCGGTATTTCCAGATCGTAAAGTGCTTCCGTGATGAGGACCTCAGAGCGGACAGACAACCTGAGTTCACACAAATAGACTGTGAAATGTCATTTGTGGAGCAAGAAGACATTCTGGATACATTTGAAGGATTAACCAGACATCTATTCAAAACTGTAAGAGGAGTAGAGCTTGAAGAAGTGAAGCGAATGACCTATACGGACGCTATGCGCTTTTATGGAAATGACAAACCAGATCTTCGGTTTGGGATGCGCTTCGAAGAGCTCAATGGACTGATGCAAGGTAAAGGTTTTGGAATTTTTGATCAGGCCGAAAAAATCCTTGGAATCTGTGCTGAAGGTGCCGCAGAGTACACAAGAAAGCAACTAGACGCCTTGACTGATTGGGTGAAAAGACCTCAGATTGGAGCAAAAGGACTTGTATACATTAAGTACAATGCGGACGGTTCATTGAAGTCTTCAGTAGATAAGTTCTATTCTTCAGAAGACTTACAAGCTGTAGCCAATCAATTTGGAGCCAAGCCCGGAGATTTGATCTTGATCTTGAGCGGTGATTCTGCTGCAGTAACCAAGCAAATGTCTGAGCTTCGATTAAAAATGGGAGATGATCTAGGGCTTCGGGATAAAAATATTTTCAAACCGCTTTGGGTTATCGATTTTCCCCTACTGGAATGGGACGAGGAAACTGGTCGATATCATGCGATGCATCATCCTTTCACTTCTCCAAAGAAAGAGGATATAGCCTTGCTAGAAACGGATCCGGGAGCTGTACGCGCCAATGCCTATGATTTGGTCATAAATGGTGTGGAAATCGGCGGAGGATCTATTCGTATCCATGACAAATCCACTCAAAGTATGATGTTTACTCATCTGGGCTTTACGCCTGAGGAAGCCAAGAAGCAATTTGGATTCTTACTCGATGCTTTTGAGTTTGGAGCACCTCCCCACGGCGGGATTGCCTTTGGTTTTGATCGTCTTTGTGCGATTTTTGGAGGGTCTGATTCTATTCGAGATTACATCGCCTTCCCAAAAAATAATTCTGGACGAGATGTGATGATTGACTCTCCAAGTACCATTGCAGAGGATCAACTCAAAGAGCTTTCGATCAAAGTAGAGATTGCAGAAAAAACAAAATGAGGCTTCGGCCTCATTTTTTTATTGGGTGCAATATGTGCGTTCGAATGCCCATGACGATCAATAGCTGGGCGGTGGTGTAAGTACCCATAATGAGCACATCCGCGTCTTTGTAAGTTTGAAAGTACTTATCCATGGCAATGATGGCATCGGAGATCACAAAAAGTGCACCTCCAATAAATACCTGCCAAAAAGAAGCTGGATGGCAATTGCCAAATCGGTCCTTGGCGGTGGTAAACATGCTTACAATAGCAATAATATAAATGGCAACCGGAATTTTCATCGCACCTAAATTTGGGCTGATCAGGTAAAAAATAAATGCTCCAAAGAAGTAGATGGGTAGATTGGTGAGGAAGACTCGGACAAAATTGACCCTTCCAAGCTTGTTGGGATTGAACTGGGCGACTTTAAATCCAATGATATAGCAGACCTGGGCTATAAAAAAGGACCCCAAACCATAGGTGAATAAGTCAGACCAAAGAAGAAGTACATCGCCTAGCCAAGAAAAAATCAACCCAGCTAAAATACTTTTGCTCAAAAGCGTGCCCGAAATGGGTTTGGAGAGCTGGTAGAAGTAGGCGATAAGGCCAATTAGGATCAGAGGTTTTGAGAAAAAACGAAGCTCTTCTTTTCTTTCTAAAATGAATGCAATATCCGCCAGTGTGGCAAAGAGAAAAACGTAAAGCCAGAGGATATTTTTTTTTGACAAAATTGATGGGTCAAGCGGTGATTATTTTTGTCGAATTAGGAGTGAATCTACAGAATAATTAAAACAAATTTCAGGGTATCAATGTAAAAATTTGAATTAGATAAAGCCCGAAAATTGACTGATAACAAAATTAAATTTTGAGAAAAGTGATATAACAGGAATTGAGGAAAATTATCTATTAGCTCCAATGTTAATTTAATGTTAAGTTTTAGAAAAACAGGTACAAAAAATTAATCTAAGTACTTCTGTTAAAAGATGTTAGAATATCTAAATTTGCCCCATCAATCAAAATCAATGTTTTAACCAACAAAAAATGAGAAAAAATCTACTCAAAACTTTGATTGTCACACTTTTCGCAATTTTCAGCGCAGAGGTGGCATTCTCACAGGGTGTGACCACGGCTAGTATCCAAGGGTCTGTCGTAGATGCAACTGGGGAACCTCTTCCTGGGGCTAACATCGTCGCAACGCACGAACCTTCTGGTACCCGTTACGGGGCTGTAAGTAACTTAGACGGCAGATTTGTACTTGCCAACATGCGTGTAGGTGGACCTTACACTGTTCGTATCTCCTTCGTAGGATTTGAAGAGCGAACTTATGATCAAATAGTTTTGGGACTAGGCCAAAACTATACAATCAATGCTGAATTGTCTGATGGCTTGGAGCTTGAGGCAGTAGAGATTGTCGCTAGCCAAGATGCTTTGATGAACTCTGATCGTACAGGTGCTTCTCTTAACTTGAACAACGAGCGAATCAATGCGCTTCCAACAGTAAACAGAAATATCAACGACTTTACCCGATTGACGCCTCAGTCTAACGGAACGTCTTTTGCCGGTACTTCTAGCCGATTCAACAACTACACCATTGACGGTAATATTTACAACAACAACTTCGGACTTGGTTCTGGTCAATTCGCCGGATCTAACCCAATCTCATTGGATGCGATTGAGGAAGTTCAGGTTAACTTGGCTCCATTTGATGTGAGACAGGCTGGTTTTACAGGTGCGTCTGTTAATGCGATTACTAAATCAGGTACCAACGAATTTTCAGGATCTGCTTACTATTTCTTCAGAAATGATCAAATGATCGGTGATAAGGTAGGCGATACAAGACTCACAGTAGGTGATTCTAAAAATGAAATTGCTGGTTTTAGAATCGGTGGTCCAATTCTTAAAAACAAGCTCTTTTTCTTCGTGTCTTATGAAGAAGAAACTGAGGCGGTTCCAAGCTTTACCAAGGTGGCTGCTCGTCCAGGACTTGAGCCAGACGGTTTGACAGTTTCTCGAGTTCCTGCTTCTGATCTTGATTTTGTACGTGAAAGCCTTAGCTCCATTTACGGTTACGAGACTGGACCATATGAGAATTATCCTTTCGCTTCTGAGCAAACAAGATTCAATGCTCGTTTGGATTGGAACATCAATGATAATCACAAGCTTTCTGTTCGTTACAACAACTATACTGCATTCACTGATGTACCTACCAATGGTAACTCTATTCGATTCATCAGTACCAGATATAGAAATACAAACCGTACTGGTATTGAAGCAATGAACTTCAGAAATACCAACTATACTAACGATAGAAATGTACAGTCTTGGGTAGCTGAATTGAACTCAAGAATAGGAACAAACATGTCTAACCAAATCAATATTGGTTACACTTCTATTACAGATCCTAAAAGAGGGGTTCCAGGTGGACAGGATTTTCCTTTCATAGAGGTTTTGGAGCCAGATGCTAGTGGCAACTTGCTTTACTACTTCTCTGTAGGTAACGAATTATTCACAGTGGGTAACCTTTTGGAGAATAACATCTTCAACTTCACAGATAACTTCTCTCTTTATAAGGGCAAGCACACTTACACTTTCGGTGTAAACTTTGAGTACATGACCTTTGATAATGCGTTCAACCCTGTATTCAACGGTTTCTACAGATTTACGAGCTATGATGATTTCGTAAATACAGTTATTGACAGAACCCCTGGTACTTATCCTACTGCATTCTCAAAGTCTTTCGCATTGGATGGTTCTACGACTCCTCCAACCGATCAAACTCGATTTGGACAAATCGGATTCTATGTACAGGACGAATATCAAATCACTCAGAACTTGAAAGTGACAGGTGGATTGAGAGTTGACTTCCCATTTTACCCAATCGATATCCCAAGCAACGAGCTTTTGGATGACTTGAACAAGACATTCGAAACTCCAAGCGGAACAATCACTCCAGACGTAGCAACATTCCCTAAAGTGAATCCACTTTGGTCTCCAAGAGTTGGTTTCAACTGGGATGCAAAAGGTGACAGAACGACCCAAGTAAGAGGTGGAACAGGTATCTTCTCTGGTAGAATTCCTTTCGTTTGGCTTTCAAACCAAGTGAATGGATCTGGAGTAGTTAGAGGTGGTCTTGGTTATGAATTTGAAGATGTAGAAGAAGCTTTCGGACCAAACTATGTGTTCAATCCTGATGTAACTTTTGGTAACCCAGAAAACCCAGGTCAGTCTCTCTCTAACGAATTGAACTTGACAGACAGAGAATTTAAGCTACCACAAGTTTGGAGAACCAATCTTGCAGTGGACCAAGTTCTTCCTTTCGGAATCGTGGGTACACTTGAATTCATCTATTCTCAGGATGTTTCTACTCCAATTGCTTACAATCCAGTTCTAAGAGATCCTGACGGAACTCTTGCTGGTCCAGATAGAAGACCTTTCTGGAATGGATCAAACTATTCCAATGACTCTGATTTCAGAAACGTGTTCTACTTGACAAACGCTCAGCAGAATGCAGATTACTACTCTATTACTGCACAGCTTCAGAAAGAATTCGACAACGGTTTCTATGTGATGGCTGCTTATACAAGATCTAGATCTAGAGATCTTGATGCTGCTGGTGGATCTCAAGCGATTTCGCTTTGGCCTGCTACAGTAGCTACAGATCGTAACAATCCTGAGTTAGGGTTTGCTGGTTTTGATATCCCAAATAGAGTGATCAGTACTTTGGCTTACCAGACAGATAACACTACTATCTCTTTGGTATATGAAGGATCTGATGCTGGAAGGTTTTCATACACTTACTCTGGAAACTTTGGAGATGCATCAAATCGCTTGATGTACATTCCAAATAATGCTAGCGAGTTGAACTTTGAAGAATTCAGCATTGGCGGGACTCCTGTCACTGCTGCCCAGCAAGCTGCATTACTCGATGCATATATTGATCAGGATGATTACCTAAGTGAAAACAGAGGGTCTATAGCTGAAAGAAATGGTGCATTGAGACCATGGGTAAATCGATTTGACTTGAGAATTACGGAGGATTTGGTTCTATCTAAAGACAAGAAAAATAGACTTCAGCTTTCTATCGATATCTTAAATATTGGAAACATGTTTAATTCTGAGTGGGGTATCCAAAAGTTTGCTTTCCAGGATAACTTGTTGAACTATAGAGGAAATAACGCTCAAGGTGAGCCAGTATATAGATTGAACACTGTACCAGGTACTTCTGATTTCCCAACTGAGACTTTCAGAAACACCACTTCTCTTGGTGATACTTGGAGAATGCAAGTTGGAGTTCGATACATATTCAACTAATATTCAAAAAATTATAGTATTAAAAAGCATCCCAAAAGGGATGCTTTTTTTATTTTGCGGGAAATTAACATTTGTAAACACCATGTCTTCAACCTTACGATTTAAAGTATTATTGCTAAATCTGGCGTCTTTAGCACTTTTTTTTACTGCAAACGCCCAAACAGATTCTCTAATTCTAAAAAATAAAAACATCATTGTCGGAGAAATCAAAAGCATGGATAAAGGAGTCCTCACTATTGAAACCGATTATTCTGATTCCGATTTTAAGGTTTCTTGGAGCGGGATCGATAAGATTTTTTCTAAAACTAAATTTTTGATCACTACTGAAGATGGAAGACGTTTTAACGGGACCATCAATTCTACAGAAGATGAAGTGGTGAGTATTGATACGTATGATCCGGAAGCTATTTTTCGGCTGAAAAAGAAACCTCTGGATAAGAAAACCGAAGTGAATCAAGGGATAGTCTCAATTCCAATAGATCAGGTAGTTTATCTGAATGCGCTAGATGAAGGGTTCTGGAGTAGACTTTCGGCCAGCATAGATTTAGGTTGGAGTGTGACAAAGGCAAACAATCTACGTCAGCTGAGCATCCGAAGTGGTGTGGGCTATTTGGCAGATCGATGGAAACTGTCCGCTTCTATAAACACCCTTAGCTCCAATCAAGACGAGGTCGATCCTACTAAAAGAACCGATGCTGATTTGACCTACAATTATTTTTTGCCCAAGGATTGGTATCTTTTATACAATATCACCTTTCTTTCCAATACAGAGCAGCTAATCAAGCTAAGAACTGGTAATAAGGTTGGTTTGGGTAAATATTTGGTTCATACAAACAAAACATATTTTGGATTTACAGCTGGGGTCAACTTTAATAATGAGGTCTACATTGAGGAGGAAGGCACTCCGCCAACTGATCCGCGTAGAACGGGGGAAGCTTTCATAGGCTCAGAGTTAAATCTTTACGATATCGGAGATTTGACTTTGTTCACCAATGTGGTAGCATATCCTAGCTTTTCCGAATCAGGAAGATTTAGAACTGACTTTAAATTGGATGTCAAGTATGAGTTTCTCTCAGATTTTTATGTCAAGCTAGGAACGACAGTGAACTATGACAACCGTCCAGTGGCTGGAGCCACCACGGTCGATTACGTTTTTCAGACCACAGTAGGTTGGAGCCTATGATAAGAAAACAAAATTGAGCTTCAATAATCAATTTTCAAGGAGTCTAGCCCTTATTTTGGTATTGTTCGGTGCATCCTTGACTTGGAGCAATATATTTGCTCAGGAAGTCAAGGATTCTTTACGAATGTCCAATGGAGATATCCTCGTAGGGCAAATCAAATCCATGGATAATGGGATTCTGGAAATAGATGTTCCTTATTCGAAAAAGAATATTGAATTAGATTGGAAGGAGGTAGTTTATTTTTCCTCCGATTTTGATGTAGTCCTTTCTTTGGAAAAAGAGATAAGGCTGCGTGGACTTCTCAGTTCCATATCTCCTGATTCTTTACGGTTTGTGGTTTTGGAGCCGATTAATGTTCCTAAAAGCCAAATTGACTCATTTCCAGACACGCTATATCTTCACAATACTGAAATTGTAGAAATTCAGGAAGTTGAAGAAAATGTATTTGATCGGATAAATGGGGAAATCAGTGTGGGGGTCAACCTTGCCCGGTCGAGCAGGCTGCGGCAATACTCTCTTAGGAGCAAAGCTGATTATTTATCAAATTGGTTTGGCGCCTCCGCAAATTTTAATGGAATTCGCTCTACCCAAACGGATAGTGAGCTTATTCAGAGATACGACGGAGGTTTGTCCTTCTTGGCACTTATCCGATATGAATGGTTTGCGATTACTAGGGTCAATTTTTTAAATAACTCAGAGCAACTCATAGACCTCAGATCAGATATTAAATTCGGAATTGGGAAATATCTAATCCGAAAATATCAAAGGACAGTATCCTTGCAGGCTGGAATAAATCTCAATTCGGAAAATTTTAAGGGTGACATACCTTCCAATCAATCTACAGAATTTGTATTAGGCAGTACAGTAGATTTATTTAATATGGGAGATTTCTCTCTGCAAGGAGTATTCCTGGGGTATGTAGGGTTGACAGAAAAGGGAAGGTTTCGATCAGATTCCAAATTTGACATCAATTATAAATTTTTTAATGACTTCTTTCTGAAACTGGGAACCACTATCAACTTTGACAATAAAGCTGCTGAGGATGCTCCAAATTTGGACTATGTGATTCAGACTACAATTGGCTGGAAATTCTAGTATTTCTAGAAATAATTACAAAAAACTGCCTGAATTTCTCCATTGATGGCTAAGATTTGCCTTCAGTGTGATTCCTTCATTTTTGAGACTAGGATAAAGTTAACTTTGTGATCCAGCAACTTTTGTGTTGCAGTCTTGGTTATATTCAGATGCTTTACTACAAAAAATTCCCGCATGAAGAAAGTACCGAATGGGTCGTGTTTATACATGGCGCAGGAGGCTCTTCGGCAGTCTGGTATAAGCAGCTCAAGGACTTCAAAAAGCATTTCAACTTGCTTCTGATTGACTTGAGAGGTCATGGCAAATCCACTGACCTTCCTCAAGCGATATATAATAAAGAATACACCTTTGAGGCTGTGACCCAGGACATCATCGATGTGCTTGACCATGCTCAGATTCCTAAAGCCCATTTTATGGGTGTATCACTAGGAACTATTCTTGCGAGACAGCTCGCCGAAATTCAACCCGAACGCGTGAAATCTTTGGTAATGGCCGGTGCTGTGACTCGTTTGACTATCAAATCTCAAGTTCTGGTCTTCCTCGGCAATACCTTCAAAAAGGTCATTCCCTATATGTGGCTGTACCAGCTATTTGCCTTTATCATTATGCCACGAAAGCAGCATAGTGAGTCGAGGAATCTTTTTATCCGTGAAGCGAAAAAGCTTTGTCAAAAAGAGTTTATCCGTTGGTTTAAACTGACGAAAGATATTAATCCCCTATTGAAATATTTCAAAGAATCCGACTTGGGTATACCAACACTTTATGTGATGGGAGACCAAGACATTATGTTTTTAGAACCGGTAAAAAACATAGTAAAAAAACACAAAGCTTCAGTTTTGGAGGTGTTGGAGAAGTGCGGACATGTAGTGAATGTGGAGCAACCCGAAAATTTCAATTCCTTATCTCTAAAATTTATCCAGCAGCAAGCTTAATCAGCCTAACACCACCTGTTCAGTATGAAAAAACAAACAAAATCGATCCTAATTGTAGGCATCATTTTAATTGTCGCAGCAGCATTTCTTTATCCGAGATGGGATAAGCGAAAGTCCAATTCAGCCCCTCCTCCGACAGTTCAATCCAATGCAGGTTTACCTGTGGATGTAGTAGAAATGAAGCGAGGCAACTTGAAAAATGAACTACAGGTTACTGGTACTATTTTGCCGAACGAAGTGGTGGATTTGCGCCCTGAGGTATCAGGTTTGGTTCGAAAAATCTCTTTTTCTGAAGGTCAATATGTATCCAAGGGTACACCCTTACTTTATCTCAATGATGATGAGCTTCAAGCCCAGTATCAGAAGCTTGAGTACACTCAGAAACTTTTTGAAAGTCAGGAAAATAGGCAAAAACAACTTTTAGCAAGAGAGGCGATTAGCCAAGAAGAGTATGATATCGTTTTGAATCAATACAACACCACACTTTCTGACCTTAAACTTGTGGAGGCGCAGATTCAAAAAACAGTTGTTCGTGCTCCTTTTAATGGTATTTTGGGACTGAGAATGGTCAGTGAAGGATCGGTGATTGGGACGGGTGACGTGATTGTCACGGTAGTAAATATGGACCCAATCAAAATTGAATTTTCGATCCCGGAGCGGTATGCAAATCTCGTGAAGTTAGGTTCCCCTGTTTATTTCTCAAGTGAGTCATCTCCTGAAGAGGTTGAGGGTACGGTATACGCCTATGAGCCACAAATTGACGCCGCTACCAGAACCTTGAAATTACGAGCTCAAAGTTCCAACAAGGAGGGTAAATTTTTACCTGGAATGTTTGTGAAGATTCGATTTGTTCTTGACGAAATAAATGACGCATTAATGGTCCCTTCTGAGTCAGTGATTCCTGAGCTCCAAGGGTATAAAGTTTTCGTGGTAGATGCAGAACAAAAGGCCCAAGAGCGAAAGGTGGAAATCGGTACCCGTACGGAGAGTGAAGTTCAGATTTTGAGCGGTCTCGAAGAAGGCGACTTGGTCTTGGCTACCGGTGTGCTCCAAGCTCGTACCGGCACTGCATTGGAAGTAACCAAAATCAATTGAAATGGCCAGCTTATCTAATTTAAGTATCAACCGCCCTGTATTGGCCATAGTGATGTCCATCATCATTGTGCTATTTGGGGTGATCGGGATTTCCCTTTTGGGAATTCGAGAGTATCCCAGTGTGGATCCTCCGGTGATTTCTGTACGGACGAGTTATGTAGGGGCCAATGCTGATGTAATTGAAGCCCAGATCACTGAGCCACTCGAGGAAGCCATCAATGGTATTCAGGGAATTAAATCCATGAATTCCACTAGTAACGACGGAACGAGTAGCATCACCGTGGAATTTGATGTCGGGGCGGACTTGGAGGCTGCTGCCAATGACGTGAGAGACAAAGTAGCCGGAGCACAAAGAAATCTTCCTCCTGACGCAGAACCTCCTGTGGTCTCTAAAGCTGATGCTGATTCCAATCCTATTGTTTATCTATCAGTGCAGAGTAATATCCGAAGCTTGCTCGAGGTCTCTTACCTTGCAGATAACATATTTAAGGAGCGGCTTCAGACCATTCCAGGGGTAAGTAGAATTCAAGTTTGGGGAGATAAAGAATACGCCATTCGACTTCGTATGGATCCATTGAAAATGGCTTCCTATGGAGTGACTCCACTCGATGTACTCCAAAAAGTACAAAGCGAAAACGTAGAATTGCCTTCAGGTAGAATTGAAGGTTCTACGATTGAGCTTTCGGTGAGAACCAAAAGCCGTTTGAGTACACCTATGGAATTCAACGATCTGATTATCAAAGAAGATCAAAACAATATTGTGAGATTCCAGGACATTGGAAAGGCTGAGCTTGCAGCTTTAAATGAGCGTACCATCTTGAAAAGCGACAATACCCCAATGGTAGTCGTTGTTTTGGTGCCTTTGCCTGGGTCCAACAACATCGAAATTGTTGATGAGTTTTACAGAAGAATCGCAAGTATTGAAAAGGATCTACCGGAGGATATCATTACTGAAGTCACGTATGACTCCACGAAGTATATCCGGAATTCAATAGCTGAGGTTCAGGAGACGATTATCATTGCCTTTTTCCTTGTAGTTGCTATTATTTTCTTATTCCTCCGTGATTGGCGTACTACCTTTATTCCTGTACTTACCATCCCGATATCTCTGATCGGAGTTTTCTTCATCATGTATTTGATGGATTTTTCGATCAATGTTTTGACCTTACTCGGTATCGTGCTATCCATTGGTCTAGTCGTGGATGACGCCATTGTAGTATTGGAAAATATATATACCCGAATAGAAAAAGGGGAGAAGCCTCTCGATGCTGCGGCGAAGGGTTCTGAAGAAATTTTCTTTGCAGTTATTGCTACCACAGTTGCTTTGGCAGCAGTATTCTTACCTGTAATCTTTTTGACTGGAACTACTGGACGACTATTTAAGGAATTTGGTATTGTCGTAGCAGGAGCGGTGATTATTTCTTCTTTTGTGGCATTGACCATGACGCCTATGCTTTCTTCTAAACTTCTGAAAAGAAGAGAAAAGCACAATGCCTTTTACAATTGGACTGAGCCAGGCTTCGTTTGGTTAAACAATCAATATGATAGGGTGCTCAGCAAGTTTATGAAAGTACGCTGGGTTGCGTTCTTAGTGATACTAGCTATGGGAGGAGGGATCTATTTGCTCATCAATAACATTCCGACCGAACTCGCGCCTGTAGAAGATCGTGGAGAAATACGTGTTGTAACCACGGGTCCGGAGGGTGCCACTTTTAATTACATGGAGCCTGTTTTGGATGAGCTAGTGACTGATTTGATGGAAGAGCTCCCCCAAGAGGAGCGTGTGAGAATGATCAGCGTAACCTCTCCAAGTTTCGGAACGGCCAGTGCCAATTCAGGATTTATCCGATTGATCTTAACAGACGCCGAGAAGCGAGAGCGAAGTCAGCAGCAGATTTACGATCAAATCAATCAAAAACTTAGGAAAATAACTACCGTAAGAGCCTTTGCCTCACAGGCCCAATCTATTGGTGATAGAAGAGGAGGACTTCCGGTTCAATATGTGATTCAGGCCCCAACTCTCGAGAAACTGAAGGAAGTGATTCCCACATTTATGGAGGAAGCTGGCAAAAGTCCAAAATTTATTTTCTCAGATATCAATTTGAAATTCACCAAGCCTGAGCTTGAAATCGAGATCGACAGACAAAAGGCCAGAAACGTGGGTGTCTCCGTCCAGGAGATCGCTCGTACGCTGCAGCTTTCTTATTCTGGACAGCGATTTGCCTATTTTATCCAAAATGGGAAGCAATATCAGGTGGTGGGTGAAATGCAACTTGCCGATCGAAACGAACCTGTAAATCTAAGAATGCTTTACGTGAGAGGTGACAATGGCCAACTCGTTCAGTTAGATAATCTCGTACGAGTGGTGGAAAAAAGTACTCCTCCTCAATTGTATAGATACAATAGATTTGTGAGTGCAACCGTTTCTGCAAGTTTGGCCGAAGGATTTACCATTGGAGATGGTCTGGACGAAATGGATCGAATTGCTGCAGAAGTACTGGATGATTCCTTCTCTACAGATGTGGCAGGTGCGTCAAAAGAATTCCGTGAGAGTTCTAACAGCTTGCTGTTCGCATTTCTATTTGCTTTGGTCTTGATCTATCTCGTGCTTTCTGCCCAGTTTGAAAGCTTCCGAGATCCATTGACCATCATGTTTACGGTACCATTGGCCCTTTTTGGTGCATTATTTACACTTTGGGCTTTTGATTACACCTTAAATATTTTCAGTCAGATTGGTATCATTATGCTGATCGGATTGGTGACCAAAAACGGTATCCTTATCGTTGAATTCGCCAATCAGCGGAAAGCCCAAGGAATGTCCATAGATGAAGCCATTTATGGAGCAGCTGTGGCGCGTTTCAGACCTATTTTGATGACGAGTTTATCTACCATTCTAGGTATTTTGCCCATTGCCTTAGCGCTAGGCGCAGGTGCAGAGAGCCGGGTACCTATGGGAGCTACCGTCATCGGTGGGTTGGCATTTGCCACTATCCTTACCCTATTTATCATTCCAGCTATTTACACTTATCTCACTTCCAAAGAAGCAAGATTAGCCCGTATATAATGAAGAAAATCCCTTTAGCCATCCTTTCCTTTTTGTTTGCCACCTTCTCTTTGGTGGCTCAAGACCAAGAGGCATTAAATCTCGAAAAAGCCATACAGCTTGGATTAGAGAATAATTTTGAAGTAAAAATCGCGGTGGAGAATATCTCCCTTACTGACTATGATCTAAAAATTGGCGTTGGAGATCTGTTTATGCCATCCCTAGACGCGACTTATTCGCGCTCATTTGGTACAGAAGACGTCGAGCAGACTTTTATCAATGATCCAGAACCAAGGGTGATTGATGGAGCAAAGTCTCGTACGGAAAACTTCACCATGGCTGCGATTTATGGGTTTCGACCTGAGAGCTTTGTGGTGATGAAGCGATTGGGACAACTCAACGAAATCAGTGAGCTCGATGCAAAAGTGATCATTGAGAATACAGTAGCTAACATTTCTTCGGCCTACTATCGTCTCGTTTTGGAGCTGCAGCGCTACCAAGTTCTTGAAAGAACTCTAGAACTAAGCCAGTCTAGATTGGATATTGCTCAGGCTCAATATGAATTGGGAGGTGCAGGTAGACGAGATTTCTTGACTGCCGAGGTGGATTATTACTCAGATTTGACCTTGCTTACGGCGCAGGAGCAAGTCATCAATAACGCTAGAGTTAATCTTAATCAGCTCATGGCACTCGGACCAGAAAATGACTTCGCGGTCAAGGACACAATTCTTATTGGTGAGCCACTAAACCTAATGGAGCTGCAGGAAAATGCCTTTGTTGAGAATAAGCAACTGCTCATTATCCAGAGACAAGAAAATGTGGCCTACCTTCAGGAGAAAGAATTGCGTACATCAAGATTGCCAGTCTTGAACTTAAACGGGAGCTACGTAAATAACACCTTCAATTCAGATGCGGGCTTCTTGATCCAAAATCAAAGACAAGGATTCAATTTTGGAGGAAATGTCACGGTAAACCTATTCAGTGGACTTACGCTGAATCGAAGAATTCAAAGTGCAAAGGTGCAGCAGAAAATCACCCAATATGCCTTGGATCAATATGAGGTTCAATTGAGTTCGGATATTCAACGGTCCTTTAATACCTATGAGACCAATAAGGCATTATTGGAAATCGAGAAGAAGAACTACGAAGTGGCCAAAGAAAACACGGAGCTCGCTTTGGAACGATTTAGATTGGGTATTTCGTCTTATCTGGAATTTAGAGATGCCCAGGTCAATCTTCTGAGTGCAGAAAACCGTCTGATTACCTCCATCTTTAATATCAAAGAACAGGAGATCGAATTGATGCGTCTGTCGGGAAAAATATTTTTTGCAAACAGTTTCGAGCCTTTGGATGGTGTCCTTGCTAATTGATCACCTTCCTTTCAAACCATCTTAAAAGAACTTAACAAAAAAGCTTTGGCATAGCATTTGTCTAAAGGGAACGTCGTACCATCCTGAATCTGAGGGTTCTACTGAATGAGAAGATCGTTTTCTTTATTTATCACCCTTTCCGTGGTGCTCCTTTTTGGTGTGCAATGCACCTTTTTGGAGAAGCATTTCGGGAATACTTTTAAGGAAGATAAATACATTTTGGATCTCGCAGGGATTCAAAAAAGAGGTGTAATTCGCGCTGCTGTGGACAATAATTCCACTGGCTACTACATCTATAGAGGCAGAAGAATGGGCTATGAATACGAGCTCCTTCGTGATTTTGCCAAGCGACTCGACGTGGTCTTAGACGTGGTTTTAGTCTCTGATATTCAAGATGCATTTACCAAACTTGAGAATGGAAGCGTAGATATCATTGCCATTAATCTGGAAAAAACTCCTGACCGAATGGAATCAGTAAGTTTTAGCATTCCTCTGGGTAAAATGAATACAGTTCTGGTTGGACTGAAAGAAAATGGGAAAGTGACGGATTGGAAAGATTTGGAGGGCGATACAATTTATGTTCGAGAAAATTCAGCTTATGCATATCAACTTCTTTCTCTCCGTGATTCCTTAGGTCTTAATTTTATTGTCCGCGAGGACCAAAGGCATGAGGAATCGCTCATTGATGCGGTCGTAGAAAAAGAAATTTCTTGGACCATGGCAGATCAAAATGTAGCCAAGGCCAATACGACGTACTACGATGGATTAGATATTTCTTGGGTAGTTCAAGAGGCGGGCGAAGTTTCATGGGTAACTCGAGACAATTCGCCTAAACTACTCGAAACTCTTAATGAATGGCTGGAAGATAAGCACAAGAGGTTTATTCCAGATCTTTATGCCAAGTACTTTCTAAACCCTAAAAACGGGTATTTCCGAAGCAATAGTCCTTTTTCTTCTATCGCTGGAAGTAAAATTTCCCAATACGATGAGCTCATCAAAAACGGCGCAGAGTATTTAGGCTGGGATTGGAGATTGCTTTCCTCCCTCGTTTACAAAGAGTCTCGATTTGATACCTCAGCTACTTCCTATGCCGGTGCTCGTGGTCTTTTGCAACTGATGCCTGTGACACTAGAGCGATTCGGAGTGACCAATCCAAATGATCCCGAGCAGTCCTTGCTGGGTGGGGTTAAATATTTGGGCTATTTGGATAAGTTTTGGATGAGTAGAGTTCCCGATCCCAACGAACGTCTCAAATTCATCTTAGCGTCCTACAATGTAGGTCATGGCCATGTGGAGGATGCATGGAGGCTTACTTTGAAATATGGAAAAGACACCCAGAGTTGGGAAGATGTAAGTGAGTTTTTGGAGCTGAAAAGCGACCCAGAATACTATAAAGATCCCATCGTCAAAAGTGGCTTTGCCAAAGGGCATTTAGCCGTGGCTTACGTGAAGGATGTCTTAAGTATTTTTGAGGCGTATAAAGCCCTAGTTTCCGCTTAGTCTTCCACAAGCTCAAACATTGCCTCGATTTCTACTGGAATCCGATCAGGTAATGAACCCATTCCCACAGCAGAGCGTACGCCAACGCCGTTTTCAGGACCCCAAACGGCCGAAAAGAGTTCACTGCAACCATTGATCACATAGGGATGCTTGCCGAATTCAGGCACAGCGTATACCATCCCGAGTACTTTGATCACCCGCTTCACTTTATCAAGTGAGCCTAGGTTTGCCTTGATGGTGGAAAGCATAGCAAGACCCACTTGCCGAGCCGCAAGTTTAGCCTCTTCTAGATCTAGATCTTCGCCGACCTTTCCGATGATCAAGGAGCCATCCGTCTGCACAGTGCCATGACCGGAGAGATAGAGGTATTTTCCATCGCGTAGACAAGGTTTGTACACCCCAAGTGGCTTGGGAGGTGGAGGGAGGACTAGTCCAAGGGACTCAAAGTTACTTTCTGCTGTTGCCATAGTTTTTATATCACTAAATCTAAAATAAGTACGCCAATTAATCCGAAAACTGCTACCAGAGTTTCCATCACTGACCAAGTTTTGATCGTGTCCTTGATGCTCACATTGAAGTATTCTTTATACATCCAAAATCCCGCATCATTGAAGTGAGAAAACATCAGGCTTCCTGCTCCGATGGAAAGTACGAGCAGATTGGGGTCTACATTCATGGTGGTGACCAAGGGCGCAATAATTCCTGCTGTAGTCAGTCCGGCTACCGTAGCAGAACCAACACAAACACGGATAATTGCTGTAATCAGCCATGCTAAAATAAGCGGGTGCATCTGCCAGGTACTTAAACCTTCTGCAATGACTTGGCTTACTCCGGTATCCGTAAAGACCTGCTTGAGCGCCCCAGCTCCAGCCACGATCAGGAGAATCATAGCGATATCCTTGGTGGCTACGGTATAGATCTCCATAATTTCAGGCATGCGATAGCCCCGCTTGAGTCCAAGTGAAAAAGTGGCTACCAATACCGAAACCAACATCACAATAGCCGGATCGGCAATAAAACTTACCAAAGGACGAAGAGGACTCTCCTCTGCGGTCGAAAAGCTCAACAGGGTGGTGCCCACCAGAAGAAAAACTGGCAAAAGGGCGGTAAAAAAGCTATTGCCGATGGAAGGGAGTTCGGACTCGGGGCGAACCTCCGCCTGGAAAGTTGCCAAAGGCTTGGCTTCGATTTTTTTTAAAGTTCGGGCGAAAATGGGCCCTGCAATAATTACGGTAGGAATCGTAATCACCATCCCATAAAATAAGGTCAGCCCCATATTGGCATCAAACTGGGCCACAAGTGCCGCGGGAGAGGGGTGAGGAGGGAGGAAGCCATGTGTCACCGAGAGTGCTGCCAAAAGTGGAATCCCCACATAGACTACGGGCAGCTTGTACTGATAGGCCAGGGTAAAAGCCAAGGGCACCAAAAGCACAAAGCCCACATTATAAAAGAGTGGAATGCCCACCACCAGACCGGTCAGCGACATGGCCCAGGTGATGTACTTTTCCCCAAAGATATTCATCAGAAAACCCGCAATACGCTGCGCTGCCCCGCTTTCGGCAACGAGCTTGCCGAGCATGGCCCCAGTCACGATCACGATCACCAGATCCCCGAGCAGTACGCCCATTCCAGTCTGCACCGACTTGGCGATCTGATCCAGCGGGAGTCCGAGGAAAAATCCGGCACAGATCGAGGCGATCAAAAAGGCCAAAAAAGGATTGATCTTGGCCCAAACAATCAGTAGCACCAAAATCAAAATACTGAGCAATACCAGCAAAATGGTCATAGGATGGAGGCAGGTTTAACTTCCAAGATAGGGAAATATGAAAAAGGAAAACAAGTCTTTTATTTTTTCAACCAGCGGGTAAAGTGGGAGTGATCCCTGGAATAAATCTGAATGGCATATACCCCAGGTGCCAAAGTGGTGAGGTAATCTTGCAATTCTACCAGATTCAGTTTGGCGGTGTAAATGTAGTGGGAAGCAATGCCTATCACCTGAACGAATGCAGAAGAATGATCCAAATCATCTGGAAGTAGAATTTGCAGCGGACCCGAAAAATGAGGATTGGGATAAATTTTTAATTCTGCCGATGGCAAAGGATCCGAGCGAAATACTTCAGACCAAGAGAATGCTCCAGAAAAGTCGATTTGCTTAAGTTGATAAAAGACGGGGGTTCTATTTTGGCGGGTAGTGTCTTGAAATGTATAGGTTCTTTGCCCCTCTGTATCTCCTAGGCTTTTGACCTGTCCAAGTTTTTGCCAGTCAGCCAAACCATTTGTACTTCGGTAAATTTCAAAGTAGTCATTATCCTCTTCTTGAGATACTTTCCACTCTACCTGGGTATACCTGCCAAGGTTTTCCGCACTTAGCTCAAGCCAATTCAAAGGCAAAATGCTAAGTGTTCTATAGCTTCCTACTGTAAAGTTTGTGCTTTCCAGCTCGCCAAAAGTCAGAGAGCGTCGAGCCCAAAGTTCAATAGGATCCAAACCGGGAAGGTGGCTTCCAGGAGCTGCATACCCAGTACCTACGATTCTGAGATCATCTACATTGTCAACGATTAGTTCATCCGCTGAAATCCTCATTTCAATAGGTAAAGACGAGGGAGATACTCCGGAAAAATCGAAATAGCTATATAACCGATATAAAATAGGGGTGCCATCTGAATCATTAAATTGGGGGTCAAATTCTGCTCCTGAGAATTCTTGAAAATTAAGGCTTAGGCTTCCTCCGGGCGAGCTACCGAGCAGTTGTACCTTGCGAATTCCGCCCTGAAATTGGTCTAGAAATGGCAAGGTAAAATTCGTAGCATTCATAGTCGCGGGCAAATTGAAATAGTTTAAAGTCGAGATGTCGCGCCAATATCCACCCGAGTACTGTAGTCCCCCTGTCCCCAAAAGGTTTATGCCAATTGCGTTTTGCTGCAGGTTTAGACCTCCAGCTATCATTTCGAGTTGTGACAAAATCTGTAAATCTCTATCGAAGGATACTTCACCGGATGGTTTATTGAGACTAAGGTTTAACGTAATTAGAGGAAAGCCGAAAATAGTCTGATCGCTGTTACCCACGACGGATAAACTTGTAGAAGTAAAATCAAATGTACCTGTACTACTTTGGATCAAATCGCCAGAAATTGAAAGATTTGCCGGTAATTGTAGGTTTTGGGATGACCGTAACTCTAAATCATGTAAAGAAATCGGGAAGTTTGATGTAGGAAATGTTTTGGTGATAAATGATTTTGTGCTTGTGCCTGATGCGAAAGTCACTTTTCCATTTAACTCATATTGGACTACTTCCAGTTCTGGGTTGTTTCCTTCAAATATGGCCTCTCCTCCATCCATTATTTCGAAAAGAGCAGCGCTTCGACTGGCGGAGCGAAAGAGAATATCTTCATTACATTTAGAAATAAAGGTGCCCCCATTTTCAATAATGAAATCCCCATATTCATTGAGTCCAAAAAAATCTTCAGAATTGAAAGATAACGTGGCACAAGCTGGAGTAGGGCCTAAATTGTCAATTTCTTGAATCAGCGTTCCTGAGCGAATAATGAAACGCATACTTTTTACCGGTTCTTCAATTGTTAATTCGACTCCATCTCCGGGATCAAAAATGATGGAGTATCTACTTCTTATAGAAAAGCCACTCCAAGCTCCTTTCGGCACGATTGTTCTTGAGTTACCTTTAAAGATCAATCTGCTATCGATGGAATTTCCAATCCAATTTATCGAATTCCATGACCCTGTTGGATTACCTGGTGCTGGGCCATCGAAAGCCTGAAGTGTGCCAAATATTTCAAGTGCATTACCGTTAAGTAGTAGCTTTTGACCTGCTCCAGCTTCAGCATTTATAAAGAGGGATTTTACACTTTGGTTTCCCACAAGGCTAAGTGTATGCGTTTGATCTATATAAATATCGTTGGCAGCCATGGGTAGAGATAGGGCTGGATTCCAAGTACTACCATCGAATATCTCCCAAATGCTAACATCATTAAAGAATCCTGAGCTTGTGGTTCTAAAGGAATTAATTTCTTGGCAATAGAGTGGGCATACGACACCTACCACCCATGCAACTGCAAAGAATAACCTGTATATTCGGCTGAAAAAGTACTTTTGCCGAAACGATATCGGAGCTAGAAAAACCATTAACCAAATCCTAAAAAAGTAACTAAATATAACAGTATGGATTTTAAAAATAAAATTCTAGGTGTATTTTTTTTCCTGACAATCATAGGTTTAGCCCCGGTTTCGGCCCAGCAAGTGGAGATTAGTTTGCTGACTTGTGCCCCGGGAGCAGATCTCTATTCGGCCTTTGGCCATAGTGCTATCCGGGTACGGGAGCGGGATACGGGACGCGATCTGGTTTTTAACTACGGCACCTTTGACTTTGACACCCCTTTCTTTCTGGTGAAGTTTGCCCGGCGCACCCTAGACTATCAGCTCTCCATCACCACCTATGAGCGATTTGTACGGGCCTATGCTGCCGAGGAGCGAAATATGAGCGAGCAGGTGCTGGCACTGAATCCCCAGCAGGCCCAGGCCATGAGGGACTTTCTGGATATCAACTATCTGCCTGATCAGCGGAGCTATCGCTATGACTTCTTCTTTGACAACTGTGCCACCCGGATCCGCGATGTGCTCGCCAGTATCCTGGGAGAGCAGCTGATCTGGAATGATCCTCAGCCGGTAGCGGAGGAGCGTACCTTTCGTGATCTGATCGATGAATATATCCTCTCCAAGGTTTGGGCGGATTTTGGCATTGACCTGGCCCTAGGGGCGGTGATCGATGTGGAGGCCAGCCCCTATGATGCGCAGTTTTTGCCAGACTATATGGCGGCAGCTTTTGCGCGAGCAGAGATTCAAGGGGATGGACCCACCCGGTCACTGGTGAAGGAGACACGTACGATTTTACCCTTTCCTCCGGTGGCGACTTCGGGATGGGGGCTCTTTAATCCCTACCTCTTGCTTTGGCTTCTGGCCATTATATTTGGGGTGATGACCTATCTGGGCTTTAAGCGAAAGCGCCTCTATATCGGTATGGATATTGGGCTTTTTGGCCTGCTAGGGGTTTTGGGAGTGGTGATGTTTTTGCTTTGGTTTGCCACGGATCATGTGGCCACTAAGTGGAACTGGAATCTGCTCTGGGCTTTTCCCGGACATTTGATTTTGGCCAAAGGCCTACTCGCCAAATCCCTCAAACCTTGGGTGCGGAAGTATTTGCTTTTTGCCCTGATTATGGCCGATGCCGCTGTGGTCTTTTGGATTCTGGGCTGGCAGTCTTTCCATCCAAGTTTGGTACCTCTGCTGCTGGTGATCATTTTGCGAAGCAACTATCTCTACTATAATGTGGAGAGGATGAAAGCCTTTGCAAAAAAGTAAACCATTTGGGGGGCTAGGGGTGTTGCATAGAAGCAATAGATATTATGGATTTTAAAATTACCTCAGAATACGTACCCACGGGCGATCAGCCCAATGCCATCCATCAGCTCAGTGAGGGAATCCAAGCTGGAGAACCTGCACAAGTGCTGCTCGGAGTGACCGGATCGGGGAAGACCTTTACCATGGCCAATGTGATCCAGAATGTGCAGAAGCCGACTTTGGTTTTGTGTCACAATAAGACCTTGGCAGCGCAGTTGTACGGGGAGTTTAAGCAGTTTTTTCCTGAAAATGCCGTGGAGTATTTTATCTCCTACTATGATTACTACCAGCCGGAAGCCTTTATTCCCACTTCGGGGACCTATATAGAAAAAGATCTCTCCATCAATCAGGAGATCGAAAAACTACGACTCAGTGCCACCTCCTCTTTACTCACTGGTCGTCGAGATGTGATCGTGGTGGCCTCCGTGTCCTGTATTTATGGTATAGGAAATCCAGAGGAGTTTGGTAAAAATGTAATCCGACTGCAGGAGGGCGACCGTATTCCAAGAAATCAGCTCCTGTTTAAGCTAGTGGATATTTTGTACAGCCGAACGCATCAGGATTTGACCCATGGTACTTTTCGGGTGAAAGGGGACACCGTGGATATTTTTGTGGCCTATGCAGATTTTGGGTATAGGATTTTCTTTTGGGGAGATGAAATCGAGGCCATTCAGCGAATCGATCCGGCCACAGGGATGAAAATCTCCGATGAGCGGATCATTTCCATTTTCCCAGCCAATCTCTTTGTGACGGGAAAAGATGTGTTGCAGCAAGCCATCAAGGAGATTCAGGACGATATGGTGGCGCAGGTGAATTTCTTCGAAAAGGAAGGACGATTTATTGAAGCCAAGCGACTTCAGGAGCGAACGGAGTTTGATCTGGAGATGATGCGGGAGCTAGGCTACTGCTCTGGGGTAGAAAACTATTCCCGCTATTTCGACCGAAGGGAGCCAGGTATGCGGCCCTTCTGCCTGCTGGATTACTTCCCGGATGATTTTCTCTTGATGATCGATGAAAGCCATGTGACTGTGCCTCAGGTGCGCGCAATGTGGGGTGGAGATCGAGCGAGAAAGGTCAATTTGGTGGATTTTGGGTTCCGTTTGCCCTCAGCCATGGACAATCGTCCTCTGCGCTTTGAAGAATTTGAGGAACTCACCAATCAGGTGGTGTATGTCTCGGCAACGCCGGCAGACTACGAGCTGAGCAGGACCGAAGGAGTAGTGGTGGAGCAAATCATCCGACCTACCGGATTGTTGGATCCCACGATTGAGGTTCGCCCAAGTCAAAACCAGATCGATGATTTACTGGAAGAAATTGATCAGACTATTCAACGGGGAGCGAGAGTATTGGTGACCACACTTACCAAGCGAATGGCAGAGGAGCTACAGAAGTTTCTGGAGCGCGCTGGGGTCAAATCACGATACATTCACTCCGAAGTGAAGACCCTGGATCGAGTGGAAATTTTGCGAGAGCTAAGACTGGGAGTGTTTGATGTGCTGGTGGGAGTGAATCTACTCCGTGAGGGGCTGGATTTACCTGAGGTATCACTGGTGGCAATTTTGGATGCAGATAAGGAGGGCTTTCTTCGAAATGAGCGGAGCCTGGTTCAGACCATTGGTCGGGCGGCGCGAAATGACGAAGGCCGCGTGATCATGTACGCAGATAAAATTACCGATTCGATGGCTTCGGCTATTGATGAGACCAAACGTAGGCGTGCTCTGCAGATCGAATACAACACTGAACATGGGATCACTCCGCAGACCATCATTAAATCGCGGGATAAAATCATGGGTCAAACCAAAGTAGCAGATAGTAAGAAAAACGCAAAGGTTTATGCCGAGCCAATCGGTGCAGAAAGTACGATGGCGGCAGATCCTGTCGTTCAGTTTTTATCTGCGGATAAACTCGAAAAGCTGATTTCTCAAACGCAAAAACTTATGGAGAAGGCCGCCAAGGAGCTGAACTTTATGGAGGCGGCAAGATTCCGAGACGAATGGATGGCGCAAAAGAAAAAGCTGGAAGAATTAAAACGAGGTCCTGGAAACTAAGCATAGACAGAGAAAATAATGCAACTCGCTGATGTAAAAAGACTGGCCGGGAGAGGGGAAGGGCTGACCATTGAGTTTAAGAAGAAGGCTGCCCATCCAGAAAAAATCGTGCGTGAGCTCATCGCCATGGCCAATACGGCTGGAGGAGTACTACTCGTGGGTGTGGATGACGATGGGACGGTGAGTGGGCAGAAATTTATCGAGGATGAAGTTTATGTGTTGGAAAAAGCCATTGAGGAGCTGATTTTCCCTCCTTTGAACTATACTAGGGAGACACTGGCGATCAACGAAAAAAAGGGCGTGGCGATTTTTGAGATTCCTTTGAGCGATGCTCGTCCTCATTTTTTGAAAGTTGATGGAATGCGCAAGTCCTACATTCGTGTGAAGGATCGAAGCGTACAGGCGAGTAAGGAAGTCTGGGAGATTTTGAAAAAAGGAAAGCGGGAAAAGGACGTGATATTCACCTACGGAGAAAAAGAAGAGTTGCTACTCAAGGCGCTGGACGAAAAGGAACAAATCACAGTAAAAGAATACGCCAAACTGGCTCGAATCCCTAAATTTCTTGCCTCTAGAACGCTTGTTCGATTGGTTTTGGCCAATGTGCTGGCTATTCATCCTCAAGAAGCAGAAGATTTTTTTACGCTGAAGGGGGGAGTTTAATCTGGGTTCGTTCAGTAAAACCTTGATTGCCCTGTAGCCCACCGGTATGAATGAGGAGAATTTTGGATCCTGCCGGAAAGTACCCTGATTTGATTTTTTTAAAGATAGCAAAAGCCATTTTTCCAGTGTAAATGGGGTCCAATGGAATGCCGAATCTAGTGTAGAAATCCCAAATAAAATCGATGAGCTCAGGAGTCGTTTTGGCGTAGCCACCAAAGTGAAAGTCTGTATCAATATGTATCCTTGGAGGAAGAGCAGAAGCCGTATGCAGGATCAAATTTTTCACATCTTCCATAATAAATGCACCCTTGAGAGAAGAAATACCGATTAATTCCTGGTTATCCGATTTGCCTGTAGCGATACCCGCGAAAGTTCCTCCGGTACCGATAGCACATGCCAAATGGGTGAATTTATTGTCTTCTTGACTTAGGATTTCTTGAGTGCCTTGGATAGCCCGTTCATTGGTTCCGCCTTCTGGAATGAGATAAAATTGGCCAATTTCTTTGCGCAGCTTTGCAAGGAAATCCGGATCTGTTTTTTGCCGATAGGTAGACCGATCGAGGTAAATCAGTTTCATACCTGCGTCGCTCGCTGATTGAAGCGTTGGATTTAAAGGAGGGGTGAGCTCACCGCGGATCATCCCTATGGAATTCATTCCTAGAGATTGGGCTGCCTGAGCGGTGGCATGGATATGATTGGAATAGGCTCCGCCAAAGGTTAGAATCTGCTTGTGGCCGAATTCTACTGCTTTTTGGAGATTGTATTTGAGCTTGAAAAATTTATTTCCGGGAATTTCAGGATGTACTAAATCCAGCCTCTTGACCCAAACTTCAAGGCCTGCAGCATCAAAATCAGGACTAGATAGCTTTTCGTTTGGAATGGGCCGGGCTGTGAGCAAGGGGAAGATTTTTGATTACAGACAAAGTTACAGGAGATCCTGTTATTTTTGCTCCATGAGCGAATTACCAGAGGAGGAATTTGAATCGGATGATTTAGAGCTTTTTGAGCATCACAAAATTGTAGTAGATAAGGGGCAAAGCCCTATTCGAATCGACAAATTTGTGAGCGAAAAACTCGCCAATGCCACCCGAAATAAAGTGCAACAGGCACTGGATACGGGAAATATTCTGGTCAACGGGCTTCAGAAGAAGTCGAATTACAAAATTAAGCCCAATGATGTGATTCAAGTTTTGCTCGAGAGCCCTCCCAAGGATAATGAAGTTTATCCAGAAGACATTCCTCTAGATATTCTCTATGAAGATGAATACCTCCTTGTGGTCAATAAACCCGCTGGAATGGTGGTACACCCGGCTCATGGTAACTGGACGGGAACTTTGGCGAATGCCTTGGTCCATCATTTTCAGGATTTGCCTGAGATGAAAGGCAATGAAGGAAGACCTGGGTTGGTACATCGCATAGACAAGGATACCTCAGGCTTATTAGTGATTGCAAAGGAAGAGGGTGCCATGACCAAGCTGGCCGCTCAATTTTTTCATCATACCATTGAGCGGACCTATTTGGCTTTGGTTTGGGGAGAACCTGAGGCAGATCGTGGAACGATCGTCGGGAATGTGGGGCGAAGTCATAAAGATCGAAAGGTGATGGATGTCTATCCGGAAGGCAATGAAGGGAAGCATGCAGTGACTCATTGGGAGGTAGAGGAGCGATTGCGCTATGTGAGTTTGATCAGATGTAATCTGGAAACAGGGAGAACCCATCAGATTCGGGCACATATGAAATATGCTGGACATCCACTTTTTAACGATGCGGTCTATGGCGGGGATAAAATTCGAAAGGGAACTCAATTTGCCAAGTACAAGGCCTTTATACATAATTGCTTTGAGGCGCTACCAAGACAAGCCCTTCACGCCAAATCCTTAGGTTTCGTACATCCTGTTTCAGGAGAGAGCCTATATTTTGAAATGCCCTTACCCGAGGATATGCAGACGGTTTTGGATAAATGGCGGGACTACGTGCAATACGAATAGGGGTATTAGCCTTAATTTCAAACAATTCGTATCATCTTTTTGAATTTTTTGGCCTTGGAATCCTGAAGGGTTTGGGCATGTCTCATCTAGAGGGATCATTAGATTTGCATTTTTTTAAGGTTGTAATCTGATTCACTTCCGATTTGGCAAAATCCAAGGAGAAATCGGCACTTAAATTATCGAATAATTAATGAAAAGAGTTTTTAAATAAAAATACCGTAAAAAAATAATTAAATCTTTGAAATATTTGCAATAAAGAATCTGATTCATTTATATTTGTACATACCAAAAGGGTAAAAAACACACATACTGTAGGATGTTGAAATTGGCAGACAAGCCCTCCTGTCTCGGGGGTGGAGGTCATGGGATAAAGCACTTTAGCGAGCTCGTAAATTTGCCTAACTACTCCGTGGAGGTTCGAATCCTTCTCCTACAGCAGGTTATTTTGGGTTTATTGTTAATTGACAAAACCATGAAATTATGTTTCATGGTTTTTTTTTGCTCCAGATTTAAGTGGCCAATTATGGAATCGATAATGAATCGAGCATTTTTATAAGACAAATTTTATTTCATTTAATAAATAAGTCATTATGATAAATAAACTGTAAAAAAAATATCAAATTGTTGCCAAAATTTTAATAAACGGATCAAATCTATAAATTTGAGACATGGATGAGTGAAAGTATTCATCCTTCCACTTCAAGTTGAAGAAATCAGCACTTTGTAGGATGTTGAAATTGGCAGACAAGCCCTCCTGTCTCGGGGGTGAGGATCCAGATCCGGTTCTAATCGGATTCAGGATTGGATAAAGCATACTCTAAACCGGACTATCGCCTAACTACCTCGTGGAGGTTCGAATCCTTCTCCTACAGCTAAAGGCAGCGATTTCGCTGCCTTTTCTTTTTTTACTTAGTTTATTAATCTTTGCCTATTTTAGCCTAGAGTATTGCAGGTCATGAGTCAAAAAAAGGTACGGAAAATTAAGGGGCACGAATTACGTAAGAAGGTACTTCGGGTAGTTATTGGGTTATTACTTGCTATCCTCTTTTTGGAGTTTACCGTGTACTTTGGCTCTAATTTATTCCTTGCAAATTGGGCAAGAAATAAGGTGAACGAGGCTACTTCTTCCGTGTACTCCATCGATTTTAACAGACTCAATATTTCGCTGGTAAGAAGGGGGATCTTTTTGGATGGGATCGTGATGAAGCCGAATGATGGGGTGATCCCAACCGACGGGCAAACCTTGTTTGATTTTTCCTTGGATCAGTTGGCTTTCAAGGGATTATGGTATTCATTTGAAGAGAATATTTTTTATCTGGGCAAACTAGAATTAGATAATCCGAATGTTCAGCTGACTTTGGCTGAAAAGGCCTCGGGATCACAAAATCAGGATCAAGAAGCTGTAGAACAAGATTCGGCAAGCTACAAGCAAAAGGAATCTCCTGTTGCTTCCTTGGAGCGAGAAATTAGAAAAACCATAGAAAAGACTAAGTTGAATGCTTTGGTCATTCGAGAGATCGAAATGAATAATGCAGACCTATTTTTTCTGAACTTCTTGAGCGATAACTCCTTGAAAGTAGAGAAGAGTAAGCTTTTGGTCCGGGACATGAATCTGACTACCACTGAGGACTGGATCACACCCTTCAATGCACGAGGTTTTGAATTTGAAATGGAATCTGGTCAATTTACCTTACCAGATGGAGTGCACACCGTGGAAGCAAATCGAATTTTTATTTCCTCCTTGGAGGAAATTATTGATTTGAAATTTTTCCGAATGACCCCAGACAGGACTAAGCCTAGCAAGTCCTATTACGAATTGTCACTAGATGAGCTTTTGCTGAATAAAGTGGATTTGAATAGGGCATTTGTGACTTCAGAACTCCAAATCGATGAAATTGTACTTAATGCTCCAGATTTCCACATCGGTCATGCAGTGCGGTCCAATCAGGAGAATCAAGGTGCTTCGGATTTGAATGATTTGATCAACGGGATTCTCAAGTCCCTTTCCATTAATGAGCTGTCGATCAATCGTGGACAATTTGTTAGTTCGGATTTCCAGGATACTCTGAAAAATAGAATTGAATTGGGGAATCTTGATTTTAAGATGGTTGAGTTTTATTTGGGGGAGGATGATGCGAAAAAGGAAAACCAGTTTTTCTATGGAGATGAGGCGTCCATGATTATTGGGGATGTGGATATTTATCTTTCAGATGGGATCCACCTGATCGAAGGGGATAGAGTGACTGTTAATAGTTTTACCGATCAGATTCTAGTTCAGGGTTTTAAAATCGAACCACGCGAATCTTTCTCTGTAGAAAATCAACCTAAGTTACTTTTGCGGATAGAGCTTCCTGAGCTAGAACTATCTCAAGCCAGACTGAAGAAATTTTATAATGAAGGGAAGCTTGATATTTCCCAGGTAAATATCAATTCTCCCAAAGTGGAGATTATAGAAAATGAGAGTTTGACATCTAACCCAAAACAGCCGGGGGGAATCAATGAACTTCTTGAAGGTTATTTATCACAATTGAAAATTGGTGTATTTGATCTAAAAGATGGAGAAATTTCATTTACAAATGCCTCTGGAATCCGAAGTGATGGAGTGGGCTTTGATAGGTTTAGCTTATTGCTTGAGGATGTACTGATTGAGCCAGAAAAGGTACAAAATACCAAGGAGTTTTTTCTGGCTAATGAGCTCGTACTTAATCTGGATAATTATCGATTGAAATTGCGAGACAATCTCCATGAATTTTCAGCAGAGAAGGTAATTGTAGATTCTAAGAATGAGCGTGTTGAGCTTCAAAACTTCAAAATCAGTCCCAATGATACATCTCAGGTCCAGACCTTGCTCAGTACGTACGGAAAGACCGCCATTTTGGATTTGGATATACCCTACTTTGCCGCCGAGGGGGTGGACTTGCGAAAAGCATTTTTTGAGGAGGAGCTAGTGATTCGATTTATAACCATCCCATCCACGAGTGCCTCTTTCGATACCTATGCCAAAAGGCAAAAATCTAGGTCATCAGGATTGGCCTCAGATAATGAGCTCAGCGAGCTGCTTACCCAGTATTTTCGATCCATCACTATTGATTCCTTGAGTTTTGAAGATGGGAATCTGTCGTATCAGAATTTTGCCAGAGATCAGCCAATGAGGATTAGTGAGGATGGCTTGAGTATAGACTTAAAGAATTTTCACGTGGAGCGTGGTATGGTGCAGAGGCCTGAACAAACCTTCTTTTCAGATGAAATTAGCATCAATTTTAAGGATTATGCATTTAGCCTAGCAGGAGGTAATTATTCGGTTTTAACCAACAATATTAATTACAATTCAAAGGCAGAACGAATAAGCATTGAAAATTTAAGTTTGATTCCTTCAGCTTCCCTGTCTAGTAAACTGATCCTAGCGATTTCACTTCCAGAAGTAGTTTTGGAGGGAGTGAATATGGATCGATTTTTATTTGAAAATAGCCTAGAGCTCAAAAAACTGAAGGTAGTAGGAAGCGAGGTAAACTTGGAAATTAATCCCGATATAAAGGCCGCTAGCCGGTTAGCCAGAGACAGCAGCCGGAACACATCGCTTCCTAAGTCGATTGACCGGATAGCCATTGATAGCATTGAAGCCGATCAGTCTTTCCTTAAGTTGGATTATCTCATTGGTGAAACAGATCTCGAATCTATTGAGACCAAATTTGACATTTTGATCCAAGGGTTTGATCTGGATTCTGCGACACTTGGAGAGGAAAATATTTCGGGGCTCTATGATCAAATATCCATTAGTCTTCAAGATTTTTCATTTGCACTTCCAGATAGTGTACATACCCTGAAATTTTCTGATGTGGAATTGAATACCGCTACAGACGAATCGGTATTTAGTAATTTTCAAATTATCCCAAGCAATATCCGGGGAAAAGCCGGTAAGCCAGTGGTACTTGCCGATATTGCTTCGGTCGGGGTGAAGAACAACAAGCTTTTTGAGATTCTTTCTACTAGAAGATTTGAATTAAGTCAATTGACTTTGACTGATCCAGATGTCAAGATTTACCTAGATCAGGAAAAGGAAGAGGAGTCTTCTGCCAATCAGCCCGAGGAAATTCAGGAGCCAAAGGAAGCCAAAGGTCTGGTCAACTCTTTGATTTTGGATGATGTAATTATAAGTAATGGAGAGATCCAGATTTTTGATAAGGAAGAGCAGCCGATTCCCAAACTTGATTTTGATGGGATTAATTTAAGTTTGGTTGATTTGAATTTGGAGCTTTTGGGTAAAAAACAAGACACGAGTCCTGATTTTTTTCTAAATCAAGATCTGAGCATATCCCTTACCAATTATAGCCTTCATAGCAAAGATAGCCTGACGAAATTAACGGTTGGGAAGATGAGCTTTAAGGATCGGATGGTTCATTTGGAAGATTTATGGTTCAGGCCAACCGTCGGTCGCTATAAGTATTTGCGAACTTTAGGCTTTCAGTCGGACGCCATCGAAGCTAGAGTCAGGGACGTTAAGATGAACGATATCGACCTTGAAGCCCTAGCTAGTGAGCGGAAAATCGTCGCTCAATCCCTTGTCGTAGATGGTTTGGAAATGGATGTTTTCAGAGACAAAAGACTGCCACTCAAAGAAGGTGTGATCAAGCCTATGCCTCAGAAATTACTTCAATCGGCTCCGATCCAAGTCAGTTTAGACTCGTTCCTTGTAATTAATTCACACATTCGATATCAAGAATTGGTACCTAGAGGCAATTTGGTGGGAGCTTTGAATTTTAATGATTTGAATGTCTCCATTGTTCCCTTTGTCACTACCCCAGATACCATACCTTATCCCCTAAAATCTGCGACGCTCAAAGCGACAGCACTCATCGAAGGAGATGGAGATGTGTCTTTGGAAGCGAAAATGGATTTCAAAGACCCCTATGAAATGGATGTGGATATTGAATTGGGTGCTTTTGATCTGACCAAGGTGAATTCAATGATGGAACGTACCGTTTTTGTGGGCGTAAACTCTGGGAAGGTTACTGATGGAAGATGGAGGTTTAAAATCAATAAGGATGAGGCTTGGGGCCGAATGCGGTTTTATTATGAAGATCTCAAGGTTCAGTTTTTGGATTCTCTCACTCTTGACCCGGGGACTGGTAAACTGGGGCTTTATACTTTTGCAGCCAATACGGCGATTAAAAACCAGAACCCACGTGGTCTTTTCAAAAAGAAAGTAACTCGTAGGATTTACTATGAGCGCGATAAGTCCAAATTTATTTTTGGGGGCTGGATGAGAGCAACTTTAAGTGGACTCAGAGCAAGTGTGGGTCTAGGAAGGGCCAAGGATCCTAAACGCCGAGAGGATGAAGATATACCAGAAGAAAATTAAAAAGGCGGCTAAAAGCCGCCTTTTTGTTTAATCAAGTTTGCCAGTTGGCTCATTAAAATTGCCTATCACTTTGGCGCCACTATTGATGATGACATCGCCATAGATGTAAACTTCATTTTCATCTCCCACAAATTCTAGGGTCGCTCCGCTAGTTAATTTAAGATCTCCGTAAATCACCGTCGATCCTGAAAGCCTCAAGGTTGAATTACTACCAACATTCAGGCTCGTATTTTTCTTGAATTGTCCAAAAATAAAGGAACCATAGACTTCCATCAATCCACCGCTGTCAACATTAAGATTACTTTGAATAGCTAAAGAGCCACAAAACAGAAATTCACCTCCAATATTCACATTTTTAAGTGAGGTAGTTCCTCCATATCCCTCGGATTCATTCGTGTTTATGTTCAAGTTATCGCTGCCTTCATATTTTGGAAGATCTTCGCATCTTTCTTCATCATAGTCTTCATCCACTTCTTGGATTTTGAGAATTTGAAGTCCTCCCGCACCGGTAGCTACGAAAACGAAACCTTCCTCATTTTTCACAAAATTGGAGGATCCGTCCAGGTCTAGGATGCCATAAAGTTTGAATTCATCTTCATCATCGACGTCAGCGATGGAAATCCCTGCAGCCCCATTGGCCATAAAAAGAAGATCATCGTCTATAGATACAGCATTGGTTACTATATCTCCTGGCTCTACGTTTTCTGGATTGATCGGTATGGCGATTTTAGAGATCAAGTTTCCATTGGAAAGTCTATAAATACCTGCACCTTCACCTCCTTCAGCTACAAAAATACGTCCATCTTCGATTTGAATAATTCGCTTTGCACCTGCTTCTTGAGCATCAATAGCGATAGAGCCTACCTCCGCAAGAGTGCCAGAGTTTAGGATTTTTATACCTTCGCTACCGCTGAGAATTACAATTCTATTGTCGTCATTATCCACCCCTCTAAGGTCGGTCATAGGGAATTCATTCGAGACATTTTGATTGATATCGAAAATGGTCAATAGACCATTGTTTCCGCTCACAAGTGCAGTAAAATCAGATGCAGTACTCACATCCGTGCCAACAAACCCAGCAACTGAATAAATTGAAAAGTCTGAAGTGAATTGTCCGTCATTTACGGAAACTACACCAAGATTGGCTGGCTCTGTAGCTTTTTCATCGTTGTCTACATCGATAGCCAAAGCCAAAAAAAGCTGTCCATTTCTATATTCCAAAGCACTTACATCCGCATTTTTGAAAATAGCTTGACTTACTATTTTTGGGTCATAAGCATTTGAAATATCAATAATTTCTACTCCTCCTAAGTAGGTACTACCCTCGGTATTATAGCTAACATATGCATATTTACCGTCAATATCCACATGAGTAGCGCGGAGTATTTTTCCCTCATATACCGGAGATGGCGCCTGAGATACTAAGATTAGTGATATCTCATCTGCATCTTCGAGAATCCTGCCACCTGATGAGGATATGTTGGTGATTCCTACTACTCCTGTGCCATCCAGAGTTAATCTTGAACTTAGTTCCTCTGCATTTGTATTTATCAGGATATTTGGGTCATTTATTGGCCCGTCGGGGTCATTATTGCACGAAAATGCAAAAATACTGACTAGAGCCAGTGTGAGTAACTTCTTCTTCATTTTGCCTAAATAACAGGTTGTCTTATTAAATATGTTTTTTATTTCTATTTAAATGAATTATATAACAAGAAAAATTATAATAACTCTTAAAAAAGTTAAATATTATATACAAGTATATTATTTTGGTATTTATTTTAAAATAAATATTTAGATTATTTTTATAAGACTAATAAAAAAAGCCCCTGATTTTAGGGGCTTTTTCCTAAGAGTTAAAATACGGTTATCGTCGCAAGATCACTTTATGATATTCTCGATAGATACCCCATGAGATCTCAATAGTGTATACTCCCGCGGCCCTGTTTATAAAGTATTGACTAACCTCCCTGCCTATTGTGGCAAGATTTTGCTTATCAAAAGTTTCAAACTGACCTGTTGGTGCTATCACCCTGACAGTAATCTCTTCATCTCCATAGAAGGCCGCGTCAAGTAGCTCAATGTTGAAAGGATCACCTGTGGTAGGGTTCGGATAAACTCTCCAGCGTGTTACTCCAGGTAATGGCTCTACTTGAATGGCTCGAGTTTCGCTATAGCTTGTATCTCCATCAAAGTCAAACTGCTTAAGTCTATAGAAAATATTTCCACCGGCGACAGGAAGTCGGGTATCTCTGTAGTCATACACCGTAACTTCGTCAGAGTAGCCAGCACCTTTATGCTCGCCTATGATTTCCCAGTTTCTTGTATCATTGACTGATCTCTGAATTTCAAATCGATCATTTTCCCACTCCTTGGCAGTAGCCCAAGAAAGGTCTCCTGCGCGTAAGTTTCGATTATATTCGGCTTCGAAATACAAGTATTCGACGGGGAGGATACGGAAGTTTTCATAGACAATAAAGACAACTCCTTGCCCCCCTGCACCGCCTCCTAGCCTACCTGCTCCACCACCTGATCCGGTGTAAATGGTGCCATCACCCCCGACACCGCTATTGCTCGCAGTACCTCCCAAGATTACTCCATCAACTTCTCCTCCCAAGCCTTCTCTGTCAGCTTGTCCATTAAAATTAAAGCCTATACCACCACCACCAGCACCATAGCCGAATGAGGTAACGCTCAGGGCGAAACTTGAACCATCGCCTCCGTCTCCAGCCCGTGATTGACCTACACCAGAACCACTGCCATTTTCGCCCACTTCACCAACTCCACCACCGCCACCGCCGCCACGTGCATGATTTGGTTGATTTCCTCGGCCTCCGCGCCCACCACTATGACCTTGACCAGCTATACCTGATCCACCTTGTCCAGCAGTATCATTAGTTTGATCACTGTATGCGCCACCACCTCCAGACGCACCGCTCAGACCATCCAAATTGTTAAAGGACCCACCGCCACCGCCGCCTTGAGCATTAAGGTTAATGGATATATTTCCACTTTGATCTGGGATTGTACCAGTCACAGTTGTATTGTTTCCGCTGTTTCCTTTGACATTGACAGTAGTCGCACCGGTTCCACCCTCGCCTATATTTATGTTTATCGAGTTTCCTCCAGCGATTCCAGATGGATTTGTGCTAGTGACTGTTGTAGAAGTGAAACCACCAGCACCACCACCACCAGCTGTTGGACCCATACCACCACCACCACCACCACCAATGGCATAGACGCTGAATTCTACCAATCCTTCAGGAATTTCCCATGTATCATCACAATTAAATCTGATGACTGTGGTTCCTGTTTTTGCTCCATCATCAATTACTTCAATGCAATCTGCGCTATTCGGATCAGGACAGGTGTATGAAATGATTACTTCTCCATTTGCTCCTGGGCCACCTTGTCCTTGAACATAGATTAAGCTGGTTGATTGGAGATCCGTCTGGGTAGGGTCTCGAGTCACATAGGTGTCTCTTCCTGTTCCTGTGGCTCCACCTTCACCGATGAAAACACCTAAAGGTTCCCCAGGAGTTACTGGTATTGTAATAAGATCTGTGGCCCCCGAAGTACCGCCACCAGTAGCGGTGATAGTTATTTCAAAGATCCCTGCGGGGACATAGAAAGTGCCATCTTGGTCATAGTTAGCTCCACATAGACTGAAGAGAGCAGTATTGTTTGCGTTGATTGGTACTATACATACATCAGTTGTTTTCTGAATACTCAGAATCTCTATTGTATATACATCAACTGTTAGGTCTGTAAGAGGAATAGTTGGGAATACACCTCGACCATTTGTTACACTAAATGGAGCGGATGTTGCGGTTACAGGAGGTGGAGTACCGTCATCAAGTTCATAGGTTACCACATACTCACCGTTTGGCAAATCCGCAGGGTTACCATTGATGATAATCCTAGCCGAACCACCTGAGAATGTAGCAGAAACGGCAGAAATAGAAGTAAGTTGATAATTTGGTGTTACGTCTATTGTTCCTGTAGCAGTTAGACCATTTGTGCAATTACCTGTAAGGGGGATTGAGTATGAATACAATCCAGGTGTAGCCCCAGAAACATTTCCAGAAAATTCAATTTCACCTGTTGAGGGATTGAAATTCGCATTCACTCCTGGAGGCAAACCTGTAGGGGTACCGATTCCTATTACACCCATAGTAGGTTGTGTGAAAGGATTCAACACGGGACTACTTATACAAACACTTGGGAACGGAACAGAAGTATCGCCCACCGTGGCAAGAGGTTCTACTAGTGTCGTACTTGTTGCGGAGGTTACAGCCTGACAGCCGTTACTGCTGTTTGTGTAGCTCACGGTTACAGTTTTAGTACCTGCACTTTGCCACAAAAGTGTTACAGAATTACTGTTTGCACCTGTCCCACCTGAAGTAATGGTATAATCTGAGCCAGGTGTCCCGGGTATAGTCCAAGTGTAATTGCTCTGACCCGGCTGCGTTGTGTAAGTAACAGGGTCAATTTCAGCACATACTTGAGCTGGGGGAGATGAAGTGAACGTTGGAAAAGGTAAAGGATCGACCCTTACCACATAGTCAGTATTAGTTCCTGAACATCCATTAGCCACAGGTATAATGGTATAGGTCACTGTTCCCTGTGTAGTTCCCGAATTGGAAATAGTTTCGACTGGGATGGGACCAGATCCACTTGCGCTAAAGCCAGATATATCTGTAGAGGATGCACTAGCTGTCCAGTTGAAAATAACTCCTGAAACATCGGATGTGAGGTCAACTTGGGTAGTGCTTCCACCTGAACAAATCGTTTGGGTTAAGGAAGTATTAGTAACTGTCGGAACGGGATTAACTACGACAGTATAAGTTGCAATCGGACCGTTGCACCCATTGGCCGAGGGAGTGATTTCATAGGTAACAGTACCTGGGGTTGATTCAGAAGTTGTAATCGATTGGACGGGGATAGGTCCAGATCCATTTGCTGCAAACCCAGAAACACCTGATGTTGCGGTTGCAGTCCAAGTGAACGCCGTTCCAGAAACATCTGAAGTTAGGTTTACTTCAGTAGTATTTTGACCTGAACAAATTGTTTGGGTTAATGATGCATTGGTAACTGTTGGAATTGGGTTCACTACAACAGTATAGGTTGCGATCGGGCCATCACAAGAATTGGCTGATGGAGTGATTTCATAGGTAACAGTGCCTGGGCTTGACTCTGTGGTTGAAATTGTTTGCACAGGAATGGGGCCAGATCCACTTGCTGTAAACCCAGATACACCTGCCGTTGCTGTAGCGGTCCAGTCAAATGTAGTTCCTGAAACATCTGAAGTAAGGATAACCTCTGTTGTGCTTCCACCCGAGCATACTTCTTGCGTTAACGAAGAATTGGTTACTGTTGGTAGTGGATCGACAAATACCGTATAATTTATTGAAGGACCAGTACAGCCATTGGCTGATGGTATTATTTCATAAGTAACTGAGCCCTGAGTTGTACCGGTCGTAGATATGGTTTCTATTGGAATTGGTCCAGATCCACTTGCTGTAAAACCAGAAACACCCGCTGTTGCCGTAGCAGTCCAATCGAAGGCAGTCCCTGCAACACCAGAAGTAAAGATAACTTCTGAAGTACTACCCCCTGAACAAATGGTTTGATCTAAATCTGTGTTGGTGACAGTTGGGATTGGATTGACGGTAAATTGACCAGAAACTGATGAAGTATCATCCGGGCCACAATCACTTGAAACTACCACGAAGTAATAATAAGTGCCAAGTGTGGCAGGAGGTGTAAATGTGTTCGAATTTGGCCCTATCGCCGTGATGTTTCCTATAGTTGTGGAATTCTGATCGTTTTGATACCATTGGTAAGTCAAGGTTCCTGTGCCATCTGCAGTTACTGAGATTGAGCTAAAGCTATCTCCATCGCAAATTGTTTGCCCAGCTAAATCCTCATCCGTGATCTCAGTTAGAGGAGTTACAGTAAATGCTCCAGAGACATCTGTAGGGACTGTTCCACAGTTACTTGACCCCGTCGCATAATAGTATAAGGTTCCAACAGTAGTTGATGGAGGTGTAAAATCAGGATCGGTTGCGCCTGGAATTAAAGTTCCTCCAGTATTGGATGGAGATGTATTACTATACCATTGGTAACTAATTGTACCTTCACCTGATGCCAAAACAGTAAGTTGAGGGAATGTTCCGCCTTGGCAGGTGGTTTCATCATCCGTAGAAGGATGCGTATCAATCACTGTCTCTGGAGGGTTTACTCTGTACTGACCTGATAGATCAGAGACAACTGTTCCACAAAAACCTGTTACAACAACATAATAATAATTGATTCCTTCTGGAGTGGATGGAGGTAAAAATGAGCTTGATGTTGCGCCAGAAACAGGTGTTCCTGGGTTTGTTGCAATATCTGAATTGTCAGGTTTTGCATACCACTGATATGTTAATTGTCCGCCAACAGCATTTACTGTAAGCGGGGTGTCAAAACCATCACCGAAGCATTCTACATAATCAGAAGGATCAGGCTGTGTTGTAATAGCAGTAATGGGGTTTACGGTTACCGAGAGGCTAAAATCATCACCGGCACAAGATCCTGAGGTAGGAGTGACGGTATAGACTGCGACCAAAGGAGCATTGGTTGTATTGGTTAAGGTTCCGGTAATTGAGGTCCCACTTCCGGATGAAGCCCCAGTGATTCCCGCAGGAATAGACTGCGGTGTCCAATTGTAGGTTGTTCCAGCAGGGACGATTCCATCTCCACCTTGGCTTGGTGTGATGTTAAAGGTACCTCCAGTACAAATTTCATTGGTAAGGTCGTTAATGCTTGGTTCCGGATCTACAGTTACAGTAACTTCAAAGGTATTCCCAGTACATCCACCTGAGCTTGGAGTAACAATGTAAGTAGCGGTCTGAGAGGAATTAGTTGGATTGGTCAAAGCACCTGTGATTGCATTTCCACTGCCCGCAGCTCCTCCAGTCATTCCTCCGGTGACTGACGGAACTCCCCAAGTGTAGGTTGTTCCGGCCGGAACAATTCCATTGATTCCATTGACAGGCGTTACCGTAAAAGACTCTTCACTGCAGACGGTTTCAATCATGGCAGTAATATCGGGTTCTGGACTTACGGTTATTGTCACTGTAAAATCAGAACCGCCACAAGTTGCCGAGGAGGGGGTAACGGTATACTCTACGGTCTGACTGGCGTTCGTTGGATTAGTCAAGGTACCCGTGATTGTACTTCCACTTCCTGAGGTAGCTCCGGTCACTCCGCCTGTTACTGAGGCGACAATCCACGAATAGGTAGTTCCGGAAGGGATAACGCCATTAGTTCCGTTTTGGGGATCCACTGTAAATGATTCCCCACTACAAACAGATTGTGAAATATCAGTGATATTAGGCTCAGGGTCTACCGTTACGGACACACTAAAATCATCACCGGGACAAGATCCTGAGGTAGGTGTGACCGTGTAGACCGCCACCAAAGGAGCATTGGTTGTATTGGCTAAGGTTCCGGTAATTGAGGTCCCGCTTCCAGATGCAGCCCCTGTGATTCCCGCGGGAATAGACTGCGGCGTCCAATTGTAGGTTGTTCCCGCTGGGACGATTCCGTCTGCACCTTGGACAGGTGTGATGTTGAAGGTAGCTCCAGTACAAATTGCATCGGTAAGGTCGTTAATGCTTGGTTCTGGATTTACAGTTACCGTAACTTCAAAGGTGTCCCCAGTACACCCAGCTGAGCTTGGAGTAACAATGTAAGTCGCTGTCTGAGCAGTATTAGTTGGATTGGTTAAAGTACCTGTGATTGCATTTCCACTGCCCGCAGCTCCTCCAGTCATTCCTCCGGTGACTGACGGAACTCCCCAAATGTAGGTTGTTCCGTCCGGAACAATTCCATTGATTCCATTGACAGGCGTTACCGTAAAAGACTCTTCACTGCAGACTGTATCAGTCATGGAAGTAATATCGGGTTCTGGACTTACGGTTATTGTCACTGTAAAATCAGAACCGCCACAAGTTACCGAGGAGGGGGTAACGGTATACTCTACGGTCTGACTGGCGCTCGTTGGATTAGTCAAGGTACCCGTGATCGTACTTCCACTCCCTGAGGTAGCCCCGGTTACTCCGCCTGTTACTGAGGAGACAATCCACGAATAGGTAGTTCCGGAAGGGATGACGCCATTAGTTCCGTTTTGGGGATCCACTGTAAATGATTCCCCACTACAAACAGATTGTGAAATATCGGTGATGTTAGGCTCAGGGTCTACCGTTACGGACACACTAAAATCATCACCGGGACAAGATCCTGAGGTAGGAGTGACGGTATAGACTGCGACCAAAGGAGCATTGGTTGTATTGGTTAAGGTTCCGGTAATTGAGGTCCCGCTTCCAGATGCAGCCCCTGTGATTCCAGCAGGAATAGACTGCGGCGTCCAATTGTAGGTTGTTCCCGCTGGGACGATTCCGTTTGCACCTTGGACAGGTGTGATGTTGAAGGTGTCTCCATTACAGGTTTCGATAGTTAAGTCATCAATGGTAGCCTTTGGACTCACAGTGACAGTAACAGGGAAATCATCACCAACGCAACCATTGGCCGTGGGTGTAACGGTATAAGTTGCGAATTGAACAGTATTTGTTGGATTGGTCAAAGCGCCTGTGATTGCACTTCCACTGCCCGCAGCTCCTCCAGTGATGCCACCGGTAACCGAAGGCGCGTCCCAAACATAAGTGGTACCGGCAGGGATTACGCCGTCTATACCATCAACCGGAATAAGAGAGAAGGAATCTTCACTACAGATTGTCGTGAACAAATCATCTACCTCAGGTAGTGGGATAATTGTGACCGTCCCATTCCTGGTTAAGGTGATTCCATAGGGAGTGAGTGCCTCTATTTCATAAGTACCATCAGCTGTGGGCGTTCCCGAATAGGTGACAGTTCCTGTTGTAGTATCAAAAGATGGACTAAGTCCAGGAGGGGAATTACTGAAAGTCATTGAAGACCCGAGAGGCACCGTGTAGGTTGTTTCGATGATTGGGTCTCCCTCACAGACAGATTGGTTGTCAGTTCCGATTGCAGAAGTAAGTTGGATATAGGATATTCGGATTTGTCCATTACCTCCATAACCTCCAACGATTTCTGTACCGGAGGCATTGTTTCGTACTGATCCACCACCACCACCACCAGGTGCAGTTCCATCATCTCCACGCCCTTGTCCACCCTGACCATTTCCGCTCTGTTTTCCAGCCCCCCCATTACCTCCTCCAAAAGGAGCTGTGGCTCCAGGTCTTCCAATGGCATTGACTCCATCTGCGAAAGAACCAGCTGAAGATCCACCACCACCTCCATTACCTGAGACAACATTTCCTCCATTTCCCCCGCTATTTCTAACATCCCCGTATCCATCTGCCTTAGCCCCACCAGCCGCACCAGTTGTAGCATTTATTGCAGGAGAATTACCGCCTTTGGCCATTAAAGTAGTGGGATTAAAGAACCAAGTATCCTCACCTGGTGCCGTAGTAAGAGAGCCGAATCCAACGTAGTAATCTATCTCCTGTCCTGCGCTTACTGTAAATACGCTTCGAGAATAAGCTCCACCACCGCCACCTGCTGCTGCACCATTGGAACCTTGTCTTGTACCTCCGCTTCCCCCAGCCCCCCATACTTCTACAGTAATAGAATTTACTCCTGAGGGTACAACAAACTTTCGAATAGCAGGGTCTGGCGTTGTAATGATTTGAGTTTGAGCATAGGAATCCAAGGCCCAAATACTCAGGCAAAAAAGTATTAGAAAGAAAGGATTAAATCGCACTTTCATTTTTTCAAGACTAGTAAAATGTAATTCAAAGTCTTATTTCTGTATTTCGAATTTACATTTGATTTTTTCGAAATACATACTTTTTCAAATAAAATATGGTTTAAGTGCTTGATTTTCTGAACTTCGAGGGTAGATTTTTACCATATAAGTTAATTTAGTTACAATATTTTGATTTCCAATTACACTTTAACTTATTCAAAAAGAATAATATTCTGAATTTTTTTATTTTGGGCTTTGAATATACAAAAAAAATTAAATAAAAAATATTTTATTCTTTACACTCACATGAAGTAGAGTATTTTAACTCGTGTTTTTTTAGCTTAAAAATTAAGAGATAAAAGGCTTCCCTTACCTTCTCAATATCACCTTGTGATACTCTCGGTTTTCTCCCCAAGAAATTTCTATGGTATATACTCCAGCCGCCTTGCCTCTGAAATAGTCACTGACTTGTGCACCCATATTTCTGATTTCCAGAACAGGGATGAATTCATACTGACCGGAAGGAGCAATTACTCTCAATGTGATCGGCTCATCTCTATAGGCTGATGGGTCAAGGATTTCTATATTGAATGGATCTCCGCTCGTCGGATTAGGGTATGCCCTCCAATGTGTCACACCTGGTACTGGCTCCACTTTAATGGCACGAGTCTCGCTGTAGGCAAAATCCCCATTAAAATCATTTTGTTTTAGGCGATAAAAAATATTGCCTCCGGCAAGTGGAATGTCTCGGTCTTGGAATGAATATTCAACAAACCCATCGGAATAGCCCTGGCCCTCAACACGTCCTACAGTTTCCCAATTGCTTACACTACTGACGGCTCGCTCAATACTAAAATGGGAATTTTCCCACTCCTTTGCGGTCTCCCAAGAAATTTTTGAGGACCTTAACTTAGGCTGGTATGTGACATCAAATTTGGAAAACTCCACTGGAAGTAATCGGTAAATTATTTGGACAATTACTATTCCATCAGCTCCATCTCCACCATTTGTTCCACCGCCTCCCCCACCGGAGCCCGTATTGGGGGAACCATTTCCCCCAACTCCGGTGCTACCATTTCCTCCTCCACCAAGACCTCCTGATCCTCTGGAAGTAGTTCCATTTGCACCTCCACCTGCACCATATCTGCCCGTAAACTGAGGGAGTGAGATTCCTTGTCCTCCATTTCCACCAGCACCGCTAGAAGTTCCTGAGGTACCAGTACTTCCCGCACCTCCGCCCCCGCCACCGGCAGCACTTGTAGGGTTAGATGGATTAAAAAAACCATTTGAACCGGGGTTCAAATAAGAGGTGCCTCCGCCTATACCAAAACTCGATCCACCTCCGGCTCCAGGCCCTGCTTGGCTTGCTGGGGATAATCTAGCCCCCCCGCCACCTCCAGAGCCTCCTAATAAACCATCTGGTTGTGCACTTGTCCTTCCACCACCGCCACCACCAAGTGCGATGTAGTTTCCTGCAAAAGTACCAGAATTTAAAGTTACTACAGTATTAGAGCCAGATCCTCCCCTCTGGTTGCTGTTTAGTGCTCCTCTTCCTCCTGCACCAATGTTGATGGTTAATGAAGCTCCAAGATTTAAGTCAATATTGATGACCTTGACTTCACCGCCACCACCTCCTCCAGCAGCAAGACCTCCACCGCCACCGCCACCGCCACCAACTATCAAAATATCTACACTAGCAACTGCAAAAATCTCACTATTTGCATCAAAGCCGGTAATGTCATTTAGATTAGTAATGTTTGTAGTTCCAGAAGTGGTATATGTCCGAATAACTGAGACTTCACGCACATACTGCCCAAAGGCAAAGCCTGGGATCAGAAGAAATAGAACTATGAAAAACTGCCGCAAGGGTTCAATGATAGGTTCTTGTCATATTAAACCGCAACAGGGTGTAAATGTTACGGTTAGGGTGACACAAAGGTATTTAATTTTCAGGGGTTTAAAGCAAAAAACCCTGTTTAATAAAACAGGGTTTCAATTATTATTTCAACAGGTCTGGACTACCCATTCATACTGATCAAAAATTCAGCATTGTCGCGAGTTCCTTTCATTCGCTGTAAGAGGAATTCCATGGACTCCTGAGCGGTCATATCGCTCATTAGCTTGCGGAGTATCCATACGCGCTGCATTTCTTCTTTGTCCATAAGCAGATCTTCTCTTCGAGTTCCAGATCCCAAGACATCGATCGCAGGATATATTCTTCTATTGGCAAGCTTACGATCCAAGGCAAGTTCCATATTACCTGTGCCTTTGAATTCCTCAAAGATCACTTCGTCCATTTTCGAACCTGTTTCTACCAAGGCAGTAGCAATAATGGTCAATGAACCGCCATTTTCTACATTTCGAGCAGCTCCGAAGAATCGCTTTGGCTTGTGCAATGCATTCGCATCCACACCACCAGAAAGAATCTTTCCAGAACTTGGTACCACTGTATTATGCGCTCGGGCAAGTCTGGTGATCGAATCCAAGAGGATTACCACATCATGACCAACTTCTACCATTCTCTTGGCTTTTTCCAAAACGATATTGGAAACCTTCACATGTCGATCTGCCGTCTCGTCAAAGGTGGAAGAAATTACCTCTGCATTCACCGAACGTGCCATATCCGTCACTTCTTCAGGTCGCTCATCAATCAAAAGGATCATGAGGTGAACCTCTGGGTGGTTTTGGGTAATCGCATTGGCGATCTGCTGAAGCAGTACGGTTTTACCCGTCTTTGGCTGCGCCACGATCATTCCTCGCTGACCTTTTCCGATCGGAGCAAAGAGATCCAATACTCTAGTCGAAAACTTGTCGGGAGTGGTGCTTAGATTTAATCTTTCCTCAGGGAAAAGTGGAGTCAAATACTCAAAAGGAACACGATCCCGGATTTCCTCGGTAGTCTTTCCGTTTACTGTGATTAGTTTGAGTAGAGCGAAATACTTTTCTCCCTCTTTAGGTGGGCGAATCGAGCCTTTGATATGATCACCCGTTTTCAAACCAAAAAGTTTTACTTGGCTTGGTGATACGTAAATATCATCGGGAGAAGCGAGATAGTTGTAGTCTAGCGATCGAAGGAAGCCGTATCCTTCTTGCATCATTTCGAGTACACCTTCATTTTCGATGACTCCGTCAAATTCACGAACATTCAATTGAGGCTTTCTGCGGCCATTGTTAGAATCGTTGCTATTTTGATCGTCTTGATTTCTATTGTGATTTCTTCGACGATTGTCTTGCTCATCCCGATCGGCTTTTGGTGCATCTGAGTTGGTTTCTACCGCTGTTGCCTCATTGCCTGGGTTAGGATCTACGACTTTTTTGCGTGGGCGGAAGGTTTTGCTATCCTCAGTAGATTCTGGGGAAGCTTGCTCCGGCTTTTCTCTGCGATCAGCTACGGGTCTTTTTTCTTTCCGTTCTGGTCTTGGTTTGGGGTCACGCTTTGGCTTTGGACCCTCAGTGTTTTCTTTTTCCTCAGATTTTGGAATTTCTGTCACATTTTGACGTCTAAACTTAGGCTTGTACTGCTCGTCGTCATTTTCTGGGGAGGCTGCTTTGCGAGCTGGTTCTTCCGGAGCTTTTTCGGGTGAGGGTGCTTCGGTTACTTCTGCTGCAGAAGGTTTCTTCTTTGGGAGGGCTTGCTCAGGGATGATGGCTTGCTGATCTAAAATCGCATAAACCAGTTCATCTTTTTTGAGATTTTTAAAGTTTTTTACTTTGAGCTCCTCAGCAATCTCTTTGAGTTCAGACAAAAGTCTGATTCTGAGTTCTTCTATGTTGTACATAAAAAGGGTATGAAATAAATAAAATGTAGAATCGTTATTCGGGATAATGAATGATTTTCTGAGCAAAAAATCTGCAAGAGAAACTCAAGCCAAAGTGGGCTGACTTGATCATTCACTGTGATGTCACAATATTACGCCTTGCCAATGGATTTAACAAATATTATTTTTTTGACTCTTTAAGATGTGAAATCAACTCATCACCTGCCTAAGGATAGGCATGGTCTTCCACACGAATTCCTGCCCAAGCTGTAGGGAATAAAAGTCCAGTAAATGATCCATTAGCGTTTGGCGTGAGGTTTTCGCTAGGACTTTGGTCGTTCCAAAACCGCTTCTCAAGGCATCCTCCAAGAAATCAATTACCTCTACAAGCTCCTCTGCAATGAATGGCTGTCCAAGGCTTTCTGTGAAAAAGCCTTTTCCTTTTTCTGGTGAAAAACCCAAATATTTAGCCTGATTGACCAGAAATATTAGTGGAAAATGCCCGATTCGCACCCGGGTACTATCCAAATGAAGTATGCTTTGGTAGAGAAAATCAAACAGACTTTCGTTTTGGTAGTCTTCATGAATGGACTTTGAAATCACTTCAGTAAGGAAAAGTGAAATGCCCATTCGTGGAAAGTCAAAAGGAATCCGTACCGGAGTGTGGAGCATTTTCGTCTCGGAGATTCGCTGAAGTCCACCGCCCTTTTTTTCGTAAACCACCAAATCTAAAAGACTCAGTGGCTGGTAAAATGCGATTTTGGATTGACCTCCTTTGCTGCGAACGCCATTGATGATATAGCTTTTGAGTCCAAGGTCACGGGTGAAGATTTTAGCAATAATGCTTGTCTCCTTATACTTAATATAACTGAGTGCGATGGCCTGTGTCTTGATCAGCATATCAAATGACTAAAAATTTTCCTGCAGCCCGCTGTCTTCCTGTGGGGTCAAAAACATATATTAAATATACTCCGGTAGTCAATCTTCTGCCAGATCCATCTTGGAGGTTCCAAGTGATTGATCCGCCTTTAGCTAAGGTCCGATAAACCGGCTTGCCCGAAGTATCCGTAATTAGTAGGTCTGAATCCTCCACCAATCCCTCGATGGTCAATAGCCCGCTAAAATCAGGTTGTACGGGATTAGGGAATATTTTTAGAGCCTCTAAATTTTGAAAAACGTCCTTTATACCCGTTCGTAATGAAATAAGTCCTTGAGGACAAAGCACAAAGAGTTGGCCATTAGCACCATCTACCTGAAGGTCCACGATTTGCCGATCGGGTAGGGGACTATTGCTTGGGGTGTAGGTTTGCAAAACTTGATCAAAATCTTCACTAAAGTGCCAAAGTCCTGACTGGCGAGTTCCTACAAAAAAGGTCTGATCAGGACTTTGTGCTAGGGATAATACCTCCTGTCCGGAAAAAACCGGAGCTCCATCAACTAAGGGCCGAACGGCCTCCAGATTTGTATTGGATTCTATTAAAGATGCCGAGGGCAAAAAGGCAATACCTCTGGCTGTGGCTAACCAAAGCCGGTCTCGCTGATCCAAATACGCATCGAAAACCTGATCATCTGGAAGGCCACCCAGTGAATTGCTCTGCCCAAAACTTCTGCTTTGGCCTGTTTCCGGGAAAAATAATCGCAACGTCCTTCCGAATCGATTTCCCTGAACAATCCAAAGTCGGGATTGGAGATCTGTGATAATGGATTTCGGAAGTAAAAGTCCAGGCACATCAACGGATCGAATTCCATCCGAAGAAAGCTCAAAGACTCTACTCACTTGGTCAAAAATCCCAATCCACAAACTCCCTCGAGCATCGGTTGCCAAAGCGCTAATGGGGAGATTATCTGGTCCTCCGGGAAGGGCAATTTGCTCCAGATCCCCATTTGCCCGCAGCACCCAAAGCCCACTAGTGGTGCCAAAATAGGCCTCATTTTGCCAAGTGATCGCAGTGGTAATGGAATCAGGACTGGTGATTTCCTGCCAAATCCTTTCAGACAAGAAACTGGCTTTGGCAGTGGATGAGCTATTTATCGTTCGATCCGAATCATAGCTTGCGGGAAGCGAGATGATTTGATTCTGAAGAAGCCCTACACCGAAACTTGGACTGGTAGGACCAGGAAAAACCAACGGTACGTTGGAGCCAGGAAGAAGTATTCCTTTACTTGGAAGCAGAATCGTGACGTCACTTTCATCTACCCAAAAATCAACAAAAGATTCTTGCGAATTGAAAATTTCTCTGAAATCTCCGCCCTCACCAAGTGAGAAAACGGCATTACCCTGCTGAAAATAAATTTGTGACTGTTGACTTTTAAGATTTGAAACTTCCGTGAGGCCAAAGATTTGTTGAATTCCTTCTTGGTTAAATTCAAAGAGCTCTCCGCTTTTGCTTAGTGCAAATTGAGCCTCCGACTCGATTAGTATTTGTTCCCAGGCCGTTTCTCCTGTATTTGGGATGGTTTGCCAGGATCGGAAATCCTTCAAATTGCTTGAATTGCTCGCAAAACGAATCCCTGCATCACTTGCTAGGTAGGTGTTGGATTCATTTTTGGCTACGCCAAAAATCGGTAGAGCCGATCCGCTTGGACCCAAGTTCAAGTAGCTGTCTTTGAAAATTCGATTTTGTGGATCGATTTCAGCAAAGCCAAAGTCTCCAGCAATCCAGATCTGCTCACCTTGCTTTGAAAAGGCATTGATGTTTTTATTTGGGATAAATTCATTTTCACTCAAACCAAAGAATGGAATTACGCTTCGCTCAGACACGAAATCGATCACCCCGTTTTGATGGGCGACCAAGAGTTGATTAGAATCATCGTCAAAGGCAAAAGACTGGAAGTTTTGGGTGGAGATCCCATCGAGTCGGGTGAGTTCATCAAGTTCGGCATTGGGACCAGAGTAGTAGAATAATCCGTTTTTTCCCAATGCAAAAAGGCTTCCCCGCTCACTACCGACTAGTTTGTTGCTTTGTGAATAGGATAAGTGAAATCTCCATTCACCAACGGCCTCTTGGCCAAAAGATGTAAACGATGGACAGAGGAGCGCGAGCGCGATGAATAATGAGCAAATTTTAGCTGAGGTCTTCATAAAAGCATTTTCTGCATCGAGCTTCATAGCTTTCTTTTTCACCCAGAAGTACTTTGTCTTCTTCATTGGAAAGGCGAAAAGAAAAAGACGCAAGATCTCCACATTTCATACAGATGGCATGAACCTTTGAGACATATTCTGAAATCGCCATCAGCTGTGGAACTGGCTCGAAAGGCTTCCCTCGAAAGTCCATATCCAATCCTGCCATGATGACCCTTTTTCCCTGAGCAGCTAATTTTTGCACCACTGAGATGATTTGGGAGTCAAAAAACTGTACCTCGTCGATTCCGATCACATCAGAGTCACCACTGAGTAAGAGAATGTCCTCGGCAAAGTTTACCGGAGTGGACCGAATTCGGGCATCATTATGCGAGACTACCTGATCATCTGCATAGCGCTTGTCAATGGAGGGTTTGAAAATTTCCACTTTTAGTCTAGCGATTTTGGCACGGTTGAGCCTACGGATCAGTTCTTCTGTTTTTCCAGAAAACATCGACCCACAGATCATTTCAATTTGTCCTTTTCTCTCCGGATGCTTTTTTCGGCCTAGACTTGGTTCTATAAACATATTACTCGCTGTATTCCAAATGTGGAAACTTGTTCCGATCTGCCACTCGGATGATTATTTTCCCACTCAAAAGAGTAGACTGGCAGGAGAGACGCTCCCCTGATTTCAACCTTCCTTGGGTCAAAAATAATTCCTCGCGGTCATTAATCGGGGAAAGATTTTCCTCTCCACCGACTAAAATCATTTTGCATGTAGTACATCGACCTTTTTTGCCGCAGGCATGCATCCAATCTATTCCATTTTCGTGAATTAAATCAATAACTTTACGATGGCTGGTGGTCGAAGAAATTTTGTAACCAAATAGGTTTTCAATGACGATTTCGGGCATCTGTACGTTAATTCAAAAATTACTCCTGATCAATGACAGACCAAATTAACAGCAATTATTTAGAAACATATGCCTCGAAGTACGCTTCTGAGGTTTGTAACAAGTTTTTTCAAGGGAGAAAATTCATAGGAGGACAAGAGATCATTGAGTTGACCAATAGCACTCAGGTGAATTTTTTTATTCTTAAAAGGCTTTTTGGCCTTTGGCAAGAAGAATTGGAGAAACTAAAGAGCAATCCTTTCTTCGATTACCGAGATATCACTGTCCATGAGGCCTTAACCCAGTTTATGAATGTCTTGTCCAAAAGGATTAAGGTGGAACGATCACATTTTGAGCCTTTACTAAAACAAGCCGTGCAAGATGCAGTGAAAGTGGCTACTGACCCCGTGACTTTTTACCAAAATGAGATTAAGCAAGCTCAGGATGATCATGTAAACGATTATCTGAAAGAGAACAAAAAATACTACAAGTGGCATGCCCCCGTGATCGCATTTTTAATAGATAAGACAGGCTTTGGATTGAACAAAGAACCCTACATCAAAGCGATTGCGGCCAATTATCAAGCGATTCAGGATGATTTGGAGTCGGTTAATCTATTGCTCGCTACCCTTGGAGATGTAGCTCCATTTGACTTGGATACCTATTTGCCGAAGGCTGCGGAAACCGCGGAAGTGGCTGAAGAGAATGACACCCAGGAATCTTCCTTTTTTGATCAAATCGAGGGGCAAGAAGAAGAAGTGAAAAAAGAGGCAGAGCCAAAGCCCGAGGTTGAAGCGCCTCAAAAAGAAGTGATGACACCACCTTCTTCAACCAAAGCCACGAAAATTCTAGATGCAGAACTGCTACGGAGACAATTTGAGACGGAATCCTATGTGGGGATGAAAGCTGCCGTAGCCACACTTTCAGAGGGATTGGCTATCAATCAGCGATTTATGTTTACGCGAGAACTTTTTGACGGCAATTCAGATCTACTCATGCATGCCTTGAAGCAAATTGATGAAAGTGGTAATTTCTTGTCCGCCATAGATCTAATCAATCTGCGCTTTGTTTCCGAGTTAAATTGGGATGCAGAGTCCGATGTGGTTAAAGAATTTCTTCAACTTGTCTACAGAAGATTTGACGATTGACCGATTAATTGAAGGATATCTGTTAAGGAATGACGAATTGAATCAGATTTTTGGCGTTGTAGGCTTAGCCGAATTTGTTTTAGTCAAAGATTCTTTTGAATTTAACCCGTAACTAAAGCGTCTTGATAGGACTGAATGGCTGATCCAGAGGAAGAATTTGAAAAAGAACCGAGGTTTGATGCTGGGCTCAACCCAGTGGACAATTATTGGTATTTGATTAACTATTTGAGAGATCTAATAAAAGCATCTGAGATCAAGGCAGGCTTGGTCCTTTCTTTTTATGGTCTTTTATTTAATTTTTTCTTCCAATTTTCAGAGGCGCTTTTTGAAAGTGCGGGAGAGGACTGGTTAGTCTACATTTTCATGATTTTCTGGTTCGTATTTAGCATTATCTCCATATACTTCAGTTTTCGTTGTTTCATGCCTCAAATTGAAGACAAATTTGATAAGACGGTATTCTTTTTTGGAGATATCCTTTCAGGATATGGAGGCATCAAAGAGTACGTCAAAGAGCTTGAGCGCGTGAGCACCAAGAGTGGGCTATTATGGGATCAGTTAGGGGAGCAGGTTTTTGTCAACGCCAAAATAACGGCTGCGAAATTCCGCAATGTTAACTTATCTATTAAGTATCTTTCTTTCAACATTGGCCTATTGTTTATTTTTATTTTGTATTATGCGATTAAAGCTTTCATTCAGAGCTAACCCGAAATGACCAAATGAACCAATATCTTTCACTGAGGCGTAGAGTACTGAAGCGATTGCGGGAGGAACTTCCCAGCCATCTTACGTATCATGGCATAGCACATACTTCTGATGTGCTCCATGTTTGCAATCAATATATCAGAAGATATAATCTTAGCCAAGAAGATCGAATGATGCTCAAAATAGGGGCTACAGTTCATGATATGGGCTTTTTGAAGAGTCCTGTCAATCATGAAGAAACTGGAGCTAATATGGCTGAGCAAATGATGAAAGAGATGGGGATGTCTCAAAAGCAAGTAGATATAATGCGCGGGCTTGTGATGTCTACCAAAATTCCGCAAAGTCCAAAAACGCAACTTGAGGAAATCATTTGCGATGCAGATCTTGACTATTTGGGAAGAGATGACTATCCGGAGATCAGTCAAAGACTCTTTGATGAGCTCAAATTTATGGGAATTTTAAAGACTCCTGAGGATTGGAAAAACTTGCAGATTAATTTTTTGAAATCGCACTCTTTCCATACGCCTTTTGCCAAAAAGAACAGAGAGCCAAAGAAGCAATATTGGCTCAACAAGCTTTTGAATTCTTAATTCATTCTTCCCAATTGGGATGCTCTCGACGCATCCATCTTGATAAAGATAAAAAGCAAGGTGGTGAAGGACCAGAGCGAGGAACCTCCGTAGCTAAAAAATGGTAGTGGGATACCCACCACAGGGAATAGCCCAATCGTCATGGCTATATTGATCATAAAGTGAAACATCAATATAGAAAGCACGCAGTACCCGTAAATTCTGGAAAATCTATTTTTTTGTCGCTCAGCCATCATCACTATTCGGATCAAAAGAGCCATAAAAAGTACAATCACCACAAAGCTGCCAACCCAGCCAAACTCTTCTCCAAGTGTACAAAAGATAAAATCGGTATGTTGCTCTGGTACAAAATCAAACTTGGTCTGGGTTCCTTGTAAGTATCCCTTTCCTAACAAGCCACCAGAACCAATCGCAATTTTTGACTGGGTGACATTCCATCCCACCCCAAGAGGGTCTAAGTTGGGATTGAAAAGTACCATGATCCTATTTTGCTGGTGAGGGGGCAATTTACCCACGACAAAATCAATGCTGTATGTAAAGGCGATTAAGGCAAGACCAATTATGGAAAAGACAATGGTTTTTTTCCAGGTTCTTTTACCCAGAAGTATTAAAAAAAGGCAAACTAGACTTATGCCACCTGCGAGGTATAGGTTATTTTCAATTCCTAAGGAAAGCAGTACCACTGCAATCATACCCAGCCCAAGTACATAATACTTTGCAGGGAAGCCTTCTCTATAAAACATGATCAGCATGGAAAAATATACCATCGCTGTACCCGTATCTGGCTGCAAAAGAATAAGAATCACCGGTAATAAAAGCACCCCGAAGGCTTGCAGTTGGTAATTAAGCTTCGTCAAGTCAAAAGTCGGCCTTTCCATAAACTTGGCAAGGGCTAGAGCGGTGGCAAATTTTGCAAATTCTCCGGCTTGAATCCGAAATGAACCAACACCAATAGAGAGTACCTGACCATTTACCTCTTTACCGAAAAATGGGGTGAGGATCAGAAGGACGATAAATACCAGATAGATCGGAATGGCTAGGTTTTCGAAAAGTCTGTGATCTGCCACCATGATCAATGTTATAATCACGACAGCGGTACCTATCCAAACTAGTTGAATCCCCGAGTTGATGGATATATCAAAAATACTCTTTGCATTCTGCCCGTCATAAACCGCAGCGTAGATATTAAACCAGCCTATGATGACTAGTAAAAAATAGATCAGAATGGTGACCCAGTCTACCCGATTGATTTGTACTTCTTGCCTCATTAGTAAATGAAATTTCCTGCAAGTACATAATCTTGTAGTGCTGTGCGCTGTACATCACCACGGATGTATTTCTCTATCATGAGAGAGGCCGTGCTAGCTGCTGCTCTTCCTCCCCAGCCTGCGTTTTCTACATATACTGCGATCGCGATTTTTGGGTCATTTTTTGGGGCAAATGCAATAAATACGGAGTGATCCTCGCCATGTGGATTTTGAGCAGTTCCTGTCTTACCTGCCAGCTCGATATCTGAAATAACTGCCCTAGCAGCAGTGCCATAAATAGCCGCAGCCATCGCGTCTTGGATCAAGTCAAAATGCTTTGCATCTACGCCAACATCGTGCCTCTGCTGAAACTCGGTAGGAATTTTAGTCGCATCACCGTCCATCGCTTTGATCAAGTGAGGAGTATAGTAGTATCCCTTATTGGCAAAGATAGCGGCAAGATTAGCCATTTGTAATGGGGTAACCTGAAGCTCTCCTTGTCCTATGGAAAGCGAGTAAATGGTAGAGTACTTCCATCTGCCTTCGCCGTAAATTCTATCGTAGTATTGGCTAGAGGGTATATCGCCGCCGCGCTCACCACCCATGTCTATTCCTAAGGTGGAACCAAGTCCAAATTTCGCCACCTTATCCCTCCATTGATCTAGGCCTATTTGTGTGTCTGTAAATGTATTACTTGAGACTTCTCGATTGATGATTTTCCGGAAAGCTTGATGATAATAAGGATTGCATGAGTTACGAATCGCCCCAAACAAATCTACTGGAGAGGGGTGATTATGACAGGCTACAAGTGATCGGTTGCAAGCATATGTAGTTTCTGGAGTAAGAATTCCTTCCTGAAGGCCTATGAGACTTTGGACAATTTTGAATATCGAGCCTGGAGGGTACATCGCCATTACTGGACGATTGAAAAGGGGCTTGGTGGTATTAGCATTGAGCTTTTGATAGTTTTTTCCAAAATCCGCTCCCGTAAGTTCATTTGGGTCATAAAATGGAGCGGAGATCATGGCAAGGATTTCACCAGTCTTAGGCTCAATGGCAACGACAGATCCCGTCTTACCTTGCATGAGATATTCGCCGTATTTCTGGAGTTCCAGGTCGATGGTTGAAGTGATATTGCTTCCTTCATGAGATGCAGTATCGTATTCCCCATCTTTGAAAGAGCCTTTGTCAATTCCCCTGACATTGACCATTTTATATTTTACTCCCTTTACCCCGCGAAGTTCATTTTCATAAAATCGCTCCATGCCACTGAGACCGACATAGTCGCCTTGGACATAGTACCCTGTAGTATCTTTTTCTAGTCTAGGCCCACTAATCTCACCGATATATCCCAAGGCGTGCGAACCTATGGGCTCAGGATAAGAGCGGACGGAACGAGTAGTGATAAATAGGCCAGGATAGTCGATCAGGAAGTCTTGAATCTTGGCAAAATCTGTAGTAGAGATTTGCTTGATCAGGGGAGATGGCTTGACCCAAGAGTATTTTTTTGCCGCATTATATCCTTCGATCAGGGCTTCCTTTTCAATCCCAAATAGTTCACAAAATTTAGTAGTGTCCTGTAGCTCAAATTCCTTAGGGACGAGCATCAGGTCAAAAATCGGATTGTTGTAAACTAATAACTTCCCATTGCGATCATAAATTAAGCCGCGATAGGGGTGATCCACTACGCGCTGAATAGCATTACGCTCCGCTTTTTTCAAGAAGCTATCATCCAAAACCTGGATAGAAAACAACTTGATAAGCAGCACAATACCAACCAAGAAAATGGTGATGATAATTATTTGAGGCCGTTGATCATTCATTAGATTACTCTTCTGCGCTTGAAGAATAGGAGTTGTACAATAATAGCCAAAACTAGAGTGAAAATCGAGGAGAAGAAGCTTTTGTTTAGGACATTTAACCAATTACCACTACCCCAAAAATCAATAGTGAAGAAAACTAGGGAGAATAAAAAAATCAGAGGAAAGGCATAGCTCAAAAACCACCCAAAGCTTTGTGATTTTAAGTCCGGCCTATCATTGTCATCGTAGCCTCCGGAAGGGCTTACAGCTTTCAGCCAAAAGCTCCGAATGAACGCCAAAAAAGTCACGGCGGAAGCATGCATGCCGAGTGTATCGTAAAACACATCGACTGTCAATCCAACCAAAAAACTAATGATTAAAAGTGGGATAGGGCGAATTGAAATAGGTAGAAGCAAAATGCCCAATACATAGATAAAACAATAGGCCACACCAAAAAGGGCGAGGTTTTTCAGAAACAAAATCTGAATAGTCACCAATAACAAAAATTGACCTGTAACCGAAAGTATGCTCTTAAAATTCATTCGGTATTTCGGCTTGATTGTATAAAGAGTCTAGTTCTGGCAATTGGGTATTTTCGATTAGATACACGTAGCTCACCTTGCTGAAATCAGTGAGTAAATCCAATTCAATATCCAGATAATTTGGATTGTCTGTAGAAGGGGTCACGGATGAAATGATCCCAACTGGAATTCCTTGAGGGAAAATAGCATTAAAGCCTGAGGTGACCACAGAGTCGCCTGCAGAGGCCTGCACATGTCTAGGAACGTATAGAAGTCGTGCTTTTTTGGAATCACCACCTCCCCATTGAACGGAGCCAAAAACGTCTGAGGATAGGATTTTTGCTGAAAGCAAGAGATCTGTATTGAGCAATGAAATCCCCACTGCGTAATTTTCTGAGACAGATTTTACTCTTCCCACCACTCCTTGCTGATTGAAAATTCCCATTCCAGGTTTCAGACCATGCTTTTTACCTTTGTTCAGGGTAAGGTGATTTTGGGAAAAACGTAAGGAATTACTGATCACTCGTGCACCTTTTACTGCAAAAGTGGCCTCAAAAGTAGAATCCATTGGGATATACATGGAGTCTGCTTGATTATATGCCAAGTCCAGCTCCTCAAGCAGCTGAGCATTTTCATTCACCAAAATCTCATTCGCCTCAGCTAGGGAGAGAAAATCTGAGACATCGGATTGAGTTTCAAGTACCGATCCAATCAATCTTGAAGAGCTATTAAAAAAAGCAGCCCCTTGGGGAGAATTATTGGAAACAATCAACCAAACTGCTACGACTTCGAGAATTATAAATAGTATAAACGCTCTAAGATTATAAAGGAATTGAAAAATTCGTAGCATTAAGGGTTTAGCTCATCAATACGGTTCTGAAACTATGAATATTTTTTAGTGCGGTACCAGTACCTCTCACCACGGCTCGAAGTGGGTCTTCAGCAATATGGATTGGCAATTTGGTTTTTTGATGGAGACGTTTGTCCAAGCCTTTAAGTAATGCGCCACCTCCTGTCAAGTGAATTCCATTGTCATAGATATCTGCTGACAATTCTGGCGGAGCGATTTCCAATGCTTTGAGCACAGCTTCTTCTATCTTCGATACGGACTTGTCTAGCGCAAATGCAATCTCGGAATAAGAAACCTTAATCACTTTTGGTATACCTGTCATCAAGTCTCTTCCACGGATTTCATAATCCTCAGGCGGCTCCTCTAGTTCCGTCAAAGCAGAACCAATTGCGATTTTTACTTTTTCTGCAGATCGCTCGCCTATCAAAAGGTTATGCTGCCTTCTCATGTAATCCAAGATATCCTTAGTGAATGTATCACCAGCGACACGTATGGATTGGTCTGCAACGATGCCAGAAAGTGCGATCAACGCAATTTCTGTCGTGCCACCTCCGATATCCACGATCATGGATCCCATTGGTTTTTCTATGTCTATTCCTATACCAATTGCCGCTGCAATTGGCTCGAAAATCATGTACACTTCTTTTGCACCAGCATGTTCTGCTGAATCTCGAACTGCTCGTTTTTCCACTTCGGTGATTCCTGAAGGAATGCAAATCACCATTCGGTGAGATTGCGGGAAAAGCCCCTTTTTCTGACCAGGGATCATTTTAATCAACCCTCTGATCATTTGCTCCGCCGCATAGAAATCCGCAATCACTCCATCTTTAAGGGGTCTGATTGTTTTGATATTCTCATGCGTCTTTTCATGCATATTCATCGCTTCACGACCCACAGCCAAAACACGATTATTGGTTTTGTCTATGGCAATGATTGAAGGCTCGTCTACTACAATTTTGTCTTTGTGAATGATCAGGGTATTTGCGGTACCCAAATCAATCGCGATGTCACTTGAAAAAAAGTCAAATAATCCCATTTTTGGTTGATTGGCTTTACTGTAAAGGATATTGAAAATACGAAGCCTGTGTCAGGTTAGTACCTCGAGTGCAGCAAAATTATTATGTTAAAAGGACAATTCTGAACGAATTGGAATCTTTTTATAAACTTAAATTTTGAGTTCTCTGAAATGCAAATAGTACAGGCAGGCAATTTACTATAAAAACTATGCCTAAAGAGGTCAGAGGCTAATTTTGTGATTTAAAAAAGAAATTGTTTTTACATCAAAAATATTTTACATTTGTGGCGTATTTGATAGTTTCTTGAGGGGACACCACGTCCCCTCTTTCATTGTATAGGTTGTGAAAGCTTTAAAAGAACAGATTACAGAACTTGCAACGGCACTTTTGCCTGACGAAAGCCACTATGTGGTAGATGTGGTTGTGGGCGAAAAATCCGGGAAAAAGCTCATCAATGTATATATAGATGGCGATCAAGGAGTCACCATTCAGACCTGTGCCAAGATTAGTCGAGGCATCTCAGGAGAAGTGGAGGCCCAAGAAATGATCGAAGACGCTTATGTTTTGGAGGTGTCTTCTCCAGGGGTGGATTATCCCATACAGGAGGCAAGACAATATCTAAAGAATCTAGGCAGGGACTTGCTTGTTTATTTGACTAATGGAACTGAGGTTTTGGGGACATTGCTAGAAGTGAATGAGGAAGGATTAAAGCTAAATGCCAAGGAAAAGGCAAAAGGGAAATCGAAAAAAATGAATGTGAAGGAAATGAGTATTCCTTTTACAGAAATAATAAAATCAGTAGTTCAAGTTTCTTTTAAATAAATCACATGGATGCCAAAGTCTTAATTGAATCTTTCGCAGAGTTTGCGAGATCAAAAAATGTAGATAGACCTACAATGATTCGTATTCTGGAAGATGTTTTCAGAGCTATGATTCGAAAGAAGTTTGAGTCGGACGAGAATTTTGATGTAACGATAAATGCGGATCAAGGTGACCTTGAAATTTTCCGTTATCGTGAGATCGTGGATGACAATTCAGAGGATATCTGGGATTTCGACAAAATCAGTTTGAGCGAAGCGCAAAAAATCGAGCCTGATTTTGAAATCGGAGAAGAGGTTTATGAGAAAATCGAATTAGAAGATTTCGGAAGACGTGCTGTGCAAATGGCACGGCAGACCTTGATCCAGCGGATCAAAGACCTTGAGAAAGATATTTTGTACAATAAGTACGAGGAGCAAGTTGGCGAGATTGTCAGTGCGGAGGTTTACCAAATCTTGAGCAGAGAGGTATTGCTGATCGACCAAGAAGGAAATGAATTGATTCTCCCTAAAGGAGAGCAGATTCCTAAGGATAGATTTAGAAAAGGAGATTCTGTTAAGGCAATCGTCCACAGAGTGGATATGTCCAACGGTACTCCAAAGATCATTTTATCAAGAACTTCACCAGTTTTCCTCGAGCGATTATTTGAAAACGAGGTTCCTGAGGTATATGATGGTTTGATCACGATTGTTAAGATCGTGCGTGAGCCAGGAGAGCGAGCTAAAGTGGCAGTGGAATCATATGATGATCGGATTGATCCAGTAGGGGCTTGCGTGGGAATGAAAGGATCTAGAATCCATGCTGTGGTGAGAGAGCTTCAAAATGAAAACATTGACGTGATCAACTACACTGAAAATCTTGATCTATACGTAAGTCGTGCATTGAGCCCTGCGAAAGTTTCTTCCTTGACCATTGATCATGATACCAAGCGTATTTCAGTTTTCTTAAAGCCAGATCAAGTTTCACTTGCCATTGGTAAAGGTGGATATAACATCAAATTGGCATCGAGATTGGTTGGTTTTGAAATCGACGTGTTCCGAGAGCTCAATGAGCATGAGGAGGAAGATGTATTGCTTTCAGAATTTTCAGATGAAATCGATGCTTGGATTTTGGATGAACTGAAAAAGACAGGTCTTGATACTGCAAAGAGTGTATTGAGTCTTTCTGCAGAAGATCTTACCCGTAGAACAGAACTTGAAGAAGAAACCATTTTGGAGATCTTCAGGATTTTGAAACAAGAATTTGAACAATAGGTCTTGGGATTTCCCAGCGACCAAATAGAATAAAGAAGTATTTCGAAAGAGTTTGTAGCTTATGTCAGAAGAAAAAATGTTGCGATTAGCCCAGGTAGCTCGAAAGCTCAACGTTGGTACGGCGACCATCGTGGAGACTCTTGCTAAAAATGGCTTTGAGGTAGAAAATAATCCCAACTCCAAGATAAATATGCAGCAAGTAGAAATGCTGAATAAGGAGTTTAGATCTTCTGCCCTAGAAAAGGAAGAGGCATCTCACCTCTCGATAGGGAAGCGTCATGAGCCTATTTCCCTTGAGACTGAGGAGAAAAAAGTGGAAGCGCCAGCTCCTACCCCAGCTCCACCGAAACCAGTAGAACCTACTCCAGCGCCGACGCCGATCGCGGAGGAGAAGCCAGCTCCAGAGCCAGAAAAAGCTCCAAAAAAACCTGAAGAATCCATTTCCGCTGAAGCACCAAAGCTCGAAGGCATTAAGGTCCTTGGAAAAATAGACCTAAGCAAAAACACCTCTACCAGACCAGGACAAAGACCTGGGAAAGGAAAAGGAGATAAGCCAGGCTCACAGCCGAAGAAGGAAATAGCTGAGAAAAAATCACAAGAGCCGAAAAAGCCAGAGCCTAAGCAGGAGAATGTGGAAAAAGCTCCAGCACCAAAGGCTCCTGAGTCAAAGCCTGCCCCAGAGGAGAATGCGCCACGAGAGGTGATTTCGGCAAAGGCAGATTCTCTAAAAGGATTGACTGTATTGGGTAAAATTGAACTCCCTGCAGAAAAATCCAAAAAGAAAGGTGGACCTGTGGCTTCATCTGATGAGCGCAACAGAGATAAGAAAAGACCTAGAAAAAGAATCGACAAAGGCGGACCAGCTGGAAATCGAAATCAAGGCAACCGTAATCAGCCAAATCGAGGAGGGCAGAAAGGCCAAGCAAGAGTGCAAAAGGCTGAACCTACCCAAAAGGAAATTCAGGATCAGATCAAGCAGACTTTAGCCCGACTTCAAGGTAATAAGCCTGGGGGTAAGTCGAAAAGTAGAAAGGATAAGAAAGCCGAGCGAGAGCGGGAATCTGAAATCCAAGGAGCAGATGAGACTAAGCTCTTGAAAGTGACTGAATTTATTTCAGCGAATGATTTAGCTTCTTTACTCGACATCAGTGTCAATGAAATCATATCTACATGCATGTCCTTGGGGATGTTTGTTTCAATCAATCAGAGACTCGATGCGGAAGCTATTACAATCATTGCAGATGAGTTTGGCTACGAGGTAGAATTTACCAAATCCGCAGAGGAAGAGATTGAAGAAGATGTGGTGGATAGTGAAGAAGATCTTGAAGAGAGAGCTCCTATCGTGACGATTATGGGTCACGTAGATCATGGTAAAACATCACTTTTGGATTACATCCGAATGTCAAAAGTAACTGCAGATGAAGCTGGTGGAATTACTCAGCACATCGGTGCTTACGATGTAATGACCAAAACTGGGCATAAAATTGCCTTCTTGGATACACCGGGTCACGAAGCTTTTACCGCAATGCGAGCACGTGGTGCGAAAATTACGGATGTGGCGATTATTGTGATCGCTGCGGATGATAATATCATGCCACAGACCAAAGAAGCCATCAATCACGCTCAAGTAGCGGGTGTGCCAATGATCTTTGCGATCAATAAGATTGATAGACCTAATGCCAATCCAGAAAAAATTAAAGAGGCACTTGCCAATATGAATCTTCTGGTGGAAGAGTGGGGTGGAAAGTACCAGTCCCAAGACATATCAGCCAAAACAGGTCAAGGCGTAGATGAGCTTTTGGAAAAGGTTCTTCTTGAATCAGAAATCCTTGAGCTAAAGGCCAACCCGAATAAAAACGCACAAGGAACAGTCATTGAGGCTTCCCTGGACAAAGGTCGTGGATATGTAGCTACGATGATGATCCAAGCCGGAACTCTTAAAGTGGGAGACGTGATGCTTGCAGGTCAGCACTATGGTCGTGTCAAGGCCATGTTTGATCACAAGGGAAAGAAACTTAAAGAAGCAGGCCCTTCTACTCCTGTACAGGTACTAGGTCTAAGCGGAGCGCCTCAAGCCGGCGATATCGTTAAAATCTATGATACGGAGCGTGAAGCGCGTGAAATTGCAAACTCAAGAGAGCAAATCCAAAGAGAGCAGACCCTTCGAACCAAGAAGCACATTACGCTGGATGAAATTGGTAGAAGACTTGCCATTGGAAGCTTTAAGGAGCTTAACATCATCATCAAAGGTGATGTGGATGGATCTGTAGAAGCACTTTCCGATTCCTTACTGAAGTTATCCAAAGATGAAGTGAGCGTTTCGATTATCCATAAAGGTGTAGGTCAAATTTCTGAATCAGACGTGTTGCTTGCCTCTGCATCTGATGCGATTATTATCGGATTCCAGGTAAGACCTTCGGTAAATGCGAAGCGATTGGCTGAACAGGAAGAAATTGAGATCAGACATTACTCCATCATTTATGATGCGATTAATCAGATTAAAGATGCAATCGAGGGAATGCTTGAGCCAGAATTTGAAGAAGTCATCACTGGAAATATCCAAGTGAGAGAAGTCTTTAAAATCACCAAAGTAGGAACCGTAGCAGGATCATATGTGACTGATGGGTTTGTCACACGTAAGAATAAGATCAGAGTAATCCGTGATGGAATTGTGATTCATGAAGGCGAAATCGATCAATTGAAGCGATTCAAGGATGATGTTGCAGAAGTGAAGGCAGGGTACGAATGTGGGATTTCTATAAAAGGCTACAATGATATCAAGATTGATGATACCATCGAAGGCTACGAGATGAAGGAAATAAAAAGAAAGAAGTAAAAACTAGAAAAGGAGCTGAAAAGCTCCTTTTTTTGTATGTGCCCATTTTAAAAGGACTTTTGTGGATAGCGTTTTTGATTGGATGTACTGGCCTGATTCTAGGCTTGATTCGTCCAGTGTACTCGCTTTGGTTTCTTGATCGGATGAATCGTTTAAAGGTCCTGAAGATCTATGGAATCCCAACCTTAGTTTTGGGGATTATACTACTCTTTTTTGGTTGAACTAGTTAATCGCTGAGGTAGCATTGACTTCCTTTTTTAAACTTTTATAGGCCAAGCCCATCAGAGAAATTGCCAGTACAAAAAGTAGGGCAGCAATCACTGATAGCACGTAAACTTCATCTTGAAAATTTTTCCAAGCAAAGAGTCCAAGGGATGCTAAAGTGACGGTGAACATAAAAAACATAGGGAGCGTCACAAAAAGAGCATTTACCTTCTTCTTGATCAACCATACAGAAACCGTAAGTAATGCTAGCGCTGCAAGAAGTTGGTTGGCAGATCCGAAGATGGGCCAAAGTGTGGTGAATTCCCCAGAAGCGAGTAAGAGTACAGAAAGAATTACTACAATACCTGTGGAGATGAAGCGATTCGTGGCAATTTTTTTGGCACCAGCCTGAGGTAAATCTTCAAAATATTCCTGAAGAGTAAATCTGGCCAAGCGAGTACAGGTGTCAAGGGTGGTGAGTGCAAAAGCTGAAACCGTAAGGGCGACAAATACCACGGCAAAATCTTCGGGCACGCCTAAAGCCGCGATCATGCTACCAAGACCAGTGGAAAATAGAGCCACGGGGCCATCCGTGCTGAATCGGTCTAAATATTCGCCTTGACTCAAAATGGCAACAGCCCCCACCGCGATTATTGCCAAAAATGATTCAATTAGCATTCCTCCGAAGCCAACTACCTTTGCATCGCTCACTTTGTCGAGTTGCTTTGATGTCGTTCCTGAAGCAACTAAGGAGTGGAAGCCACTGATCGCTCCACAAGCAATGGTGACGAAAAGAACTGGAAATATAAAGCCAAGGGTATCGCTATGAACACGGATTTCATTGGTCATTTTGATATCTGGATTCGCAATGAAAATACCTAAAACAGCAAAAATGATCAAGCCATACAATAGATAGCTATTCAGATAGTCTCTTGGTTGAAGGAGTAGTGTGACTGGTGTGACAGAGGCGATAAATGCATAGAGCAGGAGCAATCCAATCCATACTTTATAGTCCAAAACAAAAGGGAATAAGGTGCCCAAGTAAACAAAAAGATACATCAAGCCTACGCCGATGATCGTTAAAATGACAAAAGCATTTCTCCTGCTATTCAATAAGCGGCTGGTATAGCCAAAAGCAATGGCTAGTATTATGAATGAAATAGAAGCCGAAGCAACTCCGGGATTGCTCACAAAAGTCTTGGCGATAATATCTGAAAATACACCAATTACTAAGATCAGAGTGGAGAAGCTGAACAAGATAAATAGCTGTTTACCCTGCATCCCTATCTGATTTTTGATGATGACTCCTATAGACTTCCCTTCTGTTTTTAGTGATGCGGCCAGACTTCCCAAGTCATGTACAGCGCCAAAAAAAATCCCGCCTACTAAAATCCAGATCACCGCGGGTATCCAGCCAAACGTTACGGCAATGATCGGGCCTACGATAGGACCTGCACCTGCTATGGACGCAAAATGATGGCCCAGTACGACGATAGGCTTGCTAGGTTCGTAGTCCACCCCATCACGATGCGTATGTGAAGGAGCGAGATCGCTGTCCTTCAATCCAAATTTCTTATACACAAAAGCGCCATAAAATCGATAAGCTAGGAAAAGGATAATCGCTGAAAGTGATATTAGGAGCGGAAGGTTCATTATTGGGCAGTGTTAGGTCGACGTCCAAATCTATTCGCCGGAGTATACAATTAAGTCAAAAATCAGCTATTCGCGCTAAAAAATCAATAAGCGGTCAAAACAAGAAAACCAGGATGTCTTGATGATGAGATTTTATTTAACGGATATTAGGAGTAAATTTGAGACCGTTTAAGGTTAATTGAACGACCTAAAATACACTTATGGCTTGGTTTAAAAGAACAGATAAAGGAATCAAAACATCCACTGCGGATAAAAAAGATGCACCGGATGGGCTTTGGTTCAAGACTCCAAATGGAAACATTATCCATACGCGAGAGCTTAAAAACAACTCTTATGTATGTCCGGATGATGATTTTCATGTGAAGATCGGATCTAAAGAATACTTTCAAATTCTTTTTGATGACAATAAATTTAAGGAGCTCAATGAAGGAATGACTTCAGGGGATCCATTGAATTTTTCAGATACCAAACCCTACACATCAAGAATTAAAGCCACCATCGAAAAAACCTCATTGAATGATGCGGTGCGTACAGCTGTGGGCAAAATGAATGGTTTGGATATTGTCATTGCCTGTATGGATTTTAATTTCATCGGGGGCTCTATGGGATCTGTGGTAGGTGAGAAAATTGCTCGAGCCATTGATCATTCCTTACAGAATAAGATTCCATTTTTAATGATTTCAAAATCTGGGGGGGCTCGAATGATGGAAGCTGGTTTTTCTTTAATGCAGATGGCGAAGACTTCCGCAAAGTTGGCCCAACTGGATCAGGCGGCTATACCTTACATATCACTTTTGACTGACCCGACTACCGGTGGAGTAACAGCATCTTACGCTATGCTTGGCGACTTTAATATCGCAGAACCGGAAGCATTGATTGGTTTTGCGGGTCCAAGAGTAATTCGCGAGACTATCGGTAAAGATCTTCCAAAAGGTTTCCAAAGTTCAGAGTTTGTGTTGGAACACGGATTTCTTGATTTTATCATCGATAGAAGGCAGTTGAAAACAAGACTGACCACTCTTTTAAACCTCTTGAATAATTAATCAGTTAACCATTTAAAATGTAACGTATTTTCCTTCAAAAATGAGATTCCATTTGGGGGGAAATAAGGATTAATAAATATATTTGTGTTCCCAATTTTGGGGCAGTTAAACATAGAAATCAAAAGTTCATGGGTTCTGTAATTATCACATCGATCGTTGCCTTTACGCTGATTATTCTGCTGCTGGTGTTTATTCTACTCTTTGCGCAGTCCAAGCTCGTATCTTCGGGAGATGTCAAAATCATTGTGAATGGGGATACTAAAAACCCTATCATTGCTTCTGCGGGCACAAACCTGCTATCCACTTTAGGTGGGCAAAAAATCTTTTTGCCGTCTGCCTGTGGTGGTGGTGGTACTTGTGCCATGTGTAAGTGTGTCATCGAAGAAGGTGGAGGAGAGGTTTTACCAACGGAAGAAGGACATCTAAGCCGTGCCGAAAAGCAAGGAAATGTACGTTTGTCTTGCCAAGTAAAGGTAAAAAACGACATGCAAATCAGAATTCCTGAAGAAATCTTCGGAATTAAGAAGTGGGAATGTGAAGTAATCTCGAATTACAACGTATCTACTTTCATTAAAGAATTTAAGGTAAAGCTTCCTGAGGGAGAAACACTTGATTTCGAATCTGGAGGATATATTCAGATTGACGTCCCTGAAACGGTTGTTAATTTTAAGGATATAGATATCACTCCACATCCTGAATTGGGTCACCCAGCGGATGTGTATCAAAGCGATTGGGATAAATTTGGCTTGTGGGATCTGGTAATGAAAAATGATGAGGAACTCTTCCGAGCATACTCTATGGCCAATCACCCAGCTGAAGGTAATATTGTGATGCTTACCATTCGTATAGCGACTCCACCATGGGATAGAGCGAATAACCGATGGATGGATGTAAATCCAGGGGTTTGTTCTTCTTACGTGTTTGGACGTAAGCCAGGGGATAAAGTGACGATTTCTGGACCTTATGGTGAATTCCACATTAACCCTACTCAAAGAGAGATGATTTATATCGGTGGTGGAGCAGGAATGGCACCACTTCGATCTCATATCTTCCATTTATTCCACACTGAGAAAACCGATAGAAAGGTATCTTATTGGTACGGTGGTAGATCAAAGAAAGAGTTGTTTTATACTCCTCACTTCAGAAACATCGAGAAAGATTTCCCGAATTTCAAATTCTATATCGGTCTTTCAGAACCACTTCCAGAAGATAACTGGAAAATCAAAAAGTCACTTGATGACGAGGCAGATGGGTACGTTGGTTTTATCCACCAGGTGCTTTATGATAATTATTTGAAAGATCATCCTGAGCCAGATGAGGTTGAATATTACCTCTGCGGACCTCCATTGATGAATGCTGCAGTGCTCAAGCTACTAGATGATTTGGGCATTCCAGACGAAAATATCCGATTTGATGATTTCGGAGGATAACAAAAAAATCTCGCCCGGTAAGGGCGAGATTTTTCTTTTTGGAAGAATCTGATTTTAGCTGTATTAGCAGTCTTTTTTTAAATTTTTTAAAAAAGCCTTCGAAGGTTAGTGGATAATTTTATTTCATGACTGCTAATTTTCTTTATTTTTACAGCATACCTATAGACTATGATAATTGACTCTTTCTTTGAGCCGATCGAAGAATTTCTCTGGCAAAAGAAGTATCCTGAAAGTTCATTCTTTGACTCCATTCATTACTATGGAGAGACTTTTCCCGATCTGAAGGGAATCCACATTGCCATCGTGGGGCTGAAAGAAAAGCGAGGTGTAAATGGCGGCGAAAGTATCGAGCGGGGAAGTACAGAAATTAGAGAAAAACTTTACAATCTTAAAAAAGGATACGGTTCATACAGGATTGCTGATTTGGGTGATTTGGTCATTGGAGAAACTTTGAAGGATACTTACGCTAGTATTCAGATGGTAGGTGAAGTTCTTATGAAAAAGCAGATTTTGCCTGTTTTTATCGGAGGAACACATGATCTAGATATGGGGCAATACCTCTCCTATGAAAATATGAATAAACTGGTTTCTATGCTCAATGTGGACCCCAAGTTTGATCTAGAGGAGGAGGGGACTTCTGCTGAAAGTCATATTCAGGACATCATTTTGCATCAGCCCAATTTTCTATTTTCTTATTCCCATTTAGGTTATCAGAGCTTTTTGGTAGACCCCAAAATGACTACCGTTTTAGAGAAACTCTACTTCGAACATATCCGGCTTGGCGAATTGCGGAAAAGCTTCAAGGATATTGAGCCCATCGTAAGAAATGCTGATTTTCTAAGTTTTGACATAGCTTCTATACAATCTGCAGATGCACCAGGAGCTTTGGATCCTCAACCATTTGGACTCACGGCCGAGGAGGCTTGTCAGATTTGTTGGTTTGCAGGTACGAATGAAAAATTATCCTCGATCGGGATCTATGGCTATGATCCCTATCAAGACGATATGCATAATAAAACCGCCAAAGTCATCGCAGTGATGGTGTGGTACTTTATCGAAGGTTTTTACTCAAGAAAAGATAGCCTTTCCTTCAAGGGGAGTGATTATATCAAATACACCGTCTCTTTGGATAGTAAGCCTCACGAGCTTGTTTTTTATAAAAGTAAAAGAAGTGGGAAATGGTGGATGGAAATTCCGCATCAGGAAGGAGATCCATTTAGAAGGCTCACTACGATTCCTTGCAGCTACTCAGATTATGAAATCGCACAAAAAGGAGAAATTCCTGAGCGGTGGATCAATGCTCAAATCAAGATGCTTTGATGCGAAAATACACTTCACAACAGCTTGCGCTGAGAAATGGGCAGGATCGACCCGAAATATGGGTTGCTTATAAAGGCCTAATCTATGAAGTCACGGAATCGAGATTGTGGAAAAATGGAAAGCATTACGAGCACTGGGCGGGTCAAGATCTTACCCTAGAGTTGAAAGATGCACCCCATACGGAGAATGTTTTTGAAAAATTTGTGCCGATAGGGCAACTGGCGTAAAATGATATTAATAGCAGATAGCGGTTCCAGTAAAACTGACTGGAGAGTAATACATCGAGACCGGCGAATTAGCCAGCACCGTGGTGTGGGTTTTAATCCCTATTATCAAACCTCTCAGGAAATGGCTGAGGAAATGCGTCATGACTTTTTGGTGAATTTGGAGAGTGAAATCGAGGAGATTTTTTACTATGGTGCGGGATGTTCGGCACCACAACGAAACCAAGAAGTAGCTGATGCATTGAGAACGATTTTCCCCGAGGCTAAAATAAATGTAGATCACGATTTATCCGCAGCAGCTCATGCGACTTGTGGTCATCAGCCGGGCATTGCTTGTATTTTGGGCACTGGGTCCAATAGTTGTGATTATGACGGCATCAGGATTATTGATACCAGACCAGCTCCTGGCTTTATCCTGGGTGATCAAGGTGGTGGAGGGTATATAGGCCGACAGTTTTTGATGGACTTTATCAATGATGAGATGCCGGCAGATATCAAAGAAGAGGTGATTGAAAAGTATAAACTCGATGCTATCACAATTCAAGAGCATGTCTATCGTCAGCCTTTCCCAAATAGGTATATGGCAAGTTTTTGTAGATTTATCTCTGAACACAAGTCCAATCCCTATTGCTACATGCTTTATTACAATGCATTTCAAGATTTTTTTGACAAGCATATTAAAAAGTATAAATGCTATGAAGAGAAACCAGTAAGTTTTGTGGGGTCGATTGCATATTATAATAGTGATATTCTTCGAAAAGCTTCTGCAGATGCGAATATCCATGTGAATATTATTCTTGAAAGCCCGATAGCGGGATTGACACTTTATCATCAAGAACTCCTATGAAAGTAACCGAAGCAGTATCAAACTACGACAACCTTGAAAAGATGGAGGTCAGTGATCTACTGTCTAGCATCAATAATGAGGATAAGGGAGTCCCAGCAGCCGTAGAAAAGATAATTCCCAACATTACTCGTTTGGTTGAAGCCATAGTTCCCAGGATGGCCAAGGGAGGCCGCTTGTTTTATATTGGAGCTGGCACAAGTGGTAGACTAGGAATTTTAGATGCCTCAGAGTGTCCACCTACTTTCGGAGTATCTTCTGAGATGGTGATCGGTTTGATCGCTGGAGGGGATTCTGCCATCCGTAAAGCTGTGGAAAATGCTGAAGACCATGCCACGCAAGCTTGGAATGATATAGCTGAGTACGGGTTTAACACAGAGGATACCGTCATTGGCATCGCAGCTTCAGGCACTACTCCATATGTTATTGGAGGTGTTAAAATGGCCCGTAAAAAGGGCTTGCTCACAGGAGCAATCACCTGCAATCCAGATTCTCCATTATCCAAAGAGGTCGAGCATCCTTTAGAAGCTGTGGTGGGACCGGAATTTGTGACAGGAAGTACACGCATGAAAGCAGGTACTGCTCAAAAGTTAATCCTCAATATGATTTCTACCAGTGTGATGATCAAACTGGGTAGGGTAAGAGGAAATAAAATGGTGGATATGCAGTTGTCTAATGCAAAACTTGTGGAGCGAGGAACCAATATGATTGTAGAGGCGACAGGATTGGATGAAAAGCAAGCCCGAGATTTGCTTCTTGAAAAAGGATCAGTGAGAAACGCCACAGAATTTTTTTACAGCCAGAAAAATAAGTAGTCGAAGTTTGATCTTCAGTAGCTTTTTCTTGGGATTAGCTATACCTTTGCTGCCCAATTAAGCCATTGACAGTCAAAGGCTTTTCAAATTTAATCCAGCAGTGATGCTGCAAGCGTATGAAAAATCCAAAGAAACAGTTTTTTCAAAGTTCAGAAGAGAGCCCTCGTAGAGATGAGGGAAAGCAAGAAGGCAGAAAGCCTAAAGCTTCTACTGGTAATGATTCAAAGCTTTTTTCGAAGAAAGGAAAGTACGATGATCAGAAATCCTTTTCTAAAGATAAGGGTTTTGGAAAAGGGAAGAAGTACCCAAAAAGCAAAGAGGAGCAAGCTGCAGAAAAGACTTACTACCAGGGTAGAAGCAAGGGGGAAAAACCTGTATTTGGCACTACGAAGCCTACTCGATTTGAGGGAAACAAGGAGAAAAGGGGATTTGGTGCCAAAAGACGCACTAACATAAATCCAGATGTTGAGCGTCCCGATTATAACTTTGAAGCCGTCCCGTCAAAGAAACAAGATTCAGAAGAGCATGAGTTTAGGCTGAATAAATATATCGCCAACTCTGGCATCTGTAGTCGGAGAGAAGCAGATTCGTTAATTAAAAAAGGGCTTATCACAGTAAATGGGGAGATCATTACTGAGATGGGTTTTAAAGTGAAGAAGAGTGACCGTGTGATCTACCAAGGCAAGAAGATCAACCCAGAAAAACCTGTTTACATTCTTTTGAATAAACCGAAGGATTTCATTACCACTACAGATGACCCAATGGAACGAAAAACGGTGATGAACCTAGTCAAGAATGCCTGTGAAGAGCGAATTTTTCCAGTAGGTAGATTGGATAGAAATACAACAGGTCTTTTATTTTTCACGAATGACGGGGAGCTCGCTGCGAAGCTTTCTCATCCGTCCAATCAAGTAAAGAAGATTTATCAGGTTACTTTGGACAAACCCTTGACTCAAAAAGATGAAGAGGCAGTTCGAGATGGATTGACCCTCGAGGATGGTCTTGCTCCTGTGGATGATATACAGGTGTTGTCCTTAGATCGTAAGATTCTAGGCTTACAGATTCATATCGGAAGAAATAGAATAGTCCGTAGAATCTTCGCACACCTTGGATATGAGGTGACTGCTTTGGATCGCGTAATGTACGCTGGTCTAGATAAGAAAGATTTAAAGCGAGGGAACTACCGTTTCCTAAGTGAGAAGGAAGTGATTCGCTTGAAATACTTTATATAATTAAAGGCTCCAATTGGAGCCTTTTTTATTTGAAATTGGATAAGGCCTTCACCAAATCTTTTTTCATAATTATTCCACCTTTTCTCCAGAGAATTTTCCCGGATTTAAACACGATATAATGAGGGATAGATCGAACCCCAAACTGCTGAGCAAGTTGAGGGTTACGGTCTACATTGATTTTGAGAAGCTTGACCTTACCATTCAAATCAGAAAGTACCTCATCGATAATGGGGTCCATAGTCTGACAGGGGCCGCACCAATCTGCATAAAAGTCTACGAGAATTGGCTGTGTACTTTTAAAGATTTTGTCTTTTGGATTTTGCTTTGGCATGGGGATAAAAAAACCGGCGCGAGGCCGGTTTAGTTTAGTTCTTATAGGATTATCTACCTCCTCCTGGTGCTGGAGCTGCAGGAAGTTCGATTCCTAATCTTGCCAGAACAAGCTCAGTGAATTTATCTTCTTCCTTGGTGTAGAGAAGTACTGGAGACTGACCTGCAGTTTCAGAGAAAATATGCGTGTAATTGTTCTCTGCTGCCACGGCATTAATAGCATTAATTACCTTAGTCTGCACAGGCTCTAGAAGCTCCTGAAGTTTTCTTTGGTAGCTAATCTGGGCGTCTTGCTCATACTTTTGGATTTCACCCTGTAGCTTGGTAAGCTCTTGCTCTCTTGTCGCTCTAGCCTCTTCTGTCATAGTAGGGGCAGCTTGCTGATAAGCCTGTACCTGACGCTGGAAGTCAGCACCTTTGGTTTGTACGTTGGTTTGAAGCTGAGTTTGGTAATCTTGGATATCCGCTCCGATTTGTTCCATTTCTGGCATCAAATCCATGATTAGTTCCACATTGGTATATCCAATTTTGATTTCCTGCGCCTGAGCCACAAATCCTAAGCTAAGCAATGCAATTGCTGAAAGGATAACTTTTACTTTCATCATTCTGTAGTTTTAATAATTAATTGTTTTCTTCTATTCCTAGTTCTGCCAAGACAAATTCGGAGTAATCATGAATTGGGTTTGTATAGATCAATCCAGTTGGCACCGAAGCTTTGTCAAAAAGCATACCTATATTATTTCGACGGGTCACCACCTCAATTGCATCATAGATTTTTGATTGCAAGGGCTGAAGTAATTCTGCCTGTTTTTGGTAGTATTCGCCATCGATTCCAAAGATTCGGCTATTAAAGTTCTGAGAAGCTTTTTGTTTTTCTTGAATCTCTCCTAGCCTTGCTTTGTGCATTTCTTCTGTCAAAAGAACCTCTTCGGCTTTGAGCTGGACAAAGAGATCGTTTATCTCTGCATCCAGGTCTTGTGCCTGCTTTTTCCACTGTTGGCTCAGTTTGAGCAATTCATCTTGGATTACTTTATAATCCGGATGTTTATTTAAAATATACTCTGAGTCAATGTATCCAATTTTTTGGGCTCGCACCTGAAAACTGGTTGCCAGAAAGAGAAGCAAAAATACAATTTTCAGCGACTTTTTCATTTTATCTAAACTGTTGTCCAATCGTAAAGTGGAATTGTGATCCACTACGCTGAATTGCTCCAGGAATAGGATCAAATCCATAACCCCAATCTACTCCAAGTAGTCCAAAGGCTGGCATGAAGATTCTAGCACCGACACCCGCTGATTTCTTCAAATCATATGGATTGAAATCTGCGTACGATCCCCAGTTATTACCAGCCTCAGCAAATCCAAGTACGAATATAGTAGCGGATGGGTTTGGAGAAACTAGATATCTCACTTCCATCACATACTTATTGTAAACTACTCCACCATATGGATCAGGATTGGCAGTACCTCTACTATCTCTACCTGGGGTAATAGACTGGTTTTCATAACCTCTCAAGCCAATAATTTCTTGACCTAGAGCAAAGTTATTGAACGTCATTCCGTCACCACCCATCACAAATCGCTCCAATGGGATAATTCCGATTTTATCTCCATAAGATCCTAGGAAGCCCATGTGAGCACGAGCACTTGCCACTAACTTATTAGAACCAAATAGAGGAGTGTAGATCGATGCATCAAACATCCACTTGTGGTATTCCAGCCACTTGTACTTTTCTTCGTCTGGAGATTCCCGATCGATATTCGGATTCAGTGATGAATACGGAGGAGTCAGAGTCGCGGATAGGATGATATTTGATCCAAATCTTGGATAGATCGGATTGTCAATGTTATTTCTTGCAACCGTAGTATTGAATGCGATACTGTTTGAGGTACCAGTTGGATAGCTTAAGCCAAAGGAGGTGCCAAACTGATCAAACTCATACACCTGAAACTGTAATGAATTGCTTATACTAAAGTAATCATCTGGCCATGTGACTCTTTTTGCAAGCCCCAAGGTCACCCCTGTGATCTTAAAGAAACCTAATTCATTTCCAAAATTGTCCTGATTAAAGAAGTCTACTTGGCGTTGTACAGAATGATTAAAGCTAAAGCTCAGCGCATTGGGTTTTTTCCCACCAAACCAAGGCTCAGTGAGTGAGATACTGTAGTTTTGGAATGATCGTCCATTGGCCTGAACTCTTAACGAGAGTCTTTGCCCATCTCCTACAGGTAGGGGGTCCCACTTATCGAAGTTCCCGATATTTTTAAGGGAGAAATTGTTAAATACGAGTCCTACAGTACCCACGAAACCGTAGAAACCTCCCCATCCACCAGATAGCTCAATTTGGTCATTGGGCCGTTCTTCCAATTTGAAGGTAATATCTACAGTAGCTGCCTCGAAATTTGGCCTCAAGTCTGGCTCTATATTTTCTGGGTCAAAATATCCAAGCTGTGAAAGCTCTCGGATTGTTCTTACCAGTAAACTACGGTTAAATTTCTGCCCAGGAAGAATTCGAATTTCTCGCATCACCACGTGATCTGAGGTCCGCTCATTTCCCTGAATATTTACACTATTTACCGTTACCTGAGGGCCTTCGAAGATTCTCATTTCGATATCTATAGAGTCCTCAAAAACATTTACTTCCACTGGATCGATGCTGAAGAATAGATATCCGTCATCTTGGTAAAGAGAGGATACATCATCTCCTTTTTGAGGATCATAGTTTAGCCTTTTATCCAGTTTTTCCTTGTTGTATACATCTCCCTTGTTAATTCCAAGCTTAGCCAGAAGCACTCGGTCTGGATGGATATAATTGCCACGGAAGGAGATATTTCTGTAATAGTATTTTTTACCTTCTTCTACCGCGATATCAATATTAATCTTGTCTTGATCGAAATCGTAAATGGAGTCTACCAGAATTTCGGCATCTCTAAAACCTTGGCTATTGTAATAATTTATAACATTATCCTTGTCATTTCTGTACTCCTTTGGGATGAATTTGGAGCCATTGAAGAAATTCAGCTTGAGGGTTTTGTTGATGTATGTTTTGACATCTTCGTGTGAAGCGGAGTCAGTATAGAGCAGCGTATTTTTATAGTCAGCGGCAGAAGCAGCTGTTGCTCTTGAATAGGCATCCTTGAAGAGATGCACGCGGGCATGCTCCTTGGTTTTCTTTAACTTCCCTTTGATCTTCGCATCCGCGATTTCATCATTTCCATAAATCTGGATTTCGTTGATTTTCACCTTAGATTTGGTGTCTACTTGAAATCTCAACTTCACACTATTCGGAAGAAGTGTATCTCTTTCTTGAATGATTTTGACATCGGTATTTAAATAACCTTTGTCTATGTAATACTTTTCAATATTCCGCTTGGCATTGTTCAAAACATCATCCCGTACTACTCTTCCGCGGATATTTATTTTGTCTCGGAGTTCGCTTTCTTGGGTTTTATTTACACCTGTAAATTCTACTCGAGAGAAACGAGGACGTTCGGTTAGGTCTAGGAGCAGATAAATATCCTCGCCTTCAATTTTGGTTACCAAAATCTTGACATCACCAATGATACCTTGAGCCCATAGTTTCTTTAGGGCATTTGAAATTTCTTCACCTGGCACTTCAATGCGATCATCAACCTTCAGACCTGAAAGTGAAATAATCGCGATTTCGTCGAGTGTGGTTAGCCCTACAGCTTTTATCTCTGCGATGCGGTAAGTGGCAGGAGTGGAATAATTCAATTCCATAATATCCACTGGTCTAGATGATGCATAGCGGCTTTGCCCCAGACGAATCTGTGACATCGCAACACCTGCCCAAATAAAACAGATCAATAAAAGTAAACTTCTTTTCATCAATAACTTATGATTTAACTTGCTCCCCTGTCTTCCCAAATCGCCTTTCTCTCTGCTGGTAATCAATAATTGCAGAAATCAAGTGCTCTCGCCTAAAATCTGGCCATAATACAGGAGTAAAATGTAACTCTGTATAGGCCAATTGCCATAAAAGAAAGTTGCTGATCCGATATTCACCACTCGTCCGAATCATCAGCTCGGGATCAGGAATATTCCTAGTCGCCAGATGATCGTTTATGAGGTCTTGGTCAATCTCGCTTACGGCAAGCTTTCCTTCAGAGACCTTTTGAGCAATGTGCTGCATTGTTTGTGTGAGTTCCCATCGACCACTATAGCTTAGTGCTAGATTCAGTATTAAACCATCATTGTCTTTGGTACTTTCGTGAGCCCATAGGAGCTTTTGCTGTACTGCATCAGGCATACTTTCCGTATCGCCAATTGCAGAGAACCGAATATTGTCTTTGATCATTAATGGAACCTGCTTGGTAATAGTTTTTACCAGTAATTCCATCAATCCATCCACCTCATCCTGAGGTCTAGACCAATTCTCAGTCGAGAACGAAAATAGTGTCAAATATTTTACCCCAAGATCCTTCGCTCCTTCGATGGCGTCTTTCACTGCTTTGACGGCATTTTTGTGGCCAAATATTCGCATGGCCCCTTTTTGTCTGGCCCATCGGCCATTGCCGTCCATGATTATTGCGATGTGTTTGGGGATCCTAGTTGGGTCTATCACTTCCTTCATGCTAAGTCGTATCCGAATAGCTTACTTTTTTGGAGGTACAAAAATGCTATTTCTTTTCCAATTATTCAGCCTTAGCCTCAAATAATTAATATGCGAAGCATTTCGTATTTGATATGACGTAACTCACCATGATTCCCGTAAAGTAATACCAATCTTTGTCGTGAGGGTTTCCAAAATTAATCCCATAGGGCTCATTAGGAGCTGCCGGATTTTGGAATCTTGGGACGGGTGGTTCCTGACTATCGATTTTGTCTAAGTAGTCAGTGAATGTGGGACGCATACCTACTTCTAGCGCTATGGTCCATCGGTCATCCAGGCGATACTTTACTCCTCCACCAAATGGGATTACCATAGTGCTGAGGTTGTAGTCTTCAGATCGGTTGAATGCATAGGTGTTTCCCTTCGCAATCACGAAAGTATAGCCTAAGCCAAAGAAGGCATATGGAGACCAGCGAAACTCAGAATTGTTTCTCAGGAAATCTAAGAAATTGAACTCCATGATAGCACTGATTTCTACTATGCCGGCCCTGAATCTCGCATCACGCAAAACGGCGAGTTGGTCTATGGGCTTGATACTATCTGCAGCATTGAGGAAAGCCATATTCACTCCGCCTCTCAATGACCACACATTGTCAAAATTTCTCTTGCCAAACAACGTTCCTTGAAGCCCCACCTGACCAGGATCTATGCGTCGCATAATATCCCCAGAATAAGAAGCCACTCCAGCTCCAGCACCTATTTCATACTTTTGAGCCTGAGCGATTTGTTCTATTCCAAGAAACATCAGGCTGAAGATGAATAAGTAATTGAAAATCTGAAAATTGACTTTTTTCAAGACGATGCAAGTTATGAAGTACCAAACGTTTAAAAAACGCCTCTTAGTATTTGCTGGGTTAATAATTGTTAAGCTCCTTTAGGTCCAAAATCCTTCTGTGGAATCTAATTTCGCATATCGAAACCCCAATTTAATTTGTTTCTTAGAGTATCAAAGAAATGATATTCTGGAAGCTTTACCAACTTCGCCGAAAACTTTTCTTTTTGTACACTTAGCTCTGCTCTGGAGGAAATGGAAGTAGATCGCGAATCGAGCGAAACCAGAAATTTTTTAGTTCTACCCTCTATCTTAAAGCTGATTTGACTTTCGTCAGAAACAATAATCGGTCTGACATTTAAATTATGAGGACTTACGGGGGTGATCACAAAATTCTTGGCTTCAGGGGAAATCAAAGGGCCGCCACAGCTCAAGGAATACCCGGTAGAGCCAGTGGGAGTCGCGATGATCAATCCATCTGCCCAATAGCTATTGAGATATTTCCCGTCAATGTATGTGTGCACAGTGATCATGGAAGAGTTATCTCTCTTGTGGATTGTAAATTCGTTTAGCCCAAAATTCAATTCACCGAATAAATTGTCCTCTCCCAAGAGAGATATCAAACTTCTTGATTCGATTTGATAATTTCCAGAGATGAGATATTCTACGCTTTTTGCAATGTCTTCGGTCGCTACTGTAGCAAGAAATCCCAGTCTTCCAGTATTGAGGCCTAAAATGGGTATCTCAAGATCGCCGATCTCGCAAATGGCATCAAGCATGGTTCCATCTCCACCAACTGATATTAGAAAGTCCATTTGGTTCAGATGCACTTTCGATTCAATCTTTGGGAGTTTAAGTTGATTTGAGCTGATTTTTCTCAATTCCTTCTCTAACCGTTCGGTAACCCAAACTTCAACCCGGTGTACGCTCAATTGCGAGAGCAAAAATTCAATATGAGGGAGACTATTGGCTTTGAGTTTTAAGCCATGCAGTACCACTTTCATGTCTCAAATATCTAAAAATCTAAGCAAGTTACCGATTCGATCTTCTTCGCTGCTAACGCCACTTTCTTCCTGATAATGATCGATGATCTTATACCCAAAGCGCTCCAAAGTAGCTTTGATATAACGCAACTCGGGTTGATCAAGCTTAAGTGTCAATTTGATCTTACTCGAGTCAAAGGGGTCACTACTGATGATTGAGCTTAGTATTTTGGTGTTTTCAGTTTCTACAATCCGTGCGATTTCAGCTAGACTATAGTCTGTCATGTGCATAGAGAGAACGAGTACACTTCCTTTTGTTTGAATGGAAAGGCTATCTGCAAAGGCGGTAAGGGAATCTTCCATGGTGACGACGCCAAGATATGTGCCTTCACGGTCGGTTACTGCTACAATATTTGATTCAAACTCGGCGCCGACCCGTAAGACCTCGTAGACATGTTGGTCTGAAAAAACTTTGCAATTGACGCCATCTAGCTCGATTTCGCCCATTGTGAGATCCGGATTGTTTAGATCCATGATGATCTCATCTCTCACAAATCCCAAAAATTCACCTTTTTGAACCACAGGCAACACCGCAATTCGGATTTCTTCCATCCACGCCAAAGCCATGCTACACTTGTCAGTAAGCTTGAGAGGCGGAATCAGGTTCGTGATGAATTCGTAGGACTGCATAGTTTGAAAGATAGAGAAACTAATTAGATATTAAAAACGCAAATACTGGCTGTCTTGTTCCCCAGTTGGCTTACATCAGAGAATAGTGGATACGTAGTTCACTATAATTCCTAAGACGATTCCTCCTGCAATGATGGCTGGCGAGGAGATCTTTGTGAATTGTAAAATAGCATACGTCCCCAATATCATCAGAATGTTAATTGCATTTGCTTCCATAGGCTCAAATAGCAAATACGCTGCCGCAATAAGCATCCCGCAGGATGTTGCATTGATTCCTTCAAGTGCCGCGCGTACAGGCCGATATGTTTTGAGTTGATCCCAAAATCGGATCACAAAGAATATAAGAAAGATCCCGGGCAGGAAAATACCTGCCGCTGCAATCAAGCCCCCCATAATAAATCCAATGGTACCAAACTCCCGCATTGATAGGGCGCCGACATAGGATGAAATACTGAATGTTGGGCCGGGTACACCCTGAGAGATCGCATAGCCGGTAAGGAATTCTTCAGAAGATAAGAAATGCTTAAAATCTACAAATTCCGCATAAAGGTAGGGTACCAATACCTGCCCACCCCCGAAGATTAGGCTTCCATTTCGGTAGAAATTTTCAAAAAGAAGTACTGATGAATTTTGGGTAACAGCCCCAATCGAAGCAGCAAATAGAAGGACTCCTCCCCAGAGATAAAAATTGGCCCAATCAATCCTCAGCGGCTGATCTCTTTCCATTTTTGGTTGATTTTTGTATTTGATCGAAGTGCTGAGACCTCCAAAGATCAAGAGTATCGGAAATACAAAAGGGGAGCTGTAAAAGAAGGATACAAAGGCCGAAATCAATACCAAAACCATGGCTTCGGTGGTTTGCACCATTTTACCGATAGTTTTTTGCGCAGCAAAAATGATAAACCCAATGGCCATGGGTTGGATGAATTTGGCAAAATTCAGCGCTCCAGGAGTGTTTTCTTGAAGAAAGTTGATCAGCATGGCTGCCGTGATCATGATGAGCGTGGCAGGTAAGATCCAGACAAAAAGAGAGAGATAGGCGAGATTAGGGCCTCCTACTCGATAACCAATAGCACAGATCAGCTGAGTGGACGAAGGGCCTGGGAGCATATTGCATAGTGCATTAAGTTCCCAAAGCTCGTCTTCATTGATATAATTTCTGCGGGTGACCATTCGCTCGAGAAGCATGGCCAAAAAGGCTTGAGGGCCACCAAAGGCCGTCAATGACAATACCACAATGTCTTTTAAAAATAGATAATATCTAACCTTTTTGATAGACATGTGTCAGGATCGTAGTCCCAACTCACGAAGTCTTTCCTCTAAAAAGCCTCCTGCTGAAATGTCGGTAAATTGCTTCGGATTTTCTGAATCCACACAGCTTTCAAGACAAGTCAGATCCATTTCTGAGCGAGGATGCATAAAAAATGGAATGGAATATCTAGAGCTGTTCATTTTCTCGCGAGAAGGATTTACCACACGATGGATGGTCGATTTTAGCTTTTTATTTGTCAATCGCTCCAGCATATCTCCAACGTTCACCACGATCTGATCTGGGAGTGCGGTGATAGGTATCCAAACCCCATCTTTTCGTAAAACTTGAAGGCCATCTGCACTTGCGCCCATCAGCAAGGTGATGAGGTTGATATCTCCGTGCTCGGCAGCTCGAACGGCATCTGCAGGGACCTCGTCAGGATTTTCAATTGGGAAATAGTGGATTTGTCGCAGAATGGAATTGCCATATGCCACCTTATCCTCAAAATAATCTTCATCCAGTCCCAAGTGTAACGCGATGGCTTGAAGCATGGATTTGCCGGCATTTTCTAAGGTTTGGTATGCTTCTATCGAGCTATCTTTGAGCAGAGGAATTTCTTCGGGCCACACATTGCTTGGGTATTCCTTTTTTACGCTGTCTGTATCAGGAATGCTTGAAAGCTCTTGGCCTACATGATAAAATTCTTTCAAATCACCAGTATTTCTGCCTTTTGCGTGTTCTTTTCCCTTGCCTGTATATCCTCTCTGATAGCCGATTTCAGGATGCTCATATTTGGTTTTCACCGAATCCGGTAATGCGAAAAAATCCTGGATGGACTGATATAGTTGATCTTGGAGGCCCTGCGAAAGGCCATGATTTTTTATGGCAACAAAGCCAATATTTTGATAAGCCTCGCCTAAGGCTTTTACGAAGGCCTTTTTTTGATCGGGACTACCTTTGGTGAAATGGGCTAGGTCTAGGCTGGGGATTTCGTCAAATAAAATTTCCATAATGGAGAATGAGGAGTTGAACTTCTTTCTTTAAAATTAAATATCTTTAGTTTCATTTTACTCAAATATGAAGAAAATCCTGATACCCTGCGTATGTCTTTCTTTTTTACTCTTTTCTTGTTCTGAAGAAAAGAAAAAGATCAATGAGTCTATCGTTGATTTACCTCAGGATTCTCTGGATTTGGAGGAGCAAAAGGCTCCAGTCTCTTTTTACCAATACGAGGATGCTCCTGAATATCCCGACGCCATTTTGGAGCTCTTCACACCGTTAGGAAATCAAGTCTTTAAACCAGGGAAGGTTCCTTTTGAGTTTAATATTAAAAATTTTCCCTTTGAGGATGAAGATCAGAAGCATTTTAAGCTGTATAATATTCTGAATGGAGGGGACCCAAGCGGATTTTATGCTCCCATTTTTCAACGAGACTTGAGTGAAGGAAGCTATCGAGTCGTGGCCTATTTGGTCGATGAAGATGGAATTGCCTTGAAAAATTTTGGGAATTATATAGATCGAGATTTCCAGGTTGGAGATTCTCGACCTTTTCCCTATTCGGCTGAGCCCTATCTCGCCTTGAATTTCCCAAGGAATGAACAGAGTTTTTCCTCAGAGGAAGAAGTGATCATCGATTTTTTGGTTGTGGGAGGAGATATGAAACTAGACGGATTATTGGTGGAGGTGGAAGTGAATGAATTTTCCTACAAGGTAGATCACATGGCTCCGATTTTGATTGCCAATCTTCCCAAAGGACGATATAATGTGAAGGTGAGTCTTCAAAGGGTATCTGGCAAAGAGCTTGAAGGGCCATTCTCACAAGTGAATAAGACCATTATTGTGGAATAAGCTCATTATCTTTGCGACTTCAAGTTTTTAGCGCATCATGTTATTAGTAAATCAAATCAGAGAAAATTTCGATCAATACCTTGCAGGCCTTCAAAAAAGGAACTTTGCTGGAGCAGAAGAAGTATTGCAAAAAGCCATTGAATGGGATGATTTAAGACGATCTACGCAAATCCAGCGAGATCAACTTCAGGCCGAATCGAATGCGCTTTCGAAGGAGATTGGCTTACTAATGAGAGAGGGAAAGCGGGACGAAGCTAATGCCATTAAGGAGAAAACGGCAGGACTTAAACTAGAAACAAAAGCTCTTGAAGATCAATATACCGAGGCTGAGGAAAAACTTAAGGAGCTCCTATATACCATTCCAAATATTCCTCATTCATCCGTTCCAGCCGGTAAATCAGCGGAGGATAATGAAGTGGTTTTGGAAAATGGAGCAATTCCGGTTTTACCAGAGAATAAGCTGCCGCATTGGGATCTAATCAAAAAGTACGACATCATTGATTTTGACTTAGGGGTAAAGATCGCTGGGGCAGGTTTTCCTGTTTACAAAGGAAAAGGGGCTCGACTGCAGCGTGCCTTGATCAACTTTTTCCTAGATCAGGCTATAGCCGCAGGTTTTCAAGAAGTGCAGCCTCCAATTGTGGTGAATGAAGAATCTGGCTATGGTACGGGGCAATTGCCAGATAAAGAAGGGCAGATGTATCATGCCACGGCTGATAATTTATTTCTTATTCCTACCGCCGAAGTTCCGATTACCAATATGTATCGGGATGTGATTTTGGACGAGGGAGATTTTCCGGTTAAAAATGTGGGATATACTCCTTGTTTTAGACGAGAAGCAGGAAGTTGGGGTGCTCATGTGCGAGGTTTGAATCGTCTTCATCAATTTGATAAGGTGGAGATCGTACAGATCACCCATCCTGAGAGATCCTATAAGGCGCTAGAGGAGATGAGCCTCTATGTACAGGATTTACTTCAAAAGCTCGAATTGCCGTATCGTGTCCTACGACTATGTGGAGGGGATATGGGTTTCACTTCTGCCCTGACGTATGATATGGAGGTATATTCCGCCGCTCAGGAACGATGGCTTGAAGTAAGTTCCGTTTCAAATTTTGAAACCTACCAATCCAACCGATTGAAGCTGAGGTTCCGAGGTGAAGATAAGAAAACACAATTGGCACACTCTTTAAATGGTAGCGCTTTGGCATTGCCTAGGATCGTTGCTTCAATTTTAGAAAATAATCAAACTGAGGATGGCATCTTAATGCCAAAAGTACTTCAGCCATATTTGGGCTTTGATAAAATCGACTAATCAGATAGGTCTTGAGAAATCAAGACCTTTTTTAGTGGCTAAAATTTATTCACAGAAAAATATCCTTCAATTATGAAAAAATCACTTTGCGCTATTCTAATCCTTTTTGTAACGATCACATTTGCTAAAGGACAAAGCAAGACAGACGAGGAGATGATTCGGGTTACCGTTCAAAACTATTTCGATGGTATGATGGAGCGGGATCGATCGAAGTTGGACGAAGCATTTATTCCCGAGGCGAGATTGATTGGTTTTCGAGGTGATCAGTTTACCATCACTCCCTATGAGGTTTGGGCGGAAGGCACTGCTCAAGGAGACCCAAGAAATAAAGATGATTTCAAAAACGAACTTGTAGCCATTCGAATCAATGGTGTCGCAGCTGTAGCGGAGACAGAACTATACTGGCCGGGAATCTATTATTACGATTACCTCTCGCTGATGAAAATTGATGGGCAGTGGAAAATTGTTAACAAAAGCTGGACTTCGAAGCCTCTGGATTAGTTGAGGTTCTAATTTCGATGAGCTTGGTTTAAATTGCTCAAAGACTTGCTCATTTATCCATAGAAATAAGCTTTTTGTGAATCGCTAAAACTTGGGGGATGATTAACTTATTAGGCCCATTTTTGATCACAAATGTGGCTTTCTCGTTTTTAATCTCATCTGGGAGCTGCTGATTAATGATCTGATTCACTTGCTCCTCTGATCGATTTTTATCCCGCATTAAAACTCTGGTGACTCGTATTTTAAGTGGAGCACTCACATTGATGACCGCATCAAGCTTCGTCTCACCTCCAGTCTCAAAAATCAAAGCAGCTTCTTTGAGCACGTAGGGGCTAGTTTGGTGCTGGGACCAAATTTCAAAATCTCTCCCCACAGCTGGATGTACCAGTGAATTTATTTTGGCTACCTTTTCTGGATTGGAAAAAACAGTTTTGGCAAGAAAGGGTCGATTCAGCTCACCGGAAGGTAAAAAGGATTCAGACCCAAAGCTTTCAAGGATCTGACCACGCAATTCTGGGTCATTTGACATCAGCCATTTAGCTCGGTCATCCGCAGAATAGGTAGGAATTCCCAAAATTTGAAAAACTTTCGCGACGGTTGACTTTCCCGAACCGATTCCTCCAGTAATCCCGATTTTCAAAATCGTCTTACTCATAGACAATCTTTATCTTTTCGGGTACTATTCTTAGGATTTCTAGATATTCTGGTTTGGGGCTGACACGAACTAAAATAGTGGAATCTTCTCGATTTCGTTGTGAAAAATCGAGGATAGCCTCGAATTCTATCTCGCTGAATTTTTCGACTTCACGGCTATCCACCAAGTAATAAAACAAGATTGGTTCATCCTCATTTGCTAAGGAAGCCTTATTTGGAAAATTACGTTTTACCAAGTTTAACCTTTGGTTGCCTTCCAAAAAATTAACCACATTGAAGGAGACCGTAACCACTTCATCCTGCAGACTTAACTGGTCTCGATATTGCTTCGGGATCTCAAGTTTAACTTTCTTTTCGATGTTTTGATCAATTCGATTTTCATCTAGAAACACAGGAAATTCGCCTTCGAAATTTTCTAGGACTGAACTTGGCCCGCGAAGGGTTATTTGATCAGGATCGAAGGAAATCTTTGAAATTAATCTGTAATTGGTAGCTAATGAAAAGGAGGTTGAATCTAAATAGGGCCTTAGTCTTGCAGATTGGATTCGATCGATCTGGAAGGATAGGCTATCATCTAAGATTGAAAGGAGTTGGGTAGGGGACAAAAAGTCTGTGAGTGACCTTTTGAGTTCTGAGGTTTGTATTTGGTTTTGGCGTGCAGGATTTTCCAGCTCAATGATAAAGGGTGACTCATTTATATTGAAATATTTTCTGAGCAAATCCCATCCATTTCCATTGATCTCGATCTGAAGCCCTGAGGGTAGGTCGCCAATAGGCATATACTGCTCTGGATCGTAAGCAAATTCTACGGGGTAATCGACTACTGTGGTGTAGTCGTCTTTATTCAAGGCGTTTAAAATCCAAAAAGTGGTAGCCGCACAAACGCACAAGACTACCACTTTGAGGTTAGAGAGTTTTTTAGGAGAAATCCTTAGTGAGGATTTTTTAGTTTCCGGCAAAATTCAATTATTTCGTTTCGGTTTTTTTGGAGAAATCTAGAGAGATTGCAGATTTTTCGATTTTTACTTTTAATCCCCTATCCAGCTCCACCATCACCACATCACCGTCCACGCTGAAGACTTTTCCGTGCAAACCGCCAATAGTGACTACATTATCTCCTTTTTTGATTTCTTCGATAAATTTCTTGGTTTCTTTTTGTTTTTTCTGTTGAGGTCTGATCATGAAGAAATACATGATCAAAATGATCGATCCAAAAAGAAAGACCTGACCCAGGATGCCACCACCACCGGCGGCAGCTTGAGCTAATACGGTAGAAATCATACTTTATTTTTTAATTGGCCCTACTGGCGCAGCAGTTCCACCACCTAATTTTGGAGTAACATTCCCCTTCATGCGAAGTCGAGTTACTGTTGGGTTGGTATTGGCCTGAATCGTTACTGTTGGTGCTTGAGATCCTGATTTTGCAGTGGAATTAAACACTACTTTAACAAAACCTTGCTCTCCTGGATTCACTGGCGTTTTGGTCCAATTTGGGCTAGTACAGCCGCAAGAAGCTGTGATGTTAGAGATCACCAAAGGAGCTTGTCCGTTGTTAGTGAAGTTAAACTCATGCTCTACTACTTCTCCTTCTCGGATGGTTCCAAAATCGTACTCCATTTCAGCAAATTCAAACTGACCTAAAGAAGATGGGTCAGCTGGCTGGGTGGACTGTACATTTACAGGAGTCACCGCGGAAGTTGTTGAAGATTCTAGTTTGGCGATTTTCTCCTCAAGAGCCTGTATTTTGGCTTCTTGATCTGATTTCTGGTCACATGCTCCAAGAGCGAGTACTGCAGAAAGCACCAAGGCGCTCATCACTTTAAGTTTCATAATTTTGATTTTTTGTTCTGGAAAATTGGTTTTGCGAATAAAATAAAGACTACCTCCAAAGGCAAATTTTATTTGATCGGCTGCTTAATTTGGTTCTTTATTGATCTGATCGATCAATTTGTTGACATCGCTCAAAAGATTTTCAGCTTTGTTTTTTGCTTCGGAAATCACTCGCTTACCTTCATTCTTGGCTTCGTTAAGATGGATTTCTTTGTCTTCTACTAGCTCGCCGATCAGTTCTTCTAATTCTTTTTTGTATTTAGAAAGTCGAAAAGAAAGGCGGTCTCTTGTATTGTCTCCAGTATCTGGTGCGAATAAGATGCCCAATGCGGCACCTATGCCTGCTCCTACTAGGAATGCGACTAATGAATTGCTACTCTTGCTCATAGTTATATTATTTATTGTCTAAAAGTCCTCTACCACTCTTACGGATTTCACCGCTTTCAGTTAACTCTTTTGACATGACATCCAAAAGACCATTCACAAACTGCTTACTTTTTGGTGTACTATAGGTTTTTGAGATATCAATGTACTCGTTGATGCTGACCTTCACAGGTATACTCGGAAAATGCTTCATCTCAGCGAGTGCCATAGAAATGATCACTTTATCGGTAAATGCAAGTCGCTCAATATCCCAGTTTTTCGTTTTCTGGGCGATAAGCTCCTTACTTTTAGAGGCTTCCTCAAGTGTGAAGTTAAAGATATTTTGAAAGAATTCCCTATCCTCGTCCCAGTTAATCGCTAGTTCGGGAAGTAAGTCAGAGTCCTTGCAGTCCTTTTCTGCTGCATTCTTAAGCACTTTTGAGGCAAGACTTCGAACGATGGATTTATTTTCCGTCCAGTTCATGTCTTTCTCCATGAAGTAGTTTAGGATCACCTCATTTTTAAAAATCACGCGTTTTAGTATGGCCTCGGCAATAGCGAGATCTTGCTCAAGGGTAGGCTTAGTGGTCTTTAAATATTCCTGGTACTCCTCCGTAGGCTTCACGTAGTCTCTAAACCACTCTTTGATCTCTAATTCTAAATCATCCAAATTGGCATTCTGTCTCGCTACAGCGGCTTGGAATGAGGGGGAAATACGGATTTTTTCTAGAATCTGATTTCTAGTCAGATTGAGCTCAGTATCAAAAGCAACTGGGCTATTTTTATCTGCTAGTTTTTTCTTCTTTTCAAATTCGGTTTTTACATGGTCCGAAAACGCAAGCAAAAGCTGAATGGCGAGCAAATATAGCTGAGGAATTCTTTCGGCCGCAGCAACCATATTTTTCACCAAAAAGTCTCGATCTGCCTGATTTGCTTTTGCTACTTGACTCAAGGCATCCTTTACCGTCTGGTTTACTTTTTCGTTCTCAGAGGAATGAAGAAGCTTACCACTCTCGGTTGAATTCTTTTTCAAAAGCTCTATTGCCGCATTGGCTTGAGCACCGAGTAATTTTTTGTCCTGAACCTCCATACTATTGAGGTCCGGTGCAAATGCTTCTTGGATATAATCCTTTGCTAGGTTGAGATTGGATGCTTTACACTGTTCGTAAGCATATAAGCTCTGAAAGGCCTTAACTCTTAAAATTCTTCGATTTAGCATGTTGGGGAAATCAAGTTGCAAATATACGCAATTTGACTGGCTAAAGGGTTTAATAATGGACATGAAAAAACCACTGAAAAAGCTTCAGTGGTTTTAGGCTTTGGTTTTTTTGAAAATTAGAATGAAAGCTTCACTTTCCCAATGGATTCTATCCTTGCCTTGGCCGCTTCCATCGCAGCACGCTGGGCGGATATCTGCTCTTTTTCGGATTTGTCCAAAATACTTAGACAGGTGTCATAAATCTTTTCGGTGAGTCCATAGACCGTTTCTCTATGGTAATCTCCGAGGTATTCTGCACCTACATTGATTACTCCACCAGCATTGATCAGAAAATCCGGAGCGTAGACAATTCCGCGTTCAAGAAGTTCCATTCCGTGCTTTTCTTCATCTTTTAGCTGATTATTAGCCGCACCGGCAATTACAGCACATTTTAATCTTCCGATGGTGTCATCGTTTATTGTAGCTCCAAGGGCGCAGGGAGCATAAATATCCATCTCCACATCATAGATCAAATTAGGGTCAACCACAGTCGCGCCTGTTTTCTTGGCTATGGCCTGTAGTCTATCCTCAAAAATGTCTGTGATCAGCACATTAGCGTTCTCTTTTACTAGATAGTCGATCAGATATTTCCCTACCTGACCTACACCTTGCACTCCAATCGTTTTTCCTTCGAGAGAGTCATTTCCATAGGCTTTTTTTGCTGCCGCCTTCATTCCCATGTAGGTGCCGTAGGCAGTAACCGGAGATGGGTCTCCGCTTCCTCCTTTGATCTCTGGAAGACCTGTGACGTGCCGAGTCTCCATGGCAATATATTCCATGTCTGCGGTATTCATATTTACATCCTCCGCAGTCACGTAGCGACCAGCTAATCCATTAATGAATTTTCCAAAACGCCTTAAATAGGCTTCACTCTTCATTTGAGGATTACCGATAATTACCGCTTTTCCACCTCCTAGATTGAGTCCGGCGAGGGCGTTTTTGAAAGTCATGCCCCTAGAAAGTCTCAGCACATCGGTGATGGCCTCTGCTTCAGAAGCGTAAGACCACATTCTGGTACCGCCTAGAGCTGGTCCCAATGTAGTATTGTGGATTCCTACCAAGGCTTTTAAACCAGTGGCTTCGTCATAGCAAACCACCAATTGTTCGTGTTCCATTTTGGTTATTTGACCAAAAATAGATCCTTGGTGTATAGTTTCGGTTGCTTTCGTGTCGAGCATTTGAACTTCCCTTTTTAGAATGTGTTATATTTGGGTCTGTTCCATCGTGGAACAAGGCGCTACAAAATTAAATACTTTTTATCGCCTTTAAAAGATCAAGGTACATAGTTCGTAGTAACTTATTTCTCAAAATTAAAGTTTTTATTTGGTGAAGCCACTTTGGAGATTAAACAAGTATTTGTACAAATATAAGGGGTTGCTCCTCCTAGGGATATTATTTACTGTTATCTCAAATATTTTCGTAATTATTCCTGCCCAGTTGGTCAGACTGGCCATAGATTATGTGGTGGAGAGTAAGACCTTTTTTCAGCCTTTATCTACCGGCGGAATGGGAGACGAGGCTCGAGATGTATTCTTGGGTTATGTGGTGATTTTTGGAGTTTTGATTCTGGTGATGGCCTTGCTGAGAGGTTTTTTTCTTTTTCTCATCCGACAGACGATCATTATCATGTCTCGACGCGTGGAGTATGACTTGAAAAATGAAATCTTCTACCACTATCAAAATTTACCCCTCAGTTTTTATAGAAAAAATAGCACTGGAGATTTAATGGCGAGGATTACCGAAGATGTGAGTCGGGTGAGAATGTACCTCGGTCCAGCCATTATGTACGGCATTAATTTATTGATCCTGTTCCCTCTGGTGATTTCTTACATGATCTCTGTGAATCCCACGTTGACCCTTTATTCACTATTGCCGCTTCCGGTGCTCTCCTTGAGTATTTATTTCGTGAATAATTTGATCAATGAAAGATCGGAGAAGATTCAGCGGAGTTTATCCTCTTTGAGTACCTACGTTCAAGAGGCCTTTTCTGGAATCCGAGTGTTGAAAGCCTTTGTGAGAGAAGAAGACAGTGCTAGAGATTTTGATACAGCCAGTGAAGATTATAAAGTAAAGTCCATTAATCTCACCAAAGTCAATGCTCTGTTTTTCCCTCTGATTATGGCCCTTGTCGGGATTTCCACAATCATTACTGTGTATGTGGGAGGAATGCAAGTCATTAATGGACAGATCGGGTACGGGGTGATTGCGGAGTTTATTTTGTACGTAAATATGCTCACCTGGCCTGTGACTTCATTGGGATGGGTGACGAGTATCATTCAGCGTGCAGCGGCTTCTCAGGCGAGGATTAACGAGTTTCTCGATGAGAAAAATGATATCCTGAGCAAAGAAAACCTAGAGATCGAAATCGATGGCCTAGTGAAGGTCACTGACCTTAGCTTCACTTATCCAGATTCAGGTGTTAAGGCCTTAGATAAAGTATCTTTCGAGATAGGGAAGGGGCAAACATTGGGAATTATTGGTACCACTGGATCAGGTAAGTCCACCATAGCCAACCTCCTTATGAGGATGTATGATCCCGATTCAGGACAAATTCAGATTGATAATGAAAATATTGAGAGGTACTCGATCTCGAGCTTGAGAAGGCAAATCGGATACGTGCCTCAAGATGTTTTTCTTTTTTCCGATAGCATTGGAAATAATATTGCTTTTGGCTTGGAGTCGGCGGATGATGAACTCATTGAGCAGGCAGCCAAGGATGCTGATGTCTATCAGAATATTGTAGATTTTCCAAAGGGTTTTGATACCATGCTTGGAGAGCGTGGGATCACGCTTTCTGGAGGTCAAAAGCAGCGAGTTTCTATCGCCCGTGCTATTGCCAAGGAACCAAAAATTTTAATTCTGGACGATTGCCTTTCCGCCGTAGATACAAAAACTGAGAATGTGATTTTAAATGCTCTGAAACGAATTATGGAAAATCGGACCTCCATCATTATTTCACATCGGGTGTCCTCAGCTAAACTAGCGGATCACATCATTGTCTTGGATGACGGCAGAATTTTGGAGCAAGGGAATCATGATTCTCTAATGAATCGAAAAGGGGTCTATGCTGAGCTTTATGAAAAGCAGACTCAGTCCAACGAATCCATGGATGACTCCTTGATTTAAGAATCGAATTAGCAGGCCTTTATTTTTTTGAGTATCTTATCCTAGCTAAACCAAAAAAATATGAAAGACCAAAAATCGAAAATAAGTGATATTGAGGAAGTGCTTCAAGAGATTGGTGATAAGATTGAAGAACTAATTGCAAAAGGTGGTGAGGCCGGTAAAGAAGCTAAAGAGGAAATCGAAAAGAAAATATCTGAGCTTAAGGAAAACAAGACCACCCTGGAGGCGGAACTAAAGAAAGGGAAGGAATTACTTGAGAAGGAGTTTAAAGAGCGAAAAGAAGAGTTAGATCCTAAGCTTCAAGAGTCCAAGGGCCATCTCCTCGAGGGGTTCAAACAAATTGGATTGGCAATAAAAGCCTTATTCACGAAATAATTGAAGACACAAAAAAAAGCCCGCAGAGTAATCTGCGGGCTTTTTTTGTTTATTTCTCACTGAGGACTTTACATCGATCGTAGGCGGGATCCAAGTCGATGAATATGTCCTCTTTAGCGGTTAAAAACCATTCACCGAGAAGCTCATCTTCTTTGGCCCTTAAGGTGGCGGCTTTCATCTTTTCATAGTCATCGTTCAGATTGGCTCGATGAGCTGGATACTTAGATTGATAATAAAGAATCCGGAGTTGGGTTCCTTCTCTAGGGGATTCAAAACGAATCGGTTTGGTAATCTGACCTACAGACATGGAATCCAGTGTAAAATAGAGTACAGGATCTTCTAGCGTTCTCAAGGTAAGACGATTTGATCCATTGTTTGGGTCGGTAAAAAATCCACCATTATCTGAAGTATTTCTATCGTCTGAATACTCTTTAGCTGCCTTGGCGAATTCAATATTTCCCTTTTCGATCTCTGTTTTAAGGCTATCCAAATATCTTTCAGCACGCATTAAGTCCGCTTCTGAAGGACTAGGAATTCGTAGAATATGTCTTGTGTTGTATGAGGATCCTCGGATTTCCAAAAGCTGGATCATATGAAATCCAAAGTCCGTTTCAACGGGATCACTGATTTCACCTTGTCTCAGGCCCAATGCTGTGGCTTCGTATTCAGGAGCAAGTTCACCCCTTCTAAAGAAGCCAAGGTCACCACCTTGAGCACCAGACCCTGGGTCTTCAGAGAATCGTCTTGCTAGGTCCGCAAAATCTGCTTTACCATCTAAAATATCTGCTTTGAATTGTTTGAGCTGAGCTATGATATCATCCTTGATCTGAGAGCTTACTTCTGGCTTTTTCACGATCTGGCCCACAGTTACTTCTGCAGAGAAGAAAGGCAAAGAGTCGGATGGAATACGCTCAAAAAATTCGCGAACCTCATTGGGTGAAACACTTAGACCCTCAGTGATTTTTCCTCTCATCCGCTGAACGATTAATTGCTCTCGGATTACTTCTGTGATTTCTGATTTTAATTGGTCGGAAGTTTTCCCATAAACCTCGATCAAAGTACTCTCATCTCCGCCAAACTGCTGCATCACCATATTGAATCGCTGGTCTGCTTGAAGCATTACCTCGGCATCCGATACGATCACCGAATCTATTTCAGCTTTGGCAACCATTAGCTTGTTAATCATCAAAGATTCAAAAACCTCGCATCTAGTCGGCGGCTCGATACCTTGTTGGGACTGTGCAATAGCTTCGATATAGGTTTTTTGAACATCTGATTCGAGCAAAATATAATTATCCACCTTGGCCACAATCTTGTCAAGTACTTGTCCTGTTGGATTGGTTTCTTGGCCGTATGCTTTTCCTTGAAAGATAAAAAGGACAGCTAGGGCGATAAATTGAGTTAGTTTTTTCATTTTAATTGATCCCATTTGGGATGGGTAATATTGGTATTTAAACTTATTGGTTGAGGGCAATGAAGGTTTCTTCTTTGGCTTCTTCATCAATGACAACAGAATACTTCGATCTCAATCTTTGTATGAGTGCTTGATCTAGACTTTCCTGATAATCTCGGATGACCAGACCTCGTGTCTCGCTAAAATCTTTAGGGCCTGCAGGAATCACTTCGCCTAAAAGGATGAGATGTAAATGGCCATTGGCTTCGATTTCCTGATATTTTTCGGAAAGATTAGCTTGGGATAATATGGGATGATCTTTTATTTCCATCAAGCCATAGCTGGTCTGGAATGCCAGAGGATTTGCACTTTCTATATCATTTTTAAATGCACTGGAAAGATCTGGATTCAGTTCCTTACCAGAAACAAAATTTTTCGCGGTATTTGCCTGGGAGATGTCCAAGACTTTTATCAAAAAGGCTTCTACACGGTCGTTCCACTGATAGTCTTGAAGATTTTTTTGGTAGTATGCTCGCTGTCCAAGTGAATCCATGATTCCCTTTTGCCAAACTTCTTGGTTCATCAAGGAGAAAAGTAAGATCCCGTCGCGATATTCATTCAATGTCATTTGATACTCCTTGTTGTTTCGAAGGAGATCTTGATCTTCTGCTTTATTCAAACTCGTAGCCACAAATGCGGTATACCAGGTGTCGAAATTATTCTGATCCACTCCAGGAATACGTTCTTTTTGGGAAACAAATGCTAGGAAATCTGAGCCCGTAAATCTGGATTCACCAATAGCAAACAGTTCATTGGTAGTTAATCCAGCCTCCTCCATAGCATCTGCATACGTCGCTACAGTTTTAGCCTTGAGGGCTGTCTCAAGGCTCATGACGTTTCCATCATTCTCTTGAAAATTATATCTGGACTTTTGTATTGCCATTACCTGAGATTCGATCAAGGAGGACCTAGACGCACGAAGGATTTTGGATCGAAGACTTTTCTCCATGTTGTCAAAGGATTCTAGCGGACGCTTTCCTTCTAGTCTCAAAATATGATAGCCATATTGAGTTTTTACTGGAGGTGAGATCTCACCTTCTTCAGTTAATGAAAAGGCGGTCATCTCAAACTCAGGAATCATAGATCCTACTGAAAACCAAGGAAGTGCACCACCTTTTTGATTGGTTGCAAGGTCCTCTGAGTAGTTTTTTACGATTTCATCCCAGAAAGTAGACTCTTTCTGAATCTCCTGATAGACGTCTGCCACTTTGCGCTTGGCAATATCCTCCCCATTGGGATTATCAGGATCTATTCGGACCAAAAGATGAGAAACTTTCACCTGACCGGGATTCGGTCTGCGATCCATCAATTGAATAATGTGATATCCGAAACTTGTAAGCACCGGGGATGAAATTTCACCTGGCTGCATATTGTACACTGCATCTTCAAAAGGGGGAACCATCTGAAGTGAGGTGAAATATCCCAAGTCTCCTTTGTTCATTTTTGCGGAAGGATCATCAGAGTATTCCACGGCAAGCTCATTGATATTTCCTCCAGAGGCTATTTCATCTCGCACCTTCAAAGCCATTCTGAGTACAATAAGACTGTCCTCTTTGCTAGCATTGGGTGGAAATTGAAATAGAATGTGACTGGCTCTGATCACCTCCTGAAGTCTGGAATAAGCTTTTCTCAATTCGCCTTCCTCCAGAGAGTTTTTGATCAGGAAAGGAGCTTTGAGGGTTTCTTGAAATGTGGAAAATTCAGAAATGAACTCTTCCGTCTGGTCCAGATTCAGCGCCTCAGCCTCTTTTACCTTCAATTTATAATTGATAAATCGCTCTAGATTTTCTTCAAACTCCTCTCGTGACAGTCCTCCTTGGGCAGGATTGTCTGATTGCCCTTTTGAAAGGAGATAAACGAGTTCGGATTTATCTACTGGTTCCCCACCGATGGTCATGAGCTGATCCGATTGCAAAGCCGCTAGGCTATTGCTTTGAATAGCTACCAAAGTAAAAGTGAAAACGATAAATGAGGCTAATCTGAAAGAAAAGACCATGGTTGAATGTCGCGTTTAGAGTCGCAATTTTACAAATTTATCAAGAATAAAAGGGAATCTGCCTTAGCTTCTGGCTTTTAACATGAATTAGGATGAAATCTTTTTGGTCAATCGACAGGTATTTGTACTGCCATTGCTTATAAATTCGATTTTATCCATGATTTTTTTGATCAAAATAATTCCCAGCCCACCTTTCCGTTTGGCATCCATCACCGTTTGTAAATCTGGTACCTGGTACTCCAAAAGATTGAAGGCATTGCCATCGTCTATAATTTCAAAAGTAATGGCTTGAGTCGATTTAATCACATCCACGGTAATATGCTCAGTAGCATCACAGTTATGGGAATGAATGATCAAATTGGCACACACTTCCTCCACTGCCAAAGTGAGCTGCAGCTGTAAGGCATCGGAAATTCCGGTCTCCTGCAGTTCCATTTGTATAAACTTTCTGAGCTCAGCGAGCGAAGAGGTTTGGCAATATAGCTTCAATGCATGTGACATCTTTAGGCAGAAGTAGCAGCAGTTTTATCTGGATAAATAGGAATGAGCTGGTCTAATCCTAGAATTTTGAATACTTCAAAGACCCGAGTATTCAGTCCATATATTTTAAATGAAATGTTTCCTTCCTTAAAATCTTCTAGATAAGACATGAAAACACCCAGTCCGGCTGAAGAGATATATTCTAGTTTCTCCCCATCCACCAATATATGTTTATGACCTGAGCGGAATGCTTTCTGCATCGCTTCGTCTAGTTCAACGGAGTTGCTGGCATCTATTTCTCCCGAGATCTGAAGGAGCTGGCTTTGGTTTTCCTCTATTGTAATGATTTCAAGCATAGTATTTTAATTTAACTCTGAAACTTGGCTACCATAATCGAGTAGTCATCGTCAATGAGTCCGTCTCCTTCCACAAAATCGTGAAGGGAATCAATTATTTTCTTTTGAATTTCTTTAGGGTCTAATTGATGGTAAACTTCCAAAAGGCTTCTGATTCGTTCATAACCGAATTCTTGCCCTCTTTTGTTTTTTGCTTCTACGATTCCATCAGTGAACAACACTAGCACATCTCCTTCACGGTATGTTAGAGTCTTCTCTTCAACGTGATTCGCATATTGCTTGTTTCTTAAAATTCCCAAACCTAGTCCGTCAATACCTAAATACTCAGACTTGTTATTTGATTGATTAAAGAATAGGGTGGGGACATGACCTGCTCGGGCATGGCAAATGGTTTGCTTTGTGGTGTTGATTACAAAAATGGAGGCGGTGATGAAGTGATTTCTTTCCAGGCAACTACTCAAGGCAGTATTTGCCCGGATCATAAATTCAGATGGGCTCAAGTTGAGCTGAATGAGACTCTGGAAAATTCCCTTCATCTGTGCCATATGAAAAGCCGCCGAGGTACCCTTGCCAGAGACATCACCGATGATCAATACAAAGCGATCATCGTCGAGTTGGTAGGTGTCGTAGTAGTCGCCTCCCACTTCATCTGCCGTATTTGAAAATGCGCAAATGTTGAATTTATCGTTATGCGCTAATTCAGTTGGAAGTAGCGCTTTCTGAACTCTTTGCGCAATTTTCAACTCTTCCTGATAGCGCTCATTGCGAATGGCTTGATTGAGTAGCCGATGGTTTTCGACTGAAATGGTCGCCTGTCGAACAAATGTGGAAATGATGGAAATCATTTCTTTATTGAATCCATCTCGTACCTCTTTCAGTAAGACCATGCGGCCTATGGCTGCTTTGTTGAGAACTAGAGGAACCAAAAGCGCTGACTCAAATTTAGGATGGTCAATACGCAGGTTTAGCGGCTCTAATTGTTCCAATGGACCGTCCTCTGCCCATTTTTGGGCAGTTTTATTTTGTTCAATTAGGGTTGAGATTTCGGCCTGAACTTCATGATCCAAAAACCGCTCCTGCAGGACTTGATCGGTTTGGGTTGTGTTTTTTGATAGTTCCAGCCACGCTCCATCTGAAAAAGAAGCACTCATACAGGAGTCCATTAGAATGTCGAGAACCTTCTCCTCGTTTTCATCCGGCTGAATTGACTGGCTCAGCCGCTGAAAGCTGATGGCTTCTGTAAGCTTTTGCTCAAAAACCGATGAGGTGGGTAGGTTGAAAAGGGTAACCAAAAAGCCAAAAAGTGCATAAGTGAAAATAAAGCCGAAAAGGGCTACCAAGAATAAATTGTCCGTCAAATTGACTTGAAACTCGCTTCGATCCGAAAAGGACAAAACTTGGGTAAAAAGGTAGGCGCAACTGAAGATGATTATGGCAAGAAAAAGTAAGGATTTCCATTTTTCCTTAAAAGTGAGGTAAGGAATCCATTTGAGATTGATAGAGAGCACAATCCCAAAGCCGATCAATAATACCATTCCAAAGAGGAAGCTGTAATCGAGTGTGTTTTGATTGAAAAAAATGAAAAACATAGCAATAAGCAATGCAAATTCATATGCCTGCCATTGCTTCACCACGCGTTTGGTACGTTGATAAAGAATTAGATTTTTCCAAAGTAGAGTGGCAGAGATGAGGAAAACCGATGTCAACGCAAAGTTGATGTGGTAGAAAAAATTCTTAAGAAAGGGCTCTGATGCCAGTTTGCTATCGCCTAGGCTAGAATAAAAAAGGGTGACAAGAAGAGAAAAACCAGTTGCAAAAATCCCGGTGGAGGCTGCACGCCAGATGAGCCCAAGAAAGTTTATCTGGTTTCCTTTGTTGATGGAATAGTTATAAAAACTATAAACGCATACAAAAAATAAAATTTCTAAAACCCAAGTGAATTCATCGCGGATTCCTGACTCGAGTTCGTTGATAATCCCAAAAACGCGCACCAAATCCACGAAAAGCAAGGCCAGCCACACCAAAATGGCTAGTAGCACGCTCAATTTTCCGGGATTTATTTTTAAAATTTTCAACATAAATGCGCAGCACAATAATACTTAATATCGATCAATTGATGATGCTGAAAATAGAAAGGGGGAGTGCCGCTTTGGTTAAAAAACGCAAAGATAAGTTTAAAAAAACGCGAGATCCTGGACCAAATCTGCTCCAAATTTTGCCTCAATCAGATCCAAAACCTTTTGTTTGCTCATTTGGAGCTCTTTCTTGATTGGGCCGGAACTGACCTTCACAAAGAGCTTTTTATCTTTGATATAAAGCGGATTGGTACGACTAGCGATAGTATGTCCCACCAAATCAGGCCACATCTGAATCAAGGCTTTTTCTTGAAATTTATCCTCTAGTCGATACGTTTGGAGCAATTCTTTGAACGCTTCCTCCAGAGGAGTAGCATCTTTTTTTCTGCTTGATGAGGAAAATCTTTGCATGGCTAATCGATAAATAAAGAAGCTGCAATGCTGTCTGCTAAAAGTTTGCCGCTCTTGCTCAAAGATAGGCTATTTTCTTTCCAGATCAGCCAGCCCATTTGCTTCATTTGCTCAAGCACTGCAGATTTTTCTTTACCAATGTCCACACCAAAAGTGTCTCGAACAAAGTCTAGATCTGCCCCCCAGATCGTTCTCAAGCTTGTCAGCAGGTATTCATTAAGCTTTTCGCTAGGAGTTAGCGGGTCGATTTCAAAGGGGATTCGATTATCTTGAATGGCCTTGACATAGTGAATATTATTCCTTGGGTTAGCTCCCCGATCCTTCCCGTCAAAGGAATGGGCAGACGGCCCTACTCCCAAATAAGGGATTTGCTTCCAGTAGTTAGAGTTGTGTAAAGAAAACTTCCCCTCTAGGGCAAAATTTGAAATTTCATATTGAACATAGCCTTTCGCCTCAGTCATGGATTGAAGAATTTCAAATTCTTCAGCTACAAAATCCTCCGACGGCTCTTCAAACTTTCCCTTTGCGGTCCAATTTCCTAAGGCGGTTTTGGGCTCCACGGTTAAAGCGTAGCAGGATAAATGTCCCGGATTCATTGCTAGGGCTGAGCTCAAGTCCTCCTCCCATTGTCTGTGTGTTTTGCTTGGAAATCCGTAAATCAAATCCAGATTAAATTTATCGAAGCCGGCATTTCGGGCTAAGTCAATCGCTTGAAGAGATTCCTCAGCGGTATGAGCTCTATTGTAAAAAGCCAGTAGTTCCGGCTGGAAACTTTGGATCCCCAAGGACAATCGATCTATCCCCATGGCCTTCCAACTACTCAGGTTTTCTGTATTCAAATCATCTGGATTAGCCTCGAGAGTGACTTCTTTCCATTGGCAATTGTAATGTTTGACAATGCTGGCTAAAATCAGATCAATCTGTTGGGGCGATAGAATCGATGGACTGCCTCCACCAAAGTAGACGGTTTCGATGGTTTGTCCAGCCAAGTAATTTTTTCTTAGCTCAAGTTCTTTGCATATGGCAATAACCATGGACTCGGCGCCAGAAAGTTGTGTAGAAAAGTGAAAATCGCAGTAATGACAAGCCTGCTTACAAAATGGGATATGAATATAGATGCCTGCCAAGTGGATTTCCTTTATTTTGCAAATATAACGCATCGCTCCGAGTCTGAACTTTCTAATTAAAATACCACTCTTTTTCCTGTGCTTTTTAGGAGCATTATCCGTTCGTGGACAAAATACTTTTGTGTTGAATTGGAGCATTCGGGATGGAGTGACTCCGGATTCCGCCAGGTCATTTGTGTCTAAAGATGCACTAGCAGCGTATATGGATTCGGTCTTGCTCGCTCAGCAAAGAATAGGGTATTTATCTGCATTTTGGGAAAGCGAGACAAGAATGGACTCCACCAAGGCCGTTTTGGATTTAGGTCCGCAGATCGAAAAAGTAAGTATTGAGACGGGGAATTTGCCACTCAACTATTTGAAAGAGCTTGGTCAAGCCCCTGTTAGCTACCAGGCATATGATAATTGGGTGAAGGAAGTTTTATCCCTTGCGGAAAATGATGGATTTCCATTCGCGAATATTCAGCTCACTGATCTACAGAGAGCAGGGGATAGCCTGCGTGGTGTGGTAGATTTTGATCCTGGACCTTTAATTACTTGGGATAGTTTGAAGGTGGTGGGCGATTCAAGAACCTCGGCTAGGTATTTACAAAATCTCAGTCTCCTCAATCCGGGCGAAGCTTTTTCTCAAAAGGAATTTGAAAAGGCGACCAGGCAAATTTCGAGATCACCTTATTTCAGATTGGCCAGTGAACCACAGATCGCATTCCAGCAGCGAAAGGCTCAACCCATTTTTGAGCTTCGAGATCGAAATAGCAATGTTTTGGATGGGATTATTGGGATTTTGCCCAATGAAAATGAACCCGGTAAGGTTCTGATTACAGGGCAGCTAGATCTCGAACTGTACCACCTTGGCGGAAAGGGAAGAGACATTGCACTGCATTGGCAAAGACTGAATATTCAAACCCAAAGTCTAGACTTGAGCTATCATGAGTCATTTTTGTTTGGATCACCAATCAGTGCTTCCCTTGGCTTTAGTTTGCTCAAGCAGGATAGCACCTTTTTGAATCGCTTTTTTGATCTCAATTTCGGATATCGTCCAAGCCGTGATTTGAATCTTTCCTTTTTCACCAAGCGTCAGTCCAGTGATTTGATTTTCACGGCCGATTTTTCAGAGATCACAGTTTTACCTGAAGTGGCAGATTATAGATGGAATCAGTACGGGCTAGCTCTTGATTGGAATGCTTTGGATTCTCCAGAACTTCCAAGAAATGGTGTGAGAGTGCGGACTAAATTTGCAGCCGGGAATAAGCGAATTGTGGAAAACACGGCTTTTCCGGAAAATATTTACAATGATATAGAATTGAATACCCCTCAGTATTCTTTGCAAGCCTCTGTAGAAAAACATCTCTTCATCAAGCCTGCTTGGGGCATGTGGATCCATGGTTCTCTTGGGTTTATTGAAAATCAAAATCTTTTGCTCAATGATCTTTTTCGGATTGGTGGTCTAAAAACAATCCGAGGTTTTAATGAAAACTTCTTTTATGCACGTAGTTTTGCTTTTGTAAATTTTGAACAACGGTTTTTCTTTGGTGAAAGATCATTTCTAATGGTCTTTGGTGATGCGGGATTTGTTGAAAATCCTTTTGCGGAGCAAACTCAAGATTTTCCTGTTTCAGTCGGAACGGGCATTACGCTAGATACTGGAAATGGTTTGTTTAAGTTTATACTTGGAGTGGGTTCGGCAAATGAGCAACCCTTCTCCTTTACCTATTCAAGAATTCATTTTGGCTATGTAGCCAGATTTTAAGATGAGAAGAAAACTGATCCTTGTACTTTTTACCTGCCTTTTTGTTGTCCCTGCAGCAATGAGTCAAGTACTCCAAGACTATTCGGATAGCTTTGCCAAGCTTGGGTCTGATTCTTGGATAAATACCGAGGATCGATATGAGGTGGTATTGGATCTGAAAAATTTCCCCATGTCACGTGTGTTGATGAGGATCCCTGGACCAGCTACGGTTTTCGCTAATGAAAATGTATGGTTTTTGGCTGAAAAGGACAGTAGTCTTAGCATCCCGCTTGTAGAATTAAGAGGAATGTTTCCCGCAGATTCCCTTCGACTGATGTTTGTGGCCAACCCGTTTAGAATAGAGGAATTGGAAGTTAAAAAAACCTTGGTGGGAAATGTGAATTCAGTCAGGATGCGCTCAGCGGAAGAAACGGTAAGACAGGGGCTGTTGAAAGGAAAGGTGAATAATTTATTTTATACTGGCTTGCTTATTATTTTATTTCTTACCGCACTTTATCGAATGGCCTACCCATTTTTGTTCGCCTCAATGACACGACCACTGTCGCTGATCAATGCGGAGGATTTTTCCCAAAGTGGGTCCCTTCAGAAGTTTTTTTCCTTTGATATTCTATTGTATTTATTGATTATCAATTTGGCCCTCGGCCTGTTGGCAAGCATGGGCTTAGTGTTATTTCGGGAGGTGTGGGTTTCCGATTGGATTGGCTTTGACTTTGTCAATTTATTGGGCTTGTGGGCCCTGATGTCCTTAGCTTTTTTCGGCTTGATGGTAATTAAGTTTCTGGGTATTCGAATTGTGGCCTATTTGTTTGATTTGGGGAAAATAGCTTTCTCCCATTTTTTTTACCTGCTTCGATTACTTGTGATAGGTAGTGGGATTTCTCTGCTTCTCTTGGCGTATTTTCTGGTGAATGATTTTCTTTTTGCCTCAGAGGCACTGGGCTATTTACTACAAGGAATATTTTGGATGTACCTTCTGGCAGTTTCCATTCTATTTATCATTATGATCAATCGTTTCAGCTTTAAGAAATATCATTTATTTACTTACCTTTGCATCGCAGAAATGGTACCCTTTCTGATCTTTGCGAAGATGATCATGAATTTGGGTCAGTAAAATAAAGGAAGCTAAACTACAATTGAAGAATGAGCCTTTCGAATAAAGATAGATTGAAACCTGTAAAGAGTATTCTAGTATCACAGCCCAAACCTTCAAATCCCAACTCACCTTATCTCCAACTCGCTGAGAAGTATAATCTGAAAATTGATTTCAGACAGTTTATCCGAGTAGAGCCAGTTCCGGCCAAGGAGTTCAGAAAGCAAAAAATTGATATCTTAAAGCATACCGCTGTAATTTTTACCTCGCGTAATGCTATTGATCATTTCTTTGCGATTTGTAAAGAATTTAAAATCGAAATGCCTGCCGATATGAAATACTTTTGTATTTCGGATCAGACTGCACATTATCTCCAAAAGTACATAGTTATCAGAAAGCGAAAGCTTTTTGTCGGCCATAAGACTGCACAGGATTTATTTGATTTCTTCAAAAAGCATAAATCTGAAAAATATCTTTTCCCTTGCTCAGATATTCGCAAAGGGGATATTCCAGATTACATGGAGAAGAATAATATCGAATTTACGGAGGCCATCATCTATCACACACTTGCCGACGATCTATCCGACTTGGCGGATGTGAAGTATGATATTTTGGCCTTTTTCAGCCCCTCTGGGCTAACTTCCTTAATGCAAAATTTCCCAGATTTTGTACAAGGCGCCACTAGAATTGCCACTTTCGGCCCTACCACAAGCAAAGCCGCTGAAGATTTAGGGATGATTTTGGACATTGAGGCGCCTCTGCCAAATGCTCCAAGTATGACCGGAGCCCTAGAGCTTTACATTAAGAAGGCAAATAATTTGTAATTCTGGAATCAAAATGTGTTGTTTTCCAGTTTAAATCAATATCATTCGATTAGAAAACAAAAACAACCTCAAATGAATCAAGAAGGAGCCTTTCTTCTTTTTTTTAAAAAAGCAATTTTTTTGGTCTTCCTTCTTGGGTTCAGCCATTTCGCTTGGAGTCAACAGGATGCTCAATTTACGCAATACATGTACAATGGCATGTATTACAATCCTGCCTTTGCTGGTAAGGATGGGGGGCTAAGATTCTCTGCGCTGCATCGTTCGCAGTGGCTCAACTACACTACAAACTCGGGTACGGGTGGGGCTCCAGTGACACAATTGCTTACTGCTCAAAATAACATCGCTGGGAAAAATATTGGTTATGGCTTGACTGTGGTCAATGATCAAATAGGCGCCACAGGTAATTTGGAAGTAAATTTACAAGGAGCATACCATAAGAAAATTAATCGAGGAACTCTAAGTTTTGGTGTGTATGCTGGAATGTTTTCCAGTTCTTTAGATTATGGTGAATTGATTGTAGTAAATCCTGAGCCTAATCTGCCTACCTCTGGCAAAGAAAGTCAGATCAATTTCAACTTTGGAGCTGGAATATTGCTGGATAAGAGGAGCTTTTACTTGGGCCTAAGTAGCAGACATTTAAATGAACCGGCCTTCGACTTTGGGGATGGATCATTTGACAATCAATTGAAAAATCATAGCTATGCCTTATTTGGATATAGGTTTAGACCTGTCGGATCGCTGACCATTGAGCCTAGTCTTTTGATTAAATCGGTAAGCTTCAATAATTTTTCTTACGATGTAAGCGTTATTGCTACGCATCAGAACAAAATCAGTGGTGGGGTTGCATTTAGAGGGGAGGAATCCATTTCCCTTATTTTAGGCTATTCGCTATTGAGAGATAACTCGCTACGACTAGGGTATGCTTTCGATTTAGTGATAGGAGGGTTGGAGGCCAAGTCGCCTACTAGTCATGAGTTGATGTTGCGGTATGTTTTGCCAGATATCACTAAACAAATAGACCGAGTGATACAACGGACTCCACGGTTCAGATTTTAATCTGATAGAAAAAACATCATTTAATTGCGAGTTTTAAAGGAAAATCAATTTCTTTAAAATTGGCAAGTTATTTGCATTATTGAGCCAAATTCAGCTAAATTTCGCATCTGACATAGACAAAAGTCATTATCAGAATTTGATACGATCAAAAACGTCATTTATGTATACAAAAATGAACAATCGCATTTTGCCAGTAATTTTGGGTCTGGCGATTGCGACACTTTTACCCGGTTGTGGCCTTTTTAACAAAAAAGGTTCGGCCAGTGAAAAGGCCAACAGAAGAGGAGAAGTGACAGGTGTTCCCAAGCGAACTGCTTGGCAGCAAAACCTTCCAGTTGAGATGGTACCTGTTAAAGCAGGAACATTTTGGATGGGTCAATCTGATGAGGACATTGCCTTTACGCAATCCTCGATGAATAAGCAGATCACTATTTCCGAATTTTTCATGGACAAGTACGAAGTGTCCAACAACAAGTATCGTCAGTTTTTAGAGGCGGTGGCTAGCGGGCAGTTAGAAACTGGCACTCCAACGACATTAAAAGAACCGCCGACTTTCAATTTGGATGAGTTGAAACCAGATACCACGGTGTGGTCAACTAGTTTCAGTTATCATTATGGAGACCCTTTAATGGAATTCTACTTTGATCATCCTGCATTTGATAATTATCCAGTTGTTGGTATTTCTTGGGATCAAGCCAAACAATATTGCGAATGGAGAACCTATCATCAAAACGCGAATGATGAGGCTGACTTTGACGCGCCTAAATTTAGACTTCCATCTGAGGCAGAATGGGAATATGCTGCCAAGGGAGGTAAGGATGTTGCCAAATACCCTTGGGGTGGACCATACTTGAAAAACAAAAGAGGTTGCCTAATGGCAAACTTCAAGCCTGGAAGAGGAAATTATATCGACGACGGATTTGCTTACACAGCTCCAGTAGATGTTTTTGCTCCAAATGGTTTCGGACTATATAATATGTCTGGAAATGTCGCTGAGTGGGTGCTTGACGCATATTCCACAACATCCAGAAGTTTGACCTGGGATTTGGATCCAGTTTATGATGATCCTAATGAACCAAGAAAAGTAGTACGTGGTGGTTCTTGGAAGGACATCGCACATTACTTAGAGACTAGTACTAGAACCTACGAATACGAAGACGTAGCTCAGGCTCATATCGGATTCCGTACCGTAATGACATTCATCGGTAGATCAGGTTCCATGGACGTGAAGTCCTCAAGAAGAAGAAAACGCTAATAAAAATAACCCCTAACACCTTATAATTTAATTTTCCACATGGCTAGTAACAGCAATTCTTTTAAAGCAAAATTTTATGGCAATGTGATGCCAAAAATTTATGGTATCGGTGCTTCTATCGTAATCCTTGGTGCAATGTTCAAGATTTTGGATTGGGCTGGAGGTAATCTTATGATTGGTATCGGTTTGACCACTGAAGCGATCATTTTCTTTTTATCTGCTTTCGAACCCAAGCAAGAGGAAGTGGATTGGTCAAAAGTTTATCCAGAACTAGCCGGTGAAAGTCCTGCAGAGAGAAAAACAAAAGCTTCTAGTGATAATTTAAGCCAGAAATTGGATGACATGCTAGCTAAAGCTAAGGTTGGTCCTGAATTGATCGAAAGCTTGGGCAAGGGAATGCAAAACTTGGCCTCCTCTGCGGAGAAAATGGGGAATCTTTCCGATGCAGCAGTAGCGACCAATGAATATGCAGCCAATGTAAAAACTGCAGCAAAGACTCTTGTAGACATGAATGCTTCCTACAGCAAGACAGCAGCGGCATTGACAGAAATGTCTTCAGCATCTCAGGATGCAAAAGAGTATCACAACCAAGTACAGACGGTTACTAAGAATCTTTCTGCACTTAATGCAGTATATGAGCTAGAGCTTCAGGATGCTAATAGCCATGTGAAAACACTTAATAAGTTCTACTCAAATATGACCGCCGCAATGGAAGGTTTATCTGAGGCAGGAAAAGAAACGGAAGCTTTCAAAAATGAGCTTTCTAAATTAAATCAAAACGTAAGTTCTTTGAATAAAATCTATGGCGGAATGCTTTCTGCTATGAAAGGTTAATCTCAATTCACTGTTCAAACAAACTCTAAGAAAAAGAAATGGCAGGAGCAAAAGAGACACCACGGCAGAGGATGATCGGCATGATGTATCTGGTGCTTACCGCGCTTTTGGCGCTGCAGGTAAGTAATCAGATTCTTCAGAAGTTCGTACTTATCAATGATGGGATGGAGCGTACCTCAAGAAACTTCATTACGAAGAATGAGGCTACAGTTGAGTCCATCCAATATACTGTAGAGCAACAAGGCAATAACGAAAAGGATGTTCCAAAGGTCGGAGCAGCAGAAGAAGTTCGCCAAGCAACTCGTGAGATCTACCAGTATCTTGAAACCCTGAAAGAAGACTTGATCGTGCAGTCAAATGCTAAAAACGATGAAGGGAACTTCGTAAATGCAAACCTCAAAAACACTGAGGTTACAGGGAATATGTTCAATAACAACGGCAAGGGCGAGGAAATGAAGCAAATGCTAAATTCATATCCTGGAACTATTGAGGGTATACTTACTGGTGTAGGTATCACTAACCTAAAATTCCAGCCCATTGCAAAGGATGCGTCAGAAATTCCACTTTTTGCTAACGATAGCGAGGTACGAAACAAAGACTTTGTTTCTCTGAATTTTGTAAAGTCTCCAGTTGGTGCTGTTCTGGCTTTGCTTTCTCAATACCAGAATGAGGTATTGAATATTGAGAGTGAGTCATTGTCGGCCATTGCAAATACCATTGGTACCTTCTATTTCAAGGCAGATATTGTGGAAGCTCGAATTGCGGCGACATCAAATGTTGTGGCTGCAGGGACCAAGTTTGAAGGTGATATGTTTATCGCTTCAAGTTCATCCGCTTCAGCACCAACTATGACCATTGACGGTAGAGCAGTTCCTGTTGAAAACGGATTTGGTAAAATTGAATTCACAGCCACTCCTGCTAGTCAGTATGACGACAGAGGTTTGGCCAAAAGAGTGATTAAAGGAGAAATCTCTACGAATGTAGGCGGAGAAGACAAAGTATTACCTGTAGAGTACGAATACTATGTGGCTCAGCCAGTGATTAAGGTTTCTTCTGAAGTTGTTCAGCAGCTGTATGCCGATTGTGCTAATGAGCTTCTAATCGAAGTCCCAGCGTTAGGTAATACTTATTCGCCTGATTTTGCAGTAAGTAATGGACAGTCGATCAAGGGAAATAAGCCAGGTCAATTGACTGTGGTTCCTGGTGCATCAGGTAAAGTAACGATTGGTGTAAGCAGTGGAGGCAATAAAATTGGAGATGTAACGTATGATATTAAGCCGGTTCCTGAGCCTTCTTTGGTTCCAGTTCTTGGTAATGGATCAGCTGTAGACCTCAGCCAATCTCAAGCGATAGGTTCAATGACTGGATTGAAAATTAATGCTGTCCCTGAGCCTACTTTCGGCAGAACGATGGCGAAAGATGCCAAATTTGATGTTACAGGAGGCGAAGTGAGACTGTTAAGAAATGACGTGCCTCGGCAGACTATTCAAATCTCTGACGGAAACAACTTGGCTATGCGTCAGCTTATGGAAAGCGCGCGTGCAGGTGATGATATCGTTATTGTGGTTAATCAAGTGACCAGAACAAATTTCAGAGGGAATAGAATTCCTTCTACTTTGAATCGAGTGATTCGAATTGGTGTGAAGTAATTTTCACCCAGGCAAAAGAATAAATGATTATGAAAAAGATCCTTCAATATTTCATCCTTACCCTAGTGGTGGCGAGTGCAAGCCTAGGCTTTGAGTCCCATGCTCAGGTCGCTACGAGTGTCAATCCATCTGGTTTTGGGGATCGACAGTTTGATATGGATACCATCTTTTCGGCAAGGAGAATCCGTGAAGATGATAAAATGTATCAGATTGCTGTTTGGAGAAGAATTGATCTGAGAGAGAAGTATAATCTTTCACTGTACGGTTCTGGAGATAGTAAAAGAAACGGGATCATCAATTTTATTTACAAGGCAGTTGTAGATGAAAATGCTCTTGAAGTCTTTGGTGATGATGAGTTCACTACTCCTTTGTCCATTGCTGAGTTCCAGGAAAATTTCTGGTTAAATGCAGTTGGGGATAGTATTTTCGTGAAGCAGCTTTACTACTTGGACTTCAGAGAAGACTTTGTTTTTGATAAGCATCATTCAGATATGGTGTTTGATATCAAATATATCGAGCTGGTAATGCCTTCTGCAACCAATTCAAATGCAGGACAAAAGACCATAGCATATATTCGATACAAAGATTTCTACAATTACTTCAAGGATCATCCAGAGGCTCGTTGGATCAATTTCCAAAACTTGTCTCAAAGCCTGACCTATGACAAAGCTTTCGATACAAGATTATTTAGATCGGTCGTTCGTAGGTTTACCAATCCAGATGAGGCCCTTGTGGCAGATATGGTCGACGCTGATCATCCAAATCCGGAAGTTCAAGCTTACATGGATGCTTTGGCCTTTGAGTACAAGCTATTAGAATTTGAAAACACTCTTTGGGAGTGGTAATAAAAAAGGGGCTTAATTAGCCCCTTTATTTTTTTCCATCCAGTCCCAGAGTTGTTCTCCTCTGCTTTTCCCAATTACCGATATAATTTCTGATTTAGGAGCCTCTTTTATTTTCTTCACTGATTTGAAGTGTGACAAAAGTTGATCGGCTGTAGTTTTCCCGATATTGGGAATAGCGGTCAATTCCGTACCGAATGCATTTCGACTTCGAATTTTCCGATGGAAGGTGATTGCAAAGCGGTGTGCTTCGTCTCGAATCCGCTGAATCAATCGCAAACTTTCAGACTTTTTATCAATATGAATAGGATATTGATCTCCCGGGAAATAGATTTCTTCCAATCTTTTAGCTATCCCAATGATTGGCATCTGGCCATAAATCCCAAGTTCCTTTAAGGCCTCTACAGCTGAGGAGAGCTGACCTTTACCCCCATCGATGACTACTAGCTTTGGCATTGGTTTGCCTTCTTCATGAAGCCTTTTATAGCGTCGTCCAACCACTTCTTTCATACTTGCAAAGTCATCGGGTCCAACCACCGTTTTGATGTGGTAGTGACGGTACTCTTTGACAGCAGGCTTGCCATTTAGGAAGCAGACCATACTGGCTACAGGGTTTGTACCTTGAATATTTGAGTTATCGAAACATTCGATATGATCGGGAATTTCAGGCAAACTAAGATCTGATTGTAATTGCCGAATGACTCGATCCTTTTTGTCCTCATTGAGGCCTTTGAGAAGGGCTTTTTCTTTTTTATAATAAAGGGCATTCTTTAGCGATAACTCGATTAGTTTCTTTTTATCACCGATTTTCGGGGTGAAAACATTCAGGCCCTCTATTTCTTCGGAAAGCTCTATGTTTAGCAAAACCTCGTCTGCATCACTTTGAAATTGATCCTGAAGTCGAATCAAAGCGGTCAAAAGTAATTGTTCGTCGGGTTCATCCAAGCGCTTCTTGACTTCTACATTTTTGGAGGTAATCAATGAACCATCCTTTACCCGCATGTAATTTACAAAGCCACTTTTATCATCCGTGACAAGGGTACAGACGTCGAGATTTTTGATACTTGGACTAGCTACCAGTGACTTGGCCTGATATTTTTCTAATAAATCAAGTTTATCTTTTAGTTTTTGGGCAAGCTCGAAATTGAGATTCTCTGCATGATTTTGCATCTCTTGCTTGAAATAGGCTTTTGCCGCCCCCAAGTTTCCGCGCAGGATATGTTTGGCTTGTGCCACATCCTTATTGTAATCCTCCTCTGCTTGCTTCCCTACGCAAGGCCCCTGGCAATTACCGATATGATACTCTAGACAAACTTTATACTTTTCCTCGGCGATTTTATATGGGGATAAATCCAGCTTGCATGTCCGTATGGTAAAGAGCTCTCGGATCAGATCCAAAACGTTGTTCATTGCCTTGACACTGGCGAAAGGACCAAAATATGTTCCTCTCTTTGGGATCATCCTGCGCGTTTGAAAAATCCTCGGGAAATTCTCCTTGGTGACCAATAAGTAAGGATAGGTCTTATCATCCCGCAGGAGAATATTGTACTTGGGCTGAGACTTTTTGATTAAGTTATTTTCCAGCAATAGGGCATCCAACTCAGTATTGACCATGGTGATTTCGATCTTGCGGATCTCTTTTATCATGCGTCTAGTCTTTAAGTTGACGCCAGTGTTTTTGTTGAAATAGCTACTGACCCTTTTTCGGAGATTTTTAGCTTTCCCTACGTAGATCAGCGCCATCTCTTCATTAAAGTACTTATAGACCCCGGGTTGTTCCGGGAGCTTTAAGTAATCTTCTGGTAAAAATGAGGAGGACTCCATGGTATAAAAATAAAAAAAACAGCCAAAGGGTTCGGCTGTTCTTCAGTTTATGAAAATTCTAATTTAGAAGTCATTTTTATCCGCATCATAGTCAAAGTCTGCAAATCGCTGACTCTCTTGCTCGTAAAGGTCGCAATCGATCTCAATACTCAATGGTCGCTCGGGTCGTGGGAATGGACCCTTGGTGTATCCAAGGCTTTGATCTGCATAGACCTTGGTCATATACTTCACCCAAATTGGTCTAGCCGTTCGTCCACCTTGACCTTCGATCCAGCTTCTGAAGTGTATGGCGCGGTCATCGCCGCCAACCCAAGTGCCGGATACCAAGTCTTTGCTTACTCCCATATACCATCCATCAGATGCATTTTGGGTAGTTCCGGTTTTACCGCCTAGCTCATTTCCCTCGCGAAGATCATATGGTACTCCTTGGCTCGTTCCTCCGCCTTCCTCAAAGCCTCCTCGAAGCATGTACAGCATTAAGTAGGCATGTTCTTCGCTCATCGCAGGCCGCTTCCGTGGGGTAAACTGCTGGATCACGTTACCATTTTTATCTTCAATCCGATCAATATAAAATGGAGTAGTGTGTTCCCCTTTATTAACGAAAGTTCCAAATGCACCCACCATTTCAAAAATGGATACATCATTCACTCCCAAAGCCAAAGAAGGCACTTCTTCCAAATCACTGGTTACTCCAAGGCGCTTGGCTGTTTCTACAACGATCTTTGGACTTAATTTCTTCATCATATAAGCAGTGATGGAATTCACGGATTGAGCCATGGCCTTTCGAATGGTCATTTTTTCATAAGTGAATTTCCCATCGGCATTTGCGGGTGACCAAGCGGGCTGCCCCGGAATATAAACTTCTACTGGCTGATCCACCACACTATAGCATGGACTATATCCATTTTCTATCGCGGCAGCATAGACAAAAGGCTTGAATGTGGACCCCGGTTGACGTTTGCCACGAAGTACGTGATCAAATTTGAAATACTTATGATCAATACCTCCAACCCATGCCTTGATGTGACCTGTTTCGGGATCCATACTCATAAAGCCAGCTTGAAGTAGTTTTTTATAGTAGCGCAAGGAGTCCATGGTACTCATAAGGGTATCGATTTCTCCTTCCCAAGAGAATATTTTCATACGTTTTTTCTCATTGAGTTTTACCTCAATGGAATCGGTATCATTCCCGTATCTTACCTTTAAAAGTCGGTAGGCTTCAGTACGTTTTACAGCGTTTTCGATAAAGTTTGGGATCACCCGATTGTCGTTGTCCACCCAAGGGTCTCGATCGCGCATTTCCTTATAAAACTTCTCTTGAAGCTCAGACATGTGCTCATTTACTGCCTCTTCGGCATAGCGTTGCATGCGGCTATCTACGGTGGTGTAGATTTTCAATCCATCACCAAAAAGATCATAACTGGATCCGTCGGACTTTAGATTTTCCTTGGTCCACTGAAGTAAATCTGCTTTAATGATTTCGCGCAAATAGGTGGCCAGGCCTTGGTTTTGATTGGCTACTATGTAATTCAGCTCAATGGGTAAGCGGGAAAGTGAGTCAAAAGCAGTTTCTGTGATATAGCCATTGTTTCTCATTTGACCCAAGACAGTATTTCTTCTGCGAAGTGAATTCTCAGGATTGTATACTGGGCTATAGTAGGTTGGAGCTTTAAAAAGACCGACCAAAACGGCCGATTCTTGGATTTCCAGTTCATCGGGATCTTTGCCAAAAAAAGTATTGGCAGCAGTCTTGATACCGTATGCGTTCGAACCAAACTCAGAGGTGTTCAAATACAAAGTCAGGATCTCGTTCTTGGTGTAGGCTTTTTCGAGCTGCGTCGCAACGATCCATTCCTTGGTTTTGATGATGAGCATTCTCAGTCCAGGGATTGAACTCAATGCACCTTGCGACTCTGCAGTTCTAGTTTTGAAAAGGTTTTTAGCAGTTTGCTGACTGAGGGTTGATCCTCCTCCGGCATCCTGTCCCAATAAAATTGATTTCACAAATACTCGAGCCATTGCTTTGAAGTCAATCCCCGAATGTTCTTCAAATCGGATGTCCTCCGTAGCAATGAGTGCGTCCACTAAGTTTGGAGCTAGTTCTTCGTAAGTAACCGGGGATCTATTTTCTCTGAAGTAAGTTCCTAAAAGTAGCCCATCAGAAGAGTAAAGCTCGGAAGCCAACTCACTATCAGGATTTTCCAAGGCTTTAAAATCGGGCAAGGCTCCAAAAAGGCCCAAGAAATTGGTGCTCACCATCCAAACAAACAGAATAAAGCCAAAAACTCCGGCGATGAATGCGATCCAAAGAAATTTGATGGTTGATTTTGCCCAGCTTGCTTTTTGGGGTTTGGTATTTTTACTCATGTGATATCAATATGCGGACTTAAAGAAGGCCCTGTATTCATCTAGGTTTTTACTTTTATTCAGGGTCTGGAAATTCTCAATCGAGATAAAGAAGCTAGAATTGATTATTTCCTGTGGCAAATTTTCAGACTTGAATTCCTTGACAAAGATCTCATAATATTTTTTGGCTTGATCGGCTGAGGTGAAAGGGCTAATGATATAAATCGCATTTTCCCTACTCATATTCATATTTCCTGTCCGAAGCCTAGCGTTTGAGAAATTTTTGGCGTGGAAATTTTCCAAATCTCCTAGCAAACGCTCTGCCGTTTCTGCTTGAGAAGGCTCCATTGCCAATACAAATATGTGCGTTTGAGAATTATTAACCTTATACGGGGACTCACTGAGATCAATATCTACATTTTGCTCGGTAGATTCATCAGGGTTTACAGCCGTAGAATCGGACTGTGTATCTTTTTGTGGATTAAGACTGGCCAGTTCTTCTTCTGATAGTAGTGGGTAGAGCATATTTCTTGCCAGATCCACTAGGGCAGAGTCTTGACTATTGGCGATATAGTTTTCGAGTTCTGCTCTGTAGTTTGCCTTACTTTCAGTTTTACCTGTATTCATGATGTCCAAAAGCATCAATCGTTCGGTATTACGAGTCAAGGGGTAACTTTCTAGTGCTCCTCGAATGATTGATTTGCTTTGGCTATAATTTCCACCATAATACGCATCATAGGCCTTCGCATATTCTTCTGAAGATTTGAGGTATGCAAGATTGCCGGAGGCGGCATGCGGATTATTCACCGAAAAAGTGAATCTAGAATCCGGGAATTCACGATTAAGTCTCGCACTGTATTGCTCATAGTTTCCTCCTAGATCTTTTTGGGCGAGATAGAGCAGATAGTAAGCCTCAGGTTTTTTACTGGACTCTGGATATTCTCGCACCACCGTTTCCAAATTGGTAATACTTTGCTCCTCTTCTTTCAATTCGAAGAAAAGCAACTTACCCAGTTCAAAGTAAGATTCCTCCAGTTCGAGGTCCAATGCCTGTAATCTTTCGGGTGAGCTTGGGATTTGCCCCAATAATTCATCGATATCCGGAAGCTGATTTAAAGGATTATCCTCTTCTACCGAAACCGAATCGGTTTCTGATGGTGCTGCTATGGTGGGATTGGCATCTTGAAAACTCACAGCGCTTCTCCGCCAATTGTCCTGAAGTGGGCGAGTACCCCAATTCCGGCGAAAGTCTATTGCGCCCTGCTGCATAACCAGGCTATTGTCAAAGTAAAAAGAGGAGGTGGTTCCGCGATCGTTGAATGCGAGTAAATTGTCAAATATGCTAGATGATTGGGGTTGCTGGGCTTCGGCTGCTTCACGGAGGAGGCGTTCCTCTTCGCTCTTTATGTAGGTCTCTGCGATCAAGCGTTGTTCTTCAGGGCTTTTTTTGGCCAAGGTCATCAGGCTATCGTTTTGCTCGATTCGCTCCACATGAAACACATATTGATCCAGCATTTCTTTTTGTTCTTGGATCTGAATAGCGACTGGATCAGTATCTTTAATAAAAGTCAGGGCGCTATCCAAATAATACTTCGTAGCTCGGTAATCTCGAAATTGATCCAAATTGATTTCAGCGAGTTTTTGGTAGATATATCCCTTTTGTCGAGGGTTACTTCCGGGTTCTTTGGCAGCCTGATGCAACAGCTCAAGAGTTCGGTCCAGGTCTCCTTGCTTTTCTTCAAAGAGTGCCATTTCATAAACCACCACATCCTTGAGGTCTTTGTTTTTTGGATCCTTGTAGAGATCCTCATAGTAATTTCTGACCTTTTTCAGATCCTTAGATTTATTCAGTTCGGCTACTTGTTGGGCATAAAGCTGCGCAAAGAAACTTCTTTCGTACGGTGGGTTTCCGTCCAATGCCTTTTTATAATAATCGAAAGCTAAGGCATCCAGTCCCGAACGTTGGTAGCGCTGAGCTAATATGAAATTGATCCGAGAGGCCTCTTTTTTATCCTGCTCGTAGTCCAAGGCTTTGTCCAAAGCTCCCAAAACTCCATTCAAATCGTCTCGACTTTCATAGTAGTAGGCTAAAGTTCGGTAGAGTTCGTATCGATTGGCATCGCTGATTTCTTCTTCTTTCGATAAGTAATCAATGGTAAAATTGGCTTTCTCATACTCACCCAAATCCACATAAAGTCTGAGTAAAGCCACCAAGGTCTGATGTCTTAGATCATTGTCCTTAGCATTGACATTGACGTACTTAAAGGTATTTTGAGCGTCGTCAAAATTCCCCTGGAGATAGTCAATTTGGCCAAGAAGAAAGTAACTATCGTCTACCCATTTGCTGATTCTGTGCCATTCGATAGCTTTGGAGGCTAGTTCGCGAGCGTTTTCGAGGACTTCTTCATTGGAGTCTATCGTGGCAGAGTCTATCGGAATAAAAACAGGCAAGATTTGGGTGTAGTCTTCCTTGTACTTGTTGCGAACCTCTTTTTTCACCTCGTTGATTTTGGTATCTGCAAGGTAGTAGGCGTTGTAATGCGAGGTAAGATTGTGAAAGGCACGATTAGTGAAGGTGTTCTTCTCGGAAGAACATGCCAAAAACAAAAAGATCAAAAGAAAAGAGAAAGTCCCTTTTTTAAACATAAGATAGGCTGACCAAATAAAGTACCAAAATAGGGTATTTGCTGCACTTAACAGAACGACCAGCCAAGCCATTTAGTCATTCAATTTTAAAAGGGTACTTGATAAATAGGATTTTTTAAGAAATTTGGCTCAAATCGAAGCGAATGTCAGATCAAAATTCACCTGAAAAGCCTAAGGGGCCACCTATCTACGTAAAATATATTGGGCTTTCATTTCAATTGTTTGGAGTTATTGGGGCTGGCACTTGGTTTGGGTGGTGGGTCCAGCAGAAAAGTGAAATGAAATTTCCCATCTGGCTCCTGCTTTTCTGTTTTATTTCCATCATTATTGCTTTTTATCAGCTATGGAAATCAATGCAGCGGGATAATTAGCTAGGGATGGCTTATTTTTGCACCAAATGATACCCATGAAGCTCCCGAAAAACCCGCACATTCAGTTCCTCCTTTTTGCACTAGCACTTGCTGTGTCTATTGCATTGCTTCAGTTTTTCTTTTCTGTAATTATTCACGAAAAGGTTTGGGAGATTTATTTATTCCTCACCATCGTGTCATTTGTCATCGGTTTTTTGAATGGATTTTTGCTTAAATCTTTTTCTGAAAATTTCTTTCAAATCATGGTATTGGGAATGATTCTGAGATTCATAGCCTCATTATCTTTCATTGGGATCTATGCGTGGTTGGGTATGGAAAATATTATTTTGTTTATCGCCAATTTCTTTATCATTTTTTTGTTCTACTTAGCTTTTGATATCTACACCTTTATATCTAACTTGCGCCCGATTTCGAAGTAGCCCTCAAAAAAAAGAGTTGATGACGCGCAAAGTATTGGCACTAAGTCTTTTATTATCAGCATGTATGTTGGTGTTTGTAAACCCAGCACAAGCCGCAGGTTCTGAAGAGGACAAGACTGGCTTTATCATGCATCACGTAAAGGATTCCCACGAGTGGCATATTGCTACTTTTGGACACACTCATGTGACCCTTCCCCTTCCTGTGATTGTCTATTCAGGCGATAGAGGGTTGGAAGTATTCATGTCCACAAATTTTCAAAATCACGAAACCCATGCCTTCGGTGAAGAATATGCGCATGAAGGATATTTCATCGATGAGCACGATCATTTAGGGCGCGTAGATGGTGCAAGCTTCTTGGAGCTTTCTATCACCAAAAATGTGGTGATGCTATTTATTGTGTTGATTTTCTTGGGTTGGATGGCCCTTTCGGCTGCAGGCCATTACAAGAAAAATGGCCCTGTAGCACCAAAAGGAGTGGCTTCTCTGATTGAGCCGATTGTAATTTTTGTAAGAGATGAGATTGCTGAGAAATCTATTGGACCGAAATACAAAAAATTTGTCCCTTATCTTCTTACCCTATTTTTATTTATTTGGTTTGGTAATCTCCTAGGTCTTCTGCCAGGTGCTGCCAACTTGACGGGTAATATTGCAGTGACCATGGTGTTGGCAGTGTTGACCTTCATCATCACCAATGTCAATGGAAATAAAGACTACTGGAAGCACGTATTTATGACACCTGGTGTACCACCAGCTATGTTGTTAATCATTGTGCCAGTGGAAATTATAGGTTTGTTTACAAAGCCATTTGCCTTGATGGTCCGACTTTTTGTTGCGATCACGGCAGGCCACATCGTAATCTTGGGCTTCATTGCCCTTGCCTTTATTTTCGAATCTTACGCTATTGGATTTGTAAGTACGGTCATGGTGACCTTTATCAATATCATCGAGTTACTTGTAGCTACTATTCAGGCCTACGTATTCACACTGTTTAGTGCGATGTACATTGGCGGGGCGGTTGCAGAGCATGCTCATGACCATTAATTAGGAATTTCTTTGTTCAATTATATAAATCAAAAACTATGTTAACTCTTATCTTATTGTCCGCTGGATATGCTCTAATGGGAGCTGGTATCGGTGCAGGAATTGTTGCGATTGGCGCAGGTCTTGGTATCGGTCGTATCGGTGGTCAGGCAATGGAATCTATCGCTCGTCAGCCTGAGGCTGCTGGTAAGATCCAAGGTGCAATGTTGATCATTGCTGCCTTGATCGAGGTGGTTTCCTTGTTTGCAGCAGTTATTTGTTTGTTGATCGCGCTAAACATCGCGGAGATCGCTTAAATGACTTAGGAGGGAAGGCTTCTGGCCTTCCCTTTCTTTAACTATTGAACAATCCGAAATAAAATTTATATCTCATGGATTTAATTACTCCCGGCACAGGCCTCATATTTTGGCAGCTTATTGGTTTTCTAGGTCTGCTTTTCATTTTGATCAAGTTTGCTTGGAAGCCTATGCTTGAAGCTCTTGAAGAGCGAGAAGGAAGCATCGAAAGTGCGCTGAAGTCAGCTGAGATTGCCAGAAATGAAATGGCAAATCTTAAAGCAGAGAATGAGAAGCTTTTAGCTGAAGCCAGAAAAGAAAGAGACGCTATCATCGCCAAGGCGCATGAGTCTTCTACCAAAATGATCGAAACGGCAAAGGAAGAGTCTATCAAGGCTGGTAACGAGATGATCGAAAAGGCAAAGGCGGTAATCGAAACTGAGAAAAAAGCAGCACTTGCTGAAGTAAAGACTCAAGTGGCTATGCTTACGCTAGAAGTAACAGAGAAATTATTGAGAAAGAATTTGTCTGATGACAAAGCTCAAAAGGCACTTGTAGACGAATTTGTCAAAGATCTTAAGTTAAACTAAGCCCTACCATGGCAAATTATAGAGCAGCATCACGATACGCAAAATCGATTCTAGAGCTTTCTTTAGAAAAAGGAAGACTAGAAGAAGTGCATGCTGATTTTCAAAAATTGAGTGAAATCGCTGAGGTGAATCATGAGTTTGGGGTGATTTTAAAAAACCCAATCATCAACTCGGAGAAGAAGTTGGCAATTCTAAAAGCTCTTTTTGAAAAAGGAGCTGATAAATTGACAATGACCTTTTTTGAGATTATCGCAAGAAAAAGCAGAGAGTCTATTCTTCTTGATGTAGCGAGAGAGTTTGAGATTCAATATAATCTTCACTCTTCTATCCAAGTGGCCTATTTGACCACCACTTTCCCAATCGATGAGAAGCTCCGTGGAGAATTCCTGAAGGTGGTGAAAGAAATCTCTGGACTAGAAACAGTACAGCTTGAAGAAAAAGTGGATCCTGAGATTATCGGAGGCTTTGTCCTAAGAGTCAATGACCGTCTATTGGATGATTCATTGAGCAGTAAATTGAGAGATTTAAAAACTCAGTTTGCGAAAAACCATTACGAAAAACAGTTTTAAAAACGCGTTCAATTATAAACTTATCATATCATGGCAGAAGTAAGACCAGATGAAGTTTCGGCAATTTTGAGAGAGCAACTCTCAGGAGCAAGAACCTCTGCAGAGCTTGAAGAAGTGGGAACAGTCCTTCAGGTTGGTGACGGTGTAGCTCGTATTTACGGACTTTCAAAAGCGCAATCCGGCGAATTGTTGGAATTTGACAATGGGCTTAAGGCAATGGTGCTTAACCTTGAAGAGGACAATGTGGGTGCCGTACTTTTCGGTGACTCTAAAGAAATCAAAGAAGGTGACACGGTAAAAAGAACCAAGAAGATCGCTTCTATCCAGGCGGGTGAAGGTATGCTTGGTCGAGTAGTGGATACTTTGGGTAACCCTATCGACGGTAAAGGTCCTATTGCTGGCGATCTTTATGAGATGCCACTTGAGCGTAAAGCTCCGGGTGTAATCTACAGACAGCCAGTGACTGAGCCTCTTCAGACAGGTATCAAGTCAATTGATGCGATGATTCCAATCGGTAGAGGTCAGCGAGAGCTTGTAATTGGTGACCGTCAGACAGGTAAGACTGCAGTAGTAATTGATGCGATCATCAACCAAAAAGAATTTTACGATAGAGGCGAGCCTGTATTCTGTATCTATGTAGCCATTGGTCAGAAAGCTTCTACAGTTGCCAACGTGGTGGCTGCACTAGAAAAAGGCGGCGCTCTTCCTTATACTGTTATTGTTTCTGCATCTGCGGCTGATCCAGCACCAATGCAGTTCTTTGCACCATTTACAGGTGCTGCTATCGGAGAGTTCTTCCGTGATACCGGACGTCCTGCTTTGGTGGTTTATGATGATCTTTCTAAGCAAGCTGTAGCATACCGTGAGGTTTCTTTGCTTCTAAGAAGACCTCCAGGACGTGAAGCATATCCTGGTGACGTATTCTACCTTCACTCAAGATTGCTTGAGCGTGCGGCTAAGATCAATAAGTCGGATACAATTGCTCAGCAAATGAACGATCTTCCTGATTCCTTGAGACCATTGGTAAAAGGTGGTGGTTCTTTAACAGCCCTTCCTATTATCGAAACTCAAGCAGGTGACGTTTCTGCATATATTCCTACCAACGTAATTTCGATTACAGACGGTCAGATCTTCCTTGAGACTAACCTCTTCAACTCTGGTATTCGTCCTGCGATTAACGTAGGTATCTCAGTATCCCGAGTGGGTGGTAATGCTCAGATCAAGTCAATGAAGAAAGTGGCTGGTACTTTGAAATTGGATCAGGCACAGTTTCGTGAGCTTGAGGCTTTCTCTAAGTTTGGATCTGATCTTGATGCTACCACTAAGCGTACCATCGAAAGAGGTAGAAGAAACCAAGAGATTCTTAAGCAGGCGCAATATTCTCCAGTTTCTGTTGCTCATCAGGTGGCGATCATCTATGCTTCTACTAGAGGCTTGATGGATTCCGTTCCTGTAGAGAAGGCAAGAGCATTCGAGAAAGAGTTCTATGTATTGCTTGACACTACTTATCCAGAGGCATTGGAGATGATCCTTAAGGGTGATATCAATGGTGCAGGAGAGGTACTAGCTAAAGCAGCTGCCGAACTTTCTCAAAATTACGCAAAATAAAAAATTGGTCTAGTAGGGCTCTGCCCTCAAAGATCTGGTTGAAGTACTAAGCAAACAGATGGCAAATCTTAAGGAAGTAAAGCAGAGAATAAGCTCTGTGCAGTCTACTCAGCAAATTACCCGTGCCATGAAAATGGTGTCGGCTGCTAAGCTGCGTAGAGCTCAGGACAAGATCGTCCAGATGCGTCCCTATTCGCAAAAACTTACTACCATCTTAAACAATGTTTCGGCTGCTTCTGAAGGAGCTGCAGATATTGTTTATGCGAGCAGTCGTGAAGTGAAAAAGGTTCTTATCGTTCCTATTACTTCTGACAAAGGTCTTTGTGGAGCTTTTAATTCAAACATTATCAAGGCAACGAATCATGCGATTCGTACCCAGTTTGAAGGCAAAGAGATCCAACTTCTTCCTTTGGGTAAAAAGGCCTTAGATTATGCCAGAAAATCTAAGTTTAGCACCGTTTCTGATTTCTCATTAGTATTCCAGGATGTGTCTTTTGACAATGTCCGTGCTGCGGCTGAATATGCCATGGATGCCTATGTAAATGGGGATGTGGATCAGGTGGTATTGGTATTCAACGAGTTTAAGAACGTAGCTACACAGATCATCCGAACTGAGCAGTTTTTGCCAATGAAGGCAGAAGAGACTGAGACCAAATCAACCTCAGAGGTGGATTATATCTTAGAGCCATCTAGAGCTTATATCATAGAGGAGCTAGTGCCAACATCTTTGAAGATTCAGTTTTACAAGGCAGTGCTTGAGAGTAATGCTTCTGAGCACGGTGCTCGAATGACTGCCATGGATAAGGCAACTGAAAATGCTGGTGAGCTTTTGAAGGAGTTGAAACTGATGTATAACAGAACTCGTCAGGCGGCTATTACCAACGAAATCCTCGAGATCGTGGCAGGAGCCAATGCATTAGGCTAAGCACAAAGAGATTAATAAAATTCAAAGCCACAATTCATACGAATTGTGGCTTTTTTATTTTTTGAGGCATTGAGTTCAATGGAGAAGTTAAAGTCGCTTTCGGGATTATTGGCTATTTTGATACACAAATCCTTTTAATTATGTGCCTAGTTTGTTCTCTTCTCTTTGTTTGTCTGGTTGTTTTTAGTTCTTGCCAAAATAAAGCTGCTGATAATCCGGTCAAGCCCAACATTATCGTGATCCTAGCGGATGATCTGGGATATGGTGATATGGGAGCCTATAATCCCCAAAGTTTGATCATGACGCCATACCTTGATCAGCTAGCGGTCGAAGGAATGAAATTCACAGATGCACATACCACATCGGCAGTTTGTACACCCACACGCTATTCCTTGCTCACTGGCCGATACAATTGGCGTACTAGGCTTAAAGAAGGCGTGCTCACAGGAAAGTCGAAAGCTTTGATTCCAGCAGATCGTACTACCCTTGGCTCAATGCTTCAACGATCGGGATATACGACGGCATTTATTGGGAAATGGCACCTGGGGATGGATTGGGGTCTGAAAGAGGGTGAGGCTTTTGAGGAGGGTGGCTGGAACCCTGAAGACTATGATCAATTGGACTTCAGCAAACCGATAGAAAATGCACCTGGCACACGAGGCTTTGACTATTCCCTTGCCCTGCCTGCTTCCTTGGATATCGCTCCCTATGTCTATGTAGAAAACAACCAAATCACCAGTATTCCGACGAAGGTGACGATTGATGAGGGAGAATATTCTTGGTGGAGAGAAGGTCCTACAAGTGATGATTTTATTCATGAGGAGGTGACCCCATTATTTTTTAAAAAGAGTATCAACTACATCCAAGAGCAAGCGAAAAGTAATACCCCATTCTTTCTTTATTTGGCACTTCCTTCTCCGCACACACCCATTCTTCCCACTGAAGCTTGGCAGGGCAAAAGTGGTTTGCTGCCCTATGCAGATTTTATAATGATGATTGATGACTATATAGGCCAATTAAATCAGACACTCAAAGATGCAGGGATTGAAGAAAATACGCTACTAGTTTTTACCAGTGACAACGGCTGTTCTCCAGCAGCAGGTTTTGACAAAATGGTGGAAATGGGGCATCAGCCTAGCGGAATCTTTCGTGGTCATAAGGCCGATATTTATGAGGGGGGACATCGAGTGCCCATGATTGTGAAGTGGCCCTCAAAAATTAAACCTACCACCGTGAGCAATGTCACTATTTCCCAAACGGACTTAATGGCCACATTTGCTGACCTAGTGGGGGATACTCTTGGGGAAAACGAGGGGGAGGATAGCTCTAGCTTTTTGAAGATTCTGTTTGGTGAACAGGAGAATGAAGATCTACGTGAGGGAAAGGTCTTTCATTCTGTGAATGGTACTTTCGCGATAAGAAAGGGTGACTGGAAACTAATTACCGCCAAAGGATCAGGAGGATGGAGTTTTCCTAAACCGGGTGACCTTGCGGAGGCGGAGCTGCCTGAGATGCAGCTTTACAATCTTAGAATAGACCCTAGTGAAACGCAAAATCAATTTCTCCAAAACCCTGAAAAAGCTGAAGAACTGAAGCAACTGCTGATCAAATATATCCAAGAAGGTAGAAGTACCCCAGGCCCGAAACAGCTAAATGATCCCTTTGATGGGGAATGGAAGCAGACCTGGTTTATGGATGAAGACTAAAAAGGCTTAAAGTGATGCCTAGAATTTCAATTTGAGAAGTCTTGTCTTCTTTTACTCTATTCTAACTAAGTAAAGAGAATTTGGCTCGCATTACAATTGTCTCAAATCTTTTTTCCTACAATCGTATTGCTCTAGCAATTACACTTGCCATTATGCCTAAGCCTTCCACATTGGGATGTACTCCGTCTGGGAGCAAATCTTCCTTTCCCATAAATGGCGTATAGAGATCTATAAAATCCGCACCACTTTCATCGATAATATCATACAGCATAAGCCGCTGTTCATTGTTCATTACCTCGGGTGTGATTCCGAAATTCTCTCGTGTCACGGGAACTGGCAGAACCACGTAAACTTTTCCATCGGTAGGCATAGCTTCTCTAAATTCCGCGATCATATCCAAGTAATCCTTTCGAAACTCAGAAGCATAGGCCCAGTTTTGAGGCTTCGAGTCATTTGTACCCAGCATGATGACCAACACATCTGGTTGGAATTCCTTGACCTGCTCAAATTGCGGTTCATTCCAATAGGGATAATCCCCTTTGCGAAGCATAGTTCTACCGCTCACTCCAAAATTTACCACCTCATAAGCGTCTCCTAGGATGGCCTGCATTTGAAGCGGGTAGCTTTCAGGGTTATCCCGTCCAGGTCCTTGGGTGATACTATTACCGACGCAGGCAATTTTGATTGGCTGCTGGGCATAACTGATCATTGTGGTGCATATAGCAAGAAAGAATAAGCAAATACGTTTCATTGAACTTTTTTCTTCAAAATAGGAAAAATTAGCTTTCGAAGATTGTTTTTAGTCCTTGGCTATTATTCTATTTTTGAGACTTGCATATGCTCCAATCCATCTATCAGCGAATTTCTTGGCTCTCACTCGATGTGGTTTCCGGCGCCATGGCGGGGATGTTATTTTTTGCGAGGCTCTTCCGCGTGGAAATCGAATTGGAAGCTTATCTCCTTTTAGGAGGAGCAGTTTGGAGCATTTACACCTTAGATCACCTCCTTGATGCTGTGAAGATCCCTAGCGGCTCCAGTGCAGACCGACATGGATATCATTTAAGAAATAAGCGGCGTCTTTGGGTCGCCTGGGGACTAGTGGCGATAGCTTGTATTTCTGGAGGAATTTGGGTTTTCGGCTGGACCATGGTCCTGTATCTTGCACTTGGTCTTGCAGTTTTGATTCTAGGTGTGATTGGCTTGCTTCGAAAGTTTGAAAAATCTGCTGCATGGCTCAAAGAGCTGAGCAATGCTCTTTTTTACGTGGTTGGGATCTCTTGGCTTCCGATTTATTTCGCAGATTCGGTTGAGTTCAACTTGCCAAGTATCTTTCTTGCCGTTCTTTATTTTGGCTTGGCTTTTTTGAATCTGCTGATGCTTTCAAGTATGGATGCCGAAGATGATCAGTTGAAGGGGTTCAATTCCATTGCCAGCTTCCTACCTGAGGAAAAGATCATTCGAAGTATCCGGCTATTGGCTTTAGGGATGATTGTCCTCTGCCTCTTGGCAGGGATTTTTTTCATTTCATTTTACCGGGTGTTTGCACTACTTCTGCTCTTGATGATAGGCTGGCATTATTTAAGTTTTTTTGGGAAAAATCGAGAAGTCCAGCAAAACCGCCAAAAGATGGAATTGGTGTTTTCGCTTCCTTGGCTTCTTCTATTTTTTTAGACAAATGCGCTGTGTCCGGTGATGGCACGACCCACAATGAGTGAATTGATTTCCTTGGTGCCTTCATAACTATAAACCGCCTCTGCATCCGCGACAAATCGAGCGATATCATGCTCAAGTAAAATTCCATTTCCGCCGAATAGCTCTCTGGAGTGGTCCACAATAGATCGCATTCGCAAAGTACAGAAGACCTTAGCAAGCGAGGCATGTTCATCCTTCAAAATGTCTGAATCTTGCATTTCGGAAAGGCGAAAAACCATTGTTTGCATGGCTGTCAAATCTCCAAGCATTGTTACCAAAAGATCCTGTACCAGCTGGTATGAAGCGATTGGTCTGCCAAATTGCTTGCGAGCATTGGTGTAGGCAAGAGCTAGCTCGTAAGCTCCTCTGGCACAACCTACCGCTTGCCAAGCTACTCCCGCTCGGGTCATTCTGAGGACTTTTGCAGTATCCCTAAAAGACTTGGCTTCTTGGAGTCTGTCACTTTCTGGTACCTCGCAATTCGTCAAAGTAATCAATGCATTTTGGACAATTCGCAAAGCCATCTTGTCCTCCATTTTTTCTGCTTTGAACCCTAGGTTTTCTTTGCGGACGATAAAGCCCTTGACCTGATTGTCGTCCAAGTCGCGGGCCCAGATTACAGTGATGTCGGAAAAAGTTGCATTACCGATCCATTTTTTTTGTCCATTCAAAATCCAAGAGTCTCCTTGTCTTTTGCAGGTAGTGGTCAGACCACCAGCGGCGCCGGACCCTACTTCTGGCTCAGTCAATCCAAAAGCCCCTATCTTTTCTAATTTCTGCATTTTTGGAAGCCATTCCTGCTTTTGTTCCTCCGATCCACAGAGGTAAATCGATCCCATAGCTAGTCCACTTTGTACGCCGAAAAAAGTGGAGGTGGAGGTGTCAATTCTAGCCATTTCCATGGCAATAAACCCTTCCAAAAGCGCTGATTTGCCCAGGCAACCATAGCCATGATAGGTCAGTCCGGCGATATTCAATTCGGCCATCTTTGGGATGATTTCAAAGGGGAATTCAGCTCGACTCCAATAGTGATTCGCAATTGGTTTGATCTCCCGCTCCATAAATTCTCGAACTTTCAGCTGGATCTCTCGCTCATCTGCTGAGAGCGTTTTTCCCAATTCATAAAAATCTCCATTCACGGCTGGGATGGTTTTGGGCTTGCTGCCTCCCTTGAGCATTCCCATCATTTTGGAGAGGTCTTCTTCACTCATTTTGGAAACCAATCCCACCATTTTTGGGAGGTCTACTTTTCTAGAAAGCTCACCAATCTGATCCAAGTCGATCATGGAAAGCAGGTCTTTGACATTGCGGAGACTTTTGAATAAATTTTTCATCTGCAGGAATTTTAAGCTAAAATCTGTTCCTTTAATCTAGTGAAAGATCTTTACAGTAGCATAGCTTCCAGCTATTCCTCTTTGGCCAAACTAGTTTTTGGTCAGGCACTGTCTCAGGCCAAAGTGTTTTTTATTGAGCCTTCCATTTCTAAAAATCTACTGATCATCGGTGGAGGAGACGGGGTCGATTATCAAGATTTTTCTGCTCAGCTGCAAGGAGACTACTGGGAGATATCCTCATCCATGCTGGACTTGGCAAAGCAAAATTTAGAGCAAAGTGCTTTAGCATTTCATTTAGGGGATTTTGGGCAGCCTAAAAAATCTGGCTATGATGAAGTTTGGCTTCATTTTGTGCTTGATACGCTGTCCGATTTAGAATTAGTAAGCTTTTTGAAAAAGGTGAAAGCGCTGGTAAAACCGGATACATTGATTCATTTGGTTGATTTTTTTCCTCCTCAGACTTTACGGCAAAGAGTCATTCAATTTGCTATGATGCAGTTTTTTAGAATTGCTACTTCTCATCCAAGAAACGATATTCCGGATTATGAGCAGCATTTGGACTCTTTGGGATTTGAAAAAGTCAAAGAGAAAACTTGGAAAAATGGCTGGATTCGAAGTCAAATGTGGAAAATCAAGGATACGTTTCCGCCACTTTCAGAATGATCGCATCGATTAGGTTTTGATAATATGTTCCATTTCCAGGGCCATACCAATTCATTTGTCTCACTTCATGGAAATCCTCGTCATACAGTTCATCCGGTGTGATATAGCCCATATATCCTCCATTGAATGAAGTTATGATGAGGTTCAGGCCTTGAGCTTTTGCCGACTCTTCCCACATTTCATAAAACACACCGGAAATTTCTCCACTCGAAGCGATGAAAAGGGTATTGCCGATTCTGGTGATATCTAAGTGTGCATTACTTTCACCGACCAGCCAATTGAAAAGCCAGGGACGGATGCGAAGATTGTCAGATACCCTGAGGTGTGGCTCACGGAGCTTTAGATCTAAACGACCGGTTTGTATTGCTTTTTGTTTGACTGTTGCGTAGTAAGTCATATTTAGCTGAATATCTCGAGCCAAAGAATAGGCATAATTCTGGGTATCTTCAAGTGTATTCCCAGGCCGATTTGGTCTATGACTTCCCACTGTCCCGCTGGCAAAAATGCTGAAGTCATACTCTTCCTCTTCCAGCTTTTTCATCAGATAAAAAGGATAATCCCCCGAAAGTCCCATATATCCCGTAGTCAGGCAGGTGGCATGGGCTGAGTAGGTGAGTAGGGTAGCTTTTTGACCTGAAGTATTACTGAAGATCAGCTGGCGAACGTAGGGGTCTGTTGGGCCATCTTTTACAAACCTGTTGGAGACCCAATCAGATGCATTTGATTTTCGAAAGGAAATGCTCACTTCTTCTTCCGCTTCAATAGCTTTTTTCAGGGCATCTAAAGAAGAATCAACCATTTCCTGAATCACTTCTTCGTCAAAGCCTCCAAACGCCAATGCTCCGAGTGGACCGGGCATATACCCACCCATTCCTGAATGTGTGTGCGTTGCTGTAAAGAGAAGTTGATCTATGGGGAGTTTTGATTCCTGAACAGCAGATTCTATGCTTTTGGCCAAAAAGGGATGGACGATCAAAAGCTCAAAGGATAACCAAGCGATGCGGGTTTGGCCATTTTGTAGGGTGATCGCTTTCACATAACTACTGTCAGCTATGAAGTCATAATCTCCCCTGGGGGCATATCCCACAAGATCCACTGGATTCTCAGGAGTCATGTTGCTTTTTGCCCAGCCTGCAGACCAGCTTTCCCCTTGAGTCTTTGTAAATCGTGCAGAATCCAGGGCCTGAAAGGTCTGGCTGTAAAAACTTTGCTCAGTTATTGGTGAGCGATCTACTGTGGTAATTGTAAAGAGTAGAACCACCACTAGACTCAAGGCGATCCAGAGGATGCCTTTCAAAATACCGCTTGCAATGCCTTTGGCACTCATGAATTAGTACTCGAAAGATCCGTGCTCGCCGGTGATGGTCACCTTTTTACCTTCAAAAGGCTCCACTCGTCCAATGATTTTGGCTTCTACCCCGTAGGACTCTGAGATATCGATGATTTCCTCTGCATACCTTTCGTCGAGATAGACTTCCATTCGGTGACCCATGTTGAAGACTTTATACATCTCTTTCCAATCCGTTCCACTTTCTTCTTGAATGATATTGAAAAGTGGGGGAGTTTCGAAAAGATTGTCTTTGATCACATGGACATTGTCTACAAAGTGAAGCACCTTGGTCTGAGCTCCGCCGGAGCAATGAACCAAGCCGTGAATTCTTGGCCGCATGTAGTTTAATACATCCACCATAATCGGCGCATAGGTCCGGGTGGGAGAAAGAACGAGCTTACCCATATCCAGCTGGGTACCAGGTGCACGATCCGAAAGATTATATTTTCCAGAATAAATCAAATCATCTGGTACAGCCGGATCAAAGCTTTCTGGATACTTTGTTTTTAGTACTTTATTAAAAACGTCATGGCGAGCAGAGGTTAGCCCATTGCTTCCCATTCCGCCATTGTATTGGTTTTCGTATTTAGCTTGACCATATGAGGCTAAGCCAACAATAACATCACCTGCTTGAATGGTATCATTGGAAACGACCTGATCTCTCCTCATTCGGCAAGTCACGGTGCTATCCACAATGATAGTTCGGACAAGATCACCCACATCAGCAGTCTCCCCACCCGTAAGTACAGCGTGAACACCATTGTCACGAAGCATCTGAAGCACTTCCTCAGTCCCTTCGATCAAGGCAGATATGACCTCGCCAGGAACTAGATTTTTGTTTCTCCCAATCGTGGAGGAAACGAGGATATTATTAATGGCCCCGACACATAGGAGATCATCTGTATTCATGATGATGGCATCCTGTGCTATTCCTTTCCACACACTTAGATCGCCGGTCTCCTTCCAATAGAGGTAGGCTAGAGAAGACTTGGTTCCTGCGCCATCTGCATGCATGATATTGCAAAAATCCGGGTCATTGCCCAGAGTGTCTTCTACGATTTTACAAAAAGCTTTTGGGAAAAGGCCCTTATCCAAATTAGAAATAGCCTGGTGTACGTCTTCTTTGGAAGCGGAAACACCACGTTGCATATAGCGCTCGTTCATAGGTGCGGGGGAATGTTCTGTATTGAGATCAAAGTTAACCATTATACTCAAATGGGATAAAAAAAACCCTTCGATGATTACAAATCGAAGGGTTATATTTTGTAAGTGGTATTCAGTATTAATTTTCGACCGCGATTACCTTGAACTCAGTACGTCGGTTGACTTGATGTTCTTCTTCAGTTTGTGCATTCTGAATGATCAGCTGGCGCTTACCATAGCCCTTGGCTACAAGGCGGTCTGCCGCAATTCCCTGTGATACAATGTAGTCCACCGCGGATTGAGCTCGTCTCTGAGTCAAATCATCGTTGTATGCATCCGTAGCTCGGGCATCAGCATGCGAACTTAATTCGATTCTGATGGTTGGATTATCCTTCAGGATCTGTACAAGTTTATCCAATTCGAGTGCTGCATCTGGTCTGATATCCGCCTTGTCCAGATCGTAATAGATGTTCTCTAAGACAATGGACTTGTCCAAGATTAATTGATCTAAGACAATGGTTGTGTCCAGAGTAATGTTGGTCACATCCTGTACCAAGGTCGAGGGATCTGGAGTTTTTCCATTAGTTGTATAAGGAACTGATTTCGAGAAATACCCGCTTTTGGAAGCGATGATCGTGTAGTTTTCATCCGGAGCGAGTGTAAATCTCACTCTTCCTGTTGAATTGGAGAAGTTGCCATCCATCTGCTTGTTTTGTCCGTCATATAGTACTACTCTGGCTTGTTCCAATACTGCATCAGGCTCCCCTGCAACACGCTGCTTGGTAAATACATTTAGCAGTACATTGACGATTTTTGGCTTAGGAGTTTTATCCTCAAAATAATAGATGTCATCATCTCCTACACCTCCATCACGATTCGAGGAAATGTACCCTTCTTTAGGGTATTCAGTGAAATAGATGCCAAAATCATCCTGATTGGAGTTAAAGTTTTCTCCTAAATTTCTGATGACTTGAGTTCCACTTTCATCCAGTTCAGCTACGAAAAGGTCTAATTTCCCGTGGCCAGGATGTCCATCTGAGGAAAAGAAAAATTTCCCATCCGCAGTAGGTCGAGGGAACATTTCATTTCCCGGGGTATTGATAGTGGGGCCAAGATTTTTTGCATTACCAAAGTCGCCATTGGCTAATTTGGTGGCTTTGTAAAGATCAAGACCTCCATATCCGCCTGGACGTGTAGAGGCGAAATATAATTCCTCTCCATCTGGGCTAAAAGCAGGAGTGGTGTTGTACCAAGTTTCATCTTCGTTTACAGGCATCCAAATTGGCTGAGTAAAACCCGAACCTCTAAAATAGGAGGCAAAAAGAGTTGTTTCAGGAAAATCTTTAGGGGAAGTTGAATTCCCTCTTGCATAGATTATCGTATTGCCATCAGGGCTAATAGCGATTGCTGCTTGATTCAATCCTTCTTCATTTCTAAACTCCGGAAGTGCTTGTACTCCACTTACATCCACTCGGAGACCTTCTGCCCTAGCCCTAAAAAGCTTGGTGTAAGGAGACCCATCAGCAGCATAGAGTCCAGAAGCTTGTCTTCCACTTGTGAAATAGATAAAATTTTCGCTGGTAATGGGAGCATAGTCAGCTCCTGCTGTATTGAGCTCTTGGTAGTTTACCAATTCATAGTTGGGAAAGTACTCCTCTATGCCTTCGGAGAGTTTGATCGCTTCAATTTGTCTTTGGGTCTCGGCCAAGAAAACCTCGTCTGAAGTATATCCCTTAGCGCTTTCAAAAGCCTCTTCGGCCTTTTCCAACTCCTCATTCGCCTTATAGCTTAAGCCTAAGCGATAGTAGGCTTCGAAACTCGGGTCCTGAGCCACTAACTGCTCATAGTATGGAGTCGATTTTTCGATCCGGTTAGAAAGTCTGTAGCTTTCCGCCACGATTTGATTAGCTTCTACATTGGCGGAGTCTTCAGCCAAAATTTGTCCAAAGGTATTGATCGCATATTGGTATTCCCCAGATAGAAATTGGTCATTTCCTTTCTCTTGAAGACTCTTGCACGAGCTGATTAGAACCAAAAAGAGGAATAGACTTCCTAAAAAATGATGTTTCATTTGAGGTGTATTGTTCAATGGGTGTTGAATATTACTAATTAATTTGGAAAGTATTTGTTTAACCAGCTTTCTGAAATCGGAATCCAAAGGCTTTCAAGTTCTTTTTTTGTTGAAATTCGAGGATTAATCACCAAATAGTCTGGTGAAATACGATTCTCCTGTAAAGAAGATTTCAGCCCCAAGGCTGGGAGCACGGTGATTTCCTGGTTTGGGTTTTTCACACTTACTTTTCCTTGGTCGATAAGATTAACGCCAATTTGTGCTTCGATTTCAGCTAGAATGCGTACCGAGCTATCAATTGAGCATCCGCTTGCCCCAAGTTGGCTTTCGTCTACGGCCAGCATCACCACCTGACTGTCCTTCACGGCAAAAGAAGTAGGCATGAGTGTTCCGTGTGTATTCCAGCTTTCGCAAAACTTCTGAAGCTTGTTTTCAATTAGTTCTATTTCCTCGTCCGAAAACTTTCTACTGGATTGATAAATCCAGATTCTAGCATTTTCGGGCATTTGATCAAATTCGAGATACATAGGTTGATTGTTTAGGCAAAGAAAAACCCTTTCTACCTAACGGCAAAAAGGGTCAAATTGATTCAATTCAATTATTTCATATTCCCATGTCCTTGGCTATCATCTCGGCAAGGTCATAAACCTGTACTTCAGCTTCTTTTTCTTTGTTCTTCACACCATCTGTCATCATGGTGAGGCAGAAAGGACAGCCTACTGCGATGGCATTGGCTCCAGTGGCCAAAGCCTCCTCAGTTCGTTCGATATTGATATCTTTTTTACCAGATTCCGGCTCCTTAAACATCTGCGCACCTCCGGCACCGCAGCAAAGGCCTTTGGTACGGCATCTTTTCATTTCTACTAGCTCCACATCCAGCGCCTTAATTACTTCCCGAGGGGCTTCGTACACGTCATTGGCACGACCGAGATAGCAGGAATCGTGGAAGGTTATTTTCTTTCCTTTAAACTCGCCACCACCTTTTAAGGCCACTTTGCCCTCATTGATGAGCTGCTGTAGAAACTGGGAGTGATGGATTACTTCGTAATTCCCACCCAGAGCTGGATATTCATTTTTGATGGTATTGAAGCAATGCGGGCAGGCAGTGACCACCTTTTTTACCTCATAGCCATTCATTACCTGGATGTTTGCTACGGCCTGCATCTGGAAAAGGAATTCATTTCCTGCTCTACGTGCTGGGTCTCCAGTACAAGCTTCTTCCGGTCCGAGCACCGCAAAACTTACACCCACTTTATTTAGAATTTTAACAAAAGCTTGAGTCACGGCCTTGTACCGATCGTCAAAAGATCCAGCACAACCCACCCAAAATAATACTTCAGGAGTTTCACCTTTTCCTGCCATTTCGGCCATTGTGGGTACTTTATAATTTTCTGCCATATTTTTTTCTTTCTGAATTTTCTTTTTTGCTACTCAAATTTCCTTAACCGACAACCGACAACCGACAACCTACAATTATTTCATTTCCTCATCTTTCACCGTCTCAGCCCAATTAAATCTATCCTGCGGGCTAAATTTCCAAGGGGAGAAGCTAGTTTCCATATTCTGGAACATCGCATTCCACTGAGGTGGAGTTCCGGATTCTTCCATGGCCACATATCTTCTCATGTTTAGGATAATCGAAAGTGGATCGATATTCACTGGACATGCTTCTACGCAGGCATTGCAGCTGGTGCAGGCATTGAGTTCTTCTTTTGTAATGTAATCACCCAAAAGTGACTTGCCATCTTCTAAGCCAGGTCCTCCGGCATCTATACTTTTTCCAACTTCCTCCGCCCGATCTCGTACGTCCATCATGATTTTTCGAGGGGAAAGTTTTTTGCCGGTCAGATTCGCGGGACATTCGCTAGTACATCTGCCACATTCCGTACAAGAGTAGGCGTTCATGACATTAACCCATGACAGGTCATTGATGTCTTTGGCTCCGAACCGTGGGATTTCGGTAGGCGCATCCGCTGGAGCTTCTGTAGGAATTCCCAGCATCATATTCACTTCATTGGTCACTTCAGGCATATTCACCATTTCGCCCTTAGGCTTGAGGTTGGAATACCAGGTGTTTGGGAAGGCAAGAAAAATATGCAAATGCTTGGAATAAGTCACATAGACAGCAAATGCTAGAATTCCTGCGATATGAAACCACCAAGCTCCACGCTCTAAAACTACAAGAGCACTATCACTCATACCACTGAAAAGTGGCTGCAATAGATTGCTAAAAAATAGTGTTCCCAATTTGATATAATGTTCATCACCTCGATCTGCCAGAATTTGGTCGGTGGCATTCATGGTCAGAATAGCCATCATGAGGATAATCTCGATCACGAGGATCAAATTGGCATCCATAGTTGGCCACCCTTTCATTTCTGGCTTTGTGAATCGCTCGACTTTGGCCACATTTCTACGCGTGAGGAAAACCACGCAGGCAAGCAGAACTGCCACAGCCAGGAATTCAAACATATTCATAGCGGCCGTATAAAGTCCACCCAAAAGTGGTGCAAAAACTCGATGCGTTCCCAAGAGGCCGTCAAGGATGAACTCAAGTACTTCTAAGTTGATCACCACAAAACCCACATAAATCAAAAGGTGTAGGAAGGCTGGCAAAAATCGTTTAAACATTTTTTGCTGCCCAAAAGCGACCAGAAGCATAGTTTTCCATCGGTTTTCAGGCTGGTCATTTCTGGTTTCTGCTTTCCCCAGGAAGATGTTCCTTTTTAGATATTTGATCCGCTTTGCCAAAATTACTCCGGCAACAGCCAAAATGATCACAAAGATTATTTGAGGTAAAAAGCTCATATAGATTGATTTAGCGTTTTATAGTAATGCTTACTTAATTTTTTTTTCTAAAATGATTTGCTTGAAAATCCCATTTACCTACCTTTGCATCACTTTACGGTGATGTAGCTCAGTTGGTAGAGCATCGGACTGAAAATCCGTGAGTCGGTGGTTCGAATCCACTCATCACCACCAGCCCCGGTCGATTTTTTCGATCGGGGTTTTTTTGTGTCTTTTCGAGTTGCGTTTTTTGGGTTCATCAAGCTTTTCAATTCTCCGGGCAAATTAATAAATAGTCGGCATGCATACTATTTTTCGATTAATTTAAATTCGTTCTAAAAATTTTCAATTCCTCCGATAAGTCGTTTACCCATACCGAGACAATACAAATTCCTAAATTGGAATGTTTTTAATTTTTTTTGAAGAAAGTGTAACATTCCTAAAACTCATGCATTACCCCCACAAATGAATTCATTTTTTGAAGCATATATCTGGCCTGAAAAGGGAAAGCTATACAGGCTAGTGTACTTCTGGGTAAAGGATCGCGCACTGGCTGAAGACCTGCTCCAAAATGTATTCGAAAAGTCTTTCCAACGAGAAGAGGAGCTTAAAAAGCATCCCAACCTCGGAGGCTGGCTGATGAAAAGTCTGAAAAATGAAGCACTCATGCACTTCAGGCAAGTAAAAAGATTGGATTCGATTGAAAATTTGGATGAAATAATTCAGGTCTCTGACGAATCCGAAAATAAAGATGATCAAGTGAATCATGTAATGAAACTCATGGCGAGCCTACCGACAAAGCAACAGGAAATTTTCCAACTCCGAGAGGTGGAGGGTCTAACCTATGAGGAGATCGCGAATTATTTAGACTTGTCTCAAGATCAGGTGAAGGTGAATTTACATCGGGCGAGAAAAAGTATCAGAGAAAGAATCTTAGGAAGCAAAGCATAAGATGGAAAATAGAATTAGAGAATTACTCCAAAAATATTGGGAAGCAGAAACTTCGCTGGACGAGGAGAGAGAGCTTCGAGAGTTGCTACAAAGCGCTGATGGATTTAAGGAGGAGAAAGCACTATTCCAAGGACTAGGTCAATGGTCTCAATTGGAGCCTAAACTGGAAAAGCCAGCGAAGACCAAAGTGAGAAGAATTACTCCCGTTTGGCTGAATTGGGCTGCTTCGCTTTTGATTCTGATCAGTACGGTTTGGATTTGGCAAAGCCGAGAACAGCAGAAAGCCGAAGAACAAGCCTATCAAGAGGTGATGATGGCGCTGTCTATGATCCAAACAAATCTCGCCAAGGGCAAAGAAAGCATGAAGGCGATGGATGATCTGAAGTACTTGAATACCACTCAGCAAATTTTCAAACAAGAAGATAATTAACGATAAGATAAGCGATGAGAAAGGCTTCTCACACAGTGAATGTCTCGATAACTATCGAGGGCAAGGCCCTCCTCCCAATATTTATCGGGATGACCATTGAAATTCAAAATTTAAACGTATGAAATCGAGCTTGACTAAAAAGTCACACACTGAGATGATTGTAATCGCTGCGAGATTCAATGTGCCCTTTAAAAATCAAAATATAAACAAATGAAACTATACCGACTACTATTTCTATTCCTTTTTGCTTTTGCCTTTCAGGCGAAGGCTCAAGACGATGCCATCCAGAAGTTCTTTTCCAATTATATGGAAGATGACCGATTTGCAAGAGTATATATTTCTCCAAAGATGATGCAGATGGCAGGAGGTTTCCTAAAGGCCAATGCCAACCCGGATGATCCCGAAAGTAAAGAGGTGGGATCCGTGATTTCCAAAATCAGAGGGATACGAATTCTTTCTTCGGATGAGGTGAATGGCTTGGAGTATTATACCAAAGCGATGGCTACCCTTACCAAAAACAAATACGAGGAACTCATGGATGTCCAAGACAAGGGGTCAAAACTTAAGTTTATGGTCAGAGAAGAGGGGGGATTAATCAAAGAACTCTTAATGATCTCTGGAGATAATGAAGGAGATTTTACCCTGCTATCTATGCTCGGTGATTTTACTTATGAAGACCTCAACCTCCTGGCTGAAACAACAGAAATACCGGGGATGGATCAATATCGAAAAGGGTCGAAATTACCTTAATGAAAATGAATCAATAACTTATAAAAACTAAACCAACACAAAAAATGAAAAAACTGATTTTAACACTCGCCATGATTGGAGCTGTAATGACGGCTCAAGCTCAAAGTAAAACCGTAGAAGCCGTGTATGAAAAGTACAAAGGCGAAGAAGATTTTTTCCACATGGAGCTTGCTGGAAATTTTATGAATTTTGCCGAAGGCTTCAAGATCGATCTCAATGAAGATGATATGGCTACGGTGGCCAAATCAATTGAGAAATTGAAATTTTTCACCTTGCCTGACAACGCGGATTCTAATAGAGCACAATACAAGGCTATGAAAAAGGGGCTTGATAAAGAGCGCTATGAGCTACTGATGGAAACCGAAGAGAAGAACAGCGGAATCGTCGTCTATTCCAAGGGGGGTAAGCGTATTTCTGATCTTGTCGTTTTGGTGAGTGATGACGAAGGCGATCTTATGGTGGTCGAATTGAAGGGTACCTTTGATCAAGAATTGGTTGCTAAGGCAACTTCGTATAAGGATAAAAATTGATTTAGCCTAGTTGAAACAAAAGCCGATGAAATGTTCATCGGCTTTTTTTATGTTCACTTTCCTACCCTCAAACCCCTCCAAAATGCCACATAGCCTTGAATCTCCCTTGCCGCAGGCTTGGTTTCGGGATAGGTCTAGGCCGCATGTGGATTTGATTCTCCATTCGATTGAAGTTTGATCGGATTTAGGCATTGCTTGGTTATTCTAAAAGTGGCTGATATACGTCTTTTGCCTCTAATAATTCGCCTAATATCATTATGATTCCAAGCAGTTCCATGCCAAACATACTGTGGTGAAAATTATTTTTTACAAAAATTAAAGAATTTGAAAATATAATATTGACTTAATTTCCAAATTTAATTTGGTAAAGGGTGAGAAAAACCAATTACTCCAAATTTCGGAACCGATTGCGAACAGAGATTATTATATTTTTAATAAAAAAGCATATTAATTATACATACGGCAACAAAAATATATTTTGATTACAAATTTGATAATTTAAGAATGCTCTAGTAAGTTTGTCATAACAATGGAGCAGGTGAGAACCTGTTTCATAAAAAACAACCTACTAAACCAATTAAAAAATGAAAAAACTAATGACAGTGCTTTTGACTGCAGGGATTGCAGTTGGGGCTTTTGCACAAGGATCTGAATCTGTGCAAATCAAAAAAATCGAAGCTGCCAAGGTAGCCGTAGCTGTAAATGCTGTTGCTACAGGAGCTGTGGTCGTAAAGATCAAAAATGTAGATGGTGACTTGATCCTTCGTGATCGAATCTCAAAGGCAGACAAATTCATCAAGACGTATGACCTTTCCCAAATCGAAAAGGGAAACTATCAAGTTGAGGTACTTGGTCAAAGTGGAACTCTCGCTCAGTCTTCTGTAGCCAATTTCGTGGCTGAAAAGCCTGAAATATTTGGTCGAGTATCCAAAATGGAAGACAACTCCTACAGACTCCTAGTGAGTGCTTTGGATTCTAAAGATGTGAAAGTACTTATCTATGACGGTGGGAAACTCATTCATACCGAAACGATAGACAATCCTCAAGGACTTCATAAAATCTATAAAGTGAAGCAAGCTTCAGCCGAAGGCGTAAGTTTCAAAGTAGAGACAGCTTCTGGATACGAAGGCTACATCACAGAAGAGTAAACTAAACCAACTGAGTAACGGAATCCCGTCAGCTTATCTGGCGGGATTTTTTTTGCTTAAAAAAGCCAAGACAGGGTAATCCGAGCAAAAACCTGATCACGAGCTGACTCATTTTCCTTGGTGCGATAGTAAATGCCATAGCCCATGCCGAAATGATTGTAATTCAGGATAAACTCACCAAATAATTCGCCGATATAATCTTTTGACTCAAAGCTTGGAGGAATCTCGGGAGAAATCAGATCCCCGTCGATCGTTCGATTGAAAAATACACGTTTAAGTTCTGCGCCAAATTGAAAAAACTGCTCCTGCCTACTTCTAGTACCCACCCTGCTTCCATTGATTTGGCTGTAGGCTAGGGGTTGGAATGTCCCGATTCTAAAGCTTGGTTTGATACTTAAGCTTTGCTCTAAATTCCCCAGCGCGGCGTTTGCTTCTCCTAGTATCTCAAAATTTCCATTCCCCCAGATACTTCGGATGACCGTGGACTCAAGATTGATGATGAAGGAATCTTCAATTTGATTCTCCCAGCCCATGGCACGTGGAAAATTGGCGAGATCATGATACCAATCGTGAAACTGACCCACACCGGATTTGGGCCCTATGATGCCTGTGAGCAGGCTCGCTTCATAAAACCAGTTTTGTTTTCTTTTTTGGAAACCAAACTTCAGGTAATTAAGACCTGCAAAGGGACGGTCGATCTCCGAGGGAGGAAGTTCGGCGGGGAGGTCAGGGGTAAGTATAAGATTTCCAAAACCCAGGCTATAACTCTTGCCATCTCCTAGATATTGATAGTAATCCAAAAAGTGTCCAGCAGAGTAATAGCGATCTTTGCGACCACTGATAAAGGCATCATTATCTAGCCGAATGATCAATTGGGATTTTCGTACTACCACCTGTTCATCATTACTTTGGGCTAGTACTCCTAGATACAGCAAGCATAATAAAAAGGAACCAATCAGTCTGCGCATGAAAACTACATCGAGGATTGAAGATAGGCATAAACACAAAAAATCCCTGCCTCGAACGTCCAAGCAGGGATTTTTTAAATAGGTCATGCTAGCTTATTTTGACCAGCTGGCTTTTCCACCTTTTGCGGAATCCACATTGATGGAGTAGTTATTTGCAGAAGAAACAATCCAGCGCACTTTGACCCCAGACATTCCAGGGATGTTTTCGACGGCGATTTTTTCTGGGGAGTGTTTCTGCTCCTTATATTTCTTCATATCCTCATCCTCTACCACAAAGCCTGCGACCACTTTGGCACCAGAGATGCTCACATAATCGGGCCGCTCGATCTTGTACTTTAGATCTTGGGACGCATGCGTAGGCATTAGGCGCTCATTGTAGATAGTTGCGACGATTTCCTTTAGTCCACCTCCAAGGTCAGTTTCCTTCACATCCATTACGGAAAGTTTTGGAGTGTGGTATGCATGGAAAATGGTAAAGGCAGAATTTCGATGGGCATCTTGCTCCAGTAGGAATCCAGGATGGGCTCTTCCAAAGTTTTTCTTAAACCCACCAATCTCTACAGTTCCAAATGTAGGGTGCTCAAATTCTTTCCAGTCCACGAATGCATCACCAAAAGTCAGGTATTTGTCCACCTTCAGTTGCTCGTCTTGATTACCTCGACCGGCGTTTTCATGGAAGTACAGATAGGAGGTCATCAACTCATTGGAATAGGTGAAAATCCCTCTGTTTCCATAAAACCAATCCAATTCGCCACCAAATACGGAGTACAAATCTTTGTAAACCACGATGTAACGATAGCCTGGAATCAGTTCTGCACCTTTATTTCCAATGGCATCATAGATCTGTATATCCTGTCGATTGTAGGTGCTGACATCTTCTTCGGCACCAGGGCCACGAAGGATCATACCCCCAGAATTGTGAAAACTTTGGGCTCCTGCGATATTAGGATGCTTCATCACAAATTCCATTACGGCCCGGTTTTCAGGAAGTGTAAATGGATAGCTCAAAGCACCACGCTGTACGTAGTCCGGTTGCCAGTTCCAGCCCCAGTCTCTATTAGGATCATAATAACCTACGCCATCTTCATTCACACGACCGTCTCCATCATTATCGAGACCTTCTTGACCGATGTATTCATATTCACCCATTTGATCCTGCTCCACTTGAATCAGTCTACGAGGATCTTGGGGGTCTTTGATAAATCGACCTGTTGGGGATTTGCGGATCATCATGGTGATGCTTCCATCGCCATTGAGATCATCCATCATATCTTCGCCTGCCAGACCATCCCCGTCATTATCCAAGATCATCATACCTGATCTGGGAGAACTAGCCGTGTTTGGCTCTAGAAAAAAGTCATTTCTGGCGTCTGGATTGATCGTAGGGGTGATGTAAAAGGTTTTGTCTGCCAGAAGCTCTTGAATGAATTCATTATCTGCAAACATTTCGGTCAAATACCAAGCGCTGTAAATTGAAAACTCAGCACCTTGGATTTCATTGGAGTGAATATTTCCATCGATCCACATGGCAGGCTTGTCTTCTGCTTTTCCTTTGGAAAAATCCGTCACCGTCAAGGTCCAAATATCCCGACCTTGGTAAGATTTACCTATGCTTTCAAGTTTGGTTAATTCAGGATGAGCTTTAGCGATTTTTTGAAGATTATCCACTAAGCCTTCGTAGGTATAGTAGCGATTGAATGCGATCTCCACTTTAGGATCGTGAGGGGTACCCACGGCTCTGAAGAATTTCTGCTGTGCCTCTGAAACAAAAGCACATGCACTCAAGCCAAGGGCTAAAACTAGTGTAGTTATTTTTTGAATATTCATGGCTTAGAGATTTATTTTTTCATTGATAAAACCGAGATGCGCAGCACCCACTTTGAGGTCTGCAGCTCCTTTGCCACGGACCACCCAGCTCATAGAAACCTTTTCATATGCTCCTAGCACATCAATCGTGCTGGTCGCATCTCCAGAGATCAATCGATCTTTGTCGATGCCCATATCCACTCTGATTTTTCGAAGCCAGCGAGATCGCTCACCCAGCTCTGAATGCGTTGGTAGGGGTGCATTATTGAATAAGTCCACGCTTACTCGACTCAAACCATTTCCAAGATCTTCCACTTTAAGGTTATGCAGTTCCAGTTTAGGCTGCATATCGGCTAGCGCCAAAATGAAATCAGTATGCTCGGTAGCAATTTTTTCCACTTGGTCAAAGGGAGGATTTGCCATGACAAATGGCTTGATTCCCCCCACTTCTACTTTCTTACCCGGGAAATCTGGATGGGTGATTGGCGTCCACGGGACAAATACATCATTCCAGCCTAAGGAATCAGCCCAGGCCAGGTAATTGGCCTCTGGACTTGATTTTCCTTTGCCCTCTGCATCTTTAAACTCTGGAGTCCAATATCCAGGTGTTCCAAAGCTCAAGCGACCAAAGTGAAAATAAGCCCACTGAAAAAAGTCCCCGTCGGTTCCTTGATTGTTTTGTCCATAGGCCTTTTGGGAAACTGTCTTTTTGTACTGATCAGAAACCATTTTATTGATCTTTTGATCCTCTTCAAGAATAGACGTGAGTACTCGCTTGCGGGCATTTCCAGCATTATAGCTCAAAGGCGAACTCAAATTATTTGCAGGGGAAAAGGTCACAAAGGCAAAAATATTCCACTGATCAAAAAGGAAATCCAGCATGGCTCGGGACTCTGGTTGAGAGACAGGGATGTCTCCAGCAAGCGGTTCGAATACCGGAAATTTGTAGGTCAGTGACTTATTGAAGGCAATTCCCTCAGTTAGGTCTTCAGCAAACTTGCCGTCTTGGTCATCATCTTTACTTTCCATGTAAATGGCATATTGACCCGATTGTCCAGCGGCGCGATCAGCCTTTACCATTACGCGATCATCTTCTTCGGAAATAATATAATCCCCGGTAGGGTCTTCTACTCTCATCCATGTGATGAGCCCGTCACCATTTAGGTCTGTATAGCCATTGTCGCCAGGGGTTCCATCTCGATCGTGGTCTAAGCTAGCAGCATTTCCTCTTCGCTCATATTTGAGACTTGCGTGATATTGCTTGTAAGCATCTGGAGACATGTTTGGGAAGACATAAAATGTAGTCTTGTCAAGAGCAGATTTGTTTTGGTCTATTAGACTTTCTGCAAACTGTAGCGCCAGTTCTACACTGAGGACATGAAAGCCTTCTACGCCTCCGACGACCGCAATTGCTGGTTTTTCATTTAGGTTACCGGTTCCGATTTTCAAGACCTGTATGTCTTCTCCGCCTGCTGTCTTAGTCAGGGTGATCAGCTCGGCTGAAGAATTGGATGCCACACTTTGCGCCCGTGATTTGATTTGTGTGAGTGTGGGGTAGTCTGATTGGGCCATACTCGACTGGGCGAGTAATAGGCCTCCCATCAGCAATCCACCTAGTAGTGATTTTTTCATAGAGATAAGCTTGTTCTATTTTGTATAAAATTGACTAAAAAAATGAGATTCTCTCAATCGGAATTCGTTTTCGAGCCAAAACAGGGATTGAGAGGGCTACCATCGGGATGAGTGGATTTCTGAGAAGAATTGGACAGCTGGAGTTTTTTTACGTATTTCAATGCGTAAGCCTTTAGTCCTATGTTTAAAAAAATTGCTCTGGCCTTTGCCTTCTCCCCGCGGATGGAGGCTCTTCTAGCTGAAACCAAAAAACTGGTGAAAACTTTTGATTCTGAGTTAATTCTGATTCACGTGGGAGTGCGATCGGAGGAACTCGACCAAAAGCTCAATGAGGCCATGAAGGCTTGTGGTTTGAATGAGCTAAAAACCACCCTCATATGGAAGGAAGGAAAGCCCGTAAAAATGATTCTAGAGGCCTGCAGAGAGAATGACGTGGACCTTCTTGTTACCGGAGCACTCAAGCGGGAAGGATTCCTCACCTATTACTTAGGATCTGTGGCAAGAAAAATCATACGAAAGTCACAATGCTCTGTAATGACCCTGATTGATCCTAAACTAGGCGGACATGACTTTTCAAAAGTGGTGATCAATGGCACCCAACTCACCATTACCCCTCAAGTGATCGAAAGGGGAATCAAGTTTTCCCAGCAAGTTCATGCAGATCAGGTTCATATTCTGAATGAAATAAAAATGTATGGGCTTCAAATGGGTACGGCAGGCGAGGATAGCGAAGAGGAGATTGCGCATACTCGTCGGCAGTTGGTTCAAAATGAAATGGACTATGTCCAGAATATATTAAATACTATTCCACATGATGATCTGAAGGTAAACATCAAAGTTACCGGTGGAAAATGGGCTATTGAACTCGCAAGATTTTGCGAAAAAATTGAGGCGGACATTTTAATCGTGGGGGATGGGCGAAGATTGAATTTCTTTGACCGTATTTTCCCCCATGACCTCGAGGAGCTTCTGAGTACCCTTCCTTGCAACCTTTTATTGATTAAAAAATAAGCTGGATGGAGACGCTTAATCATAAAGAGGTAATCAACTTACTCCTGCAGATTGCTGCCATGCTCATCATGGCGAGGGTTTTTGCGGAAATTGCGCGGAAATTCAAGCAGCCCGCCGTAGTAGGAGAGATCCTAGCAGGGATTATACTTGGGCCCACGATTCTGGGAAATTTCTTCCCTGGCGCTCAGGATTATCTTTTCGCGACAAATCCCATGTCCAATATCGCATTGGATGGGTTTGTGCAGATTTCTGTGGTTTTGTTGCTTTTTATCGCAGGTCTCGAAGTAGAGCTTCAGGTGGTTTGGAATCAGGGAAAAAATGCCCTTAAAATTGCCGTGGCTTCCATGACCCTACCCATTATCGCAGGATTTGTGGTGGCTTATGCTTTTCCGGAATTTTTGGGGGTGAATATTAACGACCGGGTGGTGGCATCCACCTTCTTTGGTCTGGCCATTTCTATTACGGCCTTAGCTGTTGTAGCGCGAATCTTGATGGATTTGGATCTATTTAAGACCAACACGGGCTTGCTGATAATTGCAGCTGCAATGATTGTGGATATTTTGGGATGGATTGTTTTTTCGGTGATTTTATCTCTTTCCGAATCGGGTCAAGAAGGACTAGGAGTATGGCCTACGATTGCACTGACTCTGGTCTTCACTTTCTTTATGCTGACCATAGGCAAGGGGTTGATTAATAAGACTTTGCCTTGGGTGAATAAAAAGCTGGCATGGCCGGGCGGCTTACTTTCTCTTTCTCTAGCAGTCTGTTTTTTAGCTGCTTCCTTTACGGAGTTTATTGGGATTCATGCCATTTTTGGAGCCTTTATCATTGGTGTAGCATTTGGGGATTCTGAATATCTCACGGAAAAGGCAAAGGAGATTTTACATCAGTTTATCAACAATATTTTTGCGCCTATTTTCTTCGTATCCATTGGACTTAAAGTCAATTTTATCGAAGCTTTCGATCCTGGAATCGTAGGGGTGGTCGTCATTGTGGGCTTCCTGACCAAATATTTCGGGGCGTATCTCGGGGGAAGGTTGGCTGGTATCAAGCGACAAGAATCCGTTGTGGTAGGCTTTGGAATGAGCACTCGTGGGAGTATGGATATTATTTTGGGTTTGATTGCTTTAGAAAATGGTCTGATCACCGATTCGCTATTTATTGGATTGGTGATTTTGGCTTTGCTATCGAGCATAAGCTCAGGCCCATTGATGGGTTGGGCTAGACAGCATAAGTTTTAAGTCTGGAGGAAACTAAGCCTCTTTTTGAAACAACCATCCGACTACTTTGAAATTGGAAGGTTAAGATTATTCCCTTCTTTTTCCACTCGATCTAACTTTCTCCCTTAATTTTGGGTTCTCTTATCCGAGACAAAAGAAAATACCAAAAACATGTCCAATACCGGAAAAATCGGCGTCTTGCTGGTTAACCTTGGAACTCCCGATAGTACTGCCACTGGCGATGTAAGAAAATACTTGCGAGAATTTCTAATGGATGGTCGAGTGATCGATTTTCCTGCGGTTCCCAGATGGATGCTGGTGAATTTGATCATTGCACCCTTTCGTTCACCAAAATCTGCGGCTGAGTATCGTAAACTCTGGACGGATCGAGGTTCTCCACTTCTTTTTCATACCGAGGACCTGCGAGACAAGCTGATCGAAAAGCTGGATCCCAAAAAATACGTCGTACAGATGGCTATGCGCTACCAAAACCCAAGTATTGAAAAGGGGCTTCAAGCGCTGAACAAAGAAAAAGTCCGAAAAATTATCGTATTGCCTTTGTTTCCCCAGTATGCCTCGGCTACTAATGGTTCGGTGATTGACCGGGTGATGGAGATTGCAAGAGGCTGGCAGATCATTCCGGAAATTTCCTTCATCAGTAATTTTGTAGAGCATCCTCTTTTCCTAAAAGCTTGGCAAGAACTAGGTGAGGACATGATGAAAAAGCAGGAGTACGATAAATACCTATTCTCTTATCATGGCTTACCAGAAAGACAAATCCGTAAAGGCTCTGTGGAGGGACATTGCAAACTTGGTTCCTGCTGTGAAGCCTATGGCAAATCCAACCAGTTTTGCTATCGGGCGCAGTGCTTTCACACCAGTAGATTGGTCGCCGAAAAGCTAGGACTCCCTAAGGAAAAGGTAGTCACTTGCTTCCAATCCCGTTTGGGAAATGACCCTTGGGTAAAGCCATATACTGAGGATATGATCAAGGAGCTTGCTGCAGAAGGAGTGAAGAAAGTGTTAGTCTTTTCTCCGGCATTTGTGGCGGATTGTCTTGAGACCACAGTGGAGGTGGGTGAGGAATACAAAGAGCAGTTTGAGGAATTGGGGGGAGAGCACTGGGATCTGGTACCTAGCCTTAACTCCAATGACACCTGGGTGGAATGTGTGAAGGACTTGGTAGAAAGTAGAGCCTAGCTGCTTGATGGAGTTCTTGAAAAATTAAGGTTTCCCTAAAATTGCTATTCAGGATAAACTTCCTGTAGGTGCAGTATTACTATTTAAGCCATTCGAATGAGGTTTTTTATACCTTAGCCAAAAGAACATACCATCGATTTGATCCTCCCCGTCGAATGATACTAAAGCCCAGCCTCTCTTGATTCACTCATCCAATCAGCAAGGGTTTCTGATTGCCGGGATTCTTTTGATTTCCATCAATCTTCGAACATCCATCTCATCCGTTGGTCCACTTGTTCCATTCATTCGGGAAGATCTGGGTTTGTCCAATGGACTTGCTGGTTTTTTGACCACCTTACCTTTACTCACCTTTGCTACGTTTTCACTTTTTGCCCCAGCAATCGGTAAAAAACTTGGGATTGGTCGTGCTATTTTTCTTGGGATGATCCTTTTGGCTGTAGGTGTGATCCTCCGAGTTTTGGGTGGCATTCCTCTTTTGCTTTTTGGTACAGCTCTGACTGGGGTAGGTATTGTTTTGGCCAATGTACTTCTGATTCCCCTAATCAAAATTAGACTGCCTCAAAAGCTGGGTTTGATGACCGCACTCTTGGCCACCATGATGTCACTTTTTGCTGCGGTTGCAGCTGGAGTATCGGTTCCTTTGGCTGTAGACTTAGATTTGGGTTGGCGAGGTGCCTTAGCTTTTTGGGTGGTGTTCATTGGGATCGCCATGTTCATCTGGATGCCTCAGCTTTGGAGGAAGAAAGTCACTGGTTCAGGTGAAGGTGCTCCCGCTAAAAATGTCTGGCGATCAAAACTTGGCTGGTATGTCACTCTTTTTATGGGGTGCCAGTCTGTGATGTATTTTACTTTGACTGCCTGGCTACCGGATATGTTGATCTCACGCGGCTGGAGTCCAGTGGAGGCTGGGGCGATATCTTCCATCATGCAGCTATTTGGTTTGGTGGGTTCCTATTTTGCGCCAGGGATTTTGATTCGTCAAAAGCAGCAGTCCACCTTCACTTTGGTCATCGGCTTGATTTACCTAATCGGTTTTATAGGGCTATTTAGTAGCATTGAGTGGATCACTTATGCCAGCTTGATTGGAATTGGGATTTGTATGGGCGCTAGCCTAAGTATTGGTTATGTTTTGATATCGCTACGCACCGCAGAGGATCAGACCACTTCAAAACTTTCGGCAATGGTTCAGTCCATAGGGTACTATTTAGCAGCGGCAGGGCCATTTCTTTTTGGGTTGAGTTTAGATTTTTTCGCTGATTGGGATTACCTCATTTACTTCATGTTGTTCTTCACGGTGCAGTTTATCTATTTTGGCACCTATGCGGGACGGGACTTGAAGATCTAGCTAATCTTTTTACGCTTCATTAAGATAAAGCGGTGTAATTTTGCATTTCAATAGATCCCATAGACATGCAAGATTTTCTACTCTCAATTGGTGTTTCTGAGCAGATGTTCAACTATCTGATCATGCCCTTACTTATTTTTCTAGCGCGCGTGGGTGATGTGTCCATCAATACCCTTCGCATCATGTTTATGATGAATGGGAAAAAGACCATTGTACCCATTTTAGGATTTATGGAGTCCATGATTTGGCTTTTGGCCATAGGCCAAATCTTTCAGAATATAGATAATCCCATGTCCTATGTAGCCTATGCAGGTGGTTTTGGAATGGGGACTTATGTTGGAATGTATTTCGAAGAGAAATTAGCGCTGGGCCGTGTGCTGGTTCGGGTGATTAGTCCAAATGAGCTTCCCGAGCTGATGGATTATATGAATAGCAAAGATCATCGATTTACTAAAGTAGGGGCTGAGGGGCGCTATGGTAAAGTACAATTGACTTTTACCGTGATGAAAAGAGAGGCCCTTCCTGATTTTATTGCAAGGCTAAAAAGTCTTGACGAGAAAGCCTTTTATACCATAGAAAGTGTCAAGAGAGTGTCTGAGGACGATTTGAACGTGATGGATGATAAGCCTAGATTTAATCTAAGTTTTCTGAGCCGAGCGAGAAACTAATGGCAAATTCCTGGTTTCAGTTTAAGCAATTCAAGATCAATCAAGATCGCTGTGCGATGAAAATCAGCACAGATGCGGTGATGCTGGGGGCTTTGGTGGAAGGCCAAGATGCCGTTCAGGTTCTGGAAATAGGAGCGGGTACTGGGGTGATTTCTTTGATGCTAGCGCAAAGGTTGCCCATGGCAAAAATTCAAGCCGTAGAGATAGACCCAGATGCAGCGTCTCAGTGCTCCGAAAATTTTGATGAAAGTCCATTCAGTGCGCGGTTAATGGTTCATCAAGTCGCCATTCAAGATTTTGACTCTCAGACGACATTTGATTTAATAGTGAGTAACCCTCCCTATTTTCCGGATCACTTGAAGCCCCAAGATGCTATCAGACAGCAAGCCTTACATACAGATTCACTCTCATTTTTTGAGCTTGCAAAATCGGTAGTTGGGAATCTTAGCGAATCAGGGGATTTTTGGCTTATCCTTCCTTCAAGGCAAATGGAAGATTTTGAAAAAATAGCATCAGAATTGGGACTTAAGGCTTGGAAAAAGATATTTCTTGCTGATCGACCCGGAAAGCAAGTATATCGGGAAATTGTAGCTTTTTCCCTTTCTAATAAAGCCTACAAAACAGAAAAAATTGAATTAAAATCTGAGAAGGGTGTGTATACGAACGCTTACCAAGAGTTACTCGCGGAATTTTTCCTTGATTTTTAACAAAAAAACGATCAAAAAGTAGCTGGAAGGGCGAATTTCAAAATCTAATTACCTAGGCTTGCATCACTACTTGAATTATCTATTTTTGGGCTTTATTATTTAACTGGACTAAACCACATGAGACGAATCATTGTCTTAGTATCCCTAGTTTTTCTCGGATTTTTGCAGGCATGCGAAGAAGAGGACCCAGAGACTACCATTCTGATCACCGAAGAAGTTTTGCTGACGAGTGGAGAGCAAGCCCGGCTTTTGGGACGATTGATTACCAACCAGGCCATTAATCCTCAAGATCACGGCTTCTATCTTTCATTGGATGCTAATTTTTCCTCACCAATCATTGTCTCCTTGGGCCCCAAGGAAGGTCCTGGCCGATTTATCGGAGAGGTAACTGGGCTGAATATAGGACAGACCTATTTTGCTAGAGCATTTATGGATCTGGGTAATGGGCCTGAGTTTGGGAATACCATAGAATTGACTACTCTCATTCCTGGAATTGATAGCTATACACCTGGATTTGGCGAACCAGGAGATGAAGTTTTCATTCTAGGGAAAAATTTCACAAGTGATACTCGAGTTTTCTTTGGTGACCAAGAAGCCGAAGTGGCAGAAATCCTCTTCGAATCTAGACTTAGGGTCATTGTACCTAGTGCGGGTAATTCATCATCCGTGGAGATCAGAGTCCAGTCTCAAGATCAGGTATTGACCTTCCCCATAGCTTTTGAATACCAGACAGGAAGCTATACGAAGCTTGCCAATTTCCCTGATGAAGGTGTTCGACTCATTGACAATATTTACCACTACAAAAATGGAGTTTTTCAAATCGGTTTAGGTTCGGATCGAAATCTGCGATTTTATGAAAAAATCCAGCAATATGATCCTAATACGAACCTGTGGCAGGAGGTGAATTTCTCAGGGAGTAATAGAGCGTTTGGCTTTTCTACCCCAAATTACATTGGTGGGGGTATCGCTGTTCTTTCTCGAGAGCCATTCACCTACAATCGTTCATTTTGGAGAAATACTCCTTCCGGATTTGTAAGGTTGGGTGATCTTCCGTTCGACAGCTATGATCAAATTGCCGTAGAATTAAACGGTGTCCTTTACTTGATAGGCGGAGGACCCCAACAAGGAAATGCAGTTTGGAGATATAATTCAGCTAATGATACTTGGGAGTCCATTGGTGTCTCACCTGAGCCATTGAGTCGTCGAAACGTTAGCTTCGTTTATCAAAATCAACTATTTGTAATTGGAAATAGTGGCACATTGTTGCGTGTAGGCTCGTCTATGACTGATTGGCAAGCGATCAGTACATTCCCTGGTTCTTTGGGACAAGGCTTTGGTTTTGGAGAAGTCATAGGTATCAAAGCCTATATCGGCGGCTATAGTCGAAGCTCGGAAATCTGGGAATTGAATTTGCAAAATCTGAACTGGGTTTCAAAGAATCCAATACCCGGAACAGCCCAAGGAATCACAGCCGGAAGTTTTGCTAAGGATGGCTTCCTATATTTTATGCGACAGCCAGACTTAAATTTAACAGGTTCTTTTCCTTTGGAAATGTATCGATTTGATCCCAACGGCCTTTAAAAATTTTATATGAAAAGATTTCTATTTATCATTTTCGTTCTTTTCGTTCAGTCGGTTTGGGCACAAACGGAAGTGAAGCGCGAAGTGGTTGGCCGAGATATTGGCCAGCTTAAGGGAATTAAGATTTCTGCCAGGGTGATTGATGAGATCACCGGAGAGGCACTCGTCGGAGCGACGGTTACCATTCCAGAGACCAATGAGGTTCTGGTTTCAGACAACAATGGAGGATTTGAACTCACTCTTGAGAGAGCAGAATACAATCTCCTGTTCCGATTTGTGGGATATGAGACAGTTTCGTATCCTATCACAGCGGTTGGGGAAGGACGGATTTTGGTGAAAATGATTCAGGAGGACTTCCAACTTGAGGATGTAGTGATCTTTGGTCGTGATCCAGATAAAAATATCCGATCAACGGATATGGGTGCTGTGACCTTGAGTATGAATACCTTAAAAGAACTTCCTCCATTTTTGGGGGAGGTGGATATTATTCAGTCTATGGCTACCCTTCCCGGTGTGACCCAAGTGGGGGAAGCATCAGCTGGACTGAACGTTCGAGGAGGAGGTGCAGACCAAAACTTGATCCAATTTGCCGGGGCACCGGTTTATAACCCTACTCACTTATTTGGGCTGTTTACTTCTTTTAATCCTGATATGGTAAATGAAGTGACGCTCTACAAATCTGTGATTCCAGCGAGATTTGGAGGTAGGGCATCCTCAATTTTGGATATTACCCCAAAGGCGGGAAGTGTCGACAAGTGGGGAGCGGATTTGATGCTAAGTAATTACTCGGGAAAAATATCGGTAAATGGTCCGGTGGTCAAAGACAAGGTATCCATTCGTGGAGGTATTAGAGGATCTTATATCAACTGGTTTCTAAACTCATTGAGCAATCCAGACTTGAAAAATTCACAGGCTTCATTTTATGATGCCAATGTGGTCTTGAGTGCTCCTGTATCAGAAAATAATGAGTTTACTTATAGCTTTTATACCAGTTATGATGACTTCGGGTTTGCATCTGATACCACAGTATCTTGGAGAAATACCTCACATTCGCTTCAGTGGAAAAGTAAGCTGACGAGTAAACTCAGTATGGAGGCTTTGGGTTACTATACCATTTATGATTATAGTATTTTCAATCAGGCAGGAGGTCCAAGCGATTTTGATATTCTCTCTGGAATAGATGATATCGGAGGAAAACTTTTCTTTCAGTACTCCTTTTCAGAAAGCAATCGGATCACTGTAGGAGGTGAGTACAAGCAGGTAAAAATCCAACCAGGAGAATTGATTCCAACCAATGAGCAAGAGTCAGGAATTCTTCCTCAAAAGGTTCAGGATGAATTAGGCACTGAAGCAGGAATTCACTTTCAGCATGAGTTTGAATTAGGAGAAAAGGTAGGGGTAACCTATGGGCTTCGATATGATACCTATCAGTATTTGGGACCTAGAACAGTGCGTGAATATGCCGAAAATCAGCCCTTGACTGAGGGAAGTGCAATTGGAGAGACGACATATGGAGACGGTGATCAGATTACTACTTATGATGGTCTAGGACCAAGAGTTTCCCTCAGGTATTCATTTAATAAATCGACTTCAGTAAAAGCTGGATACAATAAAATGTATCAGTTTATCCATCTGATTTCTAATACAGCCACTATCGCACCTACAGATGTATGGAAGTTGAGTGATACATTCATTGAGCCACAAATTGTGGATCAGTACTCATTGGGTTTCTACAAAAACCTCAAAGGGAATATTTTTGAAACATCAGTGGAGGTGTATTACAAAGACATCCAAAACGTAGTAGAATATAAGGATGGGGCCAATTTGATTCTTCAAAATCACATCGAAACTGAGTTGGTGCCTGCCTTGGGGAGAGCCTATGGTGTTGAATTGTATGTGAAGAAAAATCTGGGAAGATTAACGGGCTGGGTGGCATACACCTATTCACGATCTCTTCGCCGTGTCATCACGCCATATGAAGAGGAGATCATCAATGACGGTGAATGGTTTGCCTCCAATTTTGATAAGCCACATGTATTGACCTTAATAGGAAATTATAAAGTCAGCACAAATACATCGATCTCTGCCACTTTCGGATACAGTACGGGTAGACCTGTCACTTTCCCGGAGGCCAAGTTCGACTTCTCGGGTAATTCCTTAGCTTATTTTAATAATAGAAATGAGCAACGAATACCAGATTTTCACCGGTTAGACCTTTCTGCGAACTTCAAGTTGAAAGGTCAAGGCAGATTCTTTGACGGGGATTGGACGTTTGCGGTACTCAATGTTTATGGCAGAAAAAATCCTTTCTCTTTGTTCTTTGTGGATGAGGCAGGTCAGCCACCTCAGGCCCTTCGTTTAGCCATTTTGGGTGTACCGCTTCCAAGTATTAGCTATGCTTTAAGATTTTAAAGGATGAGAAGACTATTATTCTTTCTTTTGTTTTTACCTATGGCCTGCATTGATCCTTATGTGGTCGAAGTGGAGCAAGGTGAGCAATTGCTCACCGTGGAGGGTACAATCACTACGGCGCCTGGACCTCATGTGGTCAAACTTACCAGAGGTGACACTTATGGAAGCGTATTCCAAGGCTTGGTGCGACCTGTGCGACAGGCTACTGTGATCGTGAGAGATGATTTGGGAAATGTGACCTTCCTTCGGGAAAGCTCAGAACAATCAGGGGATTATTTAACTCCTGCCGGTTTTGTGGCACAAGTGGGGAGATCCTACACTCTTCAGATCCAATTGGCAACTGGTGAGGTATACACCTCTCTTCCAGAACGTGTGGAGACCGTTCCTGAGATTCAAAATTTGGATTATCAAGTGGTAAGAATCCCAGTTGAAGGAGAAATCAACGATCGCTCAGGCGTACAGTTGCTGGTAGAGGTGAATGATCCTTCGGATCAAAATAATTTCTATTTCTGGCGTACAGGCGTTTCCACCTTTATACTGAAGACTAGGCCTGATTTGTTTACACCAAGACCATCAGATGTCAACCCTAGCAGAGACCCTCAGCCCAAGGATTGTTGTGATACCTGTTTTCAGAGCGAAGCCATAAGTAACCAAGGGATATTTATTGCCACTGATGATACCTTTAATGGACTTTCTACTAGAATTCCGGCGGGCTTTATCGAAGACGATGGAATTCGATTTGTTGAGACCCATCGAGCACAGATCAGCCAGATTAGTATTTCGGCAGAGGCTTATAGATTTTTAAGACTGGTGAAGCAGCAGACAGAGATCAGTGGGTCTGTTTTTGATCCGCCTCCCGCAAATATTAGAGGAAATATGATCAGTCTGGATAATCCTAATGAAGTAGTCTTAGGATATTTTATGGCCGGTGCTGAGGCCAGAAGTGAGATTTACATCAATTCTACCGAATTAGAATTTCAGCAGCCGGTTTCCATAATCCCTGACGATTGTAGGGTACTTCCCAATACAAGTGTTGATCCACCGGTTGACTGGAATCCTTAATTGGAACCTCAAAAAATAGAATGAAAAAGCAATTTTGGTTAGTGATGTTGATTTTTTGTGGATGTATTGATCCCTATGTTGTCGAGGTGCCTGCAGGTCCCCAATATTTGACAGTTGAAGGATTGATCACCACTCAAAACGGACCGCATCAGATTCGATTGACAAGAGGAGATACCTATGGCAGTATATTCGAAGGCTTAATCAGACCAGTCCGATCGGCGACAGTGATCATTCGGGATGATTTGGGAGAGGTGACTTTTTTGGAGGAGAATTTAGATAACAGAGGTTCTTATCTTACTCCCGTAAATTTTCGCGCTGAAGTCGGAAGGAGTTATACCTTGCAAATTCAGCTTATCGAAGGAGAGGTATATACTTCTCTCCCCGAAAAGGTACTTCCTACCCCTCCTATCAAGAAGCTCAGTTACCAGTCAGTTACCGTTCCTGTAGAAGGAGAATTGAATCCTGCCTCTGGAGTTCAGTTGATAGTGGATATAGATGACCCTGCTGAGGAAGACAACTTTTATTTCTGGAGAAATGGGCCAGCGACGTATGTGTTGGAGACCAGGCCAGATTTATATTTTACCCCACCTCCAGGAAGAGCTCCCGCTCCAAAGGATTGCTGTTTTATTTGTTATCAAACTGAAGTCACTGGTAATCAATCTATTTTTATTGCTCAAGATGACAATTTCAATGGTTTAAGTACACAGATCCCTGTCGCTTTTATACCAGACAATGGAAGAAGATTTGTGGACACATACCGCGTAGATTTGAGACAAATAAATGTAAGTAGGGAGGCCTATCGCTTTCTGAGGCTGGTTAAGCAGCAATCCGAAATCAGTGGTTCTGTCTTTGACCCTCCTCCGGCAAATATCCGTGGTAACATGATAAGCCTCGACAATCCTGATGAGGTTGTACTTGGATATTTTATGGCAGGTGGAGAAGTGAAAGAAAGAATCTATATCAACGGCGCTCAACTTGATTTTCGTCAGCCTCAAGCTATCATTCCTGATGATTGCAGGGTGGTGGAAGGCTCCAAGCTTAATCCTCCTGCCGACTGGAACCCTTAAGAAGAAGCAAGGACTTCTTCCGTCTCTGAAAAGGATATGCCCGACTCTGCTAGGGAATTCAATATAGGTATATAGATTTCAGGGATCACGGGTATATGCAGACCTCTTGCTTGGATATTTCCATCCAGAAATTGATCTACTGCAATAGCTAATGGTAATCCTACAGTTTTGGCCATTGCGGTGTAGACGGAGTCTTGTCCTTTACAAACCAAACTTGAATTTACTATTTTCATCCCTTGAGGAGTTTTGATTTCAAAAACATGCCGCATCACGATCATGTCTTTGTCCTCAGGTGCCAATGTCCAATGCTTCTCTAAAATCCGTTGTAAAATCTGAGCTGGGGTTCCTTTAGTCAATGGGACTAGATCCTTGCTAAAGAAACCAAGCCATTGGATTTTCTCGAATGTAGGAAAATCTAAATCAGAGAACATTTCCGTCAGTTTCTCCTCAACAGGATCGCTAGGGTGATAGGGTAAAAAAGTGTTGAGGAAGTCTCGAAGAGTAAAATCTTCTGGCAAATTCACTTCATAGGTGTCCTCTGTCATTCCCAGTTGCACAAATATATCCCAGGCTTTGCAGTAACCTTCTCTACGGAGCGTTCCTCTTCGCATGGTGGGGATTTTCTCAAGTCCATACACACTTCTATAGCTCAGGGAGTCCCTATTAGGATAGCCTTCGAAGTTACCAATCTCTTCAAATTGAAAGGTGTCTAATCTTTTGAATAGCTTGTGATAAGGGACAAATTTCAGTTTACCCTGCTCAATATATCTTGAGGTCCCTTGACCGGCAAGGACCACGTTTCTGGGATTCCAGGTGAATTTGTACTTCCAGGGATTATCTTCATTTTCAGGGGACAAGAGGCCTCCACAAAAAGATTTAAAGGAAAGAATTTCTTCACCTGCTCCTTTAGCCTCATGGATGATTTTCATTGCAGACATATGATCAATCCCTGGGTCGAGTCCACATTCATTCAGAAAAAGAAGTCCCGACTGCTCAATATCTCCCTTCATCTGTTTCATTTCTTCAGATTCATAGGAAGCACTAAAGAAATGCTTTTTGAGTGCAAGAGCTTTTTTAGCAATTTTGGGATGAAGAAAAGCAGGCAGCATAGAAATGACCACATCAGCTCTTTCGATCAAGGCAGTCAACTGCTCTTCGTCTTGCGCATCCAGCAAAACAGCTTCCGTATTAGGTTTGCCAACGAGCTTTTTTTGCAGAGCCAAAAGATCTAGATCTGCTAGGATAAGTTTTCGTTTTTTGATCGGGGCCTGATCGGCCAAGTAGTCGATCAAATAGGTGGCGGATTTGCCTCCGCCGAGAAGAAGAATAGTGTGCATGGGGTTCAATTGTTATCATAAAATTGATGAAAAAATGGAAAAATCGAGCCTTTTGATTCAATTTCCTGAACAAAAATTGACGTTATTGATTCAAGACAGTTTAAAGCTAGTTTTAATGGGAAAAATGAATTTCGAAGCGAAAATAGAATTGGTTCAAAGGGAGGATTTGAGTGAAGCAGAGCAAGAGTTACTAGCAGCTTCACAGGAAATATTGAAGGATGCCTATGCACCTTATTCCAAATACAAGGTGGGGGCGGCAGTGCAGCTGAAGAGTGGTATCATTCTTAAGTCTAGTAATCAGGAAAATGTGAGTTTTCCTGTTGGGATTTGTGCCGAGCAGTCCCTGTTGGCTTTTGCTGGAGCCAACTATCCAAAGGATGCACCTAGGATGCTAGCCATTTCTGCACAAAGAGAGGGAGATGAGGTTTTTGCCAAGGTTTCCCCTTGCGGAATGTGTAGACAAGCTATTTTGGAGTTTGAAAATCGTTTTGAACATCCGATTCAACTCTTGATTCAATACCCTGATGGCCAAGTGGTCCGTATTGATGGTATACAAAATCTACTCCCGCTTTCCTTAGGGGACCTTTCTCTCTGATGAAAAAAACGCATTCCTTTACTTACCAAGCGCATTACAGTTTATCTCATGAGCCAAAAGGGTCAGAGAAACTGGTATTCGTTTGTTTTCATGGCTATGGGCAGCTCGCGGAATTTTTTATCCAAAAGTTTTTACCGTTTTCTAGTGAGGAAGTATTGATTGTGGCTCCCGAAGGCACCAATTATCAATACCTCAAAGAGTTTACGGGTAGGATTGGCGCCAATTGGATGACTCGACACGAGCGAGAATTGGCCATCGTCAATAATCACATGTTTTTGGACTCGCTTCTTGCGGATATTTTGGATCGCTTTGATCAGCAACCGAAAATTGCTGTTTTGGGATTTTCACAAGGTGCAGCAACAGCCACTAGATGGGCTGCGGTCTGGAGCAAAAAGGTGGATTATTTAATTCTTTGGGCAGGAGTTTTTGCTCATGATTTGAAAGTTCATGAGGCTAAATCCAGTTTTGAAAAAACTCAGATCTTCTCGGTTTTTGGAGATCAGGATGAATTTGTAACTCCTGAGGTAGTAGAAAAACAGCGAGAATTTTTAGATATACTTGGAAAAAAGGCCGAGGAACATCAATTTTCGGGAGGGCATGAGATTCCTGCCCAAATTTTAGAAACTCTCATGACGAAAATTATTTAGTCTTATAGTATCTTTCGACCTACAACGTCCACTATCTCAAATTCTTAAATGCTTTCGCTTACAAAACAAGAAGTAGATCAGATCGCCAATCAGCTCTTGAAGGGTAATGTTTGTTTCTACCAAATTGACAAGAAGAAAATTTTCTACATGCCTGATGATGAAGATTACTTCAACTATGACCTTACTCCAGAGGAGGAAACTCTTCTCGATGATGTAGAGGATGATCCTCAAAACTATGCTGAGTTTACCAAAATGGAACCGGCTCAGGAGTATCAGATGATGCAAGACTTTGTGGATAGATTCGTGAATGAGCGAACTCTTGCGGAGGATCTTGTAGATGCACTGGGGAAGCCAAAAGCCAATACAGCTTTTAAGTTTTTGATTGAGGCTTCCAAATACAATGAGGATTGGAAAGAATATAGGCTGGGCAAATACCGTGACTGGGTCATGGAGTTAGTGGATAGTTTTAACTATTCCTGAAAATTCTTTGGACTTCTTTGTCTGATTCCAATAAATTCTTTCGTCAAAGCCGACTTTGACAATTTTTATTTCCTTAATTCTTCCTATTTTAGGGATGATCCCGTAACAAAATCAAAATGGAAGAAATTCAAGGCCTCACGCTGCGTAATAAATTTGCCCCTGGAGATTTAGGCATGGTTGCCTCTCTTCATGGAAGAATTTATGCAGAAGAGCATGATCTTGCCATAGGCTTTGAGGCTTATGTGATGGAGTGTTTGGTCGAGTTTTTTTCTCAATATGATGAGAATAAGGACGGCGTTTGGATTCTTGAGGACGGCCCAAAGTTGGTGGGTTTTATGGTACTGATGCATCGTCCTAATCGAATGGCTCAACTGCGTTTTTTGCTTTTGGAGAAAGATTATAGGGGAAGAGGTCTTGGCAATGAGCTCATGGAACATTGGCTGAGATTTTACAACGAAAAAAAATATACAGGAGCCTATCTCTATACCACTTCCGGTCAGGATCCCGCAGTCTCTCTTTATGAAAAATATGGTTTCTCCAAAGAAAGCACCATTCAATCTAGATATTACGGGATTCCACTTTTGGAGACCCTATTTAGACTTAAAACTTAATACTTTTATTTTCCACCAACCAAACTTTACCCCTTATGGCAGCACAACCGATTAAAGCGTTAGGAAATTCTATCAAGCACTGGTACCTCGTGACCATCATTGGAGTCATTTTTATTTTATTGGGTATTTGGGTTTTCAGAACTCCTATGGCCTCTTATTTATTATTGGCTACGATTTTCAGTATTTCATTTTTAAGTGCTGGCATAGCCGAAATAGGCTTTGCTTTAGGTAATAGGAAGGATTTGGATCATTGGGGCTGGTATTTGGCCTCAGGGGTTTTTAGTACCATGATTGGTATTTTGCTCTTATCTAATCCTGGCTTGTCTATGGCCACCCTTCCGCTCTATGTTGGTTTTGGCGTATTGTTTAGAGCAATTGCGGGAATTTCTTTTGCTTTGACGCTGAAAGATTCTGGAACGGAGTATCAAAGCCTACTTTGGCTTAGTGTAGGCGGTGTTGCCTTGGCTTTTCTATTGATATGGAATCCCGGATTTGTAGGAATGACTTTGGTCAGTCTTACCGCATTGGTTTTCATTCTTTTGGGTGTGATCGCGATTCTTTTTTCTATGAAGCTAAAAGACGTCCATAAAAAGGTGAAAGAAGTGAAGGGGAAAATTGCAGATCTAGACTGAATCTTTGCAGTACCGTAGAATCCATTGAAATGATAAAAAGAATCGTATTGGCATTTTTATTAATTGGAACCTTCCAATTCAGCCATGCCCAGAAAAACTGGGATTGGGGAGGACCAATTGATCCTCTGCAAAAGCAGTTTGAGGTGCTGCATTACAAGCTAGACTTGGCTATAAATCCAGACGAGAGGTCAATAGAGGGAAGTGCTACTGTCACCTTCGAGGCTGAAGAAAAGCTTGAAATACTCCGCCTTAATCTGATTGACGAATATAAAGTCACTCAGGTGTTGATGAATGGAGATGCTGTAGAATTCACTCATTCCAATGACATTCTTGATATTAGACCCATTGATTGCACTTGCAACTCAGTGGAGATATTTTATTCTGGGGTAACTCCTATTGCTATTAATCCTCCATGGAATGGTGGGTTTACTTGGGAAAAGGACGGTTTTGGGAATCATTGGATGGGTTTATCCTCTCAGGGTGAAGGAGCAAAAATTTTTATGCCAGCACTAGACCATCCTTCCAGCGAGCCTAGGGAGGGCGTAGATTTATACTTCACGGTAGATCACCCCTATTTTGTGGCAGCAAATGGTACCCTTGTAGAAACAGAAAAAATGGGCGATAAGGTGAGGTATCACTGGAGTACTTCCTATCCCATAAATAATTACAACATCAATTTTACTTTAGGGGTATTTCATAGCCTGAAGGATGTGTTTATTTCGAGTTCTGGCGCTGAGGTGCCAATAGAAGTAATCATTTTGAAAGAGAATGAAGCCAAAGCAGCTGCGATTATGGAAGTGCTGAAAGTCAGTACAGCGACGCATGAGAAGTACTTTGGCGCTTATCCCTGGCCAAATGATAAGGTGGCAATTGTGGAGACGCCCTATTTGGGAATGGAACATCAGACCATCAATGCCTATGGAAACAATTATCAATTTGTCCCCATGGGAAACACTCAATACGACTGGCTTCTGCATCATGAGCTGGGTCATGAGTGGTTTGGTAATAAGGTATCTGTAGGAGACTGGGCCGATATGTGGCTCCATGAGGGAATTACGGCCTACGGGGATTGGCTCTTTTATTACGAGCACGGGGGAATGGAAAGTTACTTGGAAAAAGCTAAGGAAGTAGGGATGGGAATTCCTCATGACAAACCGGTCGTAGGAAAGATCAATAGTACAGAAGAAGAAGCATATCATTCCGAGATTTATACCAAAGGGGCTTTCGTAATGCACTCGCTTCGCTGGGTACTAGGAGACGATGTGTTTTTTCCATTTCTATTGGCCTTAGCTTCTGACGAGCGATTTACATATCAAAATCAAATAGATACCGATGAGTTTATTTCCTTCGTACAGGAATTTTCAGGGCAGGATTTAGCAGATTTTTTGAATTTATACCTTCGAACCACCAAACTCCCGCAAGTTAAAATTTCAGCAAAGGGCAAAAATTCTTATCAGATCAAACTTGACGGAATTAAATTTGAAATACCTGTTGAAGTCCAAACTTCAGAGGGGATCCAACGGATAATGCTGGGCAATAAAAAAGTTAAAGTTAGTAGTACTTCTGCACCAGTTGTGGATCCGAATGGCTGGCTTATGCTGAAGCAATAGGCGATGGAAATCCTGAATAGAAGGCTCGTGAATGGCCTTCTATTTTTTTGACTTCTATTGGCTACCTTTGCAACATGGAGGAAGTGAAAAAGCGTGATATACGTCAATTGTCTTTGGCCGAGCTTGAGCAGTTTTTTCTTGAAAAAGGAGAGAAAAAATTCCGCGCAAAGCAGGTCTATGAGTGGCTTTGGAATAAGTCACTGAAGAATTTTGATGACATGACGAATATTTCCTTGGAGACTCGAGATCTCCTGAAGGCTCATTTCGCCATCAATCACATTCGCGTGGATCTTATGCAGCATTCCAGTGATGGCACTATCAAGAATGCGGTGAAACTCTATGACGATAAAATTGTAGAATCGGTATTGATTCCGACCTCCAAGCGAATCACGGCATGTGTATCCTCACAGGTTGGCTGTAGTTTGGATTGTAATTTTTGTGCGACGGCAAGGCTGAAGCGCATGAGAAATCTAAATCCTGATGAAATATATGATCAGGTGGTGGCTATCAAAAATGAGGCGGAGACTTATTTCCAAAGGCCGCTGACCAATATCGTTTTCATGGGAATGGGTGAGCCACTACTGAACTACGCCAATGTACTTACTGCGATCGATAAAATCACCTCTCCAGAGGGATTGGGGATGGCTCCTCGCAGAATTACGGTATCTACCGTGGGCGTGGCTAAAATGATTACCAAGCTCGCTGATGACGGGGTGAAGTTCAATCTGGCTGTGTCTCTGCACTCTGCCATTAATGAAACTCGCTCACGACTCATGCCGATCAATGATTCCAATCCTGTGGAAGTACTCGGTGAGGCTCTGAAGTATTGGTACCAAAAGACTAAGAGGAAGGTGACCTACGAATACGTGATATGGGAGGGCGTAAATGATGATGAAAAGCACGCCAAGGCTTTGGCTAAATTCTGTAAACTAATCCCTTCCAAGGTAAATATCATCCAATACAATCCCATTGACGAAGGTGAGTTTCGACAGGCAAGCCAAGAATCTGTAGACATGTATGTGAGAGTTTTAGAATCACAGGGTATCATTGCTAAGGTGAGAAAGTCGAGAGGACAAGACATTGATGCAGCTTGTGGCCAGCTTGCTAATAAAAATGAAGTAGCAAAAATTTAATTTTAATTAAAAAAAGACAACATTAGTTTTTACATTTACGTTGACTGATTAAACCAACTGTTAATGAAAAAACTACTACTTTCTAGCCTAACTTTTTTGGCTTACGCCTTTTCTGCTCTCGTTCTCGCACAAGAGAGCCTTCCCGAAAAAATTCAATCCTACTTCAATACCTATCAGGCAGAGTATCCTGTGGAAAAGGTTTATCTCCAATTGGATAAATCTACTTACACCTTGGGAGAAGACGTTTGGTTTAGTGCCTTCGTGACTGCAGGAAGTTCTCAGATTCCTTCACCACTTTCCAAGCCACTTTATGTGGACTTTTTTGATGGAGATGGATTACTGTTGACTACCAAACTGATCAGACTGGAAGAAGGGCGAGGAGGGGGTAATTTTACTTTACCTCAATTCGGAAATCCAGGCCAATATCAAATCAAAGCCTACACAGGTTGGATGAAAAACTTTGGTGAAGAATACTTTTTCTCAAAAACCATCTCAGTTGTAGATGGGGATGGGGGTTCTTTTTTGCCGCAAGTTGATTTTAAAGAGATAAGCAATGCCTCCGGCCAAACCACCTTTCAAATAGAACTTACTGCTGTAAATGGCCAAGGAAATCCCTTAACCAATGCACAGTTAGAACTCAAAGCCATGGCTGGGGATCAACAGCTTCATAAGCAAGATTTAGCTTTGAATGATCAGGGTCAAGCTAGTTTTTCATTCAAAATTCCAACGGCCCCAAATCCAGAGCAACATTTAGAACTGACCTATCTCGAAGGAGGAACTTACCCAGTGGTGCAAAAAGTACAGCTGCCCTACAGTCTTGACCTGGCAGATATTCAATTCCTTCCTGAAGGAGGAAATTGGCTCCTGGGTAAAAAGAGTCAGGTGGCTTTCAGAGCCGTCTATCCTGATGGGACCCCAGTCTATTTTGAAGGACAAATAGATCAAAATCCTGATATAGTCCTAAAGAGTAATTTTGCTGGCTTAGGAAAAATTGAAATTACTCCAGATCAGAAAGATTATACTGCCAGTATACGCGAAACAAGTAGCGGACAGACCAGAAGTATTGCCTTGCCAGCTCCAGCAGAATCTGGCTTATCCATTCAGGTCATTAATAATCCTCAGGCATCCTATTTGACCGCTTTTGTGCAAGGAACGACAGACATGACTGATTTGCTGATGGTAAGTCAGACTAGAGGAATTATCAATTACATGATTCAAGGCCAACTCACCAATGGGGTTTGGGGAGTCCGGATACCAAAGGAAAACCTAGTGACTGGGATCAATCAAATCTCAGTGTTGAATTCCTCTGGTCAGCCTCTTCTAGAGCGTCTGCTTTTTTACATGGGTGAGGATAAGCTGGAACTGGATATCCAACCGAATGGATCTCTTGGTAAAAGATCTAAAATCGACCTTACCATAAAAAGTATTTTGGGAGGGTCCGCTGTGCCCAGTTCGCTAGCACTTTCTGTGGTGGACGGTGATCAAGTAAGTTTGAATTTAGAAGACGATAATATTTATTCGGCCCTTTTGATTTCATCTGACCTGAAGGGGCAGCTTTATGCTCCTGGTGTCTACTTTAGTGACGAAAAAGGAGTGGATCTTGAGGCTATCGATTTGGTCATGCTCACTCACGGATGGAGTAGATTTAGTTGGGAAGAAGTGAAGGCTCAATCCTATCCCAACATTTTCAATTTCATAGAAAGAGGGATCAATATCGAAGGGCAAATTACAGATCAAGAAGACACAAAAAAGGGTCTTGCAGGCGGCACAGTATCTGCCATTGTGGGTGAAGGGATAGAAATCCTCAGTACTGAGTATGGCCCTAACGGGCGTTTCATCCTTACGGAAATGGATTATTTGGACTCGGCTTCGGTCACCATTACTGCTGAGGATAATCGATTGAAGAATTTTGTGGATGTGGAAGTCATTCTTCCCGAGCCGACATTCACAGAACTATCAGGAAACTATCCACGGGATATCGTTTGGCCTGAAAGTCTGATTGCTACTTATCAGGAAAGAAAATTACAGCAGCAGATGCTCGAAGGAGATGATGATTTTTTGGATCTTGAAGTAGTAACCGTGGAGGCAGAGACCATTGCCGGAGAGGAGGAAAGTATGCGTAAAATCTATGGTACAGGGGATGTAACCATTCGACCGGAAGATGTACCAAGCTCTGTTGGATTTACAAATGTATTTCAGCTCATTCAAGGAAGAGTTTCAGGTGTTCAAGTTTTTGTTTCAGGGATTGATGTCTCTGTGCAGATTAGGGGCGTAGGCTCAGTGAATGCAGGGACAGGTCCATTGTATCTTCTAGATAATATTCCAGTGAGCGCCCAGACCTTGCTTCAGGTGAGTCCAAGGGATGTCTCGAGTGTGGATGTATTTAAGGATCCGGCACGAGCGGCTATTTTCGGGGCGCAGGGAGCCAATGGGGTCATTGCTGTGTATACTAAGCAGGGCTCAGGACTTTCTGCCAGTGTTGGTGGTACGCTGGTTACAACCTACGGAGGATACTCCACGGTCAAAGAGTTTTACCAGCCCATGTACGATGAAGACCTTACTCGAAAGTCTCTTGATGATAAGCGCGCCACTATTTATTGGAACCCACTAATCCAGACCGATGAAAATGGTATTGCTAAACTTGAATATTACAATTCGGATATTAGCAAAATGCAGATTTTGATTCTTGAAGGGATGGATGAGAGTGGCAAACTTGGCCGCGTGGTGCGGGTATTGGAATAGAGATTTGTTTTCTTCGAGAAAGCCTGCTAATTTCTTCAAAAATTCACTGAATAATGATGAAAAAGGCACTTCTGGTACTTCTCCTTTCCCTTCTATCTCTTCCTTGGGCCTATGCCCAATCTTTAGAACAAGGTAATTCAAGGGTACATGTCTATGGGACTTATGGCCTTCGTTGGAATAACCCAGGCATAGGGGGAGGATTTGAGTATTTCTTTGCCGACAAGTTTGCCATCATGCCTAGCTATACGTACATCTTTCCTCAAGTGGGGAATGAGAGTAATTTTAGTGCAGACCTGAGGTATTATGTTTCAGATGGGCCTTCGCAGCTATATTTTATGGCAGGGTATAGCCAAACTTGGGAAGATACCCAGCCCGATGGTGCAGGTACAAGAAGAAGCTCCAAAGGTGCCAATGTCGGAGTTGGAGCTTATATCAGAGTGGCCGATTGGATAGGCCTCAGTACGGAGTTTAATTTTCAGAGTCAAGCTCGTCAGGAGGTTGGTTTTAAAGTGGGATTTGCTTTCCCTTTATAGCCAATGCTATTTTTTGGAAAATTCGAACAATTTCCGTTTCTCATCTTTGCTTAGAGCTTCATAGCCCCGCTCTGCGATTTTGTCTAAGATTCGATCGATTTCTTCCTGACTTGTATCATGTTCTGAGGAGTCGGTGTCTTTTTTTGTTGCTTTGCCAAAACTACTGAAGCTTCCTGAAGACGAACTCTTCGCTTTTTTGTACGACACTTTCACCCCGCTTTTTCTTCCTGAAAAAAGATTTTCGAAGAACAGCCCGACCTTTTGGACTGGAATACCCCAATCTGTTCCTTTGCGAAGCTGGGTCACATAAAGGTAACCGAGCATAGCTCCGCCTAGATGCGCAAGTTCACCACCGGCATTGGCTCCGGCCGAATTGGCGAAGGAAACCAACACATAGAAAATGGCTATATATTTGATTTTAACAGGGCCAATCAGAATTAAAAAGAATGTAGTATTTGGGCTGAGTGTCGCCGCACCCACCACAATGGCGAATACTCCTGCACTTGCTCCCAGCATCAAAGAACTATCCACTGAATTACTGAAATAGGGGGCCAAATTGTATATAACCACGTAAAATAGTGCTCCTGCCAATCCACCCAAAATGTACAAGTTGGTGAGCTTGCGGCTACCCAAAAACTGGTGTACCAACTGGCCAAACCAGTAGAGAAAGAGCATATTGAACAAAATGTGGAAGAAACCCTCATGCATGAACATGTACGTGAGCGCACTCCACGGCTGGAAAACATAGCGAGACACCGAGGCTGGCATCATGAAGTACTGGACAAAATCCGAATACCAGTCACCTAAACCCCCGATGGTAAAGATTACCCTCACCACCATTAGGGCTAAAAATACCAGTAAATTAATCGCGATCAGTTTGTAAAGACTGTTGTCGCTATGCTTGAAAGCATTTTTTAAGTTATCCCAAAAATTTCCGTACATCGTCAATAAAAACTATTTCTTTCCTTTTTCCAGCGGTAAACCAATATGGCTCCGATTACTAAACCACTGAGATGGGCAAAATGTGCCACATTGTCCAAGGGGTTGTTTACAAATACGTTGTAAATAGTGTAAAGACTATAAAAAAGCACCAAATATTTAGCCTTTACAGGCATGGGTGGGAATAAAAGGAAAAGCTGGGTATTTGGGAAGAGCATTGCGAAAGCAATCAATATCCCAAAAAGTGCTCCCGAAGCCCCCACCATAGGTACATTGCTTTGGATTCGAACTATGGCCTCTAGCGTTTGGTTTGCCCGCTGCACATACACTGGATCTGTTGGGTTTTTGCTGTAATCATCTACGAAATCGAAAATAGCCCGATCAAAATACCCACGGTTGTCTAACACCAATCTATTAAAGGATTCAGGATCTGGGTTTGCCTGAAAGGCCTCGACCTTAGTTTCAAGTGCATTGACCTTATAAGCAGAATAACCCGAATACAACACTCCAGAGCCAACACCACATACCATCCACAAAATCAAAAGCTTTTTTGGCCCAAGAAATTGCTCGAGTAGGGGACCGAAAATCAAGAGCCCAAACATATTCCCAAAGAGGTGCCAGAAATCCGCATGCATAAACATGTAAGTCAGAAACTGGAATGGCTGAAAATTCTGACTTTGAATGTAGTATAAGGCAAACCAATCGCTCAATTGTGGGAAAAGAAAGGCTGAAACCACAAACAACACGATGTTGATGAGGAGTAGGTTTTGTACAACTGGGGTGATGTTTCTGAACATATTATTTTCCGAAGAAGGAGTGAATGCTGGTTAAGTCCAACTTTACAAAGGTTTTATTTCCAGAGAGGCCGTAATTTGGGTTTTGGCAGGCAAATAGCTGACCGACTACCAGTTCCATTTCTTGAGAGTTTAAGCGCTGACCACGTTTGATCGAAGCCTTTCTAGCTAAGGCCCTTGCTAGGTATTCTCGATTTTCAAGGGAAAGCTCATTTTTGAAATGTTTGTACTGTTCGATTAAACCTTCAAAAAGCTCTTTCTCATTTTTCACCTGTATATCAGCTGGAACGCCTTGGATAAGCACAGCATCTTTGCCAAATACTTCAATCAAAAACCCTAAACTCGCCAACTCTTCACGAATTCCCATTACCAACTGAAAGTCTCCACCACTAAGTTCAATCACAGGCGGAAATAAGCACTGCTGGGAAGGTCCCTTTGCGATGGAAAGCTGCTTTTGATAGCGTTCGAATAGAATTCGTTCATGAGCAGTTTGCTGATCCAGGATGATAAATCCAGATGAAAACTGTGCTACGATATAGCTCAACTCGACTTGAAAGGTGGTGCCTGTGGTTTCTTCAGGAGTTGAAGGATTTTGGAAATCTTGCTGCTCCGTGGCCCGGCTTGGGAATGTCAAAACCTCCGTTTCCTCTTTGGAATCTTCTCTAATGCTTTGGGCTCCCCCACCTACCTCAAAGAGTTTTTCCCATCCTGAGGTGCTACTTTTCTTAAACTCAGGGGTATTGTAAGATTTGTAACTGTATTCACGATCAACCTGCTCTTTTTTTACTGAGTCATTCGCCCAGTTTTTTTCAAAATTGACATCTACCGTAAAATCCAAAGAGGGTACTACATGATGCGCTCCGAGGGCTTGCTTGATACAGGTTCGGATTACGGCATAGACCGTGCGCTCATCATCAAATTTGATTTCAGTTTTTGTGGGGTGGACATTGATATCTATATGAGATGGATCGATTTCCAAGAAAAGCACATAGAAAGGATGTTGATCCGGCTGAATAAGCCCCTCAAAAGCGGTGCTTACCGCATGGTGTAAATAGCTGCTTTTTATATATCTGTTGTTGACAAAAAAGAATTGCTCTCCTCGGGTTTTTTTTGCACTCTCGGGCTTGCCGATATAACCTTTCACCATCAAGTGTGGAGTCTCTTCATCGGCCGGAATGAGTTTATCTTGATAGTTTTTACCAAAAATCCCTGTTATTCGTTGACTCAGCTTGCCTGGAAGCAAGGAATACATCTCCATATCATTTTGCATAAGTGTAAATGCAATTTCTGGATAAGATAGAGCCACGCGCTGAAATTCATCCACCAAATGACGCATTTCAACAGGGTTTGATTTTAAGAAGTTTCGCCGGGCTGGAACGTTGAAAAACAGGTTTTTCATCGAAACGGAAGTACCGTTTTGTGCGGCTACTGGTTCTTGTTTTTTAACCTCAGAGCCTTCAATACAAATGTAGGTACCCAATTCCTCATCGGCTGTTTTGGTTTTCAACTCTACCTGAGCCACGGCAGCGATAGAAGCCAAGGCTTCACCTCGGAAGCCAAATGTGCGAATCGAAAATAGATCTTTACTTTCTTTGATTTTGGAGGTAGCATGGCGTTCAAAACTCATCCGAGCATCTGTCGGACTCATTCCTCGGCCATTGTCTATGACTTGAATGAGTTGTTTACCTGCATCTTTTAATACCACCTGAATTTTAGTGGCACCCGCATCTACTGCATTTTCAAGTAGTTCTTTGAGCGCAGAAGCAGGTCGTTGGACGACTTCGCCAGCAGCGATTTGATTGGCAATCGCATCTGGCAAGAGTTGGATGAGGTTGTTCATCTACTCTTTTTTGGTTTGAGACGAAAGAAAAAATAAATCGCCGCAATGAGTAAAACGCTGTACAATAAAATTTCAAAGACCACAGGCCCGAAATAAATATATCCTCCCAAAGACCCGACAAGAAGCAGGACGATTAAAGTCCGGATCATTGCCGTTGAAGTGAGGGGGTTTTGTGTTCGATCTTTTATTCCTCCGCGATAGTTGGCAAAAGATCCTCGGATTCCACTTTCATACCTCCCATTTTCCTCTCCTTCTTTTGGCAAAAGGCCCTCAGCCTCTAATTCTTTTTTAATCAAAGAAGTTCGCTGCTCAATTTCCTCTTTCACAGGATCATAATATCTTGGCTTGATATCAAACCTCATGGGGGAGTTTGTACGAAATATGGAAGGGAATTTCATGATTTTTTGCTCAGGTTTGACGTAGATACAGGATGGAAATAGTATCAGAGACGAGATTGACTTTGAAATCAACCAAACATCATAAATATACTCTGTTTAACCCCTTTTCTAGTCGATTGTTACACGATCTTTTTTAACTTACTTAAAGTTGTGTGACGATGGAGATCCGTACTGCATTCTGTATTTCCAGAACCTAGAATCAAATTTATTTTAAAAATAACAGATAAAAAATTATCAGAAAAATGAGGATTAGTCTTGTGAGAGGTTTCATGTTGGCAATGCTTGCTTTATTTTTTTCGGCAGGGCGGCTCTATTTACCTGGGACTGCGGAAGATCCTCTCGAAAGCGTGGACTCCATGGCTCAGATTCTTTGGGTGGATTCCGTATTCCAAGACCTTTCTTTTGATGAAAAGCTAGGACAGCTGTTTATGGTGGCGGCTTATTCCAATCAAGGAGACCAACATGTCCAAGAGATTCGAAAAATGGTACGAGAAGAAAATCTTGGGGGATTGATTTTTTTTCAGGGAGGGCCCAATCGCCAAGCCCGACTCACGAATCTTTATCAAGCAGAAGCTAAAACCCCACTATTTATTGCTATGGACGCGGAATGGGGGCTCGGAATGCGATTTGATTCGATTCCAGACTATCCTAAAGCGATGACCTTGGGCGCCATTCAAGATGAAAAACTCATCTACGCGATGGGCGAAGAGATGGCTAGACAATTCAAAGAGATGGACATGCACATCAATTTTGGACCAGTGGTCGATGTCAATTCCAATCCCAATAATCCGGTCATTGGCTATCGAGCCTTTGGTGAAAATAAAGTTGAAGTGGCAAAGAAGGCTGTGGCCTATGTCAAAGGTCTTCAGGATAATGGTGTCATTGCAAACGCAAAGCATTTCCCAGGTCATGGAGATACGGAATCGGATAGTCATTATTCCCTTCCGGTAATCAAACATTCCAAAGAGAGAATCGATGAAGTGGATTTATATCCATACAAGGCGCTTTTTGATGAAAACCTGATGTCTGTCATGGTGGCTCATCTCAATATCCCAAGCCTCGATGAGGGTAGCGGCAGACCTACTAGTCTATCAAAGCCGGTGGTGACAGATCTGCTTCAGCGGGAAATGAATTTCAATGGTCTCATTTTTACCGATGCCTTGAATATGCGAGGCGTGGCGGATCAATTTGCTCCAGGAGTGGTGGATGTGGAGGCGCTCGTCGCAGGAAATGATGTGCTGCTTTACTCTATGGATGTGCCAAGGGCCAAAGTAGAGATCAAAAAGGCGATAGAGGAAGGGAGAATCACACGGGCTGAAGTCGAACGCCGTGTGAAGAAAATCCTCAAAGCCAAATATTGGGCTGGGCTTCACAAGGAAAAACCAGTGAAGACATACAAATTGATGGATCGGCTTTACACGCCCAAAACCGAAGCCTTGATCGAAGAATTATATGCTGAGGCAATTACAGTCGCTACGAATAAAAATAGTCTATTGCCATTTAAACAATTAGATCTAAAAACCTTTGCCAGTCTTACCATTGGGGGAGAAGGAGATGTGTTTGCCGAATATCTAGATAAGTATGCTGAATTTGAGCACTTTCAACTTGAAAAAGGAATAGGGGCAGTCAGCCAAACCCTGAAAAATTTGGAGGGGAAAGATGTGGTGGTTGTGGGGTTGATGGGAATCACGAATAGCCCAAGAAGAAACTTTGGAGTAAGTGACGCGGATGTGAGTCTGATTCGTGAGTTGAGGAAATCCCATGAAGTTGTGACTGTACTTTTTGGCAATGCCTATTCCGCTCAATATTTCGATGATAATGAAAGGTTGGTTTTGGCTTATGAAAACAACGATTTCACTCAAAAGCTTGTGCCTCAAATTCTTTTTGGCGGCAGAGCCGGAAGGGGTGTTTTGCCAGTGAGCGTTAGTAATAATATTGTCCAAGGCGTAGGAGGTTATATGGAGCCGATGAGGAGATTAGCCTTTGCAACGCCAGAAACTGTAGGAATGAGTAGCGAAAAGCTCAATCGAATAGATGAAGTAGCTCAGAAAATGATCCGGATTCAGGCTGCGCCAGGTGCCAATGTTCTGGTAGTCAAGGATGGGAAAGTGGTTTTTGAGCGATCCTATGGAAAATTAGAGTATAAATCCTCACCAGCTGTCACCTCTGAGACTGTCTATGATTTAGCCTCCATTACTAAGGTTCTAGCCACCACACAGGCGGTGATGTTTTTGGTGAGCAGAGGTGAGATCGAAATGGACAAAACACTGGGAGATTACCTTCCTGAGCTCAGAGGGACCAATAAGGCCGATCTAGTACTGTCTGATGTAATGGCTCATGAAGCAGGGCTGAAGGCGTTTATCCCACATTATGCTAAAACCGTAGAGGGGGGGGCATGGAAGTCTGAATATTATAAGGCCAGTCCTGAGCCGGGTTTTACTCGACCTGTTTCGAATGAAATGTACGCCATGGATGCCTTACGGGATAGTTTGTGGGTTTGGACTGTAGATTCTCCTTTGGAGCCAAAGCCAAGAGGTGCCAGCAAACACAGATATAGATACTCAGACTTGACAATGTATTTTATGCAAGCCGTGGTGGAGCGGGTAGTAAACCAACCTTTAGATGCGTTTTTGGATCAGAATTTTTATAGTCCGCTTGGTTTAAACACCATGACATTCAATCCTACCAATCGAATCCCAAAAGAGAGAATAGCTCCTACGGAGGATGATGTTGTCTTTCGGAAAAGGCTGGTTCAGGGATATGTGCATGATCCTGGGGCAGCAATGTATGGAGGAGTTGCAGGACATGCGGGGCTTTTTGCCAAAGCCATGGATCTCGCAGTGATGATGCAAATGATGCTCAATGAAGGCTATTATGGGGATGTCAATCTCTTGAAGCCAGGTACTGTGAGTGAATTCACTAAACGCCAATCACGTCAGAGTCGCAGAGGCTGGGGTTGGGATAAACCCGAGCCGGAGAAAGATAAGGGAGGATCCGCAGGTAAATTAGCACCTAAGTCAACATTTGGACATACAGGATTTACCGGGACCTGCGTTTGGGCAGATCCCGAAAATGACCTGATTTATGTCTTTTTGTCCAATAGAGTATATCCGGATGGCGAAAACAAAAAATTACTCAGCGAGGGTATTCGTACCGAGATTCATGACCTTATTTACGAGGCGATGAAAAACTAAAGGCTCCCTTGGGAGCCTTTGGTTTATTTTAATATTTCTCTAGAAATCACCAGTTTCTGTATTTCCGATGTTCCCTCGCCAATGGTGCAGAGCTTTGAGTCTCGGTAATACTTTTCCACAGGATAATCCTTCGTAAAGCCATATCCTCCAAAAATCTGAACTGCTTCATTGGATACGGATACGCAGACTTCAGAAGCATAATATTTTGCTTTAGCCCCGGCTAGAGTCACTTTTTCACCTCTGTTTTTCAAATCAGCTGCTTTAAATGTCAATAGCTTAGCAGCCTCTACTTGGGTTGCCATATCCGCAAGCTTAAACGAGATGCCCTGGAATTTGGAAATAGGTTGATTGAATTGTTGACGCTCCTTGGAATATTGAATGGATGCCTCAAGAGCACCTTCTGCGATTCCCAAAGAAAGTGCAGCAATGGAAATTCGTCCTCCGTCCAAGATTTTCATAGATTGGATAAAACCTTCTCCTATCTCACCCAAAACTTGGCTTTCATGGACTTTACAATCTGTAAAAATCATCTCAGCAGTTTCGGATGCCCGCATGCCCAGCTTGTCTTCTTTTCTGCCTCCTTCAAAGCCTGGGGTTCCCCGCTCGATCACAAATGCCGTCATGCCGTGTGAATCTCCGACCTCGCCGGTTCTGGCGATCACCACTGCTACATCTCCCGATACACCGTGGGTAATAAAGTTTTTGGCACCGTTGAGCACCCAATACTCCCCTTCTTTTTTCGCAACGGTACGCATGTTCCCAGCATCCGAGCCCGTATTAGGCTCAGTCAGTCCCCATGCGCCTAGCCACTCGCAAGTTGCAAGTTTAGGGAGGTATTTTGCTTTTTGTTCCTCATTGCCAAACATCAAGATATGGTTTGTGCAAAGAGAATTGTGTGCAGCCATAGAAAGACCCACGGAAGGATCAAGCTTAGAAAGCTCAACGATAGCGGTCACATATTCAAAATAGCCAAATCCTGATCCGCCATACTCCGTGGGAACTAAAACACCCATCAAGCCGAGTTCGCCGAGCTTCTTAAATAGCTCAACCGGGAAAATCTGCTGATCGTCCCACTCCTTACGAAATGGTGTAATTTCTTTAGCTCCAAAATCCCGGATCATCTGGGCGATCATCCTTTGGTTTTCATTTTCTGAAAAATTAATCATACTGATTTTTTGGGTTTATACTTTTAAATTTAACCGAAAGGTTCTCAATTAGTTTGGATTCTCCAAGCGCCTTTTTATTTGAGGAAGAGTTGCATATTTTTTGGTCAAAATATTCGATTGGCTCCAGCAGTCAAGGCAGATTTTTATATTCAATACTAGACTACTTTTCAAAAGCATATATTCCATTTGCCAATACCCCCATTTTTATCTTATTTTCTGCCTTAATCTGAAGATATGCTGAAAATTTATTTGAGTACACTTTTTTGTTTTATAGTGGTCACTTTTTCCGGGCATGCTCAAAGCCAAAGAGAGTTAATTGATAGTCTAAAAACGGCCTTGGCAAAAACTGAAAACCTTAAGGATGAAGTAAGTGTACTTTCTGAGCTTACATGGAATTACGTCCCCATTTCCATCGATTCAGCTATCTTTTTTGGGCAAAGGGGGATTGTTCAAAGCAAAAAACTTAATGATCCAGTGATCTTGAGTCAGATGTATAGCGATCTGGCCTATGCTTGGATGGAAAAGGGTGAATTGCCAGAGGCTAGAGCAAATTATCAGGAAGCCTTGTCTTTGCGCTATCAGGTAGGAGATTCTTCCAAAATCTATGGCACCATCACGAATTTAGGTTCGGTTTTTCAGCGAGACTTTCAGTCAGATTCTGCTATGTCAAATTACCTCAAAGCACTCGATTATTTTGAGCGAACAGGAAATGAACGAAATGCGGATTTTGTCCGAAACAACATCGGTGTGATTTATCTGGAGATGAGAAATTACCCCCGGGCCTTAGAAATCCTCACAGAAGTGGCTGAATATAGAAAGAGTCAAGAAGATCAATATAGCTTGGCGATGACCTATACCAACTTGGGTAGCATCCACAAAAACATGAAAAACTACCCCAAGGCGGAGGAGGTATACCTTGAGGCATTGCGGATTTTTGGCGAATACGAGGACGTTTACTATACATCCACCACCTACAATAATCTGGCGACACTTTACAATGCTCAGAAAAAGAGTCAGCTAGCAATCTCCTATGCAAAAAAAGGGCTTGACCTAGCCGAGGAAGCTGGAGCGTCATACGACTTTGCCCTGATCCAATCTAATCTCGCAAGATCATACTATGATCTAGGGGATTTTGTGCAATCGAGAGATTACTATATCGCTGCGTTAAGAAATTTTGAGCTCCAAGATGCAGAAGATGATATGGCTAGTATGTACCTACTTATGTCTCCTGTCTATGCCGCCTTGAATATGCCTGACAGTGCTGCTTTTTATACAGAGGAATATATCAATCTAAATAAAAAACTTGCCGAGCAAGAAATTCAGCAACTCACTACGGATCTGGAAACGAGATATCAGACGGAAAAAAAGGATGCAGAAATCGCTCAGCAACGGGCTCAAATCAGAAATCGAACGATTCAACTTGGAGGTTCATTGGTATTGGCACTCATCCTCGGAGTCGTGGGATATTTGCTTTATTCTCAGCAAAAGCTCAAAAACAGGCAGCTCTATCAAGAGGCTGAATTGAAGGCGGCACTGGTCCGAATTGAAACTCAAAACAAACTTCAAGAGCAACGTGAATTGATCTCTCGTGACCTTCATGACAATATTGGAGCCCAGCTTACTTTCATTATTTCGGCTATAGAAAACCTAAAGTATTTTGATCCCATCAAGGAACAGCTGACTCAGAGATACGACACCATCGCCAACTTCACCAAGCAAACGATCACGGAATTGAGAGATACTATTTGGGCGATGAATGCCGGGCAAATCAACTGGGAGCAACTCTCCACCCGGATGAGTGACTACATGCAGCGCGCCGATCAAAGTGGAACTTCAGTGAACTTTAGCTTTTTCGGGACTGAATCTCTTCCGAAAGATTTACGATTTGCCTCCTCAGACGGGATTCAAGTGTATCGAATTCTTCAGGAAGCTGTTCAGAATGCCATGAAGCATGCTAAAGCCCAGAGCATTCAGGTTCAAATAAGTGCCTCAGACGATACGATTCACCTGATGATCAAAGACGATGGAAGAGGGTTTGACTTTAGTGAGGAATCGCTCGGAAATGGTCTAAGTAATATGCGCAAACGTGCTGAGATCTTGGGTGGACAAATTGAAATCGAATCAGCTATTGAAAAAGGGACGATGGTCAAACTTTCTTTACCCCGGTCCAGAAGTATCGGATAAAAGGTGAAGTCAAAGGAATAGGTCGTTTGCCTTATTCTCAAGAAAGCCTTCGTGAATTACATTTGGCTCGTGCTTTTTCTTCTTTTCTCCGAATGCTGAATTCCCTTTTTGAAAATCCTGTTTTGATTATTTTGGCCTTATTGGTGCTATCATGCATTCTAGGTCTACACGTGTTGCTATTCCAGGAATATATCAAACAGGAGAGAATTCAGGGTAGAAGATTGAAGGAATTGGAGCGACTTGTGAAAATTGAATTGGGAAGGTCTCAAGTTGTAGAAAATCAAATTGAACTTCTCGACAGGGTTAAATCTCAAACGGCTGATAAACTAGAATTGATCAAATTGCAGGTCACAGCTATGAAGGCCAAAGAAAAAGAAGAAGAAAAAAAGGGTAACTCTGATTAGCTACCCTTAATCTTTATTTCAGATTGTTGAATTCTTTGCTGATTTCATTGTACGTTTCTTTCAGCTCAACGAGTCGCTCATAGGCGTCCTTTCCTGGCTTTTGGTCAGCCTGTCCAAGCATAGAATTCAGATATCTAGTCTGATCTTGTAGCATAGGCTGCATGTAAGTGCCTTCTGGTGTAACCAATTGGTAATAAAGGGCTTCCAGTTTTGTTTTTTTCGATTCCATCTGAGCAGATTTTTCTTGTTCGATCGCCGACTCGAGTCCTTTCTTTTCCTCTTCCATCGCTGCAATCAAGCGATTGACATCATCTGAAAATTCGCGAATCTCCAAGGTTAAGGCTTCCTGTTCCGCAACATCGGCATCCGTCACTAGCGTGATTCTAGGATCCAAAATCACTTCAAATTCCTCTTCGAGTACGTTACCATCAGCAATTAATTTCGCCTTGAATTTGCCAGTTGCCACCATGGGTCCATTGCCTGTATAGGATCTTTTTGGGTCTTTGTTCCATCCTCCATGATGTCTCATGTTCCATACAAATTGATTCATTCCAGCTTTGTTTGGAAGACCTTGAGCTGCAGGGATCCCCGTAAATTCTGTACTCATATCCCGCTCTGTGTTTTCTCCTTCCTCCTCTTTGGTGCCAGATTCAAAAACTCTTACCAATTCGTCACGCTCATTTAAAATTTCTAATCTTAGGTTGGACGCTTTATCTGAAAGATAAAAATCCATTCTAGCACCATCCCTTAAGTATTCAGGGCCATTTTTTTCACTTCGAGCAGACATTCCATTTCTCACGGCTGGTTTGATAGGAAATAGCGCAATGTCCTTTGATCCTAGATCTTGGACTCCTCGTAGGCTGATTAGATTATCAAGAATCCAAAAACCTCTTCCCATTGTCGACATCACGAGGTCGTCTTCGTGAATTTTGATATCGGTGATAGGGGTAACAGGCAGATTACTTTTAAATGGCTCCCATGACTGACCATCATTCATTGAAATAAATAGTCCAAATTCTGTTCCTGCATAAAGAATCCCCTCTTTTTCAGGATCCTCACGAACTACTCGAGTAGGATAATCATTTGGAATTCCATTTTCTCCGGTAGTGAGTAGTGTCCAAGTGGCACCGTAGTCTTCCGTCTTGTAGATGTATGGGGCATAGTCATCAAGCTGGTAGCGCAATACTGATACATAAGCTTTTGCCGGATCATGTGGTGAAGGCTCAACAGCATCCACTCGGCCTCCTGAGGGCATATCCGGTGTTACCTTCTCCCAGGTTTTACCTCCATCTTTTGTGACATGAACAGGTCCGTCATTAGAGCCAACCCAGATCACCCCCTCCGCGATGGAAGATTCTCGAATTGCATATATGGTACTGTAATATTCCTCGCCAGTCACATCTCTTGTGATCGGTGATCCTGGAACCATCTGCTTCGAAGGATCGAAATCGGTAAGATCCGGAGAGATGATTTGCCAGGTCTTGCCATCATCATAAGTAACATGCACATACTGCGAGGTATGATAGACTTTGTTTGGATTATGCGGAGAAACATGGATCGGAGCTACTCGCTGAAATCTGAATTTAAGATCCTTTGGATTATGCCCGTAAATGTTACTTGCTCCCACATAGTATTGAAGTTCCTGTCCAGTTCGCTTATCGAAAACACCAAATCGTCCTTTACAATTTGAATAGACAATATTTGGGTCGCCGGGCTTCGGAACTGCCGGACCGGTTTCGCAACCTCCTGTATTTAGGATGAAGGAATTCGTGCCCGCTTGGACACTTAATGGAGGATTACTCGGCACAGCTATGGTGCTGTAGTTATCCTGCTGTCCAGCATATAAATAATATGGATATTGGTCATCCACTTCGACTTGATAGAGTTCTGCGGTGGGTTGATTAAACTGTGTTGACCAGCTCTTTCCGTCATTTAGTGTAATGTTTGCACCACCGTCATTGGCTTGGATCCAAATGGTTGTGTCGTTAGGATTAACCCAGATATCGTGATTATCCCCATGAGGAGTGGATAAGGTTTTCCATGTTTTTCCCCCATCGTATGATCTCAAAAAGCGCAGTGAATTATTGTAAACCGTGTTCGCATCCTTCGGATTCGCATAGATATTGGTATAATAGAATGGTCGATTAGTTAGGTTTGAATTGTCTGAGACAAATTCCCAATTCTCTCCTCGGTCAGCGGATCGATACAATCCTCCTTGATCATCAGATGCCTCGATATTTGCATAAACCACATCTGGATCGGCAGGAGATACTGCAAAGTCAATTTTTCCTGTCAGCCCTGTAGGCAGTCCATTGGAAAGTTTGATCCAAGTTTTTCCTGCGTCTGTAGACTTATAAACTCCACCCTCTGAAGATCCCGAAATGATCGTCCATGGCTTTCGTAAGCCTCTCCAAGCTCCAATGTAGAGCGTGTTTGGATCATCAGGAGCCATCTCCAAATCTGATACCCCCACGCTGTCAGAATGATAGAAAATTTTCTCCCAGGTAGCTCCGCCATCTATGGTTTTGAAAACTCCTCGATCCTCATTATGCCCAAAGGCTTGGCCAATTGCGGCTACATATACTATATCCGGATTTTCTGGGTGAATTTCCACAGCACCGATCTGACCAGTTTTTTCTAGACCAATCAAATCCCAGCTTTTACCCTCATCAATGGACTTATAGACTCCTTTACCAGTGATTACATTTGATCGAAGACCATCTGAGCCAGTGCCTACATAAATGATTTTGGGATCATTTTGATAGACAGATATTGCCCCAATCGATGGTGTGGAGAAGTATCCATCGGATATATTATCCCAAGAATTTCCGTAGTCATCAGTTTTCCAAACTCCACCACCTGTAGCGCCCATATAAAAAACAGCAGGTTTTAATTCTACGCCTTCTACAGCAGTGACACGTCCCCCGCGCAGAGGGCCGACATTTCTGAATTTATAGGAATCCAAAATGTCGGCGAGGTCTTGGCCGAAGGAAACAAATGAAAGAAGTAAAAAGAGGCTGGAGGAAAATAATTTTTTGTACATATAAGGATGGCTTTAATAGCAAAAGTTAAGACCAAAACTCCTGAAATAACAAAGTTTTTATGGGAACGGATAAAGTTCTTCTTGTTTTAGTCTGATATAGGTCAAGAAAGCTTTCATCAATTGTGTACTTTCATAGCTAGTTATTCCTTTTTGAACCTACAATACAATCCGATTTGCAATGAATTCGAACCCAAAAGTGACCGAAAGCCACAAGACCGCTTTCCAGTTTATCAGTGAACCTTCCGATATAAATTATGGAGGTAAAGTTCATGGAGGAGTGGTAATGAAATGGATTGATCAGGCGGCTTATACCTGTGCAAGGACTTGGGCAGAAGGCTATTGCGTGACTGTGTATGTAGGAGGGATTCGATTTTATAAACCCATCAATATCGGCGAAGTGATCAAGGTCGATGCCCAAGTGATTTACACTGGAAGCACAAGTATTCATATTATGGTGGAGGTGTATTCTAGAGGATTCGAGGAAAAGGAGTTTGAGAAAAAAACACATTGTATTATCATTTTTGTCTCGGTGGATGAAAATGGGTTGCCCAAGCCGGTGAAGTCTTGGACTCCACAAACGGAGCAAGAGATCAAGCTCGCTGAATATGCCACAAGACTGAAACAATTGCGGGAAGATATACACAATGAGATGCGGCCCTTTTTTAATGAATAGCTATTGGAAATTCTATTAGTTTGCACAGTTATGAAAAAATTAATTGCCACTCTTTGCCTTATTTCCCTGTTCAATTTTGCCTTTGGCCAATCCGCTACTGACAATCTTCCATATTCCCAAATTCCGGCTGCGGCAGCAACGTACAACTCCGGTGACATGGTTGCTCGAATGATCGATGGACTAGGCTATCGCTTTTTTTGGGCTACGGAGGGGTTGACTCAATCCGACCTTGAGTTTACCCCAAGCTCAGAATCTAGAAATACCCTTCAGACCTTAGAGCATATTTACAGTTTGTCTCAAACGATCCGCAACACCACACTTAATCAGCCCAATCTCCGTCCTGAGGATCTATCGGGAATGGACTTTGAGGATTTCAGGAATGGGACTTTAGAAAATCTACTCGAAGCGAGTCAAGCCTTATCTGCAAAGGACGAAGCCGATGTGGCCAAGTTGAAAATGGTTTTTGAAGGGTCAGATTTCCGTAGGGAATTACCCATTTGGAACTTGATCAATGGCCCAATTGCTGATGCGATTTACCACACGGGTCAGGTGGTAATGCTTCGACGCATGTCTGGAAACCCTATGAATCCAAAAGTAAATGTTCTGACGGGAGTAACTGCAAAGTAACTCAGTTGATCAACCCCTATGCAATCCGCTGACTGCTTGGTTCAAGGTGAATTGAATTTAATGAGGAAGTGCGAAGGCTACATAGGAATCACCACTTTTTGTTCCTTTTCCACCTCCACAGGCAATGACGAGGTATTGTTTGCCATTCATTTCATACATAGCCGGAGTCGCATGTCCTGAGGCAGGGAGTTTCGCCTCCCAAAGCTTCTCACCGGTCTCCTTATCAAATGCCCGAATTTTTTCATCTTTAGTGGCTGCGATAAAGACTAAGCCACCGGCCGTCACCACTGGACCGCCATAGTTTTCTGTACCTGTGGCTTCAAAACCCATCGCCGATAGGGAGTCAATTTCACCCAATGGAATTTGCCATTTTTTTAGCCCAGTATTCATATCGATTGCGGTCAGGAGTCCCCAAGGAGGGTTACTTCCATACAGACCCTCTTTGGTGGTGAGCTTTTTGTATCCATCCATGTAGTAGCGTGGATACAGCGCTGATTTTTCAGATTCAAGCTCTTTTTTGTCGTTGTCAGCAGGAGGATTTCCGAGCAAAAAGTCCATCAATACCAAAAGCTCCTCCTTGCTGATGTAATCAAATGCCGGCATGGCTCCACGTCCTTTCTGGAGGAGATAATCCAAGGAATCGAAGGTATATTTTTCTTCTAGTCCGATCAGGGAAGGGATGGCAGGTGGATTTCCCTTTCGATCCAAACCATGACAGTTTCCACAATAATTGGTGTAAATAGATTGTCCCACATTTTCAAACTTTGAATTGGGAGTCATCCCGATGATCCAAGGGATCTGGTTGGCATTTACATAAAAAATCTGGGTCTCTGGATCAAAAGCTGCACCGCCCCATTCGCCTCCTCCATCCATTCCTGGGAAAAGGACTATGGGCTGATCGGCATTTGGTGGGAGCCAAGTATCGCCCAAGAGTGCGTTTTCAAGCTGAGATTGAATGTCTGCTGTCCATTCGGGCTTTAGATTTAGCATGTCTCTCTCTTCAAAAACCATATTCATAAATGGCTCAGGAAGGGAAGGAATTGGCTGGGTGGGAGAAGTCTTTTCACCAGGAAGAGTGGACTGAGGCACGGTGGTTTCGGTGATTGGCCAGATGGGGTCCCCTGTTTGTCGATCAAAGACATAAGTGTAGCCTTGCTTAGATATTTGGGCCACGGCATCAATCCATTTACCATCCTTTTGAATTCGGATTAGGTTAGGGTTTGCTGGGAAATCCCTGTCCCATACATCATGATGGACGGCTTGAAAGTGCCAAATCCGTTCTCCAGTTTCTGCATTTAAAGCGAGGAGTGAATTGGAGTAGAGATTATCCCCATGTCTATATCCACCATAAAAATCATACGTTGCTGAGCCTGTAGGGACGAAGACGATTCCATGTGTTTGATCGAGTGTCATACCAGCCCAGTTATTCGCACCACCGATTTGAGAAATGTATTTTGGATCCCAAGTTTCAAAGCCATCTTCACCTTCCAGAGGTATAGTATGAAAAATCCATTTGCGCTCACCGCTCCGAATGTCATACGCACGGATGTGACCCGGAGCTGCGTCTAGACCTTCTGAAAGCCGCATTCCGATGATTAATAAGTCTTTGTAAACCACGCCTGGGGCATTGGCTACGATTAAAAAATCTTCACGCTCAGTATCTAGCCCTTTGCGTAAATCCACTTTTCCACCATCCCCAAAATCTGATATTGGCGCTCCTGTATCTGCATTCACGGCCATAAGCCAATTTCCAGCACCGAAAAGAATCCGTCGATCTTCTCCATCTTCCCAGTAACTTACTCCTCTGTTAGTTCCTGCCCATGAGTTTTCACCTCCGAGTATTTCGAAGGGATCAAACCTCCAGATTTCTTCACCCGTGGCGGCATTGAGAGCAAAGATATTAAGGCTAGGTGTGGAACCATAAAGCAGGCCGTTTTTCACAATGGGCTGGCACTGAATCTGACTCCGTTCGGTGGCATCTCCAGTTTGATAAGTCCAAGCCACCGAGAGATTTTGTACGTTTTCTTTGGTGATTTGGGACAAAGCCGAATAGCGCGAAGCATCCTCTGGTCCACCATAATGTGACCAATCGGTGTAGTCTATGCTTGTTTCCGCTTGTTGACAGCTAACTGCCAGTACTATAAAAATGAAGGATAGCCACTGATTCTTCATGATACAGAGTAATTATTGTCTGCCTTAAAATAGGGCTTTAGATTTGAATTTCTGTGACGGTGGCCTAAGCAGTTTGTGCAGAAAGAAAAGAATCACAGAGAGTAAGGGAAATCTAAGGGGTCTGGATATTCAAATTCAAAGCCGAAATCCGTTAGTTTCTCCGAAGATATAATTCGATGGATAGAAAGATCATTTTGTAGAAATGATTTTGGAAGAGTAAATCCATAATCTGCAGCATTTCTTTCAAGAATAGATTTTTTGTCAGGGTGGATGGGAGCCACACCGTTGAAAATTTCTTCCCAGTAATTTCCTTCAATTACCCACTGGCAAAGATTTACCGCATCGATTTGATGGATGTAGTTGACTCTACTGCTTCCGTCCACATTTTCTTTCCCTTCGAAATATTTTCCGAGAATCCTATTTCCTCCCATTAGGCCACCCATTCGTAGGATAGTCAATTCATAGGCGCGCTTTTCGGAGATGATTCGCTCGGCTTCCAAAAGGGTCTGGTTTCCCACATTGGATTTAGAAAGTTCATCCTCCTCATCATAATCGAAGGCTCTAGCTTCTTTGGGATAAATACCGGTGCTAGAAATAAAGAGCACCCGCTTGACTTTGGATTGATCAATGAGTTTTTTCAAGAATGCGAGCTGCTGAAAATAGAATTCGGCTTCTTGAGATTTTGATTTAGGAGGGAAAGCTACTACAAGCGTGTCCGTTTCGAAAAGTGAATTAAAGCCTTTACCTGTCGGGTGTGGGTTTAGGTTTAAGGTGACCACTCCATAAGCTTCTTTACTGAGTTCTTCTGCTTTAGAATCTTGGGTTGTACTTCCCACTACTTGGTATTCCTCTAGAGCCAATTTTTCGGCTAGTGGAAGTCCCAGCCAGCCTAAACCTATGATTCCTATTTTTCTCATTTTCTCAAAAAAAAACCTCCCCAAAGGGAGGCTTGCTTAGTCTTTTTTCGGCATGGTGCCTAGAAGGATATCCCAAAGTGGAGAGCTCACACCAAAGGCTACATCCGGATCCTTATAGTGATGAATGGCATGATTTACCCAAAGAACTTTCAAGAAATTTTTGGGAGGCTGATAAGCATGCACCACATAGTGAACAGCTAAATAACCTGCATATCCAAAAAGGAATCCTGGCACAAAATAGAGTGCAAATTCACCCATAATAAGGTTAAATACGAGATAGATAATTGCTGCGTATGCTGCACTCACGAATGGAGGCATCGCTAGACGATCTTTATCTTTTGGGTAATCATGGTGAACACCATGAACTGAATACTGGAGCTTGTCCTTCATCGGAGTATTTGGCTCCATGTGAAAGAAATACTTGTGCATCATGTATTCTACGAATGAGAAGCCTATCAGCCCCCCAAAAAACAAACCTACACCCATATACCAGGTGATCTGAGTGGTAGTGATCGCATAGTATTCCAATACTACACTTATTCCTAAAAACATCGTAATAGGAATAGAAATATGGGTTCTGGATATACGCTCCAAGAGCGGATTATCGAACATTTTTGCAGAACCAAAATTGTCAGGTTTTTCCAGTCTACCTATTTTTTTCATCTTCTTATTTTTCTAATCAGCACTTTGGCCTTTTCTCCTTCACAACACAAAGATACCGTTTTAGATTTTTTTTAAGTAAAAAAACTGAGCAAAAAAAGCTGTTTTTGATCAAGCTTTTGCAAGTGTAGCTTCGATGGTCTCCTTGTAATATGCCTCGTAATGAGGGAGAACTTTCGCGATATCAAACTCTTTGGCTCGAGCAAGAGCGTTCTCTTTAAATTTCGGAAGATTTTTCTCTTGCAGAATATACTTGGCTTTTTCGGTCATGTCCTCGATATCTCCAATTTTACACACAAAACCTGTAACCCCATCTAGATTCAATTCTGGAATTCCTCCAGCATTCGAACTGATCACTGGCACTTCACAAGCCATAGCTTCCAGAGCTGCGAGTCCGAAACTCTCTTTTTCTGATGGCATCAAAAATAGATCCGCTACGGACAATACCTCTTCCACTGCTTCCAGTTTCCCTAAGAATCGAATGTCATCACAGGTTCCAAGTTCTCGACAAAGACGCTCCATGCTATCTCTTTCTGGGCCATCTCCCACAAGAAGGAGCTTGGCAGGCATTTCTTTTCGTAATTCAAAAAACACACGAATCACATCTTGGACGCGCTTTACTTTCCTGAAATTTGATGTATGAACCAGAAGTTTTTCGCCATGAGGGCAAATAGCAAGTTTGAAATGTTCTTTACGCTGTTTTTTGAAACGTTTAAGATCAATGAAGTTTGGTATCACTTTAATTTCACGATTGATCGCAAAGTGTTCTAGGGTTTCCCTCCTCAAATCTTCTGATACTGCGGTGACTCCATCCGAGTTATTTATACTGAAAGTTACCACAGGTTCGTAACTCGGATCTTTTCCTACCAATGTTATATCTGTACCGTGAAGGGTGGTGACTACAGGTATTTCAATCCCTTGAGTTTTCAGGATTTGCTTGGCCATGTAAGCTGCCGATGCATGAGGGATAGCATAATGTACATGGAGGAGGTCAAGCTTTTCGTATTTGACTACGCTCACCATTTTACTCGCAAGGGCAAGTTCATACGGAGCATGCTCGAACAGCGGATAGCTTTTGATATCGACTTCGTGGTAATATAGGTTTTCACTAAAAAAATCTAATCGTGTCGGTTGACGGTAGGTGATAAAGTGGATTTCATGACCCAGTCTTGCTAGACCAATACCCAACTCGGTGGCTACCACACCGCTTCCCCCGAAGGTGGGGTAACAAACAATTCCTATTTTCATTTCCCTTTGGATGTTTCCAGATAAGGTGCTAACAATAATTAAGCCCTCAATTGTTCAAAATAAAATATTTTTATGATAAGTATTTCGAAAATCGAGGATTTAAAGAAAAAAGGAAGTCTAGTTGGGCTTCCTTTTGTCTTTAATCTGGAAAAGATAAGCGAGAGTAAATTCCAAAGTTGTGAAATTCATATCGAAAACTCGCTCCTGAGCATCAGGGTTTGTAAAATCGAAAGCAAAGCGAGCTTCGGCTGCCAGTGTACTCTTTCCAAAAAGCTTGGAAATGCCAGCTCCCGCGGTAAGCCCATACATAATCTTGGAAGGATCATCATCTGCACCCCCAAAGGTGGGGAGTTCGGGTGGATTGGTTCCTTCAAATTCCCGGATTATATCTTTTGCGCTCAGCAAATAGCCAAAGTGAGGGCCAAGTTTGATTTGAAATCTGCCGGATTTTCCAATATAGAAACTGGACAGAACGGGTATTTTCAAATAATCCAATTGAGTCTCGTTGGTTAGTGGATTGTCTTCATCATCGGTAGTTTGTTTGAAGCCGCTTGGGAGGTACTGGATATTTACTTCGATGCCAGCATTTTTTGAGTTGAAATGCTCAAACACGAAGGCAAATGTGGGACCACCGATACCTGGGACTTCAACTCCTCGTGTCCCGGCCGTGGGAAGATAATTGTAAGTGGAGCTAGCTATCCCACCTCTGATTCCCACACTCGTTTGAGCAGAAACTAGCCCTGTACTTAGTAAAAGGAATAAGCCGAGTATCGATTTTTTCATAATTAAAACTGAAGAAAGCCCAACGGGTCTAACTATTATTTCGCATTGATGGTAAATGTACCCGAGATCGGTCGACCATCCAAGCCCAACCCACGAACGTAAACTGTCATTGGTCCTGCTATTTCATTGGTATAAAAGGTCAATTCGAGATTACCCCTTTCGTCAGTGACGAGAAATGGATTCCAGTAGAGTGTTTGCCTTTTGTCTTCAAAGGATTGATCTTCTTCTTGGGCATAGTCCAGCTGGAAAAATGGTTTAGTAGGTTCAAAACCCTCAATTTCAAACTCTGCAAAACCACTCGCTTCGGTTGGATTCATGGCTTGAGGCGCATCAGGGTCATACTTTTTCAAGTATACCGCAATGACTCCGTTTCGCCCTTGGTCTCCGAGCATCGAGACCGTTCTCGAGACGATTTCTATTCGATCAATATCAAAAGGGTTGATACTTTTCAAATTATCTGCAGCTGTACTACTCGGTGAGGATACCATGATGCTTTCATTGAGCATAACGATAGGCTCCATGCTACCGGAAACGGATGCCGCTCCAGCCCGGATTCGGATTTGCTGCCTACCGGTTCCTCCCTCAACGGTCACCCGCATGCCTGGTACATTGCCTGCCAGGCTATTGACTAGGTCGGTTACATTACCCGTAGCAAACAATTTTTCACCTGTAACCACATAGCTTGGTGTTCCATAGATAGCTTTTCGCTCGATTGTCCCTTTATCTTCCACTAAGACTTCTTCCAAGACTTCAACGTCCTCCTCGATTTCTATAGCCCTGATTGGCTCAGATACCGTTTTGATTTTAGGGAAATAAGCGTTTTCTGGGAAAGCCATGGGGGGTCTCAGCGCATTTATTTTTTCAATTTTAGAAACAGGTTTACCCTTGTTGTCGGTCGCTTGCATGGCTAGTTTCATTTTACCATAAAACTCCATTCCTTCCATGGCAAACTCGCCATCACGATTCGCTTCTAGGTTGACCATTCCTTCAAAATCATTCACAAAGGCTACGACGGTCCCAGCCGTGGTCTTATTTTTTTGATCGTAAAGAACCCAGTCTTCTTTTATACTAAATTCTACCGGGTAAGAAAACCGATCCAGGCCCATTGACTCTGGAATCTCTGCAAGTGCAAGAGATGGGCCAATGGGTACACTTTCTTGAATGGGTAGGATTTGGGTCTGGTCCAGTACAGACACAGATAAAGTAGCGGGGACTGGCAATCCCTGTTCATTTTTAGTCTGGACGGTAAGGGTTACTTTTTGTCTGGGACCGTAAGTATTTAGATCGGATAAGACAGTGACACCTTTAGGACTTGCGGGAGCTTTCGTCTCGGTGGATTCTACGCGCTGATATATTCCCAGTACCGGCAAAGGTGCGGTATAATAGTGATCTGGCCCATAATTTCTGGTCCAGTTGGTGTAAGCCCGTAGATAGTATTTTTGGGCTTTGAGCGAATCAGGCAAAGTGAAATTTCCAAAGACAAGCCCATCACGAATAGCGTATTTTTTATCTAAAATCAAGTTTCTGGCTGTATCGACTAGTTCGACATGAAGAATCTTGCTGAGTTCGTTTCTAAGGTAGGGATTGCCATAGTTGAGATAGCCTTTGAAAAAGACCTCATCTCCTTCGTAATAGTAGGGCTTGTCTGTATGTAGATAGATTTTCTCTTGGAAATTGGCTGCTGTTTTATCCAGATTTTGCAGCTGTATAGCTTTTTCTGCATCATAGTCTAGCGGGAGCAAAGTAGATATTCGCTTTCGATCCATGTCTCCTGAAAAAACCAGCTCCTGTGGATTGAGAATAAAGCCATTTTCTTTCACACGAACCATCTCTTTGTTCACCTCAAGCCATGAAACGGGGTAAGGAGCATCCACATAAGTATTGACTTGGGAGTATCCTTTTTGGTAGTGGATTTCTATTCTGCCTTTGAGATGAATAAGGTATTGTCCAGGTTCTGATGCTTTCTTTACAAGATCATCCGGCTTATAGGGTACTACCGATTTACCAAGTTCATTTGCAAAAATGTCAGATCGCATATTCATGTTTTGCGAACCTCCAGGTTTGTCGCCGTAGAGGAAAAAACCTTCCTGCTCTTGTTCGCCTTTGACGATTGCCCGAAACATATTCATGGGTGATTTTCGGTATACGTCTGCCCTATTTTGATTCCAAGTAGCTTTTTGGGCGTCTGAGGTAGGTTCTAGTTCTTCAAATCTTGCAGCTCCGGAGATTTTATAATTGGTCCGAGCTTGAAAAAATTCCTTGAGGTCAAAAGTGATTTTGTACCCAAGATATTTGTTTACAATTTCAATGGGTTGGGCTGCTTTGGCTACAAAAGTGTTTTTGTCTTCTCCTTCTTCAAAATCGATTACCCACGGATTTTGGATCTCTGAAAGTGCAGCATTTGGGTCATTTCCAAGGAAGAGGTTATTAAATTTCCGAAGATCCCGCTCCCATGCTTTATCTCTGGAAGCTTTGATTTCTACATCGCTTAGCTCGGAGATATATGGCTTCATGCTGAGGTTGACCGTCAGTGATCCTCCTGCGGTTAGAGTTACCGTTTTGGTTTCCGCCACGTATCCCAAATAGGAAAAGCTAACCTCTAAAGGCCCCGGCTCCAGCCCCTCCAGAACGTACTTTCCATCCATGTCGGTCGCGGTGCTGATGGTGGTGTTGTTAATGAATACATTACAAAAGGGAAGTATTTCACCTGTTTCTGCATCTTTTACCACTCCTTGGATTTGAGCTGTTTGGGCTTGTGCCCAAAATGTAAGACCAATGAGAAAGGCAAGACTGAAAAGCGATTTTTTCATTGAATGGTATTTGGTTTAGCACTGCCTTTCAAGGCTCATATTCGTTTAATTTCCATTGATTAGGAAGCGCCCATAAATTGGCTCTCCAAATTCTGAGATTCCTCGAATTTCTATCCACATGGGGCCTGCTACTTTTCCTGTCATAAACTCAATTCGCTCAGATAGGTTGCTTTCTTTGGTCACTAAATTTGGATTCCAATACAAAACTGGCCGCTGAATTTGACCTGGCCTATTGGCAGCATCAATCTGATCTTTCAGTTCTTCAGCGGACGGGAATCCTTCAAATTTGAAAGATTGGAATGAATTCATATTCGCTATGATGGCTTCATCGTAGGCTGGGCCGGTTTTGGTAATAATAGAAATTACCCCGTTTCTTCCTTGATCACCTAATGTGGTGACTAGTCCTCTCACAACTTCTACACGCTCTATTGTAAAAACATTAATTCTAGACAGGACATTGATGACTGGGGTGCCAGCTTGGGCGGCAGGCACTCCATTGATCAGGACCAAAGGTTCTCCTCCTCTGAAGCTCACTGATGGGGGAGTCCCTCTAACAGTCATACCGGGGATTTGTGAAGAAAGTAAAAAAAGAAACTGCTGGGTATCTCCATTGAGTTGCAATGTAGAGGGATCCACCACGTTGGTTGGAGTTCCATAAGGCATAGGCCCTACTTTGTTTTCACGAGTAGATTCTATTATAGCCTCTTCCATCAAAATCTCATCCATTCCTAATCCAGAAGCAATTTCTTCTTTGGATAAGAAATTATTACTTGCAATCACAGGCTTGGGATAGTCAAACCTAGGAAGGGTAATGTCGACCCCAAAGGGCTGGATTTCGAGGGACTTGGAAGTTCGCCCCACCCTTGATGTAGCTTTCATAGCAATCTCAAATTCTCCCTCAAATTGGCGATCTGGCAAAATGAATCTTCCATCTGGCCCTGTTTTTAATTCTATTTTTTCCTCCAATCCATTGATCAATAGTTCGACGTCGCTGCCTATCGGACGTTGATCTAAATCGTACACCATTCCTTCAAGCGTAATCCCAAATTCACTTTCGTTAGCAAAGGATTCGAGATCAAGGCTAGGCTTTTGTAAAGCTAATGCTTCAGAAATACCTTGAGGCTCCCAGAAGGGCTGGGTCTGATTCAGATCAAGTACAGCTACGGATAGATTACTGATTATGGGCTTTCCCTGATCGTTTTGGGCCATGATATTCAAGACAACCTTTTCATTTGGTCCATAGCTTTGCTTATTGGAAAAGAAAGAAACTCCTGTGGACTCAGACTCTAGGACTGTTTGAGGAGGGAAATCATCCCAATCTAGGATTTGAATGGGCTGATGAAATGCCCCATCATCGCCGTAATTTGTACTCCAGGCGGTGTAGGCCTTGAGGATGTAGTTACCTCTAGTCAGTGGTTTTTCTTGGGTTAGAAAACCGGTGGCTAGGCCATTTTCGATTCTGAAAACTCGATGGAGAATCTGATAACCACTTTCATCGAGCAGTTCCACATGCAGGACTTTACTCAGATCGTCCATAAAAGCCACATTTCCGTACCGGACATAGGCTTTGAAGAGAATACTTTCATTCGGCCAATAGTATCCTCGATCCGTGTGGACATAGATGCGTTCCTGCAATCCCTCTGCAGTTTTTTCCAGATTTTTTAAGCGAAGAATTTTCTCTCCCTCAAAATTACTGGGTAAGTAAAAAATGGGACTATTTGGCTCGATTTCTCCATCGATTTTAAGTTGGTCGGGAAAGACCGGAGCACCATTGGATTTGAGAGCGAGCTCTTCTCCAGTATAGGAAAAAGAAACTTGCTGGCCATTGGGCAAAGTTGTCGATGTGGGCTGGTTAAAGGTAAGCTTGTATTCTCCCGGTTGATCGCCATAGAATACTTTTGGTTGTGGTGCGGGGGTAAAGGCTTCCGTTTCACCAGACAAGAGCCGAATCATCTGATATTCCGCAGAATTTTCAAAAAGCCTAAGCTGTTTTGTTCGAATGGCTTCTCGGTCTTCTTTGCTATTGGGATCAAGTTCGAAATAGACATAGTCTGCTACGGGCTTGAAGTTTTGCTTTTCCAAGATAAATGGCTCAAAATAGGTCGTTACCAAATATCCGGTTTCAGAATTTTGAAAATAGACAGCTTCCTCAGATGAGACTTGGATTTCTTTTCCTTTGTTTTCAAAAATCAGTGCTTCAGGATTGACTAAAGAAATGTGGGGTGAATTTTTGGGGTCTTCTATTCCTAAAAAAGAGGCTATGAAAAGCGCTACAGTTTTTTCCAGCTTCTTGCCCGAAATACTCTTTTGAATAGGTGCAAAACTTGTTTTTGGTTCCAGTGAAATGTCCATATTTTCGGTTGACTTGGTCAGCCTCAGCTCCAGCTCTTTCATTTCAAACCCAGAAGCAAAAGCTTTCAATTTCCAATAACCAAGAGGCAAATCTGGAAGAATAAATGTACCTGTGCTATCGCTGTAGGTCTGATAGCTGGTATTTGGGATGAATACATGAGCACCGGAAATATAATCTCCAGTGACAGAATCGATAATTTTTCCTGAGAAAATTGATTCTTGGGCTAAGCAAAAACTAAAACAAAAGCCGAGGTAGAAAAAAGCGGTCAAAAAAGCCTTTACCATGAATGAATTGATTAGTCGAATAAGATATTAAAAAAAGCTCCAATTCAAGAGCTTTTTAAGTTAAATAGTCAAAAGTTTAGTCCTTGTCTTCTTCGTCTAAATCTTCACGATCCTTCAGCTTCTTGTCCTCGACGTTTTTATTCAAGAACTCATTGATTTTGTCAATAGAAAAAGAGGAGGAAATCTCGCCAAAGGAATTGATTTCCATTTTGAATCCTTTGAGTTCTTCATGAACCTTTGGATCTTCTTTTTTGCTTTTCTTTTTCTTTGTCATGGGTATGGGATTAATCTATAGATTTTAACTCGCTTAAAGCAAATTTGATTCGCTTGGCTACTTCTTCTTTACCTAAAATAGAAAAAACCTGCATTAAATCCGGACCGGCACCAGATCCTGTCACAGCTAGACGTACCGCCTGCATGACTTTCCCTAGCTTGATTTCTTCTACCTCGGCAGCTTCCCCAAGCAAAGTTTTCGCTGATTCGGGATCAAAATCGCCTGAAAAACCTGAAAGTAAGTCTGTGTATTTGGTCAAAACTTTGATTGCGTCCTTATTCCACCGCTTGCCAGCGACATCCTGATCAAAAGTGGTGGGAGCCACAACCAGAAGCTTACTCTCTTTCCAGAGGTCCTGAGGGAAAGTCACACGCTCTTTGGTGAGCCTAGCTGCCGCTTCGGCCACTTCTTGAGAGATTTCTATTCCTTCTTTATTTGCTTCCGCAATCACAAACTCCGCGAGCTCGGCATCAGATTTTACCTTGATGTACTGTTCGTTGTACCATTTCGCTTTCGCGATGTCAAATTTAGTCCCTGATTTGCCGATTCGCTCTATGCTAAATGCTTCGATCAATTCCTCTTTGGAAAAAATCTCTTGCTCATCCCCTGGATTCCAGCCTAGAAAAGCCAGGAAATTCAAGAAAGCATCGGGTAGATATCCTTGCTCTCTAAATCCTGCGGCAGTGTCTCCATCTAGCTGGTTTACCCAATTGAGCGGGAAAACAGGAAAGCCGAGCTTGTCTCCATCTCGCTTCGATAGCTTACCATTGCCGTCAGGCTTTAGTAAAAGCGGAAGATGTGCAAACTGTGGCATGGTGTCTTCCCAGCCAAAAAACTTGTAAAGCAATACATGCAATGGGGCAGAAGGAAGCCATTCTTCACCTCGGATCACATGGCTAATTCCCATTAGATGATCATCTACGATATTGGCCAAATGATACGTCGGCATTCCATCAGACTTCATCAATACTTTATCATCCAATGTGGAGGAGTGAACCATCACCCATCCGCGGATCATGTCATTGAGCCGAACTTCTTCTTTCATCGGGATTTTCACACGGATGACGTAGGGATCTCCTGAGGCCAGCCTGGCCTGCACTTCCTCTGCAGGAAGCGTCAATGAATTTTTCATTTGAGTCCGAGTGATACCATTGTATTGAGGCTGCACTACGCGGGCTGCAGTCAGTCGCTCCCGCATAGCCTCCAGTTCTTCGGAGGTGTCAAAAGCGTAGTATGCATGCCCTCTTTCTACCAAATCCAAGGCGTACTGCATGTAGTCACCTTTTCTCTCGGACTGTCTGTAGGGACCAATCTTTCCCGGATTCCATGGGCTTTCGTCGGGTTGAATGCCGAGCCATTCTAGAGATTCTTTAATATATTCTTCTGCTCCGGGTACAAATCTTCCCTGGTCAGTATCTTCTATTCTGAGAAGGAATTTCCCTCCCAGTTTTTTTGCAAAAAGGTAATTGTATAGGGCAGTGCGAACACCGCCAATGTGCAAAGGCCCAGTAGGGGATGGGGCAAAACGTACGCGTACTTCTCTTTCCATGTGGTATTTTGGCAAAATCCGGGGTTCCGGTCTGGTTTTAGTTTACGAGGTGCAAAGATAGGGATTTGTAAGATAAGGAATGGGCAAAAGCCGTTATGCCATGGTTTATTTCACTTGTTTTGAGCTTTTGGGAGAGCATTACATGGATTAAAATGACAATACGGTGAAATAACCATAATACTGGGTTAGCTTTGTGACTTACAAGCAACTATGCCATTCTCAAAAAGTTGAGTCGGCAAAAAAAATCAAGTATGCGATTTGAAAATCTAGAAATTATTGAGCCGATTTTGAAGGCTCTCAAAGAACAAAATTATTCTGAACCCACATCTATTCAGGCAAAAGCAATCCCACTCGTACTTCAAGGACATGATGTCCTAGGCAGCGCCCAAACAGGGACAGGTAAAACAGCAGCTTTTTCCATTCCAATACTTCAGCACCTTTATCTCGATCGCGAGCGAAATCAGCGGTCTCCCAAAATCAGTGGTTTGATTGTCACTCCTACGCGTGAGTTGGCCATTCAAATTGGCGAGAGTTTGACAGTCTATGGCAAGTATACCGGTATTCGAAATACGGTGATTTTTGGTGGGGTCAATCAAGGAAAACAAACAGATGCAGTACGCAAAGGCGTAGATGTTTTAGTAGCTACTCCTGGTCGTTTATTAGACTTGATGAGTCAAGGATATATTAGTCTGAAGGACATCCAATATTTTGTATTGGATGAGGCAGATCGAATGCTGGATATGGGATTTATTCATGATATTAAAAAGATCATCGCGAAGCTTCCTTCCAAAAGACAGTCTTTGTTTTTCTCCGCGACTATGCCAGATAATATCGTAGAGCTTTCACGAAAAATTCTACATAATCCCAAGAAAGTAGAAGTAAGTCCAGTATCCTCCACCGCGGAGACTATCAATCAATATCTTTACTATACCAATAAGTCCACCAAAAAGGATTTACTCCTTCACATCCTTGATGATGAAGAAATGGACCAAGTGCTTTTGTTTGCGAAGACCAAGCACGGCGCCGATCGAATAGATAGATCTCTTCGAGATAAAAAGATCAAGTCAGCCGCTATTCACGGTGGAAAAAGCCAAAATCAACGGCAGAAGGCGCTCCAGCAGTTCAAGGATGGTCAGGTTCGCGTATTGGTCGCCACGGACATTGCTGCACGTGGGATCGATATTGATAAGCTCCGATATGTGATCAATTACGACATTCCGAATATCTCAGAAACCTACGTTCACCGAATTGGAAGATCGGGCAGAGCAGGTGGAGAAGGGGTTTCTATTTCGATTGCCGAGCCAGAGGAAAATGTATTTGTCAAGGATATCGAAAAGCTCATCAATCAGCGGATTGAAGTCATCCGAGACAATCCTTTTCCTCAGACCGAGAAGCCGATGACGGCACAGGAGAAAAAGGAATTTGAAAAGGAGAAAATAAAGCGGAAGCAAGAGTTTTTTGCAGCTAAAAATAAAAAGCGAGGAAATCAGCCCGGAAGAGATGGGAGAGGCCCCAAAAAAGGGAGACATTAAAATATTCTCCACCTTGAAAGTGCAAGTCTTTCAAGAAGGTATATAACAAAAAAAAGGAACCTAGAGATAGGTTCCTTTTTTCTTTGAGAGCAATTGCTCTTAGTGCTTCACACGGATTTACTCCTCAGCGAGGTTCTCTTAGGGATGTGGTACTAAAGGTAAATGGAAAAGAAGTTGCTCAGGGTAGAGTACCCTTAACCCCTCCACTGACGTTTACAGCAAATGACTGTCTGGACTTTGGCGTTGATCTAGGATGTCCGATATCTTTTGATTATTTTGATGTAGCGCTATTTAAGTTTAATGGCACTATCGGTACTTCAAAGATTTGGTATCCAAAAAAATAGACAGAAATGAAAAAAATACATTTTATTATAATTGGGGCGGCTATCCTATTTTCCGGCTGTCAAGGAGATACAACAGAGACTACGGTTGATTCGGAAAGTAAAAAGGTGCCTGGGACTTCTCCCAAGTATTCGGCAAATGTACCGGAATATGTAGAAACTCCAGATTTGGTTTCAACTGACCTTCTTGGAGATCTAACGTTTTTTGATGGTGCTCCAACAAAAGAAACTACCGAGAAAATTTATGATTTTCTCGATGTTTCCCGATCCGCTGAAGCGTTTCTAAATGGAATTCCTGCTGCTTCAGTTTACGCACTTCTTGAAGGATTTAAAGAAGCCGGTTTGAAACCTGGTGATTTGGGAATTTTCGAAGAATTGATGGATGCTCGTACACTATTTCTAACACCCAATTCAACTACCATGTATTGTGTAACCGAAATTGATGTGAAAAATGGACCCATTGTGGTTGAAGTACCTCCTGGGGTGTTAGGACCTGTGGATGATGCATACTTCCGTTGGGTAGTAGATTTGGGTCTGACCGGCCCTGATCAAGGGAAAGGTGGTAAATACCTTTTTGTTCATCGCGATTATGAAGGTGATATTCCCGAAGGCTATTTTGTAGCAAGGACTCCTACTTATCGCAACGTATTATTCTTTAGAGCATTTGTTGTAAATGGAGATCTTAAAGGTACTGCGGAGGCTGTAAAAAGTGGTTATCATAGTTATCCCTTGGCAGAAGCAGGAAACCCAACACCTCAAGTATTTAAGAATCTTTCGGGAGTGCAGTTTAATACGGTGCATGCGAATAATTTCAGATTCTTTGAAGAGTTGAATGCAGTCATCCAATACGAGCCGGCAGATGCTTTTGACCCTGAGTTAGTTGGTCAATTTGCAGCTATTGGAATAAAAAAGGGACAGCCTTTCGATCCTGACGCGAGAATGAAAAAATTGTTAGAGCAAGGAGTGGCCATAGGGAATGCCTCAGCCCGAGTATTGAGTTATTCTCCCCGGAAAAAGAGTGTCTATTTTTACGAGGATCGGCAATGGACGTCTCCCTTTGCCGGATTGAGTTACGCCTTCGAAAATAACGGGGAGCGAGTATTAGACGATCGGATTTTTTTCCATTATATGGCAACTGGGATTACTCCTGCAATGGCCAGGCCAAAGGTGGGTTCAGGATCTGCTTACGGGCTAGCTGTAAAGGATAGTAAAGGAGAATATCTTGATGGAGGGAAAACATACAGTGTAACATTACCTTCCCCGATTCCAATAAATAATTTCTGGTCATTTATGGTGTATTCAAATCAGCACCGATCTATGTTAGAGACAGATCAAAAATTAGCAGGTTTAGACAGTAATAATCCTGACATGAAACCGAATGAAGATGGTTCCTATACAATTTATTTTGGGCCCTCAGCTCCGGAAGGTCATGAAGGAAATTGGATCCAGACCATTCCAAATAAGAGTTTTAGCGTTTTACTACGGCTTTATGGTCCATTAGAGCCTTGGTTTGATAAAAGTTGGAAGCCAGGGGATTTTCAATTGGTTGAATAATAGTATGACGCCCATTAATTAGAGGTTTGACTATAAATCCAACTACGCATTCATCATTAGTTTAGATATCATTTACTTTAAAGTAATAGAAAATCATCGCGCCCCATGATGGCTCTTTTATGTTGATGAGTTATAGTAAGTGGGTTTAGAGTAAAACAAAAAAAGGAACCTAGCAATAGGTTCCTTTTTTCTTTGAGAGCAATTGCTCTTAGTGCTTCACGCGGATTTTCTCCTTGATACGAGCAGCTTTACCCTGACGTCCTCTCAAGTAGAATAGACGAGCTCTTCTCACTTTACCTTGTCTCAATAGATCGATTTGCTCGATAGATGGAGAAAGAATTGGGAAGATACGCTCTACACCGATTCCGTTAGAAATCTTTCGTACTGTAAAGGTCTCTCCATTGGAGTTTGGGTTTCTACGCTGGATCACAGTTCCTTGAAACTGCTGGATACGCTCCTTGTTACCTTCTTTGATTCGTACGTGTACGTTGATGGTATCACCGGCTTTGAATGAAGGGAATTTAGCTCTTGCTTCGCTGTATTCCGCTTCTACTATTTTCATTAGATCGCTCATAGCTATATGTTTTATGCTTTCGCTGTTGGTCCCGCAGGACTTATTAAAATTAATATTTATTGGTTATCGCTTCCCTTGGTCGGAGACTTTTCCATCAGGTCTGGTCTTCTTTCCTTGGTTCGGCGCACCGATGCTTCAAACCTCCACTCGTTTATCTTGGCTTCATGCCCTGAGAGCAAGACTTCCGGCACGTTCATTCCCTCATATTCAGCGGGTCTGGTGTAAACCGGAGGAGCTAACAAGTCATCCTGAAAGGAGTCCGTAAGCGCCGAGGTCTCGTCATTGAGTACACCTGGGATCAGTCGAATCACTGCATCTGCCACGACGGCTGCTGCGAGTTCTCCTCCTGATAAGACATAGTCACCGATACTGATCTCCTTGGTGATGTATCGCTCCCTCACTCGCTCATCCACTCCCTTGTAATGACCACAAAGGATCAGGAGGTTTTGCTGTAGTGAAAGTGCATTGGCCATGGGTTGATCAAATCGCTTTCCGTCTGGCGTCATATAGATGATTTCATCGTATGTGCGCTTTTCTTGAAGTGATTCTATGCATCGGGCGATTGGCTCGATCATCATTACCATTCCTGCACCACCGCCAAAGGCGTAGTCGTCGACTTGTTTTTGCTTGCCTGTGGCAAAATCGCGTAGATTGTGAAGCTGGATTTTGGCTATTCCTTTATCCTCCGCTCTTTTCAGAATGGAATGGGAAAAAGGCCCTTCCAGCAATCCTGGCACTACGCTGATGATGTCAATATGCATGCTTTAGTCTTCCAGATAGATGTCAAGTAAACCTTCGGGTAATTGACAGTAAACTTTCTTTGCTGTCTTTTCAACTTGCTGGATAATTCCGTCCTGAATTGGTATCAGTACTTCCTTACCCTGATAAGTCACCCCGAGGAGGTCTTGGGTCTGCAGATCGTAAATCTGATCTACTTTCCCGATCAAACCCTTGGTCTCATCAAAGACCTCAAATCCGACCAATTCGTGGTAGTAATATTGATCATCGTCTAGTTTCGGAAGAGAAGTCAAAGGGAGAAATAATTCTGCTCCAATGAGTGGTGTCACCGCGTCGATGCTATCCAACTCTTCAAACTTCGCTAATACCTTGTTCCCGGGTTGCAAAACGAAATGCTCCAAGAAAAAAGGTGTTAATCTAGATTTCTGCTCAATGAAAAGGTGCTCGATGTCTTCATATTCCTCAGGATAATCAACATCCAAAACCACCGTCACTTCACCACGCAATCCATGAACTTTGGAAATGTATCCGATCTGAAAACATTGATCCTTGTTCATGTTAATTTATAGAATTAAGCTTTTGCTTCGCCTTCTTCAGAAGATGCTTCTGGAGCTTTCTCTTCAGTAGCTTCTGGAGCAGGAATTTCTTCTGCTTTTGCTTCAGCAACTGGAGTTTCCTCTGCAGGAGCCTCTTCTACAGCAGGAGTCTCTTCTACTGGAGCTTCGGCAACTGGAGCCTCTTCTACAGCAGGAGCAGCGGCGGCAGCGGCAGCAGCCTCTTCGGCAGCAATAGCAGCTTTCGCTTCGTCTTCTCTTGCTTGGATAGCGTCAAGTCTTGCTTGGTTTTTCGCAGCCTCAGCAGCCAAAGCCTTATCACGAAGATCCTGCTTAGCCTTGTTGATGCTGTCTGTTTTACCAGCAATCTTAGTTTCTTTCTCTGACAACCATGCCTCGAACTTCGCGTCTGCTTGCTCTTGGGTGATTGCACCTTTCAATACACCAACTTGAAGGTGTTTCTTCAGCATTACTCCTCTGTAAGAAAGCATCGCTTTCACAGTATCTGTAGGCTGAGCTCCATTCAACAACCATTTAAGAGCGCGCTCATTGTTGATGTTAATGGATGCAGGGTCTGTGTTGGGATTGTACGTCCCGATCTTTTCGATGAAGCGTCCATCTCGTGGAGCTCTAGCATCAGCGACAACCACGTCATAGATAGCCATTTTCTTTCTACCTCTTCGTGCTAATCTGATTTTTACTGACATATATTATAATGTATTTAGTGAGCGGATGGATCACGTCCATCCTAATTTTGGAGTGCAAAGATAGGCTAAATCCTTGGAATGCCATAAGTTGACCGAAAAATATTTGCAGAGAAAGAGGCTTTTCTTTAATCTTGAAGAGCCAATCCTTTCAGTTGCAAACTTTGAAACAGAAGGTTTATGAAGATAACCTTGATTTGGCCCCGTAGTTCAATGGATAGAATAGAAGTTTCCTAAACTTTAGATCTAGGTTCGATTCCTAGCGGGGCTACTTTTTTTTTGTGTCAGCATTTACGATATTCCCACATTCTTTTTATAGACCAATTAATTATGAAAAAATTACTACTTTCTTTCTTTTGTCTTGTACTGGCACAAGCAGCCTTTGCTCAAGAGTCTACTGCTCAGGGATCGACCAATATCTATACTATGTCTACAGGTGAGACCATTCTCTCTTTTGGTATTGTAGATGCAGAGCCACTAAATACAGGGACCGTCGCTAGGTTTACGCCATTCTTTAACTTTGGGCAGCAGCTTCACTTTGATTTTAGTCCCAGCTTTGGAATCTATACTGGCCTAAATGTGAGAAACGTGGGGATGATTACTGATCTCAACGACTCTGTACGTGTAAAACAACGTACCTATAATTTGGGGCTTCCCATTGCTTTTAAAATCGGAGATGTTGAGGGGTGGAGATTTTCTGCAGGTTTTGAAGCGGAAATTGCTTTTGCCTATAAGCAGAAAGTTTACGTGAACGGAGAGAAACGAAAGTCAAGTAGCTGGTTTGATGATCGAGTAGAGATTTTTCAGCCCTCTGTTTTTGCCGAAATCGTGGGGAAGGATGGAAACTTCATTCGCTTCAAATACTACCTGAATGACTTCCTGACAGCCAATCAGCAAATTAATGTTCCCGGAGTGGAGTATAATCCTACTCGCAGCTCTATGTTTTATGTATCCATAGGCTATGCGATCAAGAACAAGAATATCAAGAGTAGTTTTTAAATCATTGCGGTTCTATTCTTTTGGACAAGACAAGAGTATTATGTGAGAGGATTTTTTTTTGAGGTTTAAAAGGCTAATTTCCTTTCCCCAATAACCTATCCTCATGGCTGATCGGAGAAGAATCACTTTAAAAGACATTGCTAGAGATCTTGGAATCTCTGTGTCTACGGTCTCACGTGCCTTAAATTCCTATTCAGGCATTTCTGAGGATACCATAAGGACGGTGAAAGCCTATGCAGAGGAGCACAACTATGTGCCCAACACCATGGCCGTAAATTTCAGAAAGAATAAGACGCTGACACTTGGTTTGATTGTTCCTGAATTGGTTCATTACTTTTTTTCTTCGGTAATCAGTGGGGCTTTGGCGGAAGCCAAAAAAAGGGGGTATACCGTCTTAGTCAGCCAAACAAGCGAATCGCTGAGCAATGAAATCTACGCCATACGTACCATGCTAGGTAGCAGCGTAGATGGGGTGATGATTTCCCTTTCCAACGAAACCACAACATCGGAATACTTAGAAGAGCTGATCGAGGAAGGAAGGCCAATTGTTCAGTTTGACAAAGTGCTAGAGGGTTTCAAAACTCCAAAGGTAATCGTGGATGACTTCGATGGAGCCTATGCAGCTGTGGAACATTTAATCCAGCAGGGGTATAAGAAAATTGCGCATTTAAATGGATTTAAGCAGGTGACCAATGCTAGACATAGGCTAGAAGGGTATCAGAAAGCTCTCAAGGATTACCACTTAGAGCAACCTGAGGAATATGTGATTCATTGCAAAGACATTTCTGAAGAAGAAGGTTACCGTTATACCAAAGAGCTCATGGAATCGGCTAATCCTCCAGATGCTATTTTCTGCATCACAGACTTAATTGCGATGGGGTCTATGAAATACCTGAAAGAAAACGGCCATAGAATCCCAGAAGAGGTTGGACTGATAGGATTTAGCAATTGGGATATGGCCAATTTTGTAACGCCATCACTAAGTTCTGTAGATCAGCATGGTTTTCAAATCGGAGAAAAGGCCTGCCAAGTACTCGTAGACCTGCTCAAAAGTCAAGAGCCGCTAGAGGATAAGACCTATCTTATTAAAACATCGCTTGTTGTGAGAGAATCTTCTACTCGTCAGTCTAATGTTTAACCCCGAACCTGGAAAAGATGAAATCCATAAGGTGCAAGGATCAAGTGCTCGTGATCTTGCCCTACACTAAATTCTTTCCTAGACCAATGATCGTGTAGCACAGCATCGCCGAATCCTTTTTCTCGAAAAGCGTACCAGGTAAGAAATGCTTCAGATCCGCCAAAATTGAATACTCCGATAAATTTGCCAGCTTCATTTGTTCGTGAAAAAGCAGCAACATGAATGTTATGGGGGCTAAACCATTCGAGTAAGCCCCGGTCAGCAACCATATCTAGGCTTTTGCGGATAGCCAATAGCCTTTGGGTACCGGTGAAAATTTGATTCTCTAGGCTTCCTGCGTCATTTCTTCGATCATTTTTTTTCCAATCGATCAAAGGACGATGCATCCAGCGATTGTCGTAGCTTTTGGTAGGGTCGTTTTCAAATGAATAATCATTGGTATAGCCCACTTCATCCCCGTAAAAAACCATGGGCAATCCTCCGATGAAAAAGCTATGCGCTTGCATCAAAAGGATTTTTTGGACTGATAAATTAATTTCTGCTTCATTTGACTCGTAGATACCTTTCTCTAGGCCACAAAGGGATGCCAGAGTTCCACTTATTCGAGCATCTCCAGTTTTGGGATTGGAAGAAAAAAGAGCTCCTCTTGCTGGAGAATTAGGGTATTTTCCAGAAAAATAGTCTTTCAAATAATTCCGATGCTCCCAAGCATCTTTGCCCACATTGCGTATGCTCGCATCTTCAAAACCCAATCCAATATCATCATGACAACGGGTGTAAGAAATCCATGAAGTACCCTGAGGCTTTTGAAGGATATCGTGTTGGGCTGCCAGCATGACCTGGGTATCACCAGTAGCAAGCATGTCCCATTGAAGTGCCATTTGTGTGGCATTATAGGCAAAGTCACATTCTTTGGCCTTAGCTTCACCCGTACCAAAGTACTTGATGATTTCCTTCGGTGATACTATTGCCTCGCCCAAAAGCGCCATACCTGGTGTAGACACTTTTACACATGCTTTGATTAATTGAAGTAAAGTGTGGACTTGGGGGAGGTTTTGGGAAGAAGTGCCTGTTTCTTTCCAAATAAAGGCAGGTGCATCAATTCGAAGAATATCCACCCCTAGGTTGGCATAAAAAAGAATATGGTCGACCATTTCAATCAGGACCCTGGGGTTTCTAAAATTCAAATCCCATTGGTAGTTATGAAATACGGTCATGACCCACTTTTGACATTCTTCTACAAAAGTAAAATTGCCGGGAGAGCTTTCAGGGAAGATTTCAGGCATACTCGCATCAAACTGATTGGGTAGCCATCGATTTTCATACATGTAGTAAAAATCTTGAAACTCAGGATCTCCTGCTTTTGCTTTTTTCGCCCATTCGTGATGATGAGATGTATGGTTGAGGACGATATCAAGCATTAGATGCATTCCCTTTTGTTGCATCTTCTCCACAAGGTGCTCTAGGTCCTCGATCGTCCCAAACTTGGCATCTACTTTTCTGTAATCCGATACGGCATAACCACCGTCGCTTTCCCCCTCTGGACTCTCAAAAATAGGCATGAGATGGAGCAAATTTATTTCGAGTTCCTCGAGGTAATCTAACTTCGATGGCATCTGCGAAAGATTGCCACAAAAGCGGTCCACATACAAACTCATGCCGCAATGCTCATTGCTCAAAAACCAATCTTCAGATTTTTCCTTATCTCGTTTCTTTAGACTTACAGATCGTTTGTCCGAGGCCTTCTTTAGCCTCTCGACAAGCATTTCTAAATGATGGGCACTAGCTGGATTTTGCCCATAAATTTCCTCAAAAAGCCTTTGAATGGTGGGCAAAGCTGTCGCTAGCCGAGCCTCGAATAAGGAGTCAATTGGTTTAGCTTTCTTACCTGATTTGGGATTTTTTTGTGCCTTAGTGGTATTCAAACTACTTGATTTTAAGGTTGGGTGATAATTTCTGGATCACTGTTCGGTTTAATGCGGAGAGTGGCCAAAGCTGCAATCAGTAAAAGGGCTCCTCCAAAGGCGATTGCCAGTCCGGGGTCATTGTTGAGGAAGGTTTTTGAGATAAAACCAAAACTGAGTGTCTGAAGGATCATGGGGATTACGATCATCATATTGATTACGCCCATGTAGACGCCATATCGTTCTTTTGGGATTTCATTGACCACCATGAGGTAGGGCACTCCCATCATACTTGCCCAAGCGATACCAAATCCTGTCATCGGAGCAAAGAGCAAATATTTGTTTTCGATAAAGGGAAACATCAAAAGCCCCGCTCCAGCCATCAGCAAGCAAATAAAATGGACTTTTTTGGGGCCAAACTTGGTAGCCATTCTTGCCAAAAAGAAAGCCGAGAGGAAGGTGACTATATTATACCAGCCATTCACAAGGCCTGTCCATCCTACAGCTTCTTCATATAATGTAGGGTTGTCAGAAGGGCTGGTTTGCCATACAGATTGGGCAATACTTTTAGCAGCATTTTGCCAGTAGCAGAACAGCGCATACCACTGGAAAAGATAAACTAGTGCTAGTTGCCACATGACTTTAGGCATCACCGTGATGGCTTCGATTATTTCTAGATTTTGAGCAAAAATGACCTTGGCTGTAGGATTAGTTTCGGCCCATTTGATCGTTTTGCGTATGATGCTACGATCGAAAATAGCTGGGATCAACAGTAAAAATAAAGCAAGGTAGGCGATCAGTGTCGTGAGAATCGACAAGAAAAACTGGATTGCAGGATGAGGCATTCCTTTATTTCTTTCTTTCAAAACAGCTAGTTCCTCTGCTGAGGGAGGGTATTCAGGGGTTTTTGAGATACTCCACATCACAGAGCCGATGGAGCAGACTGTCCCCAGAAAGAATGATGCATAGACCCAATAGGGTAAGGATCCTGCTATTCCGGGAATATATTTTTGGAAAACGAATAAGGACACATTTGCTAGTGTAATGCCAAGACCCGTGAAAAAGGATTGAGTCAGGAATCCTTTGCTATACTGCTCATCTGGCAATACATCAGCAATTAACGCTCGATAGGGCTCCATCGCCGTATTATTGGCTGCGTCTAAGACCCATAGCAGCCCTGCTGCCATCCAAAGTGAACTACTGAAAGGGTAGAAGAACAGGCAGATACTGCAAAAAAGTGCACCGATAAAAAAGAAGGGTTTTCTCCGCCCAAATCTATCGCTCCAAGTACTGTCGCTGAGCGCTCCAATGATAGGCTGTATTAATAACCCGGTCATGGGTCCGGCCAGATTGAGAATTGGGATCTCGTGAGGTGCGGCACCCAGCATGTCATAGATGGGGTTCACCGCACTCTGTTGTAATCCGAAGCTATACTGAATCCCAAAAAAACCAACATTCATGTTGATGATTTGGGAAAAGGAGAGTTTGACTTTCGTCATTTTGGGTTGGAGTATTTTGGGTTTTTTTGATCGAAGAGAGAGTTTTTTCTCCTTCTTCACTCAGCAAAATACAAAGTTTAGCTTACCCTCAAAGGGCTTTTAAATAGGCTAGAAGGCATTTTTTTATGGAAATCGTTTGAATTCCTAATTTTTGGGAAAAATAATTTTAAAGCTTTTAGACATTCTGGTATTCAGGGGGGAATAAAAAACCCTGATTGTGAAAATCAGGGTTTAAATTTTATTGGATTCGTGCCTGTATCTCTTGGACCAGACCTTCGTAGCGTTTGAGGATTCGCTCCCAATCCTCAAATTTTTCATCATCCTTTACCGTCACTGGATTTTGTCCATCGAGATAGGCTTCCTGACTCACGAGTTTGACTGAGTAAGCGAGTTGGTCTGAGTTGCCTCCACTACTTACGATTACCCTTGTACGTATCACAGAGGATTGGAAATTTTCTACCTGCCAAGAAGTTGTGAGGTATCCTGTATTGAAATCTACAGTTTCCAAAATATCAAAATATCGAGTAACAATCGAACTTAAAATTCTCCAGGCTTCTTCCGCAGAATAAGTCGAATCGACTGGAATAGTAATTCTTACATTAGCCAAGTCAGAGGAAATCGAAGAAGAATACGCCTCATCTACGGCCATTTCGATAAAGTCTGTTGTTGGTGGCTCCTGCATGTTGGCTTGATTGCAGTAATTTTTCACATAGCGAATGTATCCGTCTTTGGATACCCGTACTTCTACGCAGGCGTTTTTTGGAACCTTGAGATCGTATGAACCCACTCCAACCCTTTTCCCACCAATTTCGATGACAGCATCATCAGGCTGGGATGTGATTTTCACGAGTCGATCTTCTAGTCGGGCTGACTCACGAACCGGAGGTTCGGGATCGGTGTCAGGCTTGTTGCAGAAAACCTTGGTATATTCTACAAAACCTTCTCTGGTAACATTGACAGTGACGCAGTCACCGAGAGGTACTCGTACATCTTGATTTCCTTTTCCGACGGTGACACCGTTTACACTTACATCACCATCAGCAGGAATTACCTCCAATCTTACTGCCCGATCCTTGAGCTCAAAATAGTCTTTGGTGGGTGGAGTTTCACGGTCAGGCGAGTTATAATACGTTTTTGACTCTGGGGCAAATCCAGGTTTTTTCACCTCAACATTTAGAAAGCGATCTTTCCCAATGATTAGGTTAATTTGTTTGGTTCCGACCATTCGACCGTCTACATAGATTTCTGCATCATATGGCTCAGTGGTAATTTCCACAAGACGATTCTCCAAGGAGACGGTTTGGTTTTTATCCCATTTGATCGATTTGGGATACTCCTTGATCACAGGTTCGTATCCTGTTTTGGTGACCAGAATCCGATTTCGTGTGTTTTTTTCCAGTTTCAGTTCGATTATTCCCGTACCTAATTCAGCCAAAGGGGAGTTATCCACGTCATTAAGAAGATAAAATTTGGCGTCTGAATGGTTAGCTGTAACGGTAATTTTTTGAGAGTAAGAACTAAAAGATATTAAAAGGAAAATGAGTGAGAATAAGGTAAATCTCGAATGCATAAATAGGGTTGGATGGTGATAATCAGGTCGCAAAAAAATGAATAAGGATTACTTATGCAATTAATTAGCAGATAGAATGATTTTTACTCTCAATTCTTTCCAAAAAGCACATCTGCACCTATTAATTTAATTCCATGCTTTTTCAAGGGCATTCAACCAATTGCCATGCATTACTTTCTTCACGTCGGCTTCAGTATATCCTCTTTGCGTCAAAAGTTCAGGGAAAGTGTTCAGATCACTGATAGAACTTAAATCTGCTGGCGCTTGCTCTTTGCCAAAGGCTCCATCCAGATCTGAGCCAATACCGATGTGGTTTGCATTTCCCGCGATTTGGCAGATATGATCCATGTGGTCAATAATTGTATTCAAAGTAACATTTCTTTCCTGAGGTGTGGATTTGCCTCGTTCCCAATTCGGGCTTAGCATCCAAGCATCCATTGCTCCTCCAATTACTGCCCCTCGGTCGATCAGGGCTTTGATCATATCATCTGAAAATTGCCGATTGTGATTCACCAAGGCTCGGCAATTGTTGTGACTGGCCCAGATTGGACCTTTGTAAATATTCAAAGCATCCCAAAAGGCCAAATCACAGAGATGGGTCACATCCAGAATTATCCCTAATTCATCCATTTTGCGAAGCAACTTTTTACCTTCTTGACTTAGTGAAGCCGACGAATCCGTGCCAAAGGCATATCTCCCGGGCCCATAATGTGCTGGACCCAAAGCCCTCAAACCCGAATCATAGGCTTTTTCGAGATAATCTAAATTCACTATGGAGTCAGCGCCTTCGAGTGAAAGGATGAATCCAATGGGCTTGCTTCCGTTAGTCTCTCCATTATTCCAATCTGCAAGATGTGCTTGAAGCTCACTCCAATTTCGGACCTGTCTCATTTCCCCGATGTCTTCCATCGCTTGATACCAAGCAAGCTGACCTTGGGTCTGTGCCCACGCCTGAGCAGGCGAATGCCAGCCGGGAAGTGTACTCGAGGGTGTGACATAGCGAGCGATTTGAGTAGCCACCACCAAGCCTATATTTCCTTTGCGAAGCTCTGGCAGGGATACAAGGGCATTGCCGCGGTCTGGTTTGTCCGAAAGTCCACTTTCTCGCGAATTTATCTCAGAAATAGGGCGGGTCAAATCACGATTCCATTCCAAAGCATTCATACTGAGGTCGAGGTGGGCATCTATTATAAACATGGTCTAAAAGCTTTGGAGGACGAAAACGGTTGGAATTTTATGTAAATCAATGGAGTGCTTTTTCCATTCTGCAATGGTTTTTGTAAGGATGAGTTCATCAGTACCAGTGATATTTTTGGCAATACACAGTTTGGTTTGAGGAGATAGATTGCTAAGCAGATCCTCTAGCAATTGATTGTTTCTGAATGGAGTCTCCATAAAAATCTGAGCTCGACTTTCTTTCAAAGACTCGACTTCTAGCTTTCGCAAAGCTGCTGATCTCTCTCTTTTGTCTATGGGTAAATACCCATGAAAAGCAAACGATTGGCCCGAAAATCCGGAACCCATCAAGGCCATAAACATGGAGCTTGGGCCAGAAAGTGGAACTACTTGAATTCCTTTGGAATGAGCGTGGGCTACGGCCAGTGCGCCGGGGTCAGCAATTCCTGGACATCCGGCCTCCGAAATCACTCCGATATCGGCTCCATTGAGCAAAGGCTGCATGAGACGGTTGATGGTCTCAGGAGCTGTGTTTTTGTCCAAAATTTCCATGTGCAACTCCTCAATGTTGACACCAAGCTTCAGGCTGCTGATATAACGTCGCGTTGTTCGTAGATTTTCGACCAGATACACCTTGGTTTTAGAAATGACTTCCTTGACCTGTGGGGTAATCACGGATTCAGAGGTATTCTCAGCGAGAACATTCGGAATGAGGAAAAGCTTTCCTTTCGGCATTTTTTGAAAAATCTTGAGAAGTCGAAAGTTAAAATTTAATGATCAAAATCTTTAACTTATTCTTAATTAAGCCATGTCTTTACAGTGCTACGTTTTTTAATGCAATGCAGTACGAGGTGACGTCCTAAGACAAATCAGTTTTCTCTAGGATGTCGATTTGGTAATCAAGCATGGGCAGCGAGTGAAATAAGAAGGCTATTGCAAAATTTGTCTAATTCCCGATGTAGCAAAGGCCAGAATAGGTACGCTATGCCTGATTTTGAATTCTTCGATCTGTGAACTTTCATTGGCTAGAAAGGCCATAACTGACTCCGGAGGAACTTTGGTGAACAATTGAGAAAAAATTTCTCTTCCGGTTAATTTCTTTGACAAAAGCACGTCCAACAACGTGCGATCATACCAATCATAGGTGCGATCGCTTAGGCTTTTTGGTACTGCTGGCGATTTTCCCTGCCTAAGATTGGCTACCACTTTTTCCAAGTGCTTTTGCACGAATGCAAATGTATAACCAGTACTGGCTTTGGTATAACCTCCAGCCGTTCCAAGATTGATGATTCGCTTTTCCTTACCTTCAAAACGTTTGAATTTGGCTAGTGACATAGGGATCACCCCAAATTCATCATGGGTGATCTCGTATTCCTTTATTCCCAAATCTTCCTGAATATACTTTTTGAGTGCCTGTTCATACTCTTCGCGCTCGAGTACTCGCTCCGTGAAGAGTGTATATTCCACCAAGGCCTCTTGTGGATTAGTGGGGAGCACATACATAAAAGTCGTCCCATGTTTTTGATCTAGGGTAAAGTCCATCAACGTGGCCTTTTTCGGGTCAAAAACAGATTCCTTAGCTTTGATTTTCCAGCCAAGAAAATGTTGTAGAAGTGTGTTTTCTTCGTCCATTTTTGGAAAAAAGAGGCCGGTAGAATTGAATACGTATTGCGCTTCAAATGATCCTTCAGCCGTGTCTATATAGGCAAGATTTCCAGCGGAACGAATTTTTTGGATTTTTGTCGTCAGGAATTTAACATTAGCTTTTTTTGCAGCGGCTTCTAAGACATAGCTATAAAAATCCTCACCTAGAATCATTTTATAGGAGTAAGATTCCATTTGGAATGTCTCCGAAATCCCTGGAGCAAAAAAGCTTAGTGTATCCCAAGTATGATGCACGATGGGTTCAAAGAGTCCTTTCCCCTTTTCCCAAAAGCACCAAGTACGATCATTCTTGGTTTTTTGATCACTATCGATCACCAAGATCTTTTTTTCGGAAAGGGAACCTTCTAAGAGAATCCTATGCAAAAGGCTAAGCCCGGCTAGCCCAGATCCTGCAATGATATAGTCATAGGAATTCTCCATTCGATCAATTTAAAAAGTTTTTGATTTCTCGGATCACGGCAGTTGGCTGCTCGGCATGAAGCCAGTGGCCAGCATTTGGTACTTTGATCAGCTGGTAATTTGGGAAAAACGAGTAGATATCTTCACAATCAGCGTCGGTAACATAATCTGATTTTGCACCGGCTAGAAATAAGGTTTTTCCTTCAAATTTCTCTTCACTTTCCAGGGCTTGCCCCACCTCTTCGATGTTTTTGGTGATGACTGGAAGGTTGATTTTCCACACAAAACCACTTTCGTCCCTACCTAGACTTTTCAGCAAAAACTGTCTGATTCCAGCTTCAGGGATAAATTCTGCTAACTTCTCATCAGCTTCTTTCCGAGATTGAAGTTCTCCAAGTGGGAGGGAGTTGAGTCCTTTCAAAATAGACTGATGATGTACAGGATAATACCGTGGGGCGATATCCGCCACAATGAGTTTGGCTACGCGGTCTGGATACTCCAAAGCGAAATTCATTGCCGTCTTTCCGCCCATAGAGTGGCCCATGAGATAGACACTGCTGAGTCCTTCATCATCCAAAAGCTCGAGAAGGTCTTCAGCCATGACTTGATAATTCCATTCGTCTGATTGAGGAGAATCGCCATGGTTTCGCTGATCAACAAGGTAAAGAGTGAAAGACTCTTGCAACTCTCTGGCAATCGAAAACCAATTGTCAGCAGATCCAAAAAGTCCGTGGAGAATAACTAGTGGAGGCCCAGAGCCTACTTTTTTGAAGTTTAGTTTCATTTAAGAAATTAGATTTTAGATATCAGATTTAAGATTTTTAGTGATCTCATATCTGGTTATGTGAATGCTTACGCCAGTCTTCTGAAAGGGTTCATTAGATGCTGGCTACGCATCAATTTTAAACTTTACATTTTACATTTAAACATTTTCAAGTTTTCTTCTATACATCTGGATCGTATTCTCAAGCCCGTAATACAATGCATCACAGATTAGCGCATGGCCGATGGAGACTTCATCCAAAAATGGAATAGATTTCTTGAGGAAAGCAAGGTTGTGCAAGTCTAGGTCATGCCCTGCATTTAAGCCCAGGCCAAGCTCACGTGCAAGATTCGCTACTTCCACATACGGTGCCACGGCGGCTTCGGGGTTTTTTGGGAATCCAACAGCATAGGGTTCGGTGTATAGCTCAACTCGATCGGTTCCTGTTTCTTTTGCTGGCGTAAAGTACTTAGCTTCAGGATTAATGAAAATCGAAACTCGCACTCCGGATCCATGGAGTTCGGAAACTATATCTTGAAGCATTGTCAAATGTGTAATCGTATCCCAGCCGGTACTGGAAGTGATAGCTTCAGGGGGATCGGGTACTAGGGTGGCCTGTGCAGGTTTTACCCGTTTGACCAAATCCATAAATCGTCGATCCGGATATCCTTCGATGTTGAATTCAGTCTGGACTACTTCTGAAAGATCCAATACATCCTGAAATCGAATGTGTCGCTCATCTGGTCTAGGGTGTACCGTGATCCCCTCAGCGCCAAAGCGCTCACAGTCTTTGGCTACTTGGACTACATTGGGATTATTCGCTCCCCGAGCATTTCTCAGGGTGGCAATCTTATTAATATTTACACTTAGCTTCGTCATATCCGGCTAGAAAAGGTATTTTTGGCAAGATAACTTATGGTATAATACAAACTTAGAACGAATGAGTTTAAAGCAGACGATAGAAAGTGAAATTAAAGCGGCAATGATCGCAAAAAACAAGTCTAGATTAACCGCCCTCCGCGCGATCAAATCTTTGATCCTTCTTGAGGAGACTAAAAGTGGGGCAAAAGCCGAAATCACAGAAGAGGATGAGTTGAAGCTTTTAACCAAAGCAGCCAAGCAGCGAAAAGATTCGGCAGAGATTTATCGTGGGCAGGGGAGAGCCGATCTTCTCGAAGTGGAAGAAGCAGAACTTGCTGTGATTCAAGAGTTTTTGCCGAAGGCCTTATCTGATGAAGAAATAGAGATAGCTGTTTCCAAAATCATCACTGAATCAGGAGCTGAGGGGATGAAAGACATGGGCAAAGTGATGGGAATGGCAAGCAAAGCACTTGCAGGCAAAGCAGATGGCAAGGTGATTGCTGATAAAGTGAAAGCACTACTTTCTTCCTAATTTGGAAACTATTGACATTATTATTTTAATCATTGTGGGCCTAGGTGCCATCGAGGGATATCGAAAGGGATTCCTGATGAGTGTTTTAGGTCTCTTTGGTTTTGTCCTGGCCATTGTTTTGGCCTTTTACTTTATGGATACCATGGCGGATTGGCTAGCCGAGAACGTCGACTCGCTTAGTATTGGCTATCCTATTCTTGCCTTTTTTCTGATTTTTGTTGCCACCATGCTTATCGTCAATGGTGTAGGTTGGGTACTGAAAAAAACGATTGATATGGTCCTTTTGGGAAGTTTGGACAAAGCTGCAGGTGTAATGCTTGGTGCAGTAAAAGTTGCTTTCTTTCTAAGTCTATTTTTCTATTTGGCCAATATGTTTGACCTCGACTTGCCGAAGAAGTGGACAAGAAAGAGTGAGGCAATGCCATATATTGAGCCAGTAGTGCCATTCATTGTCGATCTTATGGAACCGAGTATGCCTGTCATCGACCAGACTTTGAAAAAGATGGAGGAATTGGTGGAAAAAGTAGGAGACGATCTTTCCAAAAAGAAGGACTGATTTACCTCAAATCAATTATCTCGACTCCTGGGTAGGATTTCGGATCAAAAGTGAAATAGCTCTCTGCCAAATTTGTTGCTGTTTTCAGATTGACAAAGGTGTAAGAAAAAGTCCCACCTTGGCCATCAAACATTTCCCAACCCATAAGATTTTTCGAGGCTTTATTGATCATCAGATTCACTCGCTCAAAAGGCGCTCCAGACTGTTGAGCAACTAACTCAACCACTTGAACCGTTTGCCCTTGATATAGCTTTTCCCCTTTTAATGAGTAATCAAAGCCCTCTTCATACATTCTATAAATATTCGAGGGAGTCAATTCACCTTCCATTTGAGAGACATCATTCACAGTTACTTCTTTATAGGTATCCGTTACAATGTAGGTCCAAACCGTTTTCCCGTTATTGAAAATCTCTTGATCCGGGAGCTTGAGTCTGTATTTTTCGGCTTTTACAGCGATCTCGCCACTTTGTTTGTCACTTACTCCTCCAGCATCACTATAAGTGAAATCAAAGTTAGCAGTGAAGCCATTCATTGCTTGGTATTTGGTGCTCATGGCATCTAATACTGATTTGGCTTTTGGGTCCTTTTGGGCCTTTACTTGAATCGAAAAGATGAGAAGAAACAGTAGGGCTACGTAACGTGTAATCTGCAACATGGAATAGGTAGCGACGGGTAAGTTTTCGCTACTACAAACTATTCAATAACTGTTCCAAACTCGCATCATCCTGGATCAAGACCTCTCGTGCTTTTGAGCCCTCAAAAGAACCTACCACGCCGGCTGCTTCAAGTTGGTCTATGATTCTTCCTGCTCGATTATACCCGAGTTTAAGCTTGCGCTGAATCAAGGATGTACTTCCCTGCTGATGCATAACAATGAGTCTTGCTGCATCATCAAAAAGTGGGTCGCGATCAGAGAGATCTACATTTCCAATTGAGCTGTCACCATCCTCTCCTTCGTATTCTGGGAGTAAATATGCGTCAGAGTAGCCTCTTTGCTCACCGATCCAATCACAAATGGCATCGACCTCTGGTGTATCCAAAAATGCACATTGGATTCGAATCATATCAGAGCCCTGAGAAAGCAGCATATCTCCCATACCTATGAGTTGATCTGCTCCACCTGCATCTAGAATCGTGCGGCTATCAATTTTTGAAGTCACCCTAAAGGAGAGTCTCGCAGGGAAATTGGCCTTGATAATACCTGTTATAACATTTACAGAAGGTCGCTGGGTCGCCACCACCAAATGAATCCCAATTGCTCGAGCGAGTTGTGCCAGTCTCGCGATAGGAGCTTCGATTTCTTTGCCGGCGGTCATCATCAGGTCTGCTAACTCATCGATGACCAGTACGATGTAAGGCATATATTTATGTCCCTTGTCTGGATTAAGTTTTCTGGCAATGAATTTAGCGTTGTATTCCTTGAGATTTCTCGTGCCCGCATCCTTTAGCAAATTGTATCGATTATCCATCTCGATACATAGCGAATTCAGTGTGTAAATCACCTTTTTGGTATCGGTGATGATTGCTTCCTCCGCGCCAGGAAGCTTAGCCAGGAAGTGTCTTTCGATTTTATTGAAAAGAGAAAGCTCCACCTTCTTTGGATCGACTAGGACAAACTTCAATTGGGAAGGATGTTTTTTATAAATCAGCGAAGCCAAAATCATATTTAGTCCCACAGACTTCCCTTGACCTGTTGCACCTGCCATGAGGAGGTGTGGCATTTTTGCCAAATCTCCCACAAAAACCTCATTGGAAATGGTTTTACCTAAAGCAATGGGCAGGTCTTTGTCCGACCGCATAAATTTTTCTGTGCCGAGCACTGCACGAGCGGGAACCAGTTCACGGTTTTTATTCGGGACTTCAATTCCGATTGTTCCCTTTCCTGGAATAGGGGCAATGATTCGTATTCCCAAGGCAGCCAAACTCAGAGCGATATCGTCTTCCAGGTTTTTGATTTTGGAGATTTTAATCCCCTTTTCAGGTACAATCTCATAAAGAGTAACTGTGGGGCCAATGGTCGCCTTGATTTCCTGGATTCCTATTTTGAAATTTTCAAGAGTCTCTACGATCTTATTTTTGTTCTCTTCGAGTTCTTGTCGAGTTACCGTTACTTTTTGAAGATCGTATTCATTCAGTAAATCCAAAGTAGGGTATTTGTAATTGGCTAGGTCGAGTGTCGGATCGTAGGCATCCAGATTTTCTACTTCATCCGCCGTTTTCTCCTCTTGTGGTTTTTCTATAGAAAAAACTTTTGGAGCGCCTGGCTCAGGTTTTTCTTGAATCTCTTCGAGTAGGTTTACTTCCGAAAGTTGTATTTCTTTTTCTGGGGCTTTTTGAGCAGGTTTTTCCTCACTTTTTATTTCCCAAAGGGACCCATCGTCCTCTTCGATTTCTTCATCTTTATCCTCTGAGTCATCTAATTGGTCAAAGGGATTGGCTCCAGCTAGCGGTTCAATGGGTTCCATATCTGGAATTTGATCTTCTGAACCATCCTCTTCTGTGGATTTGCTTGAAAACCACTCTAGCGTATTGATATCAAAGTAGAAAATGGCAAACACGAGCAATGAACCCCCAAGCAAGATAAATGTCCCCCAACTCAGGAAATCTGCTGAGAGCTTTGCCAATTCATAGCCAAAACCTCCCGAAAGAAAACTCCAATAGGAGTAGCCTTGGATCAAAATGACGATATATCCAGTAAGCAAGCCGAGCCAAAATGTAAAGAATAAGGCAAAGGATGCATAGCGCGTAAGGGACATTATTTTGGCTTTGAAAGCCATTCGTACGCCAAGGATAAATAAGAAAGGAGGGAAGAGGAATGCTGCTATTCCAAACCAGCGGAAAATCATCCAATGTGCAGCCTGTGCCCCTAAGTATCCTAACCAGTTGCTAGAATCTCGGGCTACTTCCCGAAGCTCTTCGGTCCCATCACTCATCACTAAGCTTTGATCCTCTGGGCCACTGATCAGGTAGCTGACAAAAGCAATAAAAAGAAAAATAGAAATGGAAATCAGTAAAATACCAAGAGTCAAAGTCAGCTTTGGGCTTTTCATTTTTCCAAAAGAAAAACCAGGACCTTTAGCCTTTGATTGGGCTTTGCTGGTCTTTTCTCCTTTTTTTCTGAAAGTATTGGTTCTGGGCTGATTTGAGGCCATGTAGTTGGGTCGAGTGCGTATTTAAGTTAAGAGTAAGATGGCTAAACAAAAATAATCTAGCGCGAAAAATAAGCCAACAATCCTTTTTTGATTCGCTTAATCAGTCCAGGTCCCTCATAAATCATGCCCGAGTATACTTGAATGAGGCTTGCTCCTGCTTCTAGCTTCTCTATCGCATCTTTCGCTGAAGCAATTCCCCCAACTCCAATGATTGGGAAGGACTTATTTGACTTGTCTGATAAATAGCGAATCACTTCCGTACTTCTTTTGGCCAACACTTTACCACTGACACCTCCTGCGCCTATGGCTTCGATCTGATTCTTGTCCGTTTTCAACTGACTCCGATCTATCGTTGTATTGGTTGCGATCACTCCGTCAATCTGCGTCTCTTGCACGATTTCTACAATGTCATCCAATTGTCCATCGGTTAAGTCCGGAGCTATTTTGAGTAAGATCGGTTTTGGTTTATCCTTGAGATCATTAGCTTCCTTTACTGCTGTGAGCAAGGCTTTCAAGGGCTCTTTTTCCTGAAGATCGCGGAGATTTGGTGTGTTTGGTGAACTTACATTCACCACGAAATAGTCCACATAGGGATGCAACTGCTCCAGACAATAGAGGTAGTCGTCTACCGCTTTTTCATTCGGAGTGACTTTATTCTTCCCAATATTTCCTCCCACAATCACATCCGATTTTCGCTTCTTTAGTCGCTCTACAGCTTCCAAAACCCCACCATTGTTGAAACCCATGCGATTGATCAGTGCCTCGTCTTCAGGAAGGCGAAAAAGTCTTGGCTGAGGGTTTCCGGCCTGAGGTTTTGGGGTGAGCGTACCAATTTCTATAAATCCAAAGCCCAGCATAGCCATTTCATCGATCAGCTTGGCATCTTTGTCAAAGCCTGCGGCCAAACCTACAGGATTTTTAAACTTTAGCCCAAATACCTCTCGCTCCAAAGCAGGATGATCAAATTGGTAAGTCGAGTTCACCAAATCCCCGATCAATGGAAGATTAAAGGTGAATTTGGTGAGGTCAAAAGTGAAATAATGCGCGTCTTCCGGCTTTTTGAGAAATAGAAGTGGTTTGAGGATTGACTTGTACACTTTCGGTGGGGTTTGGCTTACTGGACAAAGTTAATATTCCCAGCCGGATATGGACCAATCCTCACCAATTCAACAGATACAATCTGCTACGAAATTTTTTATGCCTTTGCGAACGTTGATCCGAACTGCCTGAGCCAAAGAAGCGAAATTCAGGCTGGCGCTTTCCCCCTCGCCTAATGGAATGGGCAAGCCATCGATTGTGGTGGTGACTGCATAATCAGAGATCACCTCACCGGTGGCAGTTTCCATTAAGGCAATTCTCAAAGAATTACTTACCCTTGTATCACTTTCCCAATAGGTTCCTGAATCAGGGTTGGAAGGTTCTAGGTTTTGCCAGTCCCCGGTCCAGCGCAGTTCACCCAGACTCAAACCCAGCAAATACGGAATCCCCAATTCCAGATCAATATTGGCTCGCTTTATAGGGTCATCAACATCTTTAATGCCAGTCTTAAGCAATTCATAATCCATCTGATCGTATAGAGTGACTTGAGTAAAGCCCTCCTCACGAAAGGTTTCTAGGATTATTCGTTCCAGTTCATTTTGCTCTGAAATGGAAAGCTGGCGGAAGCTCTCCTGCCAATTTAAGGGAAGTAGGAGAATTCCATCACTTTTGCTCAAACAAACGTGGCATTCTATCCTTGGGTAGATTTTAGTGGTGCTGCAGGAGGCTAAAAACCCAATAATGATGGAGGTGAGAAGAAACTTTTTCAAGCGAATAAAAGAATTTCTTTTAGGGTTTGGATTCGGATATGGTGCGCTGCCTAGACCAATTGCTTGCAAGAGCAATGACCGAGATTAGTTGGAAAAGTATGGCAAGGCCGAGAATCCAATCGGCATTTGGGTTGTCATTGAGTTTAAAGTAGCCACCTAATATCGCTCCCCATACACTGAGGAAGAGAAGGCGAAGCATGAACTTTTGTCTTTTAGTCATGATCAAATATAAGAAGGAAAAGCATTACTAGTTATTCTTTAGTTTTTGTTGCTGCCCTATAGGGTTTTCGATACTCTGAAAAACCATTGCTCTAATGTCGATTCTCCTTTTCCACTCTACTTTCTCGGATGAAAATCCGTCAGCACCTGTCTCAAATAATCCCTATCCAAATGGGTGTAGATCTCCGTGGTGGTGATGCTTTCGTGTCCCAGCATTTCCTGCACGGCCCGCAGGTCTGCGCCACCCTCGATCAGGTGTGTGGCAAAGGAATGCCGAAAAGTATGCGGACTGATGTTTTTGTTAATTCCGGCCTGCTCCGCAGTTTTTTTGATGATCAGAAAGATCATCACTCGAGTGAGTTTTTTTCCTCGACGATTGAGGAAAACATACTCTTCATGACCTCTTACGGGGGATTGGTGAATTCGTATTTCCTCCTCGTAGATTTTCAGGTACCGTAAAGCATCTTTGCCAATGGGTACGAGCCGTTCCTTGTTTCCTTTTCCAATCACTCGCAGAAAACCTACGTCTTCGAAGACTTGACTTTTTTTCAATTCTGTCAATTCTGATACCCTCAATCCTGAGCTGTAAAGCATTTCCAGAATGGCTCGATTTCTATGTCCCTCTGGTTCGCCCAGATTGATTGATTCCAGGAGTTGCACGATTTCCTGATAGCTCAAGGTATCGGGAAGTTTGCGGCCTAGTTTCGGCGCTTCCAGCAATTGAGCCGGATCCTCGCTGATCTCATCCTCATACATGAGGTATTTGTAAAAGGCCTTGATCCCTGAGATTACCCTGGCTTGGGTGTAGTCGGAGATTTCCAGCTGAGCAAGGGTGTTTACAAAGCGGCGCAGATGTTCCAAATCAAGCTCTTTTGGGCCTTTTTCCGGAAAATTTTTTGAAATATAATTTGCTAGCTTTTCTACGTCCCGGGTGTAGGCTTCAATGGAATTTTCACTCAGTGAGCGTTCCAATTTAAGGTAATGACGGAAGCGTTTGGTGTAATTCTCCCAGGATTTTGCTATGCTATTCTCAGCCATGGTGAAAAATAGGTCGGAATTTTGGAAGGTTCAAAAAAGTAAAGCTATACTTACTTAAAAGTAAATTCTAACTTTAAGCCACAAACCGACTCGATCTATCGTGAAAATTCAAATCATCAACGGCCCTAATCTCAACCTACTTGGCAAGCGTGAGCCTGAAGTGTATGGAAACACTTCTTTTGAGGAGTATTTTGAGCAGCTCAAGTCACTATTTCCTCAGGTAGAATTATCTTACTATCAAAGTAATGTGGAGGGTGAATTGATCAATAAAATTCATGAAGTGGGGTTTTCTTTTGATGCTATATTGCTGAATGCAGGAGGTTATACGCATACTTCGGTGGCGATTTCCGATGCTATCGCGGGGGTGACCACGCCCACTTTGGAGGTGCATATCTCAAATATCTACAAACGCGAAGAATTTCGACACAAAAGCATTATTTCCAAGTCCTGCGTAGGTATGATCTCGGGCCTAGGCCTGAAAGGCTACGCACTCGGTATTCAGTATTTCCTCTAATTTCTCAAACCTATGTTGACTTTTGCCCCTGGGCCATCCAAAGTTTATGATGCCCTTTCAGATTATCTTCAAGATGCTGTGCGAGAAGGAATCCTCAGCGCCAATCATCGTAGTGGACCATTTATGCAGATGTATCAGGAGACCGAAGCGCTGATGCGACAGAAGCTCCATATGCCTGAGGATTACGTTTTGCTTTTCACATCATCCGCTACGGAAAACTGGGAGATCATCTCCCAATCCATCGTAGAGTCTGCTAGTTTTCATATTTACTCCGGATCTTTCGGAGGGAAATGGGTAAAATTCGCGCAGCATATCATCCCAGAGTCTAAGGCATTAAAAATCGCTGCGAATGAAGCAATCCAGGTAAGTTTATTGGATATTCCCGAGCAGTTTGATTTGATTGCTATAACGCAAAACGAAACTTCCAATGCCTCTCAGGTGCCCATGTCGGTGATTGCAGAGATCAAAGAAAAGTTTCCCGAAAAGATGATCGCTGTGGATACCACATCTTCCATGGCCGGTATCGAACTCGATTTTTCACTGGCTGATATTTGGTATGCCTCGGTACAAAAATGCTTTGGCCTTCCTGCTGGTTTGGGACTTTTGATGCTTTCGCCAAAGGCTATAGAAAAATGCGAGCAAAAAGGCGAAGAGGGCAGATACAATAGTCTCAGCTTTATGCTCGAAAATGCCCGTGGGTATCAGACACACTACACCCCGAATGTACTAGGAATTTATCTTCTCAATCGGGTGCTCAAGGACATGCCGGAGATCCAGCATATTGACTCTAATCTGCGAGAGCGAATGAATAAACTTGAAAATTGCATTGCGAACACTACTTCCCTGCGGATGCTCGTGGACAATGAAGCCACTCGCAGTACCACTGTCATGGGTGTGACCGGGTCAGAGAGTCTAATCACCAAGGTGAAAAAGGAAGCTCTGGAGGCTGGATTTCAACTAGGAAGTGGCTACGGACCACTTAAGCCCACAAGCTTCCGAATTGCTAATTTTCCTGCGATCACAGATTATGAGATGAATGGGTTGATTGAATTTTTGAGCAAATATTAAGTTGGTGCTAAGATAGATTCAGTGAGGCTGATTTCCTTGTTCAGACTTTTCTCATAAATCAAGGATCCTTCGCTTTCGGAAAAGAAAAACCTACCTTTGCGGCATGATTGATTTCAAAGAGATTTTATCGGTGTCGCTGATCCTGTTTTCGGTGATAGATATACTCGGTTCTATACCGATCGTTATCAATTTACGGAAAAAAGTGGGCCACATCCAGTCCGAAAAAGCCACTTTGGTTGCCGGGGTACTCATGATTCTATTTCTAGTAGGTGGGAAATCAATCTTGGGTCTATTTGGGATTGGTGTTGAAGATTTTGCCATTGCTGGAGCCTTGATCATTTTTGCAATCGGAGCAGAGATGATTTTGGGAATTGAGATTTTTAAAGCAGATCCAGAAGCGACTACTGGGGCCTCAATTGTGCCAATTGCTTTTCCTTTGATTGCAGGTGCGGGTACCTTGACCACGATTTTAACTCTGAAAGCAGAATTTGCTCAATTGAACATCGCAATTGGTATCGTACTTAATTTGATTCTGGTCTACGCCGTCTTGAAAAGCACCACTTGGCTCGAGCGGAAACTCGGCAAAACCGGGCTCGATGTTTTGAGACGAATTTTTGGAATTATCCTTCTGTCAATCGCGGTGAAAATCTTCAAAACAAATGTCTTCCCTTCTGAGATGTTTTAAGAGTTCCACCTTGGACTTTGACATTTCTCTTAACTTTAAAAAATGGTAACGATTTACACGGATGGGGCGGCCAAAGGTAATCCTGGGCCAGGCGGTTATGGTGCTGTTTTGAAATTTGGAAAGCACCGAAAGGAGCTTTCTGAGGGTTTTCGTTTGACAACTAATAACCGGATGGAACTGCTCGCGGTAATTCGTGCATTGCAAGCTCTAAAGAATACTGAACACGCGGTTCAAGTGTATTCGGATAGTAAATACGTAGTGGATGCCATAGAAAAGGGCTGGCTTTGGGGCTGGCAGAAAAAAGGCTTCAAAGACAAGAAAAACCCTGATCTCTGGCTTCGATATATTCCGCTACACTTGAAGTACAAGCCGAAATTTATCTGGGTAAAAGGCCATGCCGGCAACATTGAAAATGAGCGATGTGATCAGCTTGCAGTGCAAGCCGCTGAAGGGTCAAACTTGCCTCCCGATGAAGGGTATGAAGCGAGTAAGTAAAGAGAAACTTTACTGATTTAATCCTAAAATTGCTTTTAAAGAAATCTGGTAACTTTTTGAATTAAAAATCCCCCATAGTGCGAACAGGGATATCCTTTCGCGATGGATCGGTCAAAGGTGAAAATTCCGATTTTGGATACTGCCAGCCTTCATCGTTTAATTCATAGAGTAAAGGAGCTAGATTTTGAACCGCAGCCTTGCACCCTTGCACGATAGCTCCCATTTTTCCTGTTTGCTTAGAAAGTACTGCTTCGTTTTCGATCTCGAAGGGTCCAACAAAACCTTTCTCCTTCAATTTGTTTACAAAAGCTCTCCAATCCATGGAGTCACCTAAACCGAAGCCCGGTAATGTGGCTTCGTAATGATGTCTATCCCACGAGCTAGTAGGCTGCGGAACGCCGGCCTTTTTCGCTAGTTCTGGATTCACTGCATGTGTTGGATACATATTTCCCCAGATTGGATCAGGCAGATTCCGAGTGGATTTCACATGAATCCGCTTCAGCCGACTCATGTCGGTGTGCTGGATGACTTCTACAGGGTCTGTGTGTTGCCAAACGTCATGGGAAGGATCGTAAATTTCTCCGTGATTTGGGGATGGGATGAGTTCGTACATCAGTTTCCGAGCGGCGAGCACTCCAGTGAGATTGTTGTAAGTTCCGCTGAATTTTTCGGATCTCCAGCCTTCCATGGGGCAGTTTTCGTAGAGGACGGTCACGCCGAGATCTTCAGCGTATTTGATGATTGGGCTGAAAACTTTCTGGTATTCGAGTAGATTTTTTTCAAAGCCTCCTTCTTGATTTCCCAATTCGTGATTATATCCGACGAAAGTCCCCACTTTCACATCATTTTCGTCTCCTCCGAGCAGATGAGCGATTCGGATGAGTGCAAGCAGGTGGTTTTGGTTTTTGATGCGATGGGTAGGATCGCCACCGATTAGGTTTTCAAAAGCTCCAATGGATAGTCGGAGTTGGGCTTTATTAAACTTTCCTAAAACTTTCGTGGCTTCTTCAGGTCCAAAATTCTCATAATCCAAATGAGTAGCCACAAAGTCATCTCGTTGCCCATCTCGACGAAAAACGCAAAGGTCTAGGCCCTGAACTTCGATTTCTTGAGCTTTGCTGATGGTTTGATCAAGATTCAGCGTATCAAAAGCTGAAGTCATGATCCAGATTGGATTTGCCATGAAATTTTGGGTTGTAGTTGGAATGAAAAATTAGAAATTGTCTGGCGAAATACCCAATTCCAAGGCTAGGAATACCGTCTTCGGATCTCGATTTTTTGCTTTTGCCGCTCCCAAATGGCATTTGCGAGATCCATTGCCAGTTCATCAGGTTCGGATTCATGGAGAATTTTCTTCAGTTTGGCCTCGCTAAGATCGATTCGATAACAAATCTGTAAAAATCGCTCAAAATCCTGATTAAGTAGTTGCCGTATGGCTTTGCTGAGCCAATCAATGGCCTGCTCCTCATCCAGATCCTCTTTGGAAGTTGGTAGCTGAAGGTCTTTTTGAACCAAGGCTAGGGTTTGTTGGGCTAGATCTTTTTCCATAAAAAAAGTCCCGCGAGAACGGGACTGAATTTTTAATCTTCTTTTGTTTCGCTGTCGGCCTTAGGTGCCAAGGCTTCTGGCATTTCCTTTCGGATGATTTTATACCAAGAGATCATTTTTTTAATGTCAGAAATATAAACTCTAGATTCATCCACATCTGGCAATATGTGCTTCATAAAAGCGCGAAGTTCAGAGTCATCAGGGTTGCTATCGAGTCCCAAATCACCCTCAAACTCAGCTTCAATCTTTTGCATGACGAGCTCTAAGGGCTCGGCACCTTCCTCTGTGGTGGTATAGATCGAAATATCGGATAGAATCGATACTCTCTGAGCCATTCCAGCTACCATTTTCATTTTTTTTGCATCCAGACTTTCTAGGATGACCCCTGTACGTGAGGGTTTCAATACTTTAAATAATCCTGGTTTCCCAGCTACTGTTGCTAAATCTTTAAAATCCATATTGTGGTCTTTTTCCAGCTGCAAATATAGGCCTTCTAGCCATTCAATGTCCCTGATTCGTATTCTTTCACCAATTCTTCCAAAAATTCAACCAACTCGGCTTTACCTGTAGCATTTTCTGCCGAAGTCACGAAATATTGTGGAGCCTCTTCCACATAGTTTTCCAGTTTGCGGAGGAAAGCCTGAACGTTTTGATTGGTTTTGTTTTTGGACTGTTTGTCAGCTTTGGTGAATACCAAAACGGCAGGGACACCTTCGGTAGCGCACCACAGGATGAACTCTAAATCGATAAGCTGTGGTGGCAGTCGGCTGTCGATAAGAATGCAGATCCCGCAGAGATTTTCTCTTTTTTTCAAGTAGGTACTGATCATTATTTCCCAGCCATCCTTTACTTTTTTATTCACTTTGGCAAAGCCATAGCCTGGCAAATCGACCAAATACCAGCGATCATCAATCATGAAGTGGTTGATCAATTGAGTTTTCCCGGGTTTTTGAGAGGTTTTGGCTAAGCCTTTTTTATCTGTGATGCTATTGATCAGTGAACTTTTACCCACATTGGATCTACCAATAAAGGCGATTTCCGCACGGTCTGGCTTGGGACAATTTCCAGGATTGGAATTACTGATTACGAATTTGGCGTCTTTGATCATGGGTTTTGATTATCTCACAAAAGTAGAACATTCCTGAGAATGAGCTTTTCATCACTTCCATCTAACATTCTTCGCTTCCTCGGGTTTCTTCAGTAATATTGCAATTCCAAAGAAAAACAGCTGATGGCAGTAGTACCTTACAAAGATAAACAAGACCCCAAGAAAGCACAGGTGGCAGAGATGTTTGATAACATCAGCCCGAAATATGACTTGCTCAATCATGTATTAAGTCTCGGGATTGATATTACCTGGCGAAAGAAGGCAGTGAAAATGTTGACTGAGGATCAGCCTAAGTTGATTTTAGATATTGCTACGGGTACAGGTGATTTTGCGATTGAGGCCTTGGCACTCAAGCCAGAGAAGATCATTGGAGTAGATATTTCTGAAGGCATGCTCGCAGAAGGGCGCAAGAAAATGAAGAAAAAAGGCCTTGAGCATATCATAGACTTGCAGCTTGGAGATTCGGAGGGATTACTTTTTGAGGATAATAAATTTGATGCGGTGATCGTTTCCTTTGGAGTACGAAACTTTGAAAATCTGGAAAAGGGTCTAGCAGACATGTATCGGGTGCTGAAGCCTGGTGGGAAGACAGTAATTGTGGAATTTTCTAAGCCAAGAAGCTTTCCTATGAAGCAAGCGTATGGCTTTTATTCCAATTATGTTTTGCCTCAAATCGGTAAGGTTGTATCCAAGGACAATTCTGCTTATACTTATCTCCCAGAATCGGTGCAGGCTTTTCCAGACGGAGAAGATTTCTTAGCAGTACTCAAAAAAGTAGGATTTACCAGCGTTGTATGCAAACCACTCACTTTTGGAATCAGCTCAATTTACGTTGGGGTAAAGTAGCAGTTTCCTTTTTTCTTTTTATCGGATTGAGCAGCAGTTCCTTTGGTCAAGGGATGTTTGGACTATTGAGTGGATCTGGATCAGACGATCAGACGATTTCTTATGGTTTTTTCTTAGCTGGTCATACTTCAATTTATCAGATCAAATACTCCGACGCTTTTTTAAATTCGGCAAATCCCGCCGCACCTAATGTAGCACGGATTTCACCGGATTATAAGCCTGGTTTTTCGCTTGGCTTTATTGGTATGTTGAAATTCCACGATCAGCTCCATCTTTTGCTCACACCAAAAATTGGTTTTTATGAGTATGATCTGGATGTAACTTTTTTTGATGGAGTGCTTGACAATACTGTACAGCCAGATGTAGAGCAAACCTTCAATACAGTCCGTTACACTTCTGAACAGACCCTTGTTGAATTTCCGCTTCTGCTCAAGTATCGGTCACAGCGGTTCAATAACACACGGATGTATTTTCTTGGAGGTGGAAGCTATAGATTCCGAACCAAATCACAGGATGAAGCTAATCTAGATGACTTGACTGTTGATGGGCAAGATTTTACACTTGAACTGGGGATGGGTTTTGAGATTTATTTCAAATACTTCAAGTTTGCTCCAGAAATACGCTTTTCGCACGGTTTGGTGGATATTTATCAACCTCAAAACAGTAATCCACTTTTTGCGGATGCCATTTCATCCGTTAAACCCAAGACAATCACCATCTATCTGAATTTCCAGTAGAGATTCGCTACTTTTTTTAGAATCTCTTAACTTCCAACATGGAAAAGAAAATTGCGCTCATCACCGGTGCCACTTCTGGTATTGGTAGGGCTACTGCGATCAAATTGGCACAGATGGGTTTTGACATCATCGCGACTGGACGAAGAGCTGAGCGATTGGGTTTACTTAAAGAAGAACTTCCTGAAAATGTGGATTTTTTGCCCTTAACCTTTGATGTGAGAGATAGAGACAAGGTGATGGAAATTTTAGGAAGCCTGCCAAAAAAATGGTCCAATATCTCAGTATTGGTCAATAATGCCGGAAATGCTCATGGCTTGGACCCGATCCAAACGGGTAGTCTTGATGATTGGGATGCTATGATGGACATCAATGTAAAGGGCCTTCTCTATGTTTCCAAGGTAATAATCCCAGGAATGACGGAGAGAAAATCTGGGATTATTATCAATATTGGCTCTATTGCGGGGAAAGAAGTGTATCCAAACGGAAACGTTTATTGTGGCTCAAAGCATGCAGTGGATGCGATCACAGACGGCATGCGCATCGACCTAAACCCATTTGGAATTAAAGTCATTGGAATCCATCCAGGATTGGTGGAAACGGAGTTTTCGCAGGTTCGATTTAAGGGGGATGAAGAGCGTGCCGAGAAGGTTTACCAAGGATTTGAACCATTACTGGCAGAGGATATTGCAGAGATCATTGAATTTGTGGTGAGTAGACCTCGACACGTAGTGCTTGCAGATATTGTGGTATTACCAACAGCCCAGGCCTCTGCCACATTAGTTAAGAAAAGTGCTACTTCATGAGGGGGCTATTTTTAGTAGTGTTGATTTTATTCTTTGGGTGCTCTGCACCCCAAAAAAGTGATCAAGAAATCTTCTCTGAGCAGCAGCGAAAAGTCTTAAACCCGGTTCCAGAAATTGATCTCGAAGTGCAAGTCCCTGCTTTGGAACATGCACTAATCGATCAGGGATTAGTAAATCTAGAAGAAGTGATCCCCGGGATAAAAGTGGATTTGAAATATTCTACCACAGATAATTTCTTTGGACAAGATGTGTATGGAGATCTTACCCGCGCCTATTTGCAAGCAGAAGTTGCTGAGAGACTTAAAAAGGCTCAAGAACTACTAAAAGAAGTCAGCGAGGATTATACACTCTTGGTTTATGATGGGGTGAGACCAGCATCCGTTCAGCAAATTCTTTGGGATAATCTGGACAAACCAGATAGCGTGAAGCCGCTGTACGTAGCTGATCCCAAAGTTGGAAGCTTGCATAATTTTGGTGTGGCTGTGGATCTGACGATTTATGATTTAGCCGCAGATTCTACTTTGGATATGGGGACTACTTATGATTTTTTTGGCTATGCAGCCTACCCTGATCGAGAAAAGCAGATGCTGCAAGAGGGAGTAATTTCTGCCCATCAAGTAGCTAATCGTCAGATTTTGAGAAAGGTGATGACGGGGGCAGGCTTCACCGGAATTGGCTCAGAATGGTGGCATTTTAATGCATATTCCAGAAAAGAGGCTGGAGATAAATTTGAAATAGTTAACTAGTAAAACATCAATAATTACCCATTATCAACCTTAAACCCTAATTCCATGAAACTTAAGTCCATTCTTTTTGCCTTGCTTTTTGTTTGCGCAAGCATGGTCCATGCCCAGCAATTTCGGGCATTGGTCTATACCAAAACTGCAGGATTCCGTCACCAGTCCATCCCTAATGCCGTTGTCGCTTTGAAAAAGATGGGGGAGAAGCAAGTATTCAGTGTTCATGCTTCCGAAGATCCGAATGTTTTGAAAGAAGAAAACCTGATGAAATATGACGTTTTGATCCTAGTGAGCAGCACTGGGACTATTTTTGATGAGGAAGCTCGAGCAGCACTTCAAAAATTTATTCAAAGCGATAAGGGTATCGTTGGAGTCCATGCTGCGGCTGATTCGGAATATGACTGGCCATGGTACAATCAAATGATGGGCGCCTATTTCCTTGCTCATCCGGCTCAGCAAACTCTTAGACTGGAAGTGGTCGATGACAATCATCCATCCACTTGGCATTTGCCTAAAAACTGGATGTGGACAGACGAACTCTATGAGTACAGAAATATTAATCCAGACTTAAATATTCTTCTCAATGCGGATGAAAGTACCTATAAAGTAGCTAAGGGAAATGGCGAGAATCATCCTATGGCTTGGTACCATGAATTTGAGGGAGGACGGGTATTTTACACCGCTCTGGGTCATGTGGATTCTGCCTGGGAGGATGATGTTTTTCTGAAGCATCTTTACGGTGGGATCTGGTATGCAGCTACTGGGGAACCTTTTAAATAAAATTTTTGCTAGTGAATTACTGATCCGGGAACTTAATCCGCTCAATTCAGTTCAATACTTCTAAAATCACAAGAGAATGTTACAAGCACAGGCAAGACCCGTTCACCTCTATATGGAGGCAAATCCAAATCCAAATTCTTTGAAGTTTGTGGCCAATTTTATGTTAGTGGATGATGGAGTAAGTTTTGACTATCCAGATGCTGCTAGCGCAGAAAATTCGCCCCTTGCTCAGGAATTATTCAATTTTGCTGCTGTCAAGCGTGTTTTCATCACCTCAAACTTCGTGACAGTAACAAAGGATGAAGCAGTGGAATGGGCAGAAATCCAGACGATCATTAGAGATCACATCAAACAGTACCTTGAAGCTGGTAAAGCTGCTGTAAAAGCGAGTTTTGATAAGGATCCTCTGTTCGATGAGTCAGACTCTGAGACTGTAAAGAAAATCAAAGGGATTCTCGATGAGTACATCCGTCCAGCGGTAGAGCAAGATGGTGGAGCTATTGTCTTTCATTCCTTTCAGGATGGTATTGTGAAGGTACTACTTCAGGGTTCATGCTCTGGTTGTCCTTCTAGTACAGTTACTTTGAAAGCAGGGATTGAAAACCTACTGACTCGGATGCTTCCAGAAGTGAAAGAGGTTCAAGCTGAGGGAGTTTAAGCCTGTATGAAGATAAAGGATTGGTTTTGGGCGTTGCTTGGTTTGATCGCTCTGATTATACGTTTTTTTGCCAGTCAATTTCCAGAATCAACCGATAGACTATATTCCAAAGGCCTTTTTCCTTGGATAAGAATAAGTATAGATCAGACGCTAGGAAGATTACCTTTTCCTAGCGTCTATTTTTTTATACTCTCCGTTGTCATGGTTTTGGTTTATTATTTCATTCAGCTTCGGCGGAGGAAATCAGCTCGGAAGAAACTTGGCTACAGTATGCAAGCAGTTTTAAACGGACTGGGGGCGATCATCTTTTTTTTCTTGGTCCTCTGGGGGTTCAATTATCAGCGAACCACTATTCCGAATAGAATGGGTTTTGAATTACTTCCTTTGGAGGAATCCGAAGTAAAATCCGAACTATTCAGAGCTGAACAGCAAGCCACCAAACTTCGACCCCTAATCAAGCAGGATACAGCTGCGATTATTGAGGGCTTGCAGTATGAAGAAGTGGAAAATAGGGTGAGGGAAGAAATGGAACAGCACCTGGGATTGCTTGGGCTCGAGTATTCTGGAAAGCCGAGGACCAAGCTCTTTCCTCCTGAGGGAATGATGCGTAGAGCAGGAGTTCTCGGGATTTATTGGCCATTTACAGGAGAGAGCTACATCGATCCGAGTCTACATCCTTTAGAAAAACCATTTACCATTGCTCACGAAATGGCACATAGTGTGGGGGTGACCAATGAGGGTGAAGCTAACTTTGTAGCTTGGCTGGTGGCCTCGCAAAGCGATTTTGTGAGGCTAAACTATGCTGCCGAGTTGCGTTTGATGATTTATTTGATGCGTGACTTTGCTAGAATGAACCCTGAGGAATATGCGGTTTGGGTTTCTACTTTGGATCGGGGAATAGTGAATGATATTCTATCCATACGTGCGTATGCTGATCGATATCCGCCCATTTCTTTGGAGTTTAGCCGTGCTTCCAATGATATTTTTTTAAAAACCCAAGGAGTCAAGGAGGGTATCAAGAGCTATCAGCAGCTTCCTATGCTGGTTTTTGCTTGGAGAAAAAGCCTTCAAATAGATATTGGTTCAGAGAAAAATGATTGAATCCTTGGTTGTTAGTTTTTAAAAACTAATTTCAAAGGTTAAAAGCATTTTCGTGATTCCAGATTTGTTGGAGCTTGAGGTAATTCACCCTATGGAGATCACAGAGCTAGAGATGAGTAAGCGAGAAAAGAAGAAGTATTACGCAGGAAATTAACTTTTGAGCTTTTTCCGATTTCCTATCCAAACTCCAAGAATTACCGCAGCTATACCGATATAATGACCCAGGAGTAGTGTCTCCCCATCCCAAACTCCCCACAGGATTGCCACGATTGGGATGAGATAAGTCACAGAACTCGCAAAAACCGGAGTAGCTGTTTTTACCAGTTTATTGAAGAAAATCAAGGCAATCGCGGTACCCAAAATTCCTAGTATGGCCACATAGGTCAAAGCCAATAAAGCTCCATCTGCGCTTACCATTTTATAAGAAAACTCAGTTCCAGCCATTAAAAATACAAGTGCAATCGGGAGTACCATCAATAAGGAAATCGCGGTGATTTCCACAGGTTTTAGCTCCACAAAATTGTGTTTGATTAGGTTTAAATTAAACCCATAGCACACACATGCCAAGATTACAAAGAAGGCATAAGCATTGATATCACTGAAATCTCCAAAGGAGCTTCCTTCTTTGACAGAAACTAAAATTGTGACTCCAATAAATGCAATTGCTAATCCCACAGCATTTCTAATCGTGATTTTGGACTGGAAAAAAATGGATCCAATCAGGACCACAAAGAGTGGAGTAAGTGCATTTAGGACCCCTGTAAGCGAACTGCTGAGTTGCGTTTGGGCTTTTGCAAAAAGAAATGCAGGAATGAAACTTCCAACCAAGCCCACAATGATCAGATTTTGAATCTGCTTGGAATTTAACTTTCTGATCCGAGGAAGTGATAGTGGGAGAAGGAAAGTGCCCGCAGCCACAATTCGAAAAGCCCCCAACTCCCCTGGTGAAAAAACCATAAGTCCTCTTTTGATTAAAATGAATGAACTTCCCCAAACTAAGGCCAAGGCAATCAAAAGACCCCAATTTTGGAGCGTATTCTCAGAAGATGTGGAGCTCATTTGTGGTGTTTAAATCTTTGGGGTGACCCCAAAAGAAGTGATTTCAATCAGATTTTGTTTTGGCTTATGGAGAAAGAAATGACTTTAGGCAAACTCGTAACCGTAGAAAACTTCTGCCACTTCATCCAAGATTGCGCACACTTCTTCGTAAGATTCTGTGGTGACCATCCGAGTACGATACGGTTTGAAATTTGGCATACCTCGGAAGTAATTTGTGTAGTGCCTTCGCATTTCAAGGATTCCAAGTTTCTCACCTTTCCATTGTACAGAAAAATCCAGATGCTTTTTGGCTACCGCCAAACGTTCGCCTAGTTCAGGTGCACTGAGTTTTTCACCAGTAGCTAAAAAATGCTTGATTTCGTTGAAGATCCAGGGGTATCCAATCGAAGCACGCCCGATCATCATTCCATCGACGTTGTATTTGTTTTTGTATTCCAGTGCTCGCTCCGGGCTATCGATATCACCATTTCCAAAAACTGGGATATGTAGCCTTGGATTTTCTTTGACTTTATTCAGATAGCTCCAGTCCGCCTCACCTTTATACATTTGTTTTCTGGTACGGGCGTGAATGCTAATTGCTTGTATGCCTACATCTTGAAGTCGCTCGGCTACTTCTACGATTCGGATGGTGTCGTTGTCCCAGCCAAGTCTTGTTTTTACAGTCACGGGTAGATTGACGGCTTTGACAATCTCAGCTGTCATGGAAACCATTTTATCAATGTCCAAGAGGATTCCCGCTCCGGCGCCTTTGCAGGCTACTTTATTTACTGGGCAGCCATAATTGATATCGAGAATGTCTGGCTGGGCTTCTTCCACGATGGCTGCTGCCTCTCGCATGGATTGAATTTCATTCCCAAAAATCTGGATTCCTATAGGCTTTTCGTAGTCAAAAATATCCAGTTTCTGAACACTCTTTGCGGCATCTCGGATAAGTCCTTCCGAGCTGATAAACTCGGTATACATCAAATCTGCCCCATTTTCCTTACAAACCGCACGAAAAGGCGGGTCGCTCACATCCTCCATAGGTGCGAGCAGTAAGGGGTACTCTCCAAGTTCTAGGTTTCCGATCTTTACCACTTCTTCTACTATATTTGTGCAAATTTACTTCATATATGGAGATTTATGAAACCCAGGCTGAAATAGCCAAAACTAAGAATTGGCTCTTGTCTCTGGTGGTGCTCGTGCTGGTTACTTTTGGGGTCTTAGTACTTTTGCAAGGAGTTGCGCTCGCCTTGATTCCCTTGATTTTTGATATTTCTATCGATGGGCTTCTGGGTCTGATGACAGGTGGTGCGACTGACATACCTAATGGCAGAATGGCGCTGTACTTTGTTCAGGGGGTGGGCTCTGGTATCGGTTTTATAGTGGCGGCATGGATTATAATTAAGTTTATCGAAAAAGCTTTTCTGAATCTTCCCCTTCAAGTGAGTCGGTTCAACGCACAGGGGTTTTTGATTGTCTTACTGATCACCCTTGGAGGAATGCTCTTTAATGCCTTTTTGGTTGATCTTAATTCGAAATTGGTCTTGCCCGAGTTTCTATCCGGTCTAGAGCTTTGGATGCGAGAAATGGAAGATCAGCTGATGGAGATGACCAAATTTTTGACGGATTTTCAATCTACCGGGGAATTTATAGTAGGATTAGTGGTGATAGGTTTGCTGGCAGGCATAGGGGAAGAGGTCTTTTTTAGAGGGTTGGTTCAGCCAAAGTTTCATCAATACACGGGATCGGCTCACTGGGGTGTATGGATCACAGCAATTATTTTTTCGGCGATACACGTTCAATTCTATGGATTTCTTCCTAGAATGTTCCTTGGTGCGATGTTTGGATATCTTTACTTGTACTCCGGTTCATTAGTTTATCCGATTATCGCACATATCTTTAATAATGCCTTTACCGTGGTGATGGTCTATTTGGCCAATCAAGGAAAAGTAGATTTTGATTTGGAATCCGCAGATAGCATTTCCTATCCCGTCTCTTTTGCAGGGTTTTTGGTACTATTGGTAGGAATCTATTACTTTAAGAAAACAAATCAATCCCAAAATGGAGAATTGGATCAAGGTCTTTGAGGACGGGCAGCAAGTGAGGGCTGAGATCGTGAAAGGAGTACTCACAGAAAAGGGTTTTGACGCGGTAATTTTAAATAAAAAAGAATCAGTATATCAAGTCTTTGGAACTTACGAGGTTCATGTAAAGCGAGGAGACGTGTTAGCTGCCACCAACCTGATCAAGAATGAGATCTCGTTTTAATATCAATAATTACAGTAACCTCGGACAAAGAGCGATCACGGCCGTAATTGGTGCAATTGTCGTCATTGGCGGGAGCGTTTATTCTGACTGGACCTATTTCTTGATTTTTGCTGCCATTTTGGGATTTTCTCAAATGGAGTTTTACAAATTAACCGGATTGGACGGTATGCTTCCGTTAAAGTCTTTTGGGACTTTTCTTGGACTCTTGATTTTCGGACTCACATTTATGATCCAAAAAGAACACCTAGATCCTAGCTATCTGTTCTTGATTTTCCCAATTACCTCTTTGACCTTTTTTATCAAATTGTATAAGAAAACGGATAAGAAACCATTTACCGGGGTCGCATTTACCTTTTTGGGCCTGTTTTATGTCGCTGTTCCCTTCTCTTTATTGAATCTTGCTGTCTTTTCTGTGGACGAAACGTATCACTACGAAATTTTGATTGGTTCCCTTCTGATTTTATGGGCAAGTGACACAGGAGCATATTTCGCGGGCACGAAGTTTGGGAAGACCAAGCTCTTTGAGCGAGTATCGCCCAAAAAATCATGGGAAGGCTTCCTTGGAGGAGCTTTTGCGGCAATAGGCGTTGCCTTTGTAGTGGCTCGATATTTTCACGTAGTGGAAGACTGGAAGTGGCTCGTGATCGCTGGAATTATAATAATTGCCGGCACGTATGGAGACTTGATCGAGTCTCTATTTAAGCGTTCTATAGAGATCAAAGATTCTGGAAAAGGACTGCCAGGACATGGGGGATTCATGGATAGATTCGATGGACTTCTTCTTTCAGCACCATTTATCACCGCATTTCTGAAAATCTTCTAATTCCATATCAAGTAGAGTGAAAAACTACTTAATATTGCATAGCATTTCACATACTAAATAAACCCAATATGGCTTACATTGAACCGGCTCCCATTAAGGATAAAGAAAATCCTTTGGAGTCAATGATGGAAAGATTCAACATTGCCGCCGAAAAGCTTGGACTCTCAGATGAGGTGTACAATGTCTTGAAAAATCCAGCCAAACAAGTAATCGTTTCTCTGCCAATCACCATGGATAATGGAAAAATCCAGGTATTTGAGGGAATTCGAGTAATTCATTCCAATATTCTCGGTCCAGCAAAAGGTGGGATTCGTTTTGCTCCAGATGTGCACATCGATGAGGTGCGGGCATTGGCTGCATGGATGACTTGGAAGTGTGCCGTGGTAGATATTCCTTATGGTGGTGGTAAAGGCGGTGTAAGATGTAATCCAAGGGAAATGTCTAAAGGTGAGATCGAAAGACTGATGCGTGCCTATACCATGGCAATGATCGATGTGTTTGGTCCAGATAAAGATATCCCAGCTCCAGATATGGGAACTGGTCCTAGAGAAATGGCATGGCTGATGGATGAGTATTCCAAAGCCCATGGTATGACTGTAAACTCCGTGGTGACAGGAAAGCCTTTGGTACTTGGAGGTTCACTTGGCCGAACTGAAGCGACAGGACGCGGTGTGATGGTTTCGGCCCTCGCAGCGATGCAAAAACTTAAAATTAATCCTTTCCAAGCTACTTGCGCGGTACAAGGATTTGGCAATGTGGGTTCTTGGGCAGCCAGGCTTCTCGAAGAAAGAGGATTGAAAATCGTAGCGATTTCAGATATTTCAGGTGCATACCACAATTCAAATGGCATCAATATCATTGAGGCGATCGAATATAGAGAGTCAAATAATGGCACGCTGGAGGGGTATAAGGGAGCGGATAAGCTTCCAGATCCGATGGATCTTTTAGTATTGGATGTGGATGTTTTGGTTCCTGCTGCTGTAGAAGATGTCATTACATCTCACAATGCTCATGACATCAAGGCAAAGTTGATCGTGGAGGGAGCAAATGGTCCTACCTCAGCGAAGGCAGATTCCATCATCAATGAAAAAGGGATTATGGCGGTACCGGATATCCTTGCCAATGCTGGTGGAGTAACTGTGTCTTATTTCGAGTGGGTACAAAATAGACTAGGTTATAAGTGGACTGCAGATCGAGTAAATAGACGCTCTGATCGGATCATGAAGGATGCTTTTGACCATGTCTACAGTGCATCAAAAAAGTACGATGTGCCAATGCGAATAGCGGCTTACATTGTGGCTATTGAAAAAGTGGCCGCAACATATACGTATCGTGGGGGGTATTAATACCTTCTATAAAAACTTTGTTTTATCTTTGAGGCGTGAAGTTTACTTCACGCCTTTTGCTTTAAGACTATGACTATTCACAAAGAGGGGAGATCGCTATTAATTTGGCTAACCATCATACTGGTAGGGCTGAACGGAACGCTGTACTACTTAATCCCCGAATCGACCTCGATTTTGCAGCTGGTACTAGCAGTTAGTATCTTGTTTTTCTTGATCGTCCTTCAATTTTTCAGAAATCCGATTTTCGATTTACCAAATGAAGAAAATGTGATGTATGCCCCAGCTGATGGTAAAGTGGTGGTGATTGAGGAAACAATGGAGGACGAGTACCTCAAGGAAAAGAGGATTCAAGTATCCATCTTTATGTCTCCGATCAATGTTCATGTGAACAGATCCCCACTCAAGGGAGTGGTAGAATATTTCAAATATCATCCAGGTAAATATTTGGTGGCTTGGCATCCGAAATCCAGCACTGAAAATGAACGAACCACTATGGTATTGAAGACCGATTCTGGAGTCAAGGTGCTTGTTCGACAAATCGCTGGGGCACTTGCGCGACGAATCAAATGGTATGTGGATGCAGGATCTACTTTGGACCAGGGGGCGGAGTTCGGCTTTATCAAATTTGGATCTAGAGTAGACTTATTCCTTCCATTGGGTACTGAAATTCTAGTGGAGCTAGACCAGGTGACCAAAGGGGCTAGGACTCCTATTGCGAGATTGAAAAACTAATAAACTTTTTATGTGGCTTTCTTTACTCGATAGAGCCAAAGGCCCAATGCTAAAGAAGTCAAAAATAAAATTAAGGACGCCCACTCAAGTGGGCGTTTTTCTTGCTTTGCGGCGTCTATATCTAATTCTTTTTCTGAAATCACACGTTTTAAGATTTGAACCTGCTCTTCACATCTGAAAGCAATACTTTTGTAATCCTCCTTTTCCTGACCCAGCTCCGCACTTTCAATAGAACTGAGTAATTCCAGTTCTTCCATGATTTGATTGTCTTTGTTAATGATCCGCTGAAGCCAAGAATTGGTTTCGATCATATCTTTTTTGGTGCGATTGCCGAAAATTCCAGATTTCTGATCTTCCGAGTCATTCCACTGATTGATGAGAATCTCACGTTCGGATATTAATTTTTCTAATTTGGCTTGCCCCATACTAGGTGCTAACTGTAGCCCAAAAAAAAGAAGGGATAGTACACTTAATCTTTTCATGTACTATTCCTTCTCAAAGGACATGCCTTTTTATTTCCAGGCTCGAGTCATTTCCTTTTTTCCCGGCGGTCCAGGTTGCTTTTCTACTTGAAATCCTATTTCTGCCAAATCCCGTCTGAGCTGTCCGGTGGCACAATAAGTGGTCAATACAGCTCCAGGTCGCATCATTTGGTAGATTTTTTCAAAAAGGTGCTTTTCCCATAAATCAGGTTGTTTTTTTGGAGCAAAGGCATCATAAAAAACCACATCCATGAGATATAATTGTACGTCCTGTAATGTGGTTTTCTCTTTCTTCATATTGAAGTATTCAGACATGACGGTACCTTCATCCCAAGGTGCTCGATGAAGTTTTTGCAAATAGGGTTTGTAATGAAAAATTCCGCTGTCGATATCTCCATAGTTGAGCTGAGAGTAGATTTCTTCCTCCAAAGGAAAAGGCTCGATCGTGTGATAGAGCATAGGGATTTTATTTTGCTCTGCCCATACCAAGCTTAGCCAGGCGTTTAGGCCAGTTCCAAAACCAACTTCAAATACGCGGATAGGCTTTTTATTGGGGTTTTGCATCAGCCAAGAATCCAAGCCATAGAGCATAAAAACGTGAATAGACTCCTTGAATGCCCCATGGAAACTGTGGTAAGTTTCCTTTAGCTCGTCGTGATAAAGGGAGTGTGACCCATCTTCGGTGGTAATGAGTTTAACTGCCATGATTAGACTTTGTATATCAATGCAACACAATAAGCCGAAACGCCTTCTTCTCTACCTACAAACCCTAGCCGCTCTGTTGTGGTAGCTTTGATGGAAATATCATCTTCTGCCACGTCCATCACCTCACTTAAACAGGCTTTGATAGCAGGAATGTGTGGATTTACCTTTGGTTCTTGAAGACAAACCGTGGTATCAATATTCCCTACTTCATATCCTTCTTCCCGAAGGAGCCGCATCACTTCTTTTAGTAAAATTTTACTATCGATTCCCTTATATTTTGGGTCTTTGTCTGAAAAGTGATAGCCAATATCTCTAATATTGGCTGCGCCCAATAATGCATCACAGATGACATGAATTAAAACATCTGCATCCGAATGACCCACAGCGCCGAGATGATGCTCGAGTTTGATACCGCCTAGCCAGAAGTCGTAGTCTGGCTGCAGTTGGTGGACGTCGTATCCAAATCCTATTCTAAAATTGCTCATGCTTTACTTGATTGATAGTGTAAAACGGAGGCGTTTTCCTCCTTTAATATTTGGTGAGCCCAAGAGATGATACTCTCGGCCTCAATTGATTTCTTTTGCTCAAATTCCTCCCAATACCCCTTAGGATCACCCAAATGAGCATGATAGGCTAAATTCATGGCCCTGTTCAAAAGTTGGATACCTTCGTAGGTCTTCATGGCTTCCCCTTGGTTTTTGATTTTTTGAAGGGAGCGCTGACTGATCTCATTCTTGAAGTAGCTGGATACTAGTGTATCCAATTCTTTTTCTGCCTGAATGGAAGAGATGTTTTCTTCCATTTTACCCGAAAAAACTAATAAGCCTGGATCAACAGACCCTAAAATGTAAGCTCCTGCGGTGGAAAAGTGCCTACCCTTTTTTACCAATTCAACTTGTAAAGGAGATGAATTGCCGAAACCCAACAAATCCGTGATGAGGTCTGCCTCCAAATATCCTTCCTGGCCTCTGGCAGGCATTTTATATGCTTTGTAAAGTGCATCCGTTGGGACTGCCTTTTCAAGGACCTTGTTTTTTTTGGTGGTCTGCAAAGGCTCTTTGATGACTGGAGTTTTTTTGTAGCCATTGGGGCTGATGTTTCCAAACCACTTTTTGACCAGTCTTTCTATTTCGATAGGATATACATCCCCTGCAATCACTAGGATTGCATTGGCAGGAGAATAGTGTTTATGATAGAAAGCTTGAACATCTTCGGCTGTGTAGCCCTCGATATCGCTTAGACTTTGCCCGATTGTAGGCCATCGATAGGGGTGGGTTTCAAAAGCCAAATCCCTCAAATGATGAAAAACATCTCCGTAGGGTTGATTGAGGTAGCGTTGCTTGTATTCTTCAAGGACCACCTTCCTTTGGGTTTCGATCGTCTTTTCGGTTAATGCCAATTGAAACATACGATCTGATTCTAGCCAAAGTGCCGTTTCTACATTCACGGCTGGTAGCGTCACGTAATAATTGGTAATGTCTGGACTGGTAAAAGCATTACACGACCCTCCCACACGTTCGAGTTCTCGATCAAATACAGGAACGTATTTGGACCCACCAAACATTAGATGTTCAAAAAAGTGGGCCAAGCCTGTTTTTCCAGATTGTTCGTGCCGAGAACCCACTTTATATAAAAGGTTCACGGTAGCCATTTTGCTGCTATGGTCCTCATGAATTATGACCTCAAGGCCATTTGGAAGGAAAAGTCTTTCGTATTGAAGCATAAATCAGTGTTGGGAAGCAAAGCTAAGCTTTTTGCTTTTTTCCCGAATAACAAACAATATATAAGGAGTGAATTGTTTCTTTTTGATGCGAAATGTGCCTTTGATGTAAGTGAAAGAAATTTTTTAAGAAAAAATTCGAACTTTGAGACAGTCAAATCCATTGGGTTGCTAAATAAAAACAAATGAAAGTACAAGGCATTGACCTCCGCGATACAAATCAGTTTTCCGCATTCTTTTTAGATTATTTGGAAGGTAAAGAGGTATTGAAACCCTTCTATTCTCATTTGCCAAGGCTAGAGTCTTTCCAAGATGCAATGGCTCAGAAGAACTTTAGTCAAGATAAAAGACGCATTTTACACACCTCGCTCACAGAGCAGTACAAAGGACTAGAGCTAGGAGATGCGGCATCAGCTAATCTTGAGTCATTATTGGAAGGGAATACTTTCACTGTGACCACAGGGCATCAATTAAATCTTTTTACCGGGCCATTGTATTTTGTCTATAAAATTGTGTCCACTATTAATTTGGCCAAAAAGCTAAAGGAGACTTATCCCAAATCGAATTTTGTTCCGATGTATTGGATGGCGAGTGAAGATCATGATTTTGATGAAATCAATTACTTCAAGCTGGACGGAAATAAATACGAATGGAAATCTGATCAAACGGGTGCTGTTGGTGATTTTATATTGGATAAATCCTTCCAAAATTTTTTGAAAGAGGTTTCTTTTGCCGCACCAGTATTTCTAGAGGCGTATAGATCGTCCAAAACACTGGCTGAGGCAGTGAGGAAATATGTTCATTCTCTTTTTGGAGAGCATGGTTTACTTATCGTGGATGGAAATGATGCTGCACTTAAAAGGATTTTCACACCGGTGATTAAAGATGACCTTTTGGATCATCATGCCTTTCAGTGTGCTACCGAGGTTACCGAAAAGTTAGAACACCTAGGGTACAAAGGACAAATTTTCCCAAGAGAAATTAATTTTTTCTACATGGAAAGAGGATGTCGTGAGCGAATTGAGATGGTGGGAGATCGCTACCATGTTTTAAATACCGATATCAGCTTTTCTCGCGAGGAGATTCTTCAAAAAGTGGAAGAGTATCCTGAGGCTTTCAGTCCCAATGTGGTGTTGAGACCGCTCTATCAAGAGATGATACTTCCAAACATCGCTTATTTAGGTGGCCCTGCAGAGGTGATTTATTGGCTGCAATTGAAAGGAGTCTTTGATCATTTTGACGTCCCATTTCCCATGGTTTTACCACGAAACTTTGCTTTGATTCTATCGAAGCCAGCTCTATGGAAAATAGATCAGCTTGGCTGGGAAGTCAAAGAGATTTTTCAGGACAAGGAAGTTTGGAAAAAGGATTATGTAAAAAAGCATGCAGATGTAGACCTCACCTTAGCGGAGGAACGAGCTGAACTATCAAAACTTTATGATCAGGCTGGGTTCGAGGCGCAAAAACTAGAGAAAAGCCTACAATCAGCATTTGAAGCAGGCAAGGTTCGATCCATCAAGATTTTGGATCAAATGGGAAGAAAATTGAGGAAAGCTGAGGAGAGGAGGCATAAAATTACCTTTGATCGAGTTGACTCTCTTGAAGCCTATTTGAAACCTGGAGGTGCTCCCCAGGAGCGAGTAGCGAATATGATGGAGTTTTATCTTTCCAATCCCAACTTGATCGAAGAGCTTTTGGAATCCCTGGATCCATTGGGCTTTAAAATGTGGGTGCTCGAGCTCTGATGAAAAGTAAAAATGAACTTCGGGCAAAGTATAGAGCGCTCAGACGAGAATTAACTGCTGAGCAGGTTGAGTCTGAAAGTCATCAGATCCTTTCAAATTTTATCAACTTTTTTGAATCCCTTGATGGTATTAGTCACGTGCACTTATTTTTACCCATCCAAAAATTAAACGAAGTCAATACCTTTTTAATCTTAGATTTTCTGTGGAGCAGGGAAGTACAGGTCTACACCTCGATTACACAGACCAATAAAAAGGAAATGATTACGGTTCAGTTGCAACCTGGTGAAGAGTTTGATTTAGATGAATGGGGTATTCCAGTTCCTAAACACAACGAGCCTTGTGAAACAGATCAACTGGAGATGGTTTTAATTCCACTTTTATCGGTCGATCTGTTCGGAAATCGGATAGGCTATGGTAAAGGATACTACGATCAGTTTCTAAAAGGCTTGAAACCAAGTGTGATTAAGGTGGGGCTGGGTTTTTTCGAGCCAGAGCCACGAATTTTGGAGGAAAACCATGATGTGGTACTTGATTTTTACATCTGGACTGGAGACATTTTCCAATTCGCAAAACAGGAATAGTCGGCTGAACCCTCGTTTTTAAAAATTTTCATTTTTTTTAAGGGATCAATATAGAATTTTAACCAGATCAGGTAGGAAATTCATTTTTTGGCAGGAAATTCAACTTTTTTTTACCCGGAGCAAAAAAATTAAATATTTTTTTCTGACCAAATGTCGAAATCAATCATTTATTTGGAATAAAGTGTCGATTTAATTTATTTTTTTGAAATAAAAAACTGATAACCTCATGTAAATAAAAATTATATTTTTACAGAATTAAATTCTCGATAGAATAAATTTTTTGATTATTCTAATTTTCATAGATCTTCCCAAATATTGTTTCGGTAATATTGAAAAATCCTCTCATTTGGATAAATAAATTTAATAATAAGGCTATAATCCAAATAATCATCTTCTGAGGCCATTCGGAACAATTTTTAACCGCTGATACTACAAACCACACATAAATTGACTTATAACGAGAAAAATAAAATAATGACCAATTTTTTTACTCAAAAATGTAAATAAAAATATAATTAATATTAACATACCATGTTAAAAAATGTTACAAAGTATATTTTGAAATTCAGTTCAAATAAATTTTCTTTACAGATCAACTAAACTAAATACCTTATGAGAAAAGCTTTACTCTATGTTGTTGCGCTTTTCACCATGACACTCAGTTATGAGGTGTCGGCGCAGCAACGGGTGGTTACCGGTACGGTAATTTCCGAGGAAGATGGACTAGGTTTGCCAGGTGCAACCGTCCTCGTGAAAGGTACAACAGTGGGGACTACCACCGATTTGGATGGTAATTATTCCATTACTGTACCTGCTGGATCAGACGTACTTATTTTCTCTTTTGTTGGTCTTGAGACCGCAGAAGAGGCGATAGGGAATCGATCCGTTATTAATGTCACTCTTATGACTGATGCGTCTCAACTATCCGAAGTGGTAGTAACGGCGATTGGTATTGAGAGAGAAAAGAAGGCGCTGGGCTATGGCGTCACCACAGTTGGTGATGAGCAGCTTGCCAACAGGCCTGAAGGTGATGTAGCTCGAGTGCTACAAGGAAAAGTTCCAGGTGTGAACATTACTTCTACCAATGGTATGTCCGGTTCGGGTACCAACATGGTTATTAGAGGGTATTCTTCCGCTACTGGTTCTAATCAGCCATTGTTCGTAGTGGATGGTGTTCCTTTTAATACGAGTACCAACTCCCAAAATGGATTTACAACAGGTGGTACGACCACATCTTCTCGATTCTTGGATATTGATCCAAACAACATTGAGAGCATGTCGGTATTGAAAGGTCTTTCTGCGACAGTTCTTTACGGTGATCAAGGTAGAAATGGTGTAATTTTGATTACAACCAAGTCTGGCTCATCAAAAAGAAAAGCTGCTGAAGTAACCATTAATCAATCAGTATTTACAAATGAGGCAGCCTCGATTCCAACCTATGGTCAAACATATGGTAATGGTTTCCAGCAGGCGCCAGGTTTGTTCTTCTCTAACTTCGGTCCTAGATTGGATGAAGGAAGAACTATTCCTCATCCATACGCAGTTTCAGGTGTTTCTTACGTAAGAGAGGCATTCCCTCAGTTTTGGGTTGACGGAATTGTAGGTGGGACTCCTGTTGATTATGAATATAAGGCTTATGATGATCCATCAAAAGTTTTCTTCAGAACAGGGTTGATCAGCAATACTTCGGTCCAAATTCAAGGTGGATCTGATAGAACAGGCTATAGCGCTAGCTTTGGCTACACAGATGAAGAAGGTTTTACACCAGGTAACGAATTGAAGAAATATAACTTTGGTTTGGGTGTGAATTCAGCTGTTACTGACAAACTTACGGTTCAGTCTTCATTTACTTTTGCTATTACAGATCTACAATCTCCACCGGTTAACGCAGCATTTGGTTCTGGGGCTAGTGGTGGAATTCCATCTGCTTTTGCAGAGGTACTCTTTACTCCTCGTTCCATTGACCTTGGAGGCCTACCTTTCGAAGATCCGGTTACAAAAAGACCTACTTACTACAGAAATAATAATGGTATTTTGAATCCAAATTGGTTGGTGAAATACTACCAAAATACATCTGATGTACAAAGATTCTTTAATTCAACCTCACTTATCTATGACTTGAATGACAATTTCTCTGTAACATACAGAATCGGTCTTGATACTTACACAGAGACTCAGGAGTCTAAGTATAACAAGGGTCACCTTGGTGGATCTCAGGCAGTACAGTCTGGTCTATACACCACGATTAATATCCAAAATACTATCTGGAATCAGGATTTGATCTTGAACTGGAAGAAGGAGTTTTCTGATAAATTCGGAATGTCTGCATTGTTGGGTGGAAATACTCGATATGATAGTTATGCACAGTCAGGTATTTCATCTCAAGGTCAATTGGCATTTGGACTTTTCCGTCACCAAAACTTTGAAACTTCAGCAAGTAGAAATGCTGTGGGTGGTGGAAACCTTAACTTCACACAAGAAGAAAGAAGAATGGGTATCTATGCCAACGTAACGCTTGATTATGATAACTACCTATTCTTAAATCTTTCTGCGAGAAATGATTGGACTTCTACTGTAGAGCCAGAGAATAGAAGAATTCTATATCCAGGAGCTTCAGTGTCTTTCATTCCAACTACAGCGTTTGATTGGAATTCCAATACATTGAATGATTTGAAACTGAGATTTGCATATGGTACATCTGCAGGTTTCCCAAGACCATACAGAACTAGAAACGTACTAGCACAAACTTCACGTGCATTTGACGTTGATGGAACAGTGACTCAGACTCACGCAGTGGCAAACACATTGGGTAATCCTAATTTGAGACCTGAGCTTCAGCAAGAAGTTGAATTTGGAGCTGAGGCTGTAATGTTCAATAACAAATTGAAGTTTGACCTATCTCTTTATGAGAGAAGTACAAGAGATTTGATTACTCAGTCTCCAATTGATCCTGCAACTGGATTTACTTCTACAGCGATCAACGTTGGTAAAATTAGAACTAGAGGTATCGAATTCCAGGCTACTGTAACTCCTGTATCTACTCCTTCTGGATTCACATGGAATTCTACTGTGAACTGGGGACTCTACAGATCTGTGACTATGGAGCTAGGAGCTGGCCTTGATCAAATTGTTGTGGCTGGATTTACTAACCTTGGAAACTTCGCAGTACCAGGTGAGCCATTCAACGTAATCAAAGGAATTGGTTTTGAGCGGGACGAGCAAACTGGTGAGCCAATTGTACTTGCGAATGGTCTTTATAAGCCATCTGCAGATCTTGTGACTCTAGGTGATCCTAACCCAGCTTGGAACGGATCTTGGATTAACTCTTTCAGCTGGAAAGGTTTCACTTTGAATGCAATGATGGAGTACAGACACAAAGGTGCAGTGTTCTCTAATACTGTAACGGCAACACTAGCTAGAGGTGTAACAAAAGACCCTGTTGTTGATAGAGAACTTACTTTCATCATGCCAGGTATAAAGGAGGATGGAACGCCAAATGATATTCAGATCACGGCTTCTAACTACTTCTTCGCTGGTTACCAAGGTGCTACGGATGAGCCTAACGTATTTGATGGTTCTATGGTTCGTCTTAGAGAGCTTTCTTTGGGATATGAAATACCAATGAACTTGATGGCAAAAACTCCATTTAAGAGAGCTTCTGTTGCGGTGAGTGGCACCAATCTTTGGTTTGTAGCATTGAACTTCCCTCCAAACATGAACTATGACGTAGACGTGTTGGGTACAGGTGTAGGTAACGGTCTTGGTTTCGACTTTGTGACTGGCCCTAGCTCAAGAAGATTCGGTGGAACGATTACTCTTACATTCTAATCTCCAAAACTGAAGAAAAATGAAAAGAAAAATATATAGCCTCATGATTGCTGCAAGTATGATGTTCGCAGCGTCATGTGACCTAGACTTACAGGAAGATCCGAACGCAGTTAACGCGAGTACTGCCAATCCGGATTTCCTATTGAACAGCATCCAGTTGGGTTACCAAGGTGTATTTAATACAATTGGTGATGATGGAATGCGATTGACAAGAATGATCAATCAGGGAAGTGCTCAGTACGAAGGAGCTTATACTCCAACTACCACTAACGCGTATTGGTCAAATGCTTATGCAGGTATTCTTGCTGATGTTGAATTTCTTCTGCCTCTTGCTGAAGAATCAAATCTTCAAAGACACATGGGTATCGCAAAGACCATTAAAGCAATGGTTCTTTTCCACTTAGTGGATTCATATGGTGATGTTCCATTTAGAGAAGCATTAGACGCAAGTAATTTCTTCCCTAATGTTGATCCTGGAGCTCAGGTTTATGCTGATGCTTTGGCTCTTTTGAACGAAGCTGAAGGGCACTTCACTGCAACTGGATCATCAGGTTCGCCAAACGATTATTTCTACGGCAGAAACTATAACAAGTGGGTAAGATTGGTGAATACCTTGAAATTGAGATATTACCTTAACACACGATTGGTTAATCCAGGTGAGTCCACGTCGGGCATCAATGCTCTGATTGCGGGTAATAACCTTCTTAGAAAAGGTGATGACTTTGTTTTCCAGTTCGGTACTACTAGTGCGGATCCAGATTCTCGTCATCCAAGATTTACTGGAACTTATATCAGTGGTGGTGGTGATTACCAGTCTACTTACTACATGTGGCATCTGACAGAAGCTAAAGGCTTTGATGACCCAAGAGTAAGATACTACATGTATCGTCAGACTTTGGTAAACAGTACTGATCCAGATGAGATTGAGTGTATCGGTTCATTCCCTCCTTCCCATTACCTATCGGCCGGATTTATTTTCTGTCTACCAGGTGAAAGAGGATATTGGGGTAGAGATCACTTGAATCCAGATGGTATCCCACCAGATGGTCTTCGAAGAACTGTATGGGGTGTTTATCCTGCCGGTGGTCGATTCGACAATGATTCAGCGGCTCCAGTGAATGATATTACGCTTGGTGCGCAAGGTGCAGGTATCCACCCAATTATGTTAGCATCTTATGTGGACTTTATGCTTGCCGAAGCGGCTCTTTTCCTAGGAACTACTGGTGATCCTGCAGCTTATCTTGAGGCAGGTATTCAGAAGAGTATGGATTATGTTCGTGATTTCTCTACCTCTACTCCTGAGGCTTCAGCAATCAGAGCATTTACTGCAAATGATGCATACGCTCAGCAGGTGGGAAACTACATATCTTATGTTAATGCTGAGTATGCAGCAGCGTCGTCAAATACTGATCGGATGAGAATCATCGGTAGAGAATATTGGCTAGCGCTTTACGGAAATGGTGTGGAAGCCTTTAACCTTTACAGAAGAACAGGCCAGCCTGATAATATGCAGCCAGGTCTTCAGCCAAGTTTCGGTGACTTCCCACGTTCATTCTTCTATCCATTGGTTTATCTGACTACTAATAACAATGCTGTTCAAAAGTCAGATCAAAAGGTACAGGTGTTCTGGGATAATAATCCTGCAGGCAACGCTTGGGTTTACTAATAAAAAAATAGAGAAAATATGAAAATGTTTAAATATACATTTGGTTTAGTGGTTGGAGCACTTGTGTTCCTAAGCTCATGCAGAGACTTTGTCGAGCCGAATATTCCGTATACTGAATTCGATACTGCGGCATACTTGAGAACCATAGAAAGAACCAGTACCTCGTTCAACTTCTTCAACTTGGCGAATTCTAATTTTGCCCTTACTCTTGAAGCAGTGGATGCAGAGGATGGTGCAACTGTTGAAACAGTAGAAATCCGGGTGAGACATCGACGCTTAATTCCTGGAGTTGGATTAGAGTATAGTCCAGCATTGTCAACTGATGATGTTTTGATTCGTACTCTACAAGCATCTGACTTCGCTCCAAATAGTGATTCCAGATTCTTAAGAACCTCATTCACTATTCCTGCTTCGGAAGCTATTCAGGCTGTTGGATTGACTCCTGCAGATATTGAAGGTGGAGATGCCTTCGAATTCAGATTGGTATTGAATGACAAGTTTGGAAGATCGTTTACAAATACGAATGCTGATGCAAACGTAACTGGTAGCCCATTTTACGCTTCACCGTTCTTCTACAACGTATCAGTGGTTTGTCCTTCAGACTTAGGAGGTACTTACGAGTTCACAGCTACTAACATGGATTCTATTTATGGAAGTTGTGATGGAACTATCTCAGGAACATCGACTTGGTCGCCAGTTTCAGGTAGACCAGGTGTTTACCGTGTTACGGATGGTACATTCGGCTTCTGGGATTGCTACGGTGATTCCTGGGGCAATGGTGATGTAAGAATCAATGATGCTTGTGGTAAGTTGACAATGACAGGTGCTGATAAATATGGAGCTTCCTATTCAATGACTGTACTTAGCAGTAGTGCTGAGGAGTTAGTATTTACCTGGTTAAACTCTGACGGTGAAACAGGTGAGGTTACTATCAAAGCACAAAGCGGTAAGCCTTTGCCAATATTGAATTAACAGTATTGAACTTTAATATTAAGCGGTGTTCATTGGACACCGCTTTTTTTATTTTCCAAATCATTAATATTTGCTAAAGCAAATATGCAATTTTTTAAAGCGAGTTATTCCACTTAGATTTGTTTTTGTCAAAAGCAAACCATGGATAAATTTTCATATATCGCTAACGCTCACGTGTCCTACATCGATGAGCTGTACACTTCTTACAAATCTGACCCAAGCTCAATCGACGAAAGCTGGAAGGAATTCTTTGATGGATTCGATTTTGCATTAAAGAATTATGGGGATGAAAATGGGGAAATCCCAACACCCTCAACAGGTACCACTGCAAAAAATGGTGCTTTGGCTACTCCTGGGACCATCATGGATATGGAGGAGCTTCCCAAAGAAATAAAGGTACGCGCTCTCATCCACGCTTACCGATCCAGAGCACATTTGAGATCCAAGACCAATCCTGTTCGAGAGCGCAGGGATCGTAAAGCCCTTATTGATCCAGAGGATTTTGGCTTGGGTAAGTCGGATATGAATACCGAGTTTCAGGCTGGTGAAGAAATCGGAATAGGTAAGGCGAAGCTTTCTGTAATTCTTGAGTCCCTAAATAAAATCTACATCGGGGCCATGGGTTTCGAATATTTGTATATCCGGGACCCAGAAATGCTGGATTGGTTCAAAACAAAGGTGGAGAAGGAAGCATTGACTTTCAATCCTGCTGCTGAAGAAAAAAAGCGAATCCTGTTTAAACTCAATCAGGCTGTTGTTTTTGAAAACTTCCTGCATACAAAATATCTTGGGCAGAAGCGATTCTCCCTCGAGGGTGGAGAAAGCACAATTCCATTTTTGGATGCGCTGATAAATAGAGGGACAGAATTGGGAGTAAATGAAGTCATGATCGGAATGGCCCATCGTGGTCGTCTGAATGTCCTGGCAAATATCATGGGTAAGACCTATGAGCAAATTTTCTCGGAGTTTGAGGGTACGGCAAAGCCGGATCTCACTATGGGTGATGGGGATGTGAAATACCATATGGGATACTCAAGTGATATCGTTACTCCTGAAGGAGGTAAAGTCCACCTGAAACTAGCGCCAAATCCATCCCACTTGGAAGCGGTAAATCCAGTAGTCGAAGGCTTTTTGAGAGCTAAAATCGATTCCGAATATGGGAATGACCAAAAGAAGGTAATGCCTATTTTGATTCATGGGGATGCTGCCGTTGCTGGTCAGGGTATCGTATATGAGGTCACTCAAATGGCCGGTCTTAAAGGATATAACACTGGCGGAACAATCCACTTTGTGATCAATAATCAGGTAGGTTTTACGACGGATTTTGATGATGCTAGATCCTCGATCTACTGTACAGATGTAGCAAAAATTATTGATGCTCCAGTGATCCACGTCAATGGGGATGATGCAGAGGCTGTTGTGTTTGCAGCAAAATTAGCTGCAGAATTTAGACAAAAATTCAATAAAGACATCTTTGTTGATATGGTCTGCTATAGACGCCATGGTCACAACGAGTCTGACGAACCTAAGTTCACTCAGCCTGAACTTTATAACATCATCTCCAAGCATCCCAATCCAAGAGAGATTTATGTGAAGCGCCTGACTGAGCGTGGTGATTTAGATAAAAAAATCGCTACCCAAATGGATAAAGAATTCAGACAGCTCCTACAGGATCGTTTGAATTTAGTAAAAGAAAAACCTCTTCCTTATCAAGCGACTCGCTTTGAGGAGGAATGGGCAAATTTGAGACGATCCAAGCCAGAGGATTTTGATCAATCTCCTGAAACTGGAATGGATGCTAAAGCTATCGAGATTGTAGCCAAAGCCCTTACAACTCTTCCGAAAGGTTTCAAGCCGATCAAGCAGATCGAAGTGCAGATGAAGCAGCGGAAGGATATGTTTTTTCAGTCTAAAACATTGAACTGGGCGGCAGCTGAGCTTTTGGCATATGGATCCCTTTTGCTAGAAGGAAAGACTGTGAGACTTACAGGGCAGGACTGCCAGCGTGGCACATTCTCTCACAGACACGCTGTACTCCATGATGCTAATACCAATGAGCCATACAATTCATTGAGAGAAATGAAAGAGAGAAAGGGGAATTTCTCCATTTACAATTCTCTTCTTTCAGAATATGCTGTTTTGGGATTTGAATATGGCTACGGCATGGCAAATCCAAACTCTCTTACTATTTGGGAAGCGCAGTTTGGAGATTTCGCCAACGGGGCGCAGACTATGATTGACCAATTTATTTCCTCAGGGGAATCAAAGTGGCAAAAAATGAATGGTCTAGTGATGCTTTTGCCTCACGGATATGAGGGGCAAGGTCCAGAGCACTCGAATGCTAGACCCGAGCGTTTTCTACAGCTTTCTGCGGAATACAATATGGTAGTAGCGAATGTCACTACTCCAGCAAACTTCTTTCACATGCTTAGAAGACAGCTGACTTGGGAATTCAGAAAGCCTTGTGTAGTTATGTCTCCAAAATCACTGTTGAGACATCCAAAAGTCATGTCACCGATTGAAGAATTTACTTCAGGTAGTTTCCAGGAGGTAATCGATGATCAGAATGTGGTTAAGAAGAATGTAAAAAGAGTCATCCTTTGCACAGGAAAAATCTATTATGATCTTGAAGAAGCACGCGAAAAGGACAAAATCAAGGATGTTGCTATCGTAAGGATTGAGCAATTACATCCACTTCCTAAAAAGCAACTCAACAAAGTATTGGACACTTATAAAAATGCTGAATTGGTTTGGGTTCAAGAAGAGCCAGAGAATATGGGAGCTTGGAGCTACATGCTCCGAATGTTGTATAAAGAATTACCAATGGAAGTAATCGCTAGAAAGATGAGTGCTTCGCCAGCAACTGGCTACAATAAAGTCCACGTCGAAGAGCAGAAGTCAATAATTCAGAGAGCATTGTCCACAAAAAAATAATTAACAAAACTCACTAACCTTTTTTGTTTACTCCTTGTCCCAGACAGGGATAAAAGAATTTACTATGAGCAAAGAAATAAAAGTACCCGCAGTCGGAGAGTCAATCACGGAAGTTACCGTGGGACAGTGGTTTAAAAGTGAAGGAGATCATGTAGAAATGGATGAAGTACTATGTGAACTTGAATCCGATAAAGCCACCTTCGAGCTACCAGCTGAGGCAAGTGGAATTCTCAGAATTAAAGCCCAAGAAGGAGATACACTTGAAATTGGTGCTTTGATATGTGTCATAGACGAATCTGGAGTGGACACTGCTCCAACAAGTACCCCTGAAGCCAAGACCAAATCTGAACCATCTTCTGCACCTGCACCGAGTGGCGAAATTAAAGAGATGGTTGTGCCTACCGTTGGTGAATCCATTACTGAAGTTACCCTAGCAAATTGGCTCAAGGCCGATGGAGATTTTGTGGAGCTTGATGAAATCATAGCGGAAGTTGACTCTGATAAGGCGACTTTTGAACTTCCCGCCGAAGCTCAAGGAATACTGAGACATGTGGCTCAAGAAGGTGATACCTTAGAAATTGGAGGGATGATTTGTAAAATTGAGGTGATGGATTCTGCGCCCGCGAGCGAAGAAAAAACATCGACTGATTCAGTTTCAAATGAGGCCTCAACAAGTGATTCTTCAAATGATGGCTATGCCAAAGGACATGCTTCTCCAGCTGCAGCAAAAATTCTTGCCGAGAAAGGACTTTCAGGTTCTGAGGTAAGTGGTACGGGTAAGGATGGTCGAATTACTAAAGAAGATGCATTAGCTGCGAAAAAAGTAGAGACTCCAAAGGCTGCTTCAGCACCAGCTCCATCTAAATCTGAGTCAGCTCCAGTAGGGGTTACTGGCTCTAGAAATGAGCGAAGAGAGAAAATGTCTTCACTTAGAAAAACTGTATCCAAGAGACTGGTGTCTGTCAAGAATGAAACGGCAATGTTGACCACGTTCAATGAGGTGAATATGAAGCCGATCATGGAGTTGAGGTCCAAGTTCAAAGAGCAGTTTAAAGAAAAGCATGGAGTAGGGCTTGGCTTTATGTCATTCTTTACTAAAGCCGTATGTGTAGCATTACAAGAATGGCCTGCAGTAAACGCCAAGATTGACGGAAATGAAATGGTTTTCAGCGATTATTGTGACATTTCCATAGCTGTGTCTGCACCAAAAGGACTAGTGGTACCCGTCATCCGGAATGCAGAAACCCTGTCTTTTGATCAAATCGAAAAAGAGGTGGTGAGACTTGCTACCAAAGCGCGTGACAATAAACTTAGTATTGAGGAAATGACTGGCGGTACTTTCACCATCACGAATGGAGGAATATTTGGGTCGATGATGTCTACCCCAATCATTAATGCCCCTCAGTCTGCTATTCTTGGCATGCACAATATCGTGGAACGCCCGATGGCTGTAAATGGAGAGGTTAAAATACTTCCCATGATGTATCTCGCACTTTCCTATGATCACAGAATTATTGATGGTCGAGAATCTGTGAGCTTCTTGGTTCGAGTAAAGCAATTGCTTGAAGATCCAACTAGGTTAATGTTTGGAGTGTAAGAAATTACTAAATATGAAAAAGGAGGGAGTGAATTGACTTCACTTCCGATTTTCAACCTGAAGTGCCTAGATATTGAAATTCATATCTAGCTTCTAAAATTCTAAGAAAAATGTACGATGTAATAGTAATTGGTTCGGGACCAGGAGGATATGTGGCGGCGATTCGCTGTGCACAATTGGGTATGAAAACTGCCATTATCGAGAAATATCCAACTCTAGGAGGTACTTGCTTGAATGTGGGGTGTATTCCTTCCAAGGCATTATTGGACTCCTCTGAGCACTACCATAATGCTGCACATACCTTTAAAACACATGGCATCAATCTTTCAAATCTGAAGGTGGACTTGAAGCAAATGATCGCTCGAAAAGAAGATGTGGTCAAGCAAAATGTGGATGGTATTTCTTATTTGATGAAAAAAAATAAGATTGACGTACTTCAAGGGATGGGTTCTTTCGTGGATAATACCACGGTGAAAGTGACCAAGGATGATGGTTCATCCGAAAATATTCAGGGAAAGAATATAATCATCGCTACAGGTTCTAAACCGGCTACTCTTCCTTTTATCAAATTGGATAAAGACCGTGTCATTACCTCTACTGAGGCTTTGAAAATGAAGGAAATTCCAAAACACCTGATCATTATTGGTGGAGGAGTCATAGGAATGGAACTCGGCTCAGTTTATGGCAGAATGGGAGCCAAAGTATCTGTAGTTGAATTTATGGATGGATTGATTCCCTCGATGGATCGCACCATGGGTAAAGAGCTTCAGAAGTCTTTGAAAAAGCTTGGTTTTGAATTTTACCTGAAGCACAAAGTAACGGCGGTAGAAAATAAAGGAAAGTCTGTTTCTGTAACAGCGGAAAATTCCAAAGGTGAAAACGTAGTTCTTGAAGGGGATTATGTGCTGGTCTCTATCGGAAGAAGGCCATATACCGATGGCCTGAATGCAGAAGCGGCTGGAGTGAAGCTGACTGATCGCGGACAAGTAGAAGTAAATGATCATCTACAAACTACCGCTCCCAACATATATGCGATCGGAGATGTGGTGCGTGGTGCGATGCTCGCGCACAAAGCAGAAGAGGAGGGAACCTTAGTTGCAGAAATCTTGGCGGGTCAAAAACCACACATCAATTATAATCTAATTCCTGGTGTAGTTTATACTTGGCCAGAAGTAGCTGCGGTAGGATACACGGAGGAGCAACTGAAAGAAAAAGGGGTGAAGTATAAGACAGGTAAGTTCCCATTTATGGCTTCAGGAAGAGCCAGAGCATCTATGGATACGGATGGGTTGGTCAAAGTGCTGGCAGATGCAGAAACGGATGAAATTCTAGGTGTACATATGATCGGTCCAAGAACAGCCGACATGATTGCAGAAGCGGTCGTAGCAATGGAATACCGGGCCTCTGCGGAAGACATCGCAAGAATGTCGCATGCACATCCTACTTACACGGAGGCGTTTAAGGAAGCTTGTCTAGCAGCCACTGATAATAGAGCTTTGCATATTTAAGTAGGACAAAGCTAAAATTTGAAGCCATCTAAGAGTAATCTTGGATGGCTTTTTCTTTTTCTCAAAAATGGGTTAATTCACTCATGAAGTTTAAAATAGCAATCATAGGAGCAGGAAATGTCGCTTGGCATTTGGCTCCAGCCTTGGAGAATGCAGGTCATGAGGTTTTGGAAGTTTATGCAAGGTCTAGAACTGGTGCTGAGCAAATTACCTCTCGACTCTATTCAGCTACTGTGAAAGAGGATCTGGACTTTTCGGAAAGCAATTCGAAACTGTTTATCATTTCGGTTACTGATGGAGCCATCGGGCAAATTGCGGATGAGATTATCCTTCCTGAAGGAAGCTTATTGGTGCATACTTCAGGTGCTGCAGGATTAGATTTATTGAATTATAGTTCTGCTACTTATACTGGGGTGCTTTATCCCTTGCAGTCTTTCACAAAAGGGACCAAAATGGACTTGGCTGAGGTACCTTTCCTGATCGAATCAGAAGACCAAGAGGTGACGCAGAAGTTAAAATTGTTAGTGAAGTCCTTAAAAGCAACGAGTTATTCCATCAGGTCAAAGGATAGGCTAGCCATACATGTTGCAGCTGTATTTGCCAGCAATTTTTCGAACCACATGTTGAGAATTGCCGAAGAAATCATGCAGCGACAAGGGTTGGACTATGAAATGCTAAAGCCGTTGGTGATCGAATCGATTTCAAAAAGTCTCCAAATCGGGGCAAAAAAAGCTCAAACTGGTCCAGCCATTCGAGAGGATTATGAGACTCTAGAAGAGCACCATCAGTTTTTGAATTATAATGAGGAAGTAGCGGAGATTTACCGATTAATTTCTCAGGACATCATAGATAGTTGATTTACAGAATGTTATAACTAAATATTCATTTAACAAGAAAAACTTGTAATTATTTCAGAATTTAAATTAATCTACTTATATTCAAAGTGTTAGAGTAGCTATACTCTTTTTTATAGTTTTTTTTCCACCTAACCCTTTGTATCATGAGTTATGTAAATCGAACCCTTAGGTCAATACCTTTCGGTAGAATCATTGGAGGACCTATGATTGCAGCCATTCATTCTCAAGCCTTGGCTGCCAAATCCACGGTAAATTTTATTAAAGAAGTTGGATTTAAATCGGTACCTGAAGAGCAGAATGGAGAGCAGGATGAAAGTATTGGTGATGTAAGGAATGTCACGTTTAGATATTCTAGAAAATCTGCAGGAGGAAGTGGAGCAGGAAATGAACCAGGTGAAGAAAATGTGACCTTGACCGTTCCTATCTTAACGATCGTGCCGATTCCATTTATCAGAATTGAGGAAATGACGATCCGTTTTACTGCGAATATCACAGAGCAGCAAGAGTATAGAAGTGGAAGCGCAAGCAGCGGTTCGGTCGCAACAGATACTACGATGAATTTCAAGGCAGGTGGTTTCTTCTCACCAGTGAAATTCAACCTGAATGCAAAAGTGTCGACTCGAAACAACTGGAGCAGTCATCAAAGTAATAAGGTGAACACGGCTACCCAATACACCATGGATGTGCAAGTAAAAGCTGTTCAGGATGAAATGCCGGCTGGCCTTGCCAAGATTTTGAATATCATGGAAGAGGCCATTCTTGAGAAACCATCTGGTGCTGTAGTAACACCTTAAGATTTTTTTCTAATCATTAAATCAACATGCCATGAGCCAGTTGAACGGAATAATTGCGTCCATACTTAGCGACATCAATGAAGCCAAATCCAAGGCGGATGAGACTTCTAGAGAAATCGCCAAGAACTACGCTTCGGACCAGATTCTTAGATATTTTCCTGTGCCTCGAATTAGTATTCAGAACCTCGAGGTCGAGATCAAATATGCAGTGAATCATGTAGAAGAAAAGCCTATTCAGACCGCTCAATCTCAAAAAAAGCTGGATGATTTTGTCTCAGCATTTGCACAGGAAACTGCGAAGGAGGTGAAAAAATCGGTAGAAAGGGTGACTCGGTCCAATGAGCTTTACAAAGGTTTGAGTTCAGTTTATCCCTCTGAGGCTTGGGAAAATGAAGTTAATTCTACAATCAAGGGAGTTCTGCAAAAGAGTTTGGAAGGAAATGATCCAGTCAAAAGCTCCAAACTTGCTCGAGAAGGATTGAAAAAGTCTTTACCAGAACTATTGCCGGTGGTAAAAAAATCGAACTCCTTGGCCATAGTTCCCACTGAAACGGGGGAGTTTCAGATTCTGGGTTTAGATTCTTCTGGAATGTCAGAATTCGTGGTGAACGAGAAATTTGCCGATGAAAAAGTGGCTATGAATAGCGCCAAAGAACTTACAAAGTCTTTGAAAGCAAATAAGGTTGAGGTGGCAGAAGTCAAGCGTGATACTACTAAAAAAGTAGAGACGGCAAGCTTTAAGGCAGGAAATAGAAAGTTTGATGTATCCATTGATACCAAAAAACTTGGAGCAGCGTCGAGTAAATCCTTTTTCGAAAAGTCAGTTAGTGAAAAAGCTGTCATGCTAAATAAGGGGACCAAGGCAAAACCAAAATGGATGGGAGCAGGAGCAGCGGCTAATATTTCATCAGAGGAGTTTGAAGATGATCAGACTCTGAATGATGCGGTGGAGAAGGTGATGGCAGCGAGACTTCCAGTTTTTGAAACTGGAGTGAATAAGATTCTATCAGAAAATAAGGCTACAATCATTGATGTCAACGTGGATAGTGAGGCTATTAGCAAGGCCAAACCTGAAACCATTAGTACCATTAAGTTCACCCTAGGATCTCAGGACTTTACACTTTTGGAAGATGAAGATCATAACACCATTCTCTAAACTCTACAATCATGATAACTCCAAAATATATCTCTGACCTCCTTGGTGCACCAATGGCTGCTGTGGTTCAAGCCGAGGCTATTGCCGCAAGAGCAACTGCGGAATTTATCCAGGAGGTCGGCTTTGTAAATTCTGCCTCAAGTGCAGAGGGGGACTTTGGAAAAGTAAGGAATATCACCTTTTCCTACAATCGTTTAGATATCGACGGGAAGGTTCAAGAGGCGAGCATTTCTGTACCATTATTGACAGTGATTCCAATCCCATCTCTTAAGGTGGCTGAGGCCGAAATAGAGTTTGATTTAGCTCTTAGCCAGCCGGATAGTTCAACTAAGGGAGGAGAATCTGATTCTTCGGATCGCGGTTGGTTTGGATCTAAGGCACGTCAATTGAGAATGAAGGCCATCATAGGGAAAAAACCTAGCCCTAGCTCTAACAATTCTTCACAGGCCGCTACAGCCAATATGAATGTGAAAATCCGATTAGCTCAGTCTGAGCCAAGTATAGGGATGGTTCAGCTTTTGAATATTTTAGATAACGCAAACAAAGAAGGATAATGCCCAATTGGATAACTAAACTGAGAGATCGTTTCTTTGGTTTTTTTTCGAGTAAAACAAAAGATGATAATTCGGAGGCAATACCTGAGAAAACTCCTGAACTGGAGGTTTCGAGACAGCCGGGTCTGTCCTGTCCTGAGTGTGGTACCAAACTGGTGATCAGCATGGAGACGTTGCTCAACTATGAACCGGTACAGTGTTTCAACTGTGGACTGGAGCTGACCATAGATCAAGAAAAATCGAAGCAATCTATAGAATCGCTTAGAAAGCTCAATCAGGGCCTCAGTGAGGCCAAGAAGGTCAGAGCTGATGGCCAACTTTAGACGCGCTTCGCTATTCTTTTTAAACAGGAAGTCAAGCTAGAGAGGTCGGTAAATCGAATAGATTTTCTTGTATGGCCACGGATAGATAATCCGGTTTATTTTATTTTCCTGAGATCTGACGAAGCTCGAAAAGATCCTTCCGTCTATCCTTTAGGTTCTGTACACTCCCAAATTCATTTAGCTCTTTGAGTAGAGATAAGTCTACATCCGCGATCAAGGTCATCTCTGTGTTAGGCGTGGCTTCGGCTTTGATGCCGTTACTAGGGAAAGGAAAATCACAAGGCGTAATCACCATAGATTGTGCATACTGCATGTCCATATTGTGAACTTTTGGAAGGTTGCCCACACTTCCAGCCATTGCCACATAACATTCATTTTCAATTGCTCTAGCCATGGCGCAATTTCTAACTCGAGAGTAGCCATTTTGAGTATCCGTAAGGAAAGGTATAAACATAATTTCCATTCCTTCATCGGCCAAAATCCTGCTCAACTCAGGGAATTCTGAATCATAGCATATTAGGATTCCAATCTTTCCACAATCCGTGTCAAAAGCCTTTAGCGTATTACCTCCTTGCATACCCCAGACTTTTCTTTCAAGTGGGGTAATATGAAGTTTTTCATAGGAATCGACTGAGCCATCTCGCTTGCAAAGGAACCCAACATTGTAAAGTTTATCCTCCTTAATTTTAGGCATGGAGCCGGTTATGATATTGATATTGTAGGCTACGGAAAGCTGAGAAAATCGCTTCACGATTTCATCAGTATATTTTGCCAAGCCACGAACGGCCTGAGCTTCGGAAAGGTGATTGAATTCCGCCATCAAAGGCGCATTGAATAGTTCGGGAAAAAGAGCAAAGTCAGACCGATAAGCGGACACTGCATCTACAAAGTATTCCACTTGCTGCATCAGTTCTTCGAAGTCTTTGTACAGTCTCATTTGCCATTGAATGAGACCTAGTCTGACGATAGTTTTTTTCGTTGCAGCTTTTTTGGACGGCTTTTGGTAATAAATATTGTCCCATTCTAATAAAACAGCAAAGTCACTGGAAGCCTTGTCACCTTCTAGGTAATTGGTTAGAATTCTGGCAGGATGAAAATCATTTGCCAGCTGAAAATTCAATACTGGATCATGGATTTCTTTCAGCTTAACCCGCTCTAGGTATTCTTTTGGAGACATCTTGTCCGCATACTTGTAGTAGTTCGGGATCCTTCCTCCGAAGACAATTCCTTTTAAATTGAGTTTTTCACAAAGCTCCTTTCTATAGTCATATAATCTTCGTCCCAAGCGCAAACCTCGAAATTCGGGCTTGATAAATACGTCAATGCCATAAAGCAAATCACCATCGTCATTGTGCTTTTCAAAAGTAAAATTGGAAGTAATTCCCTTATAGGTATGCTCTCCTTCCAAGTGATCTTCATCCACCACAATGCTCAAGGCACAACCGGCGAGCTGATCATTAATTCGAATTACCACTTGACCTTCTGGAAATTTGGTCAAAAGAATCTTGATTTGATCTTCACGCCAATAGGCCTCTGCCATTGTTTGATAGCTATCTACCATGGCATCTTTTAGTTCTTGGTAGTCAGAAAGTTGAAGATATGAAAGCGTAATATTTTCTATTTGAGAATGATCCATTTCTAGTATTATAAGGCTGCAAATCTAGCTATTTAATTGCACGAAAAAGCGAGCAATCGAAAACTTAATGGTCTATGATGGCCGGTAATTTATAGCGTGTTTTCTAATTTATTTCGGTTAGTGGCCATTAGATTAAGACCCTAGTTTTTGGTCTAGGGTCAGGATAGTTTGAAGAAGGACATTGGCTCCGTTTGCAATGTCCTCTGGGGATGAATATTCGCTTGGAGCATGAGAGATGCCATCCTTGCTTGGGATAAAAATCATACCCATCGGTGCTATTCTGGCCATTTCTTGAGCATCATGTCCAGCGCCACTGGGTAGGCTCATTGTGGAAAGACCTAGGGCTTTGGCTTGTTCGTCAATGATATTGCGGATGATATCATCTGCTATGGCCGGCTTTGAGGCCACATCAATCGGCTGGATAGACACTGTGGTGTCGTATTTTTCCGCTGAAGCTTTGGCCCGTTTTTCTAGTTCGGCATACATGCTTGAAATTTTTTCTGGCGAAAGGTCTCTAATTTCCAAATTGAGGGTCACCTCACCGGGAATTACATTTCCAGCTCCCGGAGATGCCTCAATCTTCCCGACCGTAGCCACTTGTTTGCCTTCAGTAGATTTTGCGACTTCATTAACCGCCAAAATAAACTCAGCAGCTGGAAGCATAGGGTCCTTCCGCATATTCATGGGGGTGGTGCCTGCATGATTTGCAAAGCCGTGAAAGGTAAATGTCCACCAATTTATGGCGACGATTCCTTCAACTACTCCGATTTTTACTTTTTCGCGATCCAGATTTCCTCCTTGCTCGATGTGGAGCTCTAGGAATGCAGCAAGTGAAAGCGGATCCCTTTTGAGTTCAGGAATCCGATCAGGGTCGCCTCCGATTTTTTTGATCCCCTCATATTGAGTGATACCAGCATTGGTCACCACTTGAAGGGCCTCTTTACCAAGTTCTCCAACCAAAGCCCGACTTCCGATGACCCCACCTTCTTCGTTGGTGAAAATGATTATTTCGAGAGGGTGCCTTGTTTCTATCCTTTCATCGGCAAGAGTCTGCATGATTTCTATGGCGCTCATGGAGCCCACAGGACCGTCATAGTCACCACCATTAGGCACTTCATCAATGTGGGACCCAAAGGCAATTGGCTTCAAGGCCGGGTTTGTTCCTTTTCTTTTGCCAATGATGTTTCCCGCAAAATCAACACTGACTTCAAGCCCAGCATCATTCATCAAACCCATTACATAGCTTCTAGCTTGAATATCATATTCAGAGAATGCAATGCGGTCTGTTCCTCCATTTGCATTTTTGCCAAAGGTGGAGAGTTTTTTAAGGCTTCCGTTGAGCCTTTCTGAATTTACTCGGAGTTCTGAGGTTTGCCCTAGACAAAGGGTCGGGATCCAAAGGAAGAAAAGAATTTGTAAAATTTTCATTGGAGCAAAGATTAGAGAAATAAAATAGGGAAATAGGACTAAAACAAAAAGTCCCTCTCCAATATCGAGAGGGACTTTTAAGGTTGGATTTAATTCTATTTCATCCAGGCGAGTTTGATCTCGTCCGGGGCCTTCATTCGGTCTGCCAGTCGCATATAGCGATCAGCCAGGTTTGCGAGATAATCTTGAGCCTTGGACGCTACATCGTTCAGGCCAGTTAGGGTTTCTACTTTCCAGGTATTCACCAAATGATCGATGATTCGAGCATAATCCCAGCCGGTATAAACCCCAATTTTCTGAGTGATGGCCGAGAAGTCTTTAAACAAAGTAGGGTTATTCCCTCCTTCACCCATCATTACTGCTGGCATGACGATTTGCTTTCGCATCATCTGCTCAAATGCATGTAAGGCTCCATTCGGATCGATTTCAAAAATCTTGGACATAAAGCTTTTGTAGGCTTTTTCGTGCCTTGCTTCATCTCCCGCTATGGTCTTACAGATTCTAGAGAGGACTGTGTCTCCAGCTTTATCTGCGAGTTTACCTGTATTTACGTGTGAAATTTTGGTAGCTCTTTCTTGGAAAGATGTGTAAATCATAGCCTGATATGGGTCTCCATCCGTTTCTGGATCAAAGCCATTATGTAGCAGTCGATGAATAGTCCGCTCCACAGCCTTCATGTCTACTCTACCGGTCATATATAGATACTTATTCAGCAAGTCACCATGTCTATTCTCTTCTGCTGTCCAAGCTTTAGACCATCTTACCCAGCCTGATGGATTGAAGAGATTTCTCTCCTCGTTGATTCCTTCTAGCATATTGAAATAGGTCTGGTAGCTGGGTAGAGCCTCTTCAGTAATCATATTGCCCACCAAAGAACTCAAAACGGTATCTGGGATTCCCTCAGCTCGCTGCTGTAAAGCTTTGATTTCCTCGTGAATGTTTGGGTCTGAGAAATCCGGAAGAAAATCAGTAGGCTGCCAGCATTCATCAGGGTCAACCAAAATAGTATCTACTGCCTCCGCCACAAATCCTTCAATTTGAGAAATCACCTCTAGGTTTTTCTCAAGCTCGTAGTTTATTTTTTTATCTGTTTTCATATGTTCTAAAATCAAAAATTCAATTCAGGTTTACAGAGACTAAGTTAAGCACAAATACTAAGAAAAATCGGCAAATCTTAATTAAGGGCATTATCGAGGACAAGTGGGTAAAAGAGGTCTTGGCTTTCCATCTGGCTCATCTCAAATAATTATTTAACTTAGGAATGTTAGCTCAAAGATTAGCATATGGGAAAAATTCTGGTGGTAGGTAGTAGCAATACTGACATGGTGATCAAAGCACCAGAGCTTCCTAGACCGGGAGAAACGGTTTTGGGCGGCGAGTTTTTTTCTTTTGCCGGAGGCAAAGGAGCCAATCAAGCCGTAGCTGCAGCAAAGCTGGGTGGAGATGTCATTTTTCTGGCCAAAGTCGGAGATGATGAACTTGGAAAAAATGCTATTCAGAGTTTTCAGAAACTAGGTATAGACACTTCATTGATCCGGTCTGCAAAAGGCTTGCACTCAGGCGTTGCGCTGATATTGATCGATGGGAATGGGGAAAACAGTATTTCTGTGGCGTCAGGGGCAAATAATTCCTTCACTCTGGCGGATATAGATTCTATTGATGAAGTTTTGGGCCAAACTGAATTTGTCCTGGTGCAGCTGGAGATTCCCATTCCCATGGTGGAGTATTTGGTAGAAAAATGCAGTGAGAAAGGAGTCAAAGTGATTTTAAATCCAGCCCCTGCCGCCAAATTGAGTCTGTCATGTCTAGCTGCTTTGAATATCATCACACCCAATGAAACCGAAGCGGAAATGCTTACAGGAGTCAAAGTTTCAGATGAAAAGAGTGCTGAAAAAGCGGCTCATGTTTTATTGGAATCAGGTGTGGAAAATGTGATCATTACCTTGGGAGCCAAGGGTTCTTTTTTTCTCAATCGAGTAGAAAAAGGGCTAGTTCCAGCCTTCTCGGTTCAAGCCTTAGATACAACTGCAGCAGGAGATACTTTTAATGGAGCACTTGCAGTCGCTTTGGCCGAGGGCCAAAGTCTCAAAGACTCGATTCTCTTTGCAAACCGCGCCGCATCTATCTCTGTGACCCGGATGGGTGCACAAGATTCCCAACCCTTTCGACATGAAATCATCCTCTAACTTCTAGACCATGTTCATTCCTCAATCCTACGCCTTGGCTGTGCTTCTTTGCGTGATCACGATGATCTGCTGGGGCTCTTGGGCCAATTCCCAAAAGCTCGCTTCTAAATCTTGGCCATTCCCCCTGTTTTATTGGGATTATGCGATCGGCATTGTGCTTTGTTCACTCATTTTCGGGCTTACGCTAGGAAGTTCGGGATCAGAAGGCCGTGCATTTTTGGATGATATTGCTCAGGCAGATTCCAGTGCGATAGGCTCGGCATTTATCGGGGGCATCATTTTCAATTTGGCCAATCTTCTGGTAGTTGCAGCTATAGACATTGCTGGAATGGCCGTGGCTTTTCCAGTGGGAATTGGAATAGCCTTGGTTTTGGGTGTTTTGGTAAATTATTTGGCAGAGCCTATTGGTGACCCACTGATTCTTTTTCTAGGAGTTGCCCTAGTAGTTTTGGCGATTATTTTGGATGCAATCGCATACGGCAAGCTTTCTCAAGGAAAAGCTCAAACTCCAACTCGTGGTATTTTTCTTTCCATTGCGGGTGGCATACTGATGGGCTTCTTTTATCGATTTGTGGCAGCTTCGATTTCTACCGATTTCGACGCTCCAGAAGCTGGCTTGATGACACCTTATTCAGCGGTCTTCATTTTTGCTCTTGGTATTTTTGTCTCCAATTTCCTTTGGAATAGCTTTTTCATGTTTAGACCCCTTCAGGGTCAAGCAGTGAGTTATGCGGACTATTTTAAGCTTGGAACCCTAAAGCTTCATCTAGTAGGTTTACTTGGAGGGATCATTTGGTGTATTGGTATGTCACTGAGTGTGATTTCTGGAGAAAAGGCAGGCTTTGCGATTTCTTATGGTCTGGGTCAAGGAGCGACTATGGTTGCTGCCGCTTGGGGTGTGTTTGTTTGGAAGGAATTCAAAGATGCTCCGAAAGGTACGTCGACCTATGTCCGATTGATGTTTTTGGCCTTTATCTTAGGTTTGGTGCTGATCATTTTTTCGAGATTTTCATAAAAAAACCTTCTCGATTTCTCGAGAAGGCTTCGTGTGATACTTCGAATAAATCAGTATTCCAGCTGGTATGCTGCAACTTTATTCTTGAAGAAAGTTGGGACTAAGACCACATTGTCTTCAGGGATGAATCCTAGGTCAGCAGTATTTGACTCCTCTGCTTTGGTATCCAAAAGTAGAGTTTGACCCTCAGAAGTGACGAACCAAATCTCTCCAACCCATCGAGAAACGACAAAATTACCGTCTCCTAAAATAACTAGTCCGTCTCCTCCCGTGACGTGGGAGTTAATGATCTCAGTGCTTCCTTCTTCTGTCCACACGATTAGGCCAGAGGCATCCAAGCCGTAGATGACTCCACCTTCTGATACGGCGATCCCGTTAATGGATTCATGACCTTCAGAAATGGTGCTTACCACTCCATCTGCTAGTAGATGAACTTTGCCGGTATTCATGTCTGTGAAATAGACTTTCCCGTCATGGGTAGCCACATCGTTTAGAAAAGTTGCTCCTTCCACAGGGTATGTGGCGCTGATGCTGGCAGATGCAATATCTATTTCCACCAGTTGATCAATATCGGTCACGTAAAGCTTTCCGTTTGCTATTCCCATTCCTTTTGGAGCACTGATTCCTGTGACCCAATCCTGAGTCACAATAGTCCCGTCTTTAGCTATAATAGAAATGGAGCCTTTTCCATCCTTATCGGTAGGATTCCCTTCGATATTTGAAACATAGATTACTCCAGATTCTTGATCATAAAGAACAGATTCATTGGTGATCAGCGTTTCTGGGGATTCACCGAGCAAGGTGAGCGTGGGTGTCTTGACATCTTCTACTTCTGCCAGTGGCTCTACGATTTCTTCTGTTTTGTTTGAGCCACATGCCAATAGAATAGCCCCGGAAAGTACTAATAGGCTATAATTTAGGTGTTTTTTCATAAGTCTAATTTTTGGTTAATGTCCAGTTTTGTTGGTTAAAATTATTGGGTGCAGATTCCCGAAGACGATCTTCGATTTCATCCAAATACATGGTGTTATAGCGCAATCGAGTGATGTAATTTGGCAAGGTCGGATCTCCATTCCAGCAGTGCTCTGCACGGTCTCCATAAGCAACCTCACCAGCATAGTAAGGATTTTGGGTTTGCTCCAAGAATTCTTCGGTGAGATACACTGCATTGTTCAGATAGTAGTTGTCCATATCACCGCAATAGATATGTACTTTTCCTTCAAGCTTAGGTCCCAAAGTCTCCCAATCCCGCTCCATGATATATCGAAGGTCGTAATTTTCTCTCCAAAAGTTTGCCACCTCTGGATCGATTTTTCCGGAATACTTATCCCAAATGGGTTTTGGGTAGCCATCATCGCCAACGGGTGAATAGACCGCCTGCCAAATATCAAATTGCTCTCCGGATTTCGTTTTGTCACCACCGATTGCTAGTTCACGATGATTCATATCTTTCAGCATTGCATCTACATGTCCTAAGTAGTCCCGGTGTCCGGGTCGCAGCGTTTTGCGAAATTCACCTTCTTGATAATAGGCGTTTTTGTCTTCGTAAAGATTCACAGTGGTAAAGGCTCGGAAGTCAATCGGATCCGGACAAGCAGCAAAGCAGCCATTGTATTCGTCAGGGTACTTCACCTGCACGGCTAAAGCCTCCCAGCCACCTGTACTTCCCCCGTATAAAAACCTAGCCCAGCCCTCGCCGATTCCTCTGAACTCTTTTTCAATGTGCGGGATCAATTCGTAAGTGATGGCATCTCCATAAGGTCCTAGGTTTTCTGAGTTTACTGCATAGCTATCGTCATAAAATGGATTGGCATGCTGAATTTCTATAGCGATAAAACGCTTGAAGTCTGGAGAGATCCAATCTTGGTAGAAATCATAGGCTTCTTGTTGCTGCATTTTGGCGTAACCGTAAATCCCAAATCGAGCGCTATAGTCGTCCTCGCCTAAACTAGGATCTGGTGGAGAAGTCCGAAAGCCCCCAAAATCATCCGGGTAATGTCCATGAAAAACCATTAGAGGGTAATGGTCATTTGGGTTTTCTTCAAAGCCCTCAGGCAAAAGAACATGAGCCCCGAGATACATGTCTCTTCCCCAAAACTCAGATAGTAATTCAGATTTGATTTTGACGTGTTTGATGTATTTGCTGTCCTCTTTTTCAGAAATGGGAGGGATTATTTGATCGATGTTCAGTTCGATTTTTTGGCCTTGCTTGAAGCTGATTTTTTGTGGCGTACTGTAAATATTACCAGGAGTATTGGCCCATTTTCGACCTTCTCCCTGATCCATGGCTAATTTTACAGTGTGTCCATCTGCTCGATTGAAGGTTTCGTATTTGATCACGAAAGCTTGAACGGTATAGTCTCCCTCTTCTAAGTTGGCCATTGATTCGATGGGATAGCCAAAGCTCTCAGTATCGAAATAGACTGGGTTTCCCGCTTTGTAATCGTCTATGTCCATGCCAAAAACCTGAGCGGTTTGCACATTATCCGAAATTGAAAATCTAGGTTCTCTTTCTCCATCTTTGGAGAAAATCAGTAAAACCCGACCATCCTTAAGTCCCTCGGCTAGGGCTGGGTCTAGGTTGATTTCAATGGCTTGTTCCGAATTTGGTGCACAGGACCAAATTAGAGTGATTAGTACACAGATTGCGTATATTTTTTTCATTGAGCTGGGGTTTTTTCTATTGAAATTTAAGCATTCCACTGTGAATCTTTGAGTGGAGGGTGAAAAATTCCCCTCGATTCGAATTTCTACAGCACCATTTGTAGAATTTTTTATGCCTAGTCGAGAAAAGAATATAACTTGATTCGATCTAAAACCATCAAATATGAAAAAGACCTTATCCTTCCTGTTTTTTGTTGCCTTAGCCTTTGGCTGTGCAGCACCTGAAGAAGTTCAAATTGACTATACCGCCATGTCTGATGCTGAGCGATTAGAAGCGGCCACTGAGATGGCAAGATCTACCATCATGGTCGATGGGCATGTCGATTTACCCTATCGGATGAAGGTGGGTGGATTTACTCTCCAACGTGAAATTTTGGATGTATCCGTACGAACAGACGGGGGGAATTTTGATTACCCTAGAACCAAAGAAGGTGGATTGGACGCGCCTTTTATGTCCATTTATATCCCAGCCGGCAACCAGGCCATTCCCGGTGCCTCAAAAGCTCTGGCTGATTCTTTAATTCTAATGACTGAGCGCTTGACTGAAACCTTTCCTGACAAATTTGCCATGGCCTATAGTCCTGCAGATATTGAGGCCAACTTTGCCAAGGGCATCATTTCTCTTCCAATGGGTATGGAAAATGGAGCTGGGCTCGAGGATGACTTAGCTAATGTTGAATATTTTCATAGCCGAGGCATTCGTTATATCACCTTGACTCATGGCAAAGACAACTTGATAGGTGATGCAAGTTATGATACCACAGGCACCCATGGCGGGCTTTCCGAATATGGTAAGCAGGTAGTTGAGGAGATGAATCGAGTTGGGATCATGGTGGATTTGTCACATGTGTCTGATAATACTTTCCGGGATGCCTTGGCGATTACCAAAGTGCCAACAATGGCTTCCCATTCTTCTGTAAGGAAATTTACGCCAGGTTTTGAGCGGAATATGAGCGACGAATTGATTCAAGCCATGGCAAAAAATGGAGGTGTGATGATGATCAATTTTGGGGGAACCTTTATTGATTCGGCTTATGCAGCAGGTGCCGGTATGGTTCGAGAGCATTTGGTGAATTACATGGTAGATAATGGTCTCAGTCGCTCAGATTCAGCTTTTGTTGCTTATGCTGCAGAATATACCGCTGCAAATAATCCATTCCCAACAGTAGAGCGGGTTGCGGATCATATTGATCACGTAGTCAATTTGGTAGGAGTAGATTATGTAGGTCTTGGTTCTGATTTTGATGGAGTAGGAGATTCTTTACCCACAGGCCTAAAGGATGTATCCATGTACCCAAACTTAATTGCAGAGTTATTGAAGCGCGGCTACTCCAAGGAGGATATCGAGAAGATATGTTATAAGAATATTTTCAGGGTCTGGAAGGCCGTGGAAGATTATGCGGCGCAGAATTAGTCCAATTTAGTGTTAGTAAAAAATTCCTTCTAGCAGTTTTGTCCGGAAGGAATTTTTTTGCTCAGACAAATTTTCGATTTTTATCAAATAAATAATTCACAAAGTCTTTTAGTATGAAAAAAATATTTATCGCGCTTGCTCTTTTCTTAACTATTGGGGCAGGCTATTCACAGCAATCTGAGCCAAGTATCTTCGCCACAGGGATAGAAGGCTGCTACAGTAATTACTATATTTCTTTTCATGAAAGAGGAGCTTTTGAGGTTCCTGATGGGGAGCACGAAACCGTCATGGTTGTGATTAATCAGGGCAGAAGCGAATGTTATCTGGCAAAGGCTAAGGTTGAAAATGGACAAATTGTTGCACCAGTTTCTGTTCAGAAAGAGGATGGGACCTATGTTCCCGCAGCTCGAATGTTTAAAGCATTAAATCAAGAGTGGCTTGAAGATCAAAACCTTGAAGCGTTATATACCATTACAGATGGGATGAGCAGCTTATTTAAAACCCAAGAAAACTATTGGGTGCGATTATTCTTTCATACCTACATTCACCCAGATCATGGAGGCAACAAAAAAGCCCCACCTGCAAAAGATCTTCTTAAAGGAAATTAATCACAATCCCCATCGAAGCCGATGGGGATTTTTTTGTCTCCGTGATCGTACTCCTTTTTACAATTGTACTTTTCGATGTAAAGTATTTCCCTATTTTTCAATACTTTACTTATTAATCCTTATTTTTAGTATTAATTTTTTTATGATGAACCCAAATAGATTTTCTTTTTCGATTGCCGAGATATGCAATTGGACGGTCTTAGTCATGTTAGCTTTTGTTTTCATGTCTTGTCAGCCTTCATTGCCAGAAGAGGTGGAGGTTGCTTATGTAGACTTACCTGATCAGATTGATTACAACTTCCATGTAAAGCCAATTTTGGCGGATCGATGTTATGCCTGTCATGGTCCCGATGAGGGATCACGGAAAGCAGGTTTACGACTCGATATCGAGGAAGAAGCATTCATGAAATTGGCTTCTGGTAATAGAGCTTTTTCCAAAGGAAATCTTGGGAAAAGTGAAGTCTATCACCGAATGGTGAGTCTGGATCCGGAGGCGATCATGCCTCCTCCTGAATCCAATCTTTATCTTACTCCTACAGAAATAGCCACTATTGCCAAATGGGTGGAGCAAGGGGCTGAGTGGAAAGAGCATTGGTCGTTTTTGACAGTAGAAAAACCAGAAGTTCCAGAAGTTAAAAATGACTGGCGTCGAAGTAATGCTGTGGATCATTTCATCCAAACTGAGCTACTGAGACAAGGACTTTCACAAAATCCAGCGGCAGATAAAGAAAGGTTATTGAGAAGAGTTACGATGGACTTGACAGGCCTGCCTCCGACCCTGGAGGAAATGGACGCATTCCTTGATGATAAGTCGCCCGATGCCTATGAAAAAGTAGTAGATCGACTTTTGGCCTCTAAAGAAAACGCCGAACGATTAACTATGGAATGGCTCGATGTAGCTCGATATGCTGATACGCATGGGGTGTCCTTTGATGGATACCGTGAGATGTGGCCTTATCGTGATTGGGTGATTGAAGCGTTCAGGCAGAATATTCCCTACAGTGATTTTATCACGAAACAAGTTGCCGGGGATTTATTGCCTAATGCGAGTATTCAGGATAAGCTTGCAACAGCATTTTATAGGCTGAATCCTATGGAGGCCTCAGCAGGGTCTATCGATGAAGAATATCGTGTGGAATATGTAGCGGAGCGAACAGCCACAACTGGCTCGGCTTTTCTTGGACTTACTGTGGGCTGCGCACGATGCCACGATCATAAGTTTGACCCTATAAGTCAGAAAAATTTCTTTCAATTATCAGCTTTCTTCAACAGTATCGATGAATATGGTTTAGGCCCAACTGATTTGAACAGGGCACCTACGGTTTTACTTTTTGATGAGGCCCAACAAAGAGGTCTTGACTCTTTGGAATCTGAGATTATGGCTAAAGAAAAAGAATTGAATCAGCTCAAGGCGGATAAAATAAAAAGCTATCTCGGGGGGCTGGAAAATGGCAAAATCAAAAATGAGGCAGGCTCATTTTCTTTTGAGAGTTTTGAAAAGGCTAAACGAGAGGACAAACGAGAAAATCCATTTGCTGAAGAAATGGCTGCGGAGTACAAATTGCTTTCGCCAAAAGAAAAAGCTAAAGTAGATTCATTAAAAGCTGTTGAAAAAAAGAAAAAAAAGGTAGAATATGAGGAATACCTAATCTTAGATAAAAATAAGATTTCCGAAGCCACTCCAGGGGTTGAGTTGTCTGAGGCGAAGGTCGGTAAGGGAGTCGTTTTTGATGACGACTACGACTATGTGAGCTTGAATAAAATTGGATTTTTTGACCAATATGACAGGTTCAGTACTAGCCTTTGGGTGAATCCTAAGAAAGAGGAAACTCGACATATCAAGAATATTATTGGTAATAGCACAAATTTTCTGGGCTTCTTTCGAGGTTGGGAAATGATTCTGGATTCGGCTAATCATCTTTCGGTACGCCTGATTCATAGACTTCCTGATGATTATCTACAGGTTACCAGCACCCAAGCGGTTGCGTTCGAGAAATGGTCTCAAGTTGGCTTTACTTATGATGGTAGTGGAAAGGCAGAAGGAGTTTCTCTTTACGTGAATGGGCTAAAGCAGGAGACCGAAACCCTCAAAGATGAATTGACACGAAGTATTTTGCCAATTCATGAGTACACGGCAAAGCTGGACACCCTGCCTATTCGTCTAGGAAAAAGCTACCGACTTTTCACCTCTGATCCTGGACTCTATCGCGGCGTTATGGATGAAGTGAAATTGTTTGATCGCGACTTAAATCCTGATGAAATGGCAATCTTGGGCGGGATAGATGCTAAATCCACCTCCAATTCTGCGATTGAAAAGTATTTTACTGAGAATGATAAAAAAGCTCTGGCATTACGAAATGAACTGCGAAATCTGCGTAAAGCCAAGACCGCTTTGATGACTTCTGTGCGAGAAGTAATGGTGATGGAGGACATGGCTGAGCCAAGGCCGACATACCTTTTGGATCGAGGAATCTACAATGCACATGCTGAGGAGGTGGAGCCCAGCACTCCTGAGAATGTACTTCCATTCCCTGAGGACTTTCCTAAAAATAGACTGGGACTAGCCAAATGGCTTACTCATCCAGAAAATCCACTTACCTCAAGGGTTATCATTAATCGCTATTGGCAGATGATTTTTGGAGTAGGTATTGTCAAGAGTTCTGGTGATTTCGGTATTCAAGGCGATTTACCTACACATCCCGAATTATTGAATTGGCTGGCTGCTGAGTTTATGGATTCAGGCTGGGATTTGAAGCATATGCTTAAGCTTATGGTGATGTCGGCAACCTATCAACAGTCTTCATTTGCTGGTCAAGATAAGTACGATAGAGATCCCGATAATAAATACTATGCTCGCGGAAGTAGCTATCGACTACCTGCTGAGTTTATTCGAGACAATGCCTTAGCATCAAGCGGGGTTTTGGACAAAAAAATCGGTGGGCCAAGTGTAAAACCATATCAGCCCAAAGGCCTTTGGAAAGAGTTGGGGGATTTCTCCTTTAAGCTCCACAAATACCGTCAAGACACTGGTTCAAATCTTCACAGAAGAAGCCTATACACATTTGCGAGAAGGTTTTCCCCCTCACCTTTTATGATCACATTTGATGCGGGAAATCGTGAGATATGCATTACGCAAAGGGTGAATACCAATACGCCATTGCAAGCACTAAATCTGCTGAATGATCCTCAGTTTGTGGAAGCTTCACGACTGATGTCCGAGCGAGTGATCAAGGAAAAAGAAACCCTTGAAGAGCAGCTTGTCCTTAGTTTTAGATTGTCTACAGGTGTGACACCAAGTGAGCAATTGCTTGCAACCTTGAAGGAACACTATGAAAGCTCTTTTGAATATTTCAAAGCCAATCCAAGTGCTGCTGATTCTTTACTGAAAGTGGGGGAGTTGCCTCGTGATGTAAATCTGGACAAAACCCAAACAGCCGCCATGGCTATGGTGGCTAATTCAATTTTTAATTTTGATGAAACCTACATGAAAAGGTAATTATGGGACATAATCATATTCATACTCCCCTGACTCGAAGAGAATTTTTAACCAAAACATCACTTGGAATAGGAGCTGTTTCGTTAGCCTCCTTACTCAATCCAAGTTCACTTTTTGCTGCTGGAAATGGGACTCATTTTGTGCCGAAGGCGAAAAGAATTATTTATCTCTACATGGCAGGCGCGCCATCTCAATTGGATTTGTTTGATTATAAGCCACAGTTGATCAAAAGAAATGGCCAAGACCTTCCTTCTAGTGTTTTGGGCGATCGAGTCACAGGTACAGTCTCTGCTCAAAATTCTCTTCCAATGGTAGGTTCGCCCTATAATTTTAAACAACATGGAGGCAGTGGCATGTGGATGAGTGATTTGATGCCTCATATGTCTAAAATCACAGATGAACTCTGCAAAATCCAGTCTATGCACACAGCTTCTGTTCAGCACGAACCTGCACAGATGTTTACCAATACTGGCTCAGAGTTGCCAGGAAGGCCGTCTTTTGGGTCTTGGATTAGTTATGGGTTAGGTTCTGATAATGAAAACCTACCAGCCTTTATCGTTTTGAAAACTGAGGGGCTAGAAGGAGGTTTTGCGGGACTTTATTCGAGCGCATTTTTGCCAGCGGAGCATCAAGGAGTTCGTTTTCGTGGGGGAAAGGATCCAGTTTTGTTTCTAACCAATCCTCCAGGAGTAAGTGAATCAGCGCGAAGAGAGCAGCTTGATTATTTGAAAAAAATGCAAGAAGGAGCTTTTGATTTTTGGGAAGACCCGACCATCAAGGCGAAAATGGCTCAATATGAAATGGCCTTCAGAATGCAAACTTCTGTGCCTGAAGTGGTGGACACCAAAGGCGAGCCGGATTACATCTACAAGCAATATGGTGAAGACAGTAAGAAGCCTGGAACCTTTGCAAGCAATTGTCTCTTGGCACGAAGACTAGCTGAGCGTGGTGTAAAATTCATCCAAGTTTACCATGGGGGCTGGGACCATCATAGTGATTTGCCGCGAAATATTGGTGACCGAGCCAAAGAAACAGATCAGGCTAGTGCGGCTTTGATCATGGATCTGAAGCAAAGGGGTCTTCTAGAAGATACTTTGGTGGTTTGGGGTGGAGAGTTTGGCCGAACCTGCTTTTCCCAAGGTCAGTTGACCAAGGATAATTTTGGTCGTGATCATCACCCAGATGCCTATACCATGCTTTTGGCAGGAGCTGGAGTCAAAAAAGGAATGACCTACGGTCGGACTGATGATTTTGGATATCATGTGGTGGAGAATCCAGTTTATGTACATGATCTTAATGCTACATTACTTCATTTGATGGGGCTGGATCATGAGCGTTTGACCTATAAATTCCAAGGCAGAAGATTCCGCCTAACCGATGTAGAAGGCCATGTGGTAAAGGACATTCTGAGTTAAATTTCTATTGAATTTTTAAGCAAGTTTCATTGCCAGCTGCATCTGTTGCGCAGATGCTTATAGTGTCACTTGGCAATATTTGCTCTATTACGGACGACCAGAGGTATTCTCCGTACCAATTCATCGGAAAATCTTTATCATTTACTTTTACCAAAACCGATTTCCAATCTTGTGGCATGCTCGGACTTTTATTGTCATGGATTCGAGCTTTGATGATTGTGCTTTCACCAATTTCAATATCAAAATGAGAAATGATAGGCTTGGCGCTATCGATTGGAATATTTTTTCCGACAAAAATCCGTTCCTCAATTAACTCTTCCCCCTCACCTTGGCCCATTATAATGTCCATTTTGTGATCTCCATTGATATCAGCAAATACTAAGGATAAGGTATGTGGTGTGGGTTCTCCTGAGAGAATGGACTCTCGAAGTGTAAATTTTCCTTTTCCATCATTGATTAAGAGGCGATCTTCCCCTGTAAGGGAGCTCAGAATGAAATCTGCATCTCCGTCCGAATCGAAATCCAAAAAGGCCACGTTATTGTCATCTTCTCCCGTGTTGGCTTCATCCTTCCAAAGGACCGAAGTTGCATCGACAAATCTCTTTGCGCTATCGTTCAGAAAAATATGTTCACGGCGGGACCAAGAATTTTGATCGACGATCTCACCATCATTTACCGTGACTAGGTCTAGGAAACCATCTCCATTCACATCCATGGCTTCAAATTCGTAGTTATTCGTGTAGGCTGGAAGCATTCTTTTCTCTTCGAAATTTCCGAGGCCATCATTCACATAAATCCGACTCGTTCCGCATCGCTTGCAAGAAATGGCGATATCCAAGTAAAAGTCATTGTCAAAATCGATGAATTCTAAATCCCAAGAAAATTGAATCAAAAGATCGGGCATCTGAGTATCCGTCTGATCAGAAAAGATGCCATTCCCGTCATTTATCCAAAGCATAGTTTTCCCGCCGTCGTTGTTCATATTAGAGCCAGGGCCCCAATCTGCCAAAACTATATCCAGGTCCCCATCTATGTCCACATCGCCAAACTCTACGTCCCCAACACTGGCAAGTTTTTGAGGTAAATGGGAGGATGTCACTTTGCTGAATTCGCCATTGCCCGTTCCAAGGTACAGTTGACTTTGATTTTGAAAAGTAGCTCCAATGAAAATATCAGGGTAACCATCTGCATTCAGATCTCTAACCTTGATCACCCGGGCGTAAAATTTCTCTTCCCCAAAGACTTGCTCTGTAACCTCCAGAAATTGCGTTTCTGACCCTTGATTGATGAAAATCCGACTTGATTCGAGTTTTCCAGGCTCGGAATAGTCGCCTCCGTTTGCAAAAATCAAATCCACCAATCCATCTTCATTGAGATCAGCCACTTCCACACGATTGGTCCACTCTCCTGTTTGAGGCAGATAGACACTACTTTGATCTTCCCAGAGATATTTCTCCTCTGAGAGAGAGGACTCTTCGGTTTGTGGAGGGGCGCATGCAAACAAAAGTGATATTGAATAAACTAGAATATTAAGTTTTTTAAAAAATTGATTCATAAGTCAAATGGTTCTAACATAATTCAAACAATACCCCGCTGGATCGGAAGAAAGTAAGTTACAAATGTTATCTTTAAATAAGCCAATTTTACTTTTATGTACGTTCTGCTTCAATCTGATGCCACACTTTTTCTAGGCCGATTTCATTCTCTCACTGTCCATTTACCTATTGGATTCTTACTTTTGGCGGTTTTGATATTTTTCATTTCCTACTTCAAGAGATTTGAATTTTTGCTTAAAGCTCTTCCCTTGACGCTTTTTCTTGGGGTTTTGAGTGCCATAGCTTCTGTTGTTTTGGGATTATTTCTAGCTGAAGAGGGAGGATATCCGGAAGATAGTTTGTTTTGGCATAGGCTTATGGGAATAGTTGTGGCAGTGCTTTCTGTAGCTGCACTCCTATTGATTTTGGGTTTTTTCAATAAGAAAAAAAAGGTCCATTCCTTGGCTTCGAGGCTTCAGATTGGGGAAATGGAAAAAGGCATTCTCGAAAAGAAGTCAAGCCTAGCAATTCTTTTCAGTGCTATCATCGTCTGTATCTCCATTACAGGACATCTCGGTGGAAATTTGACCCATGGAGAAGACTATTTGTTTGCCTATGCTCCCGAGCCTATTCAAGAGCTGTTCTCAAGCGGTGAAGAACAGAACGCATTATCATTTCCTGAGGACTCAGATTCTACCTTGCTTTTTGAGCATATTTTGGGTCCTGTGATCAATCAAAAGTGTGCTTCCTGTCATAATTCTGAGGTGCAAAAAGGAGGGCTGATGGTTACTTCTCTCGAGGAATTGATTGAAGGTGGAGAAAGTGGTCCCGCGCTTTCTGAAGGTTCGCCCGAGTCCAGTGAGTTGTTCAAACGAGTGACGATGGACCCAAAGAGCCGAAAGTATATGCCACCAAAGGGGGCTGGTCTTTCATACGGTGAAATCACTTTGTTGAACTACTGGATTAAAAATGGAATGGGGGGAGATCTAGCTGTGACTGATGAAGAAATTCCAGAAGAAATTCAATCAATTTTGGCTTCCGACTTTGGCCTTTCGACCAAAAGAAAAGCACACTATGAGAAAATAAAGGTAGAAAAGGTGCCAGAAGAAACTCTGGCCGGGCTAAAGTCTGAGGGCTTTAGAATTTCCACTCTTTCAGAGGAGAACAACTTTCTGGAAGTTGTAGCTACAGGAAAACTAACCAAAGAAAATCTTGATGCTTTGCTGGAGATTAGTGAACAAATAACATGGCTCGATTTGGGCAATTCAGGTATTGAGGATTCGTGGCTTTCTGTTCTAAGCGATTTCCCAAATTTGACTCGCTTGGTTCTGGATAATAATCAGATTGGGGATCAGGTGAGCAAAGCTTTAGCTAATCTGGATCATTTAGAATCCATTAATCTCTACAATACTTCAGTGGGGGATTCTACCTTGGAAGTTATTGCTCAAATTAAAAGTCTTCGAACAGCCTATCTATGGAATACCAAAGTTTCGAAAGACTTGGTGGCCAAATTCAATGAGTCAAATCCCAAATTGAAAATTGATAGTGGAGTGATGGGTTCAAATAAAGAAGAGGAGTAAGAGGGGTAACCTATTCCAAAGTCAAGCACATACTTTTTATCTGATCGGGGTCTACTTTGGCTCAAGGAGCGCTTGATTCCTTTGGATTTTTCTGTCAAAAATTCCGAAAAAAGCGAAATTCTAATAATAAATCAGCCATAATGACCGAAAAATCAACTTGGAGATGAATTTGATGAAGGGATGATACTGAGTAAATTCTAAAAGGGTTTCTCCCGATTTGGAGCTCAGCAACGGAATTCAGAAAAATAGAAAAGAAGATATAATATGGACTTTAAACAATTCACAATCAAATCTCAGGAGGCGATCCAAAAGGCTCTGGAGTTGGCATCGGCGGAGGGGCAACCCAATATCGAGCCCGTTCACCTGCTCAAGGGAATCCTATCTGAGGACGAAAATGTCACCGATTTCTTGTTCAAGAAATTGGGGACAAGTAAGCAACTTATTAGCCAAAAGCTAGATGAACAATTGGCTAAACTCCCCAAGGTTAGTGGGGGGCAACAGCCTTATCTATCCAATGCAGCCAATCAGGTTTTAACCAAAGCCAAGGACTATTTAAAGACTTTTGGTGATGAATATGTGGCTATTGAACACCTTATTTTGGGTATTCTGGCTGGGTCAGACCCTACGGCTCAGTTATTGAAAGATCAAGGATTAAACGAAAAATCGCTAATCGAAGCAATCAAAGAACTTAGAAAAGGCAATAAAGTGACAGATCCTAACGCAGAGAGTAAATATCAGGCTTTGGAGAAATACTCCAAAAACCTGAATGAAATGGCCAAAAAGGGTAAAATTGATCCTGTCATAGGCCGAGACGAAGAGATCCGAAGAGTACTTCAGATTCTTGCTAGGCGTACTAAAAACAATCCGATTTTGATCGGTGAGCCGGGTGTGGGTAAGACTGCAATTGTAGAAGGATTAGCCCAGAGAATTGTCTCTGGGGATGTGCCTGAAAACCTTAAATCTAAGACCTTAATATCTCTTGATATGGGCTTGCTTGTCGCAGGAGCAAAGTATAAGGGAGAGTTTGAGGAGCGCTTGAAAGCGGTGATCAAAGAAGTGACGGATTCAGACGGAGAGATAATTCTCTTTATCGATGAGATCCATACGCTGATCGGTGCTGGTGGAGGAGAAGGTGCGATGGACGCTGCAAACTTGCTTAAGCCAGCCTTGGCTCGTGGTGAGTTGCATGCCATTGGTGCCACCACTTTGAAAGAGTATCAGAAATATATCGAAAAGGATAAGGCGCTAGAGCGAAGATTCCAATCTGTAATCGTTGATGAGCCAGACGCTGCCGATGCTATTTCTATCCTACGAGGAATCAAGGATAAATACGAACTGCATCATGGCGTTCGAATCAAGGATGATGCAGTGATTGCTGCTGTGGAGCTTTCGCAGCGATACATTTCTGATCGGTTTTTGCCAGATAAGGCCATCGACTTGATGGATGAGGCTGCAGCAAAACTGCGAATGGAGATTGATTCATTACCACAGGAATTGGACGAACTCAATCGAAGAATCATGCAGCTCGAGATCGAGCGCGAAGCGATTCGAAGAGAAAAGAACAAGGATAAAGAAACGGTGCTGAGCAAAGAATTGGCAGAACTTTCTGAAAAGCGAGATTCAGTAAAAGCCAAATGGGAGAGCGAGAAGGCCGTAATTATGGGTATTCAGCGAGAAAAAGAGAATATCGATAAGTTTAAGTTGGAAGCCGAACAGGCAGAACGAGTAGGGGATTTCGGGAAGGTTGCTGAGATTCGCTATGGCAAAATCGTGGAAGCTGAGAAGAAGTTGGAGTCATTTAAATCTCAATTGGCAACTATGCAGGCTGGATCTCCATTGCTCAAAGAGGAGGTAGATCATGAGGATATTGCTGCGGTAGTATCCAAATGGACTGGAATCCCGATGAACAAAATGATTCAATCCGAGAGAGAAAAACTTCTCCATCTTGAAGACGAATTGGGTAAAAGAGTGGCTGGCCAAAAGGAGGCAATTACTGCGCTTTCCGATGCAGTACGAAGAAGTCGAGCAGGTTTGCAAGATCCAAAACGCCCCATTGGTAGCTTTATCTTTATGGGTACTACCGGTGTGGGTAAGACCGAGCTTGCCAAAGCTTTGGCAGAATACCTCTTCAATGATGAAAATGCGATGGTCCGTATCGATATGTCCGAGTATCAGGAAAGACATGCCGTCAGCCGATTGGTGGGAGCACCTCCTGGATATGTAGGCTATGATGAAGGCGGGCAATTGACGGAAGCTGTACGTAGAAAGCCGTATTCGGTGATTTTGCTAGACGAAATCGAAAAGGCCCATCCGGATGTATTCAATATCCTGCTCCAGGTTTTGGATGATGGAAGATTGACAGATAATAAAGGCCGAATCGCCAACTTTAAGAATACGATCATTATTCTAACTACCAATATCGGTTCGCATCTGATTCAGGAGCGATTTGCTGAAATGGAGGAATGGAATAAGGAGGAGATTCTGGAGAAGACGAAGACCGAAGTCTACGATTTATTGAAGAAATCTGTGAGACCTGAGTTTCTCAACCGAATCGATGAAACGATCATGTTTGAGCCGCTGAATAAGCAGATCATTCGAAAAATCGTGGATATCCAATGGAGAGAGATTCAGAAGAGACTTTCAGAGGCGAATATTGAAATAGAGGCAACCAAGGAAGTTCTGGATTACTTAGGTGAGGTTGGTTTTGATCCAAATTTTGGAGCCAGACCGCTGAAGCGAACCATGCAGCGACTGATCTTGAATGAGCTTTCGAAGCAGATTCTTTCGGGATATATCAAAAACGATTCGGCTGTTCTAGTCGATTTGGATGCTGAGAATCAGGTGTACTTTAAGAATGTGGATGCTGAAGTAGAGGTAGAAAAATAAGACATCGGTGAAATATTGCTTCACTGTAATAGTCTGAAACCCTTGAGGTCTTAATTGATCTCAAGGGTTTTTTTTGTGACGGCCAGAATTAACTTTAATTATTTAAGTAAAGAATAATTAAACCCAATGCCCTTTCCATAGTTTCTAAAGAAAAACTAGTCATGCTCGAACACTTCTTCCAATGCCCCTATTGCTTCGAAGAAATCTCTATGCTCTTAGACCCATCCGTGCGGAAGCAAACTTATATCGAAGATTGCGAGGTTTGTTGCAATCCCATCGAGCTGACTCCGGAGTTTGAAGCTGGCGAATTGGTTTATTTTGACGCTCAATCCATCGAACAATAATGCTATTCAATCAAGAGAATACCACAGAGGAGATTTGGCAGATGCTTCGGCATGAACTGAACCGAGGAGCATTGGACTCTAAGCACCCTTTTCGGTATCTGAATTTGGGGACCTTTGGCCAGGATTATCCGGAGGTTCGTACGGTGGTACTTCGTACTGTGGATGAGGGTCTAAACTTTTATGTCTACACTGATCAACGCAGTGAAAAGGTGCTATCTCTTTTGAATAATCCGAATGCCAGTCTCCATTTTTATCATCCTAAAAAGCGGTTGCAAGTTCGGGTTCAAGCCAAATGTCATATTCATCATCTGGATGATGTCGCAGGCAAATTTTGGAATAAGGTAAAGGGCGATGCCCAAAAGGCCTATAACTCTCAATTGGCACCGGGATCAGTGATCCGGGGCCCTCGAGAGGCCTGGACATGGCCTGAGGAAATGGATGAGCGATTTTTCGCAATTCTACTTTTTCAGCCAGTTTCTTTAGAAGCCTTGCAATTGGATGGACTGAATCATTTGCGCATCAATTTTTCTAAAGCTGATACCAATTGGGTAGGCGAGTGGCTGGTGCCGTAGAATCAGAAAGCCTTGATGTTTTTGTCACAGGATTTCCCTAAATTCCGTCTCAACCATCAATCAATTTCTATGAAATTACTTTTCAAAGGTAGTATGGCTTTGCTTATGCTTTGCCTTTTTACCTTGCCTGCCCTTTCGCAGAAAAATAAAAAAACTGCCAATACCACAGACGCTTCCCAAATCGATACCGCGCTTTACAGCGGGCTACAATTCCGACTCGTGGGCCCATTTCGTGGAGGAAGAGCCACGGCAGTCGCCGGTGTGGTGCAGGACCCTATGACATACTACATGGGAGCTACAGGCGGAGTCTGGAAAACCAGTGATGCCGGAGAGAGCTGGACCAATATCTCTGACGGTTTTTTCAATACAGCTTCCGTCGGCGCGATAGCCGTGGCCGAATCAGATCCCAATGTCATCTATGTGGGCATGGGAGAGGCTCCCGTGCGTGGTGTGATGACTTCCCATGGCGATGGAGTCTATAAGTCTACTGATGCTGGGAAAACCTGGACGCATATCGGGCTAGAAAAGACTAGACAGATTTCTAAGATTGTTGTTCATCCGGCAAATCCTGACGTATTGATCGTTGGTGCTCAAGGTAGTCCCTATGGTGCTACCGAGGATCGTGGGATCTACCGGTCCATAGATGGAGGCGCCACGTGGGGAAAAGTGCACTACGTGGATGAAAATTCCGGTGTGGCTGATTTGAGTATGGATATGAATAATCCACGGGTGATCTACGCGAGTTATTGGGATCATCGTAGATTCCCTTGGCAGGTGCAAAGCGGTGGTCCAGGTTCTGGACTCTTTAAATCTACGGACATGGGGGCCACCTGGACGAAGCTAGAAAAGGGCCTTCCTGAAGGTACGCTGGGCAAAATGGGAATTTCTGTTTCCCGAGCCAACTCCAATATTGTATGGGCTATCATCGAAGCTGAAGATGGCGGTCTATATCGATCGGATAATGCGGGCGAAAGCTGGAGATTGGTCAATCCGGATCGATTGCTTCGCGCCAGATCTTGGTATTACATGCATATTCAGGCGCATCCTACCGAAGCGGAGACTGTGTATATCATGAATGCGCCCTTGGTAGAATCTACCGATGGAGGCAAAACCTTCAAAAATATGCGTACTCGACATGGGGATAATCATCAACTTTGGATCAATCCGGAGCAACCGCGATACATGGTCAATGCCAACGATGGTGGCGCGAATGTGAGTATAGATCGAGGTCAGAATTGGTCCCGTCAGGACAATCAGCCCACGGCACAGTTTTACCGAGTGAATGTTGATCGACAGTTCCCTTATCGAATTTATGGAGGACAGCAGGATAATTCATCCGTTTCTGTTGCTTCACGTGCCAATGGACCAGGGATTGGCTGGAATGAGTTTTATCCTGTAGGCGGATGTGAATCTGCATACTCTGCCTTTGATCCAGAAAATCCAATCTATGTGTACTCCGGCTGCTATCAGGGGATTATTACCGAGTGGAATGCTGATACCAAGCTGGAAAAAGATGTGATGGCCTATCCTTATTTAGGTTTGGCTTCCAATCCCCGCGAGGTGAAGTATCGATTCAATTGGAATGCACCGATCATTTCATCCATTCATGATCGAAGTGTGATTTATCACGCGGGAAATGTGATTTTGAAAACCACCAACCGTGGGTTGACTTGGGAGGAGATTTCCCCTGATCTTACCAAAAATGATACGACTCACCTGATTGCTGGCGGTGGGCCGATCACTAATGAAGGAGCAGGAGGAGAAGTTTTCCATACGATTTATTATCTAGCTGAATCTCCCTTCACACCTGATGTGCTTTATGCCGGAGCAGACGATGGTCTACTTCATGTGACCAAAGATGGAGGAAAGAGCTGGACCGACATTACGATCCCAAATACTCCCGAAGGAATGGTGAATCAGATTGAGGTTTCTCCTCATGATCAAGCCACGGTCTATGTGGCATTTAATAGCTACAAGTACAATGATTTCACTCCGCATATTTTTAAATCCACTGATTACGGCCAAAGCTGGACTAGACTAGTGAACGGCATCGCTCCTGAAGCCCATGTGCGAGTGGTGCGTGAGGATCCCAATCAAAAAGATTTGCTGTATGCAGGAACAGAGACCGGGCTATATATTTCTTTTGATGGAGGTCAGCAGTGGAGAGAATTTCAAGATAACCTGCCTATCGTACCGATCACAGACTTGATGATTCAGGACAATGACATGATCGTGGCAACTCAAGGAAGAGCTTTCTGGGTATTGGATGATTTAGGTCCGCTGTATGAAATGGAGCAGGCCAAAAGTACTAAGTTTTATGTCTATGAACCGGAAGAGGCTATTCGAGATTTAGCTTTCCGTACGGAAGCCCCTGAAATGGGTCAAAACCCCTACGAAGGCTTTGCCATGAAATACTATCTGAAGGAAGTAAAGGACTCTACACATCTGAAGGTGGAAATTAAAGACCAGGCAGGTGAGGTGATTCGCACTTTTAGTTCGGATCCTGAGGCCAAAAAGGATAAAATCAAGGTGAACGCTGGAATGAATCAGGTTCATTGGGATCTGGCAGTTCAAGAATTTGAATTGGTGGAGGGAGTCTTTTCCGGGCTGGAAGCTGGACCTGCGATGGTGCCACCGGGTGATTATCAGGCCGAATTTACCTACGGAGATGAGTCAGTGACCAAAGCCCTGAAGGTAAACCCAGATCCACGATGGACTGCAACTCAGGCGGATTATGAAGCACAATTCGCTGCGCTCAAGCCGATTGGAGAGGCTTTGGTTCATACCCGAACTACGGCTGAAAATCTTAGATCTGTTCGAGCTCAAGTTAAGGACCTGCAAAGCAGAGTCTCCAAAGAGGACTATGCAGATTGGTATGCCCAGGCTGATGAGTTGGTCGAGAAAATCAATGACATCGAAGGTAAACTGATCCAAACCAAGCAGAAGACCTTCCAAGATGTGATCAATTTCCCAAATCAGCTGGATGTGGAGCTGGCGCATATTTATGGCACCATCGCTAATCAGGAGCCGCCGGTCACTTCAGGACAAAGGGCTTATGCCAGCGATATGCTCGCTAAGTATGAGCGCTTGATAGAAGAAGCCAATTCTGTCAACGCAGATGTGGAGGCCTTGCAAGAAGCAATGATCGCCCAGAAGATTCCTTTCTTGGCTCCGAAGAAGAAATAGGGAGGTTTCATTTAATTAAAAAGCACTTAATCAGATGTTGATTAAGTGCTTTTTTTTCGTCTCGGTTAGTTAATTCAATGGCGTATTCCGCATCAAATAATTCGTCAGCAAGGTGTACAAGTGTAATCGGGTACCTTCTCCCTCATAGATTCCATGCGAGCGGTTGGGATAGGGCATGATCTGAAATTGTTTATTGTGCTTGATTAGTTCATTGATGAGCATCTCTGCACTTTGGTAGTGTACATTGTCGTCTCCAGTGCCATGGATGAGCAATAGATTCCCTTCCAAGTTTTTGGCATAAGTGATAGGAGAACCATTCACAAAATCCTCCATATTTTCCTGTGGCAAGCCCATATAGCGCTCCTGGTAAATATTGTCATAGATCAGTTGATTGGAAACAGATGCCACAGACATTCCCGTTTGATAGACTTCAGGGAATTTGAAAAGTAAATTGAGCGTCATGGAACCACCACCGCTCCAACCCCAGACAGCCACCCGACTTTCGTCGAGATAGGGAAGTTTTAGGATTTCTTTTGCCGCTAGGCCCTGGTCTTGCGCATTGATTTTTCCTATGTTTCGGTAGATGCTTTTTCTCCAGGCAGAGCCTTTGAGTGTAGGCGTACCTCGATTATCCATATCGATGATAAAGTAGCCCTTTTGCGCCAGCATCACATCAAACAATCCGATCTCTGTATCCACAGCTGTGGCACCCCAAGGCTCCCCATATACATGAAATAGCACTGGGTATTTTTTGCTCGGGTCAAATTCAAGTGGATAGACTATGCGAGCATCTAGCGTAACGCCCTCAGAAGTCTTCACCTCGGTAAACTTCACCTCGGGCAGAGCTAGCGACTTCCTTTTCTTCAGGTATTCACCATTTGTAACCAAAATCTTCAGTGGCTCATGGGAAGGCAGTCGCACGAGTCGCACGGTGCGAACTTCACTAGTGCTCTGATGGCTATGGATTGCAAAGTGTCCATTTGGAGCGATGTCATAGGTGTTTACACCGGAAAAGGTATCTGGCGTGATTCGTAGATTTTCCCCAGCCCCATCTAGTTTTTTGGAGTAAAGATATCGCTGGGTGGGATTTGAAGGTGAAGCAATGAAATAGACCGAATCCTGGCTCAGACCGCCAAATGAAGCCACATCGAAGGAATCTGAAGTTACATTTTGAATATCGCCTGATGCTAAATCCACTTTGATGATTCGTCTCCATTTTCCATTTTCAGTCATCCGCAGGAAGGCAGAGCCATTGTCCACGATTTTCAGATCATTATTTTCCCAACCATTGGCCGAAATATCAGGATAGCCCAGATCCACCCAAGTGTCTTCTGTTTCTACATAGATTTCTTTGAGTGCTTTTGTGGAGGGCTGATAGCTCCAGACGGTAAGTCGGTTTTGTTTGCGATTCATCTGCTGAATCAACATTAAATCCTCATTCACCCATTGCATTCCGGGTAGGTAATTTTCGGTTTCAGATCCTGGGATAGGGACCCAGTCAAATTCCTTTGTTTCAGGATTTACGAGGCCGATTTTCGCGCCAGAGGGAGTTTGTCCTACTTTTGGATATTGCAAAGGGATGGGTTGGGAATAAACCGAATCAATGTTATTGATCATGTAAAAAGTCCCGATCTCTCTTGCGTCAATCTGCCAGTAAGCGATTAATTTTCCATCTGGACTCCAAGAAAACCCATCTCGCTTCCCAAATTCCTCCTCGTAGGCCCAGTCAAATGTGCCATTGATGATTTTGTCGGTTCCGTCTGTTGTGAGTTGTTTGATTTCTCCAGTGGCAAAGTTTTCTCTAAACAAGTTGAATTTATGGACGTAGGCTACGAATGTGTTGTCAGTGGAAAATTTGGCAAACATCAGGGAAGATGGTTCGAAACTCTTTCCGAGCTGACTGAGTTTTTTAGTGCTGAGATCATATACCCAATAGTCCCCTTTGGTATTGGATCGCCAAACGCGACTTGAGTTTGTGAAAATCAAGACCTTGCTCTCATCTTCACTCAGCGAAAAGGATTCGATTTCGGTGAAGTTACCATTTGCCCGAAGGGCTTCTTTTGGTACGAAAATCGAGCTTTCTCCACTTTCACTTTCCCATCGAATCAGCTCATTTCCATCAGTTGAGGAGGCTACAGTGATGTAAGCCTCTCCATTTTCGATCCACTGTATAGGTGCTTGTCGTTCTTGATTAAATTCTGAAGAGGCAAAAATCCGCTCCAGCGTAAGGAATTTGGGATCATTTTTCTGCTGAGCAAATGAGGTTTGACAGAAAGCGAAGATCAAAAATAGAAGGACGGACAGGTATTTTTTCGGGATCATATATGGAGGTGGTTAAAGCTTCGCTCAAAATACAGCAATCCCCTGAGCTTTCTAAATATTCTTACCCAGCCAAACAAATCTCTGCCCTAAAGGTGCCGGGGCTCTTCATCTCACATTCTCTAATCTTCTAATCCCTTTTCCCTTTTAATATTAGGATTAAACATTCCACCAATAGGTAAACTTCAACACAAGCGAGCGATTCTTTACGCCAAAAGGTTCGGGTAGATAATTGTCTGTATAGACCAAAAACAAATCTGAAGCAGGCTTAAATCTCCACTGGAAACGAGCGTTTAGGTTGATATTGTCGATCTGTTCGTTGTATTGGATAAAAGTGGTTAAGAACAGCGTGTTTGTCATGGTCACATCAATTCTAGGTCCCACTAGCCAAAAAGATGTCGTGTTCCACGGCTCTGGCAATTCGATTTGATTGTAGTTGGCAGCCATGGCTATGGCCACATAGGGTTGGAATCGATACCCTAGATCTGCTGTCACATTGTATCTCTTTCCTCCTGCAAAATAGCCACCCATTCTTGTGCTAAATGCATACGTAAAAACACTCTGCGGTTTGGAGGTGTATTCTGTGCCCCAAGCAAACCATTCATGCTCTGAACCTATCGGTAAAGTTTCCCCGCCCAGGTTTGTTGGGTCAAATGGGCGCTGGAGCTTCACGAAATCATAAGCTGTCCAAAGCATGAAGCGACTTTGACTTCTCCACCGGATATTGTAAGCTAAAATGGTCGCGTTATCAGTTTTCACACCTTCTGTGTTCCAGAAAAAAGTGCTACTTACAGTCGGGCCATGACTCAATATTTTTTCACTTTTTGGGAAGAAAAGATAACTCCCACTGGGGTTAATCTTATAGTAGCCCCTCCTTGGCACAAAACCAACTTCAGCCGTGTAGCTTTCTGAAACGTATTCGTGACGCCATTCCCAAGTTAAATTGCCACTTGCATACTTTAAATTGGCAGCATGAACGAAGCCATTCCCAGTGTTGTCAGGGGCAAAACTTTGCAGTACCATTGCCTTGCCTGTCCAAAGGTTGTTGCTTGAAGCCAGATTGTATTCCAAGCCTGCATTACGGTTAAATTCGGAGTAAACAGGCATTCCTTCGTCCACAGCATCCGGGTTGTATCTCAAGGATTGCTTATTGACAAAGATCGCCCCGATATTAGATCGTGCACCTACTTGTCGTTGAAGTGACATGACGGTGAAATTTTGCGAAGGCAAAGCATCTTCTTCCACATCTGCAGTCTGCATGGTCATGGCTCCGATCCGCCAGTCCTTATTAATTTTTCCACTTACCCGTGCGCCAAATTGAATCGGTACATTCAGACCAATTCTTCTTGAGAAAAAGGGGCGGATGGTTTCGTATCCAAAATTGGCAAAGAGGTCACCGTTCTCTAAAAAGAATTGTCGTCTTTCTGGGAAGAATAGCTCAAAACGGTCCAAATTGGTGACTTGCCTATCCACCTCGACTTGAGAGAAATCTGGATTTACCGTGAGGTCAAGATTTAAGGAAGAGGTGAGCCCTATTTTCGCATCCAAGCCTATTTCTCTTTTATATTGGGTGCCTGTTTCAGATTCAAAATCCGTCGTTGCTCCACCCAAGACATAAGGGATGATTGACACATTGGTACCAGCATTAGGAGGGGGATTGTCCCAGGCTAAAATACCCGTGTAAGCCAAAGTCGAGGAAGGAAACTGTCGTGGCACCGGTGCCCAACCGGATTTTTCCGTGGTTTTCAAATCTAGTCTGGAAAAATTTATCCCCCACTCATCGATTCCCTTTTTATACCGGATGGATTTGAAAGGTATGGACGCTTCAAAAATCCATTTGTCTTCGTAGTTCGTGACTTTGGAGGTCCATTTATTGTCCCAGCTCAAATCCATTTGATTTCCATTGGACATGATTCCGTCCCATTGTGCACCGGCGGCGTTTGCCCCAAAAGAGAATCCGTTGGTCTGATCATCAAAGGGGTCCATGAAAAAAATGAAATTGTCATTCTGCCCAAAGCTAAAATCTCGTCTCAATGATTGCACGATATAGTCGCCCTCCACGGCGTGATGATTCACTGCAAGGACATATAAATTTTCCTCATCGTAGGCCATTCGTACTTCAGTCTTTACCTGACTGAAACTGGTGTCCATGGGGGTGATCATAAAAAAATCAGTCGCCACATCAGCTTCCATCCATGCCTTTTCGTCTAGCACACCGTCAATGATGATCTCTGAACTGGCTCTTTTGATATTTAGCCGATAAGAATCATTGATTTTTTGAGCCAGCAAATAATGTGAGGCCAGTAGAAAGAGAAATGTAAAACAAATGCGAAATCTCATGCAATGTCTAATCTAGTAGACTTCAACTTAATAATGGTGAGCTTTGGGTTCAAAGGTCGGATTTTTATTTCGATAAGCATGATATAGGCCCCGTACCGCATTTATTGGTTAACTTCCACCCTTGACTAATCCCAAACCCTATGAAAAAGCTTTGTTTAGCATTTTTTGCATCCTCGATCCTCTTCGCATTTTCGGCCAATTCCCAACAAATGCCACCGCATATCGCGGAAACAATCACTTATCCACAATTGGACTTTACCCCATGGGTCGGGGTGATACCAATAGAAAATGCGGCTATGCCTTATGACCCTTCTTTGGACTATAAGATCGCAATAGATGTCTACGGCTCAGTGAAAGATTCCACAAAAATTCATTCCACATTCACTGAAATTGCCCGAACATATAATCTCCACATTGCCAATGGTGTGCCGGCTGACAAGATTGAGATTGTGGCAGTGATCCATGGTGGAATGTCCTTGGCTGCGGGTACACATGAAGCCTATCAAGAAAAGTATGGCATTGACAATCCTAATATGCTCGCGATCCAGGAGCTGGAGAAAGTGGGCGTAAAGTTTTTGATGTGTGGACAGAGTATGTCTTTTTGGAATATCCCCGCAAATAATATTACCCCTGAGGTTAAAATCGCTATTTCTGCGAAGACAAGTTTCGTGATGCTCGATCAAATGGGCTTTTCGTATCTCAACGTGAGTGACGACTAGCCATTGATGGTTTGCTTTCTGGCTAGAAGGCTTTTCCGAATCAATTGGAAAGCCAAGGCCAAGAAAATGACAGACATACAAATGAGAGCGGTTCCTTGAAGGCCAGATTGAGTGCCTGAATGCCGAACAGAAATCGCAAAAAGGGCCCACATCCCGACCAAGGGGAAGGCATATAGGTTTCGTAAAAAGACGATTGAAATATTGACTAAGGCAGCAACGGCCATCATGATGATCGTCCAAGTGATTTCATCTATAGGGCCTCCCGACCATCCGATTTTGGCTAAATAAGCCGAAATATTTGCCACCGTCGCCACAGTAATCCATCCGGCGTAGATGGAAATCGGTGTTCGGACTAAAAGCTGAATAATTTTGCTTTCTTTGCTGATATTCATTCGGAGGCTAAGGATTACGATCACCAAGCAAAGCAGGATCCCAAGCATAGTTACTACGCTGAGTCCGGTATTTTCAGTAAGCCAAAACCAGAGCCATCCCGCATTGAAAATATTAGCAATAATCAAGTAGGGTCCGATTTGCGAAAGGAAAGTTGATTCTTTAGTCCTATCAAATGCCCGAACGATGAAAAAGACTGCCTGCGCAGTTAAGGCCAAATAGATCAATCCCCAAATTGCAAAAGCATAGCCTGCCGGAGTAAAGTAATTGTCATATTCAGCACTGAGCTCGCCCACTGTTTTTCCACCTATGTTTCCGGTATTGGAATAATAATTCCACCAAATGACCAAGGCTAGCACAATTGCATTGATCAATGCATAGGCTTTATGCGAGTATTTTTGAGTATTGGAAGTGGTACCTGTCATAGCTTGTTAACAATAATAAGCGACTTTTGTCTTTTTTCAGGTCGTTTATTTCGAAAAACCATCATTTTCACTTTAGCTTTCCAAGCCTATGAGATAGCCTGTATAAAGTAGGTAGGTGATCAGTAGAATTAATGCTTCCCAACGGTCTAACTTCTTCTTTTTACCAGTGAACATGGCCAAAAAGAGAAACGTTGTACCTGCTATCAACAAATATATATCGGTATTGAAGGATGGGTTGAAATCGAGTGGTCTCACCTGACTACTTACGCCGAGAATAAGAAAAATATTAAAGATGTTGGAGCCAATGATATTGCCGATAGCGATATCGGTATTCTTTCGATATGCAGCGACGATAGAAGTGGCAAGTTCCGGTAAGGATGTTCCAGCAGCTACGATGGTAAGACCTATGATCTTTTCGCTGACTCCTAAAGTTTGTGCCATGGAAACAGCATTATCCACCACAAGCTTTCCTCCAAGAACCAGTCCAGCTAGGCCGATTATGATCAACCCCCAGATTTTTAATTTCGAATAATCACTTACTTCTACCGCTTGCTCGGTTTCTTCGGACTTCAGCTGTGTGGAAACATAATAAAGGAAGGCGAGAAAAAGCCCCAATAAGATGAATCCGTCCAATCGAGTCAGTTGATTGTCCCCCGCTATCAAATAGCTGTTGGTAAGGAAAAAAAGCAAGATGACCGCAAAAAGTGAAAAAGGGATTTCTTTCCAAACCGTACTGGATTGGACCGAAAGTGGAATAATCAGACCGGAAATACCTAAAATCACAAAGAGGTTGAAATTATTGGACCCGATGACATTCCCAAACACGATATCGGGATAATTCCCTGAGGATGCGACTACATTCACGACCAGCTCAGGAGCGGACGTTCCAAAGGCGACAATGGTCAGGCCAATTGCCAGATCAGAAATTCGATTTTTTTTAGCCAAAACCGTAGCACCATCTACCAACCAATCTGCACCTTTGACTAATAAAGCTAGTCCTAGAAATAGCAAAATAAGGGATATCAACATGGTAAAGTGAGGTTGAAGTAGAGTTCAAATCTAAGTTGTTTTTTCTTCAGATTTATGTGAATTTTTTGGGGTTATTTATTTAAAAATCAAATGATTGTCATTTTCTAGACCTTATTGACACGAAGAAATAGATTAGAAGGTCTAAAGAACTTTTCGGTCTTAGTCTACTGAATTTATCAGCACTTCCATTTAGTCAAACAACTATAATATCTGAGATGCTAGATTTATCTGGATAGGGGCAGAAAAAATCCCGCAGCTTTCACCGCGGGATTTTTTCATCCTTCAGATTTCTGCCTTCCTAAAAGGCTCTCTTCTCCAAATGCTCCTCCAGATCCAGCTTATCGATTCCTTTTTCTAACCAATCAGGAGCAGGTTCGCCCTTGAGGTGATGATTAAAGAATTCCATCATCCGTACGCTATAGTCCTTCCGGTTTTCGAGTTTGCTGAGCCCGTGATTTTCACCTTTGTATTGCATCAGCACTACTGGCTTTTTCAATCTTCTCAAAGCAGAGTAGTATTCAATGCCCTGAGTGAAATCTACGGCTCCATCTTTATCATTGTGCAGCATCAGTAGGGGAGTGGTCACGTTCTTTACATGATACACTGGGCTATTTCGCTCATACGCTTCCCAGTTTTCCCATGGAGCGCCACGAAATCTACCCTGCGAAGCTTCAAAGATGGACATGTTTCCACCCCCTGAATTCCAGTAGATCAGATCATACATGGAGATCATATTGGTCAAAGGAGCTCCGGCCGCCGCAGCCTTAAACATATCCGTCTGCGTGATCAGGAAGGAAGTCTGATATCCACCCCAAGAGTGGCCATGGATTCCGATATTATTTTCGTCAATGACCCCTGTTTTGATTGCTTCTTTTACCGCAGGGAGTACGGCCCATACAGCTGACATCCCCGGATCATCCAGTTTGTACACGATATCTGGAATAAAGACTGCAAAGCCATTTGAGGTATACATATTTGGGTTCCAACCCGTGCCGCTGTAGCCTGGGTTGGCCCAGTTGTGTCGAATTTGCGAAAGCTTTTCATAGTAATAGACCACCGTCGGGTACTTCTGGCCTTCCACATAGTTAGCCGGTAAGAAAAGTGCTCCTTGGAGCTTATCTCCTTTATCTGTGATATAATCTACCAAGCGAGTTCCTGCGGACCATGCATACTTATCCACATCTGGAGCGTTTTCGGTGATCTTCTTCGGCGAGGAAAGTGAGGCATCCGTCACATACATTTGGTCGGGCGTATTGAATGTTTCTCTGTTGAAGAAATAAACTTCAGCATTCTCAGCCTTGGTGAGACTGCCTATGTTGGCGTCTTCCCAGATTAGTGACTTTGCTCCAGCCTGAAGCCCACCTTTTTTCGCTGGACTAAGAAGTGCAATCCCGCTTTTCTTATCCCACTCTCCGTAGGTTCTGACATAGATTGGCTTGCTGAGATCGATTCCTTTTTCATCTGGATCTAATCCAAAACGATATTGGTAACGAATCTGATCGCTTCTACCATTTTGGGTCAAATTGATGGCCTCTGACTTACCATCCATTGGCACTTGCCAGATATCCCAGTCATCGCGGAGCAAGGCATATTTGCTATCTGAGCTCCAGCCTAGAGGAGAAATCATCGGTTTGATCACATTGTGATCATCCTCCACATCCACAAAAGTCACGGGTATATTTTCCGTGATGTTGGTGGTGGTGCCAGTAGGAATGTCATAAATAAAGAAATGACCATCCTCTCCGTAAATCAACTTAGTACCGTCAGTCGAAGGTCTTGGGAACGAACCGAATGAAGGGAGATAAAACTTAGTGAAGAGGGTCTTTTTCTCCCCAGTCTTCAGGTCCACGATGTAAAAATCGCTGTAGTTCTGACCGTTCAAATTAATGTCTAGTTCGTAAGCTTGCTCATCCGAACCCAGTGCATATCGATGCTTTGGAAGAATACTTAGATCCTTCATGCTGCTGTCCTGTAAGGCAATATGCTTTCCAGAGGCTACATCATACATGGCCCAGAAACTGTAATTCTTATCACGGTTTTCCATCACCTGCTGACGAGACTGGAGTCTGCTATCATTCCAATGCCAAATGGTCATGTCTGGCTTATCGGCATCATTTTCCTTCTTTCCGTTTACTTTGCCTGAATCTAATTTGGCAATGGCCTTTTGAAGGTCTGAAATGGATTTAATGGTTGTGTCTGCCATGATTTTTTTCATTGCAGCTGATTCAGCCATGGCGACGGAATCTTTGTTCACTTCCTTTTATGGCTCTTCTTTTTTAGCCAAAACCAAAGGGCGAATGCCGTAAAAGAGGCGGGTTAAGTCTTCTGACCACATCGGTCTCTGGTTGCCGCTGATGGTATAGCTTTGATCAAATCCAGTACTGTCTTTCTGGGCATCATATACCGTGACTTGCGGATTGTTCAGGTTTTTTACACCGATTACCTTGCCGTGATCTTGCTTATACTTCTTGTCCTCGACCATTTTCAGTGCCGCAAATGCTTCACCCTTCTCAGTCCAATTGAGGGATTGATATGAGGCTTTGTCAGAATCCAAAATCGCAGTGCTATTGCTTGCAAGATTCATTAAATACACTCCATTCCCAGATTTATTGGCTGCGTCCACCACATATGCAAGATGAGTTCCTGACTTATTGAAGCTAAATTCTGAGACATTGCCCATGTTTTGAGCCTTTTCTGACTTGAGATGATAGATCAGTAGATCAGATCCTTTTGCGTCGCCATTGCCTTCTTTGGCAAGATTGATGGCTAGATGCGTCGATGCATCCCCATTGAATGAAAAGCTGCTGACGTTTTCAAATGTCTTCTTTTCCTCCTTTCCGAGTTCTAGAAGAATTAGCTTATCTCGAAGTGGTTTTCCTTTGGATTTTTCATTGGCTTTCTTTTCAGAAAAAGTAGGGTATTCTTTAAAAGCCATCCACTTACTATCCTTGCTGAATTCGATTGAAGGAAAGTTTGTTGATCCAATTTTGAAAGTTTTCTTTGATTCGGGGTCATTCACTTTTTGGAGGATTACTTCTCCATCTGCCTCCAAAGCCACCATCCCATAGGCGATCCATTGCCCATCTGGTGAGACTTCGAAGCTTGCCCCTTGCATATATTTCCAGGTAGGTATATCCTGCCAAGTCATAGGTTTTTTTTCTTGGGCTATCGCAAAGCTTGTCAGAAAGCAGAGCACCCAAATGGCGAGTATTTTTTTGTACATAGTTCTAATTGTTTTTACAACTGGGAAAATAGGGAAAATGTGTGGCTTTTATTCACTAGAGGTTGAAAGCTGTGGGTATTGCTATAAAAAAAACATCTATCGTGAAAAAAGTTTTGCAAAAAAAAACAGTTAGTTATCTTTCTTACGTTGATAATTGAATGATGAAAAATCTTCCACTAGTTTTTTTGCTTGGTCTGGTTCTGATGTCCTGTGATAAACGATTTCCTTACGAAACAGGCGCTTTTTCTGAATTTGAGGTGATTAATTTAACAGAACTTAATTCGCCATATGATGACATGAATTCAGACTATAATCCACCTTTTATTGATGCGGATCTGGGCTTGATCTTTTCCTCAAATAGTGAAAGTCGTGGCGGAGAATTTAATCTTCTGAATCGAGATCTGAGCTTTATATGGAGCAAGGAGGATGCTACCTTAACTTATGAATCGAATGTCAATTCCGAGGGCTTTAGAAGAGTTAGAAATAAACTTCTAGAGGTTAATTCTAATTGTAATGAGAAGGGGCCTTATTCATTTTATGAACGAACGGAGAGTGGAATTAATGACTACTTACTTTTTTCCTGCGATTGTGAAGGGACTTATCAAATTCAATTGGCGAAATTTTCGGCTGACGCTAGTTTTGGAGAAGGATATTCAGCAGAAAAATGGAGTATTTCGTTGTTAGACGAAGGAAGTAATGAAATGTATCCTACTTTTTATGCCCCTAATTATGAGAAAGGGGAAGGATTAGGGATTGATCTACTACCAGAGCAATTGCTTTTCAGCTCTGACCGGGAAGGCCAATTTGACATTTATGAATTGGATTTCACTTCCCCAATAAATTTCATTTCCCATATGACTTCAAACGTATCTAAACAGATTCGGAAAAGTTCGATAAGTTCTACATCAAATGATCATATGCCCTTCGTGTATGGTGATTTGCTAGTATTTGCGTCGGATCGGCCAGGAGGATTTGGGGGATATGATTTGTATTATTCACTTAAAAGCGGAAACGGATGGAGTGAGCCAGTAAACTTTGGCCCGAGCATCAATTCGGAATTTGACGAATACAGGCCAGTGGTATCCGGTCACTGGGAATTTTCTAATCAGGTGATGATTTTTTCCTCTAACCGGCCCAAAGGATTAGGTGGTTTCGACTTGTATTTTGTGGGGATACCGAAGTTTTAGTATGTCAAAGATTTTTGCGGCTAGGATACAGCATAGTCCTCTGCTGGATTCATAATCGTCGAGATATTTTACAGTCACTTCACTACAGTGGCACACCGATAAATTTGGCTTTGTTGTTTGGACGAAATACAAACATGATGTAAGCCCAATTTTGAATTTCTTTTAGCGGGTCATTATTCTGGAAATGCGCAAATGTGTCCGAAGTAAAAAACTGACTGTACCCAACCTGAATGGAAACTGACTCGCTAACTACTTTAGCTATAGTAAAGTCCAATTCTGATCCGAATCCCTTGCTTAATTCATCTCCTGAAGTTCCCTCGCTTAGTAATTCTGCTGCGCTTGAGAAATGGTGGTAATCTCCCTGGATCCAGAAGGTGGAATTGAAATCATAACGACTTCTTAGAAAAAGGTCATTCAAACCTACTGTGTTGAAATGATTATTACCTACATAAAAAAGGTCCATGAGTCCATTGACTGCATGGTTGGTTCCGTAAAGAGGGCTGAAGGAATTATTTTTTTCTAATTCATTACTCGCAGTTCCGCTCAGCGACTCGAATCCTGCGGTAATTCTATACTTGGAGCCTCGTTCGTCATTCTGGGCAATCTCTTGAGTCACTAGCAAGGAAAAGTTAGTGGCACTGACAGATTTTCCCGCTACATCATTTCCAAATTGATAATAAAACTGTCCAGTAAGCATGGTTTTATTTAAGGGTAGCCGAAGTGTTGGGATCGCCAATGTGGACATGTATCGGATTCCTTCATTTAAGATAGTGCCAGCGTCATCCTTTTCTATAAACTGCCTCCCGTCATTCCAAAAGAGGAAGGAGTAAGAAAGCCTTCCTACTTTATTTTGGAAACTCACCATTTGGGCTGCTTTATAATTATTTGGAATAGTGTATGTATTCCCGGTTATTTTAAATCCATCTTGATTGAATCCAGCCCCAAAATGAAGTTTTGAATCCCCTTTTTCATACTTCATCAGAATAAAATCATGAGATCTGGCTTGGAGTGCCCAATCTAGATTTCCCAAAAAACGTGCATTGTCATAGTTGAGCTCCTGTCTACCAAGTTTTAACTTCCAGTTTTCTCCAAAACTCACTTCCCCCCACGCTTCATGCACAGATAAGAAATCATCTGACACGTTGGCGGAAGGTGTGCTTCCCCAAGTGCGAACATCTTGGATGCTCATGAAAAAATTTAACCGATCGATTTTATAACTAGCCTCCAATCGTGCCCTATGTGCGATAAATCCTGCAGGATCCGAATTCTCATTGATTAATTTGCCGTAACCATTTCTAAATTCACTTCGAACCAGCATTTGCCCATTAAGTGAGAATTGGGCCCATGATTCTGAGCTTAGCAAGAGAACAATTCCTGTCGCAAAAATGTACTTCGCTTTTCTAATAAATGGTCTTATGAAGTCTCTGGCAGAATTCATGTTGAAGGTCATATTCTGGCTGAGTTATAAATGATTTTTCCAAATTGGAAGAAGGTATCTCAAAGGATGGATTGTATATAACAAAAAGAGGACGCCTGCTCGGAAAACCATGCCGTCGTCCTCATCCTGCCGGCCTTTAGACAGCTATCTGGAATTATTTTTTATAAACCACTTTACCAGCTACTACTGTCATCATTACTTGAGTAGTCAGGATTTCCTGCTCTGGTACCTCCATGATGTCTTTGTCAAAAATGGTGAAATCAGCTGCTTTACCTACCTCAATGGAGCCTTTGAAATCTTCTTCGAACTCGGCATAGGACCCGTCTAAGGTATACGATTTTAAGGCTTCAGCTCGTGTCATTTTCTGATCTGCTTCATAGCCTTCTTCTGGAAGACCCTCCAGTGTTTTACGAGTCACTGAGGCATAAAATGACGGTAATGGATCTACCGGCTCCACTGGAGCATCTGTGCCATTGGCTATTACAGCACCTGACTTCATGAGCTTTTGCCAAACGTAGGCTCCATCAATAATTCTTTTCTCTCCCAAACGATCTATAGCCCATGGTCTATCGGAACTTAAGTGAATAGCTTGCATGGCTGCAATCACACCAAGTTGCCCAAATCTGGGGATATCATCTGGATGAATATGCTGCGCATGCTCAATTCGAAAACGATGATCAGTAGCGCCTGGATTTTTTGTGAAAGCAGCTTCATATCTATCCAGGATTTCTTGATTCGCTCGATCACCAATGGCGTGTGAGCAAACTTGGAATCCTAGGGGTAAAGCTTTTTCTGACACTTCAGTCACCACTTCCATCGGTAAAGTCTCATGTCCTCTGTGTCCTGGGCGATCGTAATAATCTTCCAATAGCCAAGCCCCTCTAGGGCCTAAAGCTCCATCACAATTAAGCTTGATCGAACGAACCGTGAGCATATGATCAGTAGAATCGATCATGGGTCCTCTTTTATACCATTCTTCCAAAAGCTCTGGCTGGCGGCCAGTTAACATAATGTATTGACGGACCGTGAGTTTACCCTCATCCTTAAATTTTTGTACTAAGTCAATTACATCTTGACCCGAGCCAGCGTCATGAAAAGAGGTAATTCCTTTTTCTACTAATTCCTGAAGGGCTAAGGTCAAAGCTTCCTCCGCTCTTTCAGGAGTTTCGGCGGGTACTAATCTAGCAACCAATCCAGAAGCTCGTTCCGTCAATACACCCGTCGGGTTTCCAAAATCATCTACGATTATTTCTCCACCTTCCACTTCTCCTGGACGTTCACCTGTCAGGTTGGTAATTCCGGCCATTTCCAGTGCTTTATCATTTGCAAAGGAAGCGTGACCAGAAGCATGACGAAGAAAAACCGGATTGTCCTTCGATACTTCGTTTAGTTTATCATTGGTTTGAAAACCCTTGACCATGTTGTCTGGCTTTTCTATCCATTTATCTTGATGCCAACCACGGCCAGTGATCCAGTCTCCAGGCTTTGCTTTTGCGACAGCTTCACCTACTTTCTCAACCAACTCGTCGTAAGTTTTCACATACATCAAATCCAGTTCTAGCTTATTGTATCCTATACCCATCAAGTGAGCGTGAGATTCAATAAGCCCGGGTGTCATTGTTTTACCCTGTAGATCGATGACTTCGGTGTTGTCGCCAGTATGTGCTAGCATTTCTTCGGTAGTTCCTACTCCTAGGATCAGTCCATCTTTGACAGCGACTGCCTCGGTTTTGGGATTGTTTTCATCGACCGTGTAGATGATGCCATTGGTAAAAATCAGGTCAGCTTCTTCGGCTTTCTGTGTACTGCAACTCGCCCAAATCAAGGCAAAAAGAGCAATTAAATAGATTTTTCTCATAGTGTTATTTTGTGAAAGAAAGGAAATTACCTCCTTTTATCCTTAACACAAAATATTCACCCTTACTGAATGTAGAATTTCCTAGATTCTAGGAATTCGTCATCTACAGAAACTTGTAAAATATACAATCCAGGAGTCCACGGCATTCCTTGAATCTGTAACTCTTGATTGGCAAGGATCTCGATATCATCTAAAAGGACTTGGCCCATCGCCGTGACAATTCTGCCTTTGGCTGATCGATTACTCAGAATTTTTATTGGGCCTGTACTCGGGTTAGGAAAAATTTTCAATAAATATTCACCTTCTCCAGGGCTATTTGTATTGCTGCCTGTGAGGTAAATTAGGCCACCTCCGCTCGATCCGAGCAGAAGGTCAGGAGCCTCACTAAAAAGTGGAGGGATGACTGTTAATGCATTGATTCTACCCAGACGAGTCGGGAAAAGTTGATTTCCGATTTCAATCTGAATTTCCTCCCGTAGCTCGGATTCCATAAAGTTGGGAATGTGAATGACCCTGCCTAGCTGGTCACTTGTGTAGAGATCTGGATTTTCTTTTTGCCATACGGCCACAAAAAGATTTCGATTGGCAGGGTTGTCTCGGAAATTCAAGAAATCTTCTTCCAGTAGCGTTGACGATTGGGTGGCAAAATCAATGGAATAAAGACTCAAGCTGCCATTTCTTGCTGCCACCAGCATGTAATCCTGAGCTGAATACTCAAAAAACTGAAGGTAATCTCCGCGACTTGGAGAGTATCCTGAAAGATCAAAGTCCATATAGTTTCCCTGATCAAATCTGAATAGCTGCTGAGTCGGAATACTATTTTCATATCTGATCCCGCTGACGATTTGATGATTGATTCCTTGTTGGTCTACAAATTCCAGATATTGAGCATCGAGTAATCTAAGATTGGAAAGGCTAGGTTCTACATTCTCCTTCACAGTCAATATGCCGTTGGATAAGCTGAGCGAAGCCAGTTCCGACTGAGTACCGGATGCGGTTGTCGTGTTGTAGCTCAGCCAGAGATTTCCTGAAGATTTATTTCCCCGAAAAAAAGGGCGGGTATTTTCTCCCAAATCAAAATTCTGATCTTGTAAAACCGGAGTTGCCTCAGCTGCTGATCCATCAAGTCGCACGATGGACTCTGCAAAATCAATCGTAAAATTGAAGGAGGATTCATTGGTATTTAGGCTAATTATCAAATCATCACCAATTAGTCGGCCTACATGAAATCGTTGGAAAGCTGGAAGAGACCCATAGCCTGGGAGTTCGGTCTGGAACTCGTCAAACACTGGTGAGACTTCCGTACCCTTATTTGGTAAAAAGTAGAGAATATCGCATTCATCGCGTCCAAGGAGCAAGTCGCTCAAGCCATCTCCATCAAAGTCCTCATACAAAATGGAATGTCCACCTGCATGTAAGATTCGAGCATTTGGGTCTGAAAGGCTATTTTGACTAATCGGGAGTCCTTCACAGGTTGCTCCAAAACTGAATTCTGCACAAGCGCAAAACACAAATTCACCCCAGAAAGAAACAGGAAATTTAAACCCGTCAATATCGGCAACTCCTTTGCGCTCGATGCTGGTGTTTTTATAAAACTCCAAAAAGTCCCCTGAGGCAAAATTGAAAATAATCAAGTCCAGATCACCATCCGAATCCAGATCTTGGAGCAGAGGAGTGTCTAAATTATTCGCCTGGATATTTGGTCCGGTATCTAATCGAAGTACAGGGCTGGCAATCTCGAAAGATGGATTGTTGCCGACGCTCGTGTTTTTGTAAACCTTAATTCCCAATGCAGTGGAAGTAAAAAGATCGCCTTTGCCGTCTCCGTCAAAGTCCTTAATGACTAAGAATCCATTAATATCTTCGGGAAAAGCATAGCTTAGCTCAGGTAAATGTGTGAATTGGTCGCCATCCTTTGCGAAAACTTGGAGCTGTCTAGAATTGATATCCCAAATCACCCATTCTTCTACACCATCGCCCGTCAGGTCTAGAGTTTGAATTTGTGCCGAATTGACCCCTCCTGAAAATGGGCTATTGACTTTTTGGTCATCCTGCCAAACCTCAACATTTGTCTGTAAAGAATACCGCTCTTGCCCCCATGCGAGGGAGCTAGCAAAAAAACAGAGACATAAAAGTATTCTTGGAATCAAAATTTTGGACAGCTTGTAAAATTATTACGGCCTTCGGAACTCAAAGATGTCTATCATTCCTTTATTTTGATACAAATATCCGTCAAACTATGAACGTTTCCATTTTATACCAGCTCTTTTTGAAAAGTACTGGAGTAAGTACTGATACGAGAAAGATCGAAAAAGGTAATCTCTTTTTTGCCCTGAAGGGCCCGAACTTCAACGCAAATGAGTTTGCCGCAAAAGCTCTGGAGATGGGTGCTTCAACTGTGGTGATTGATGATCCAGCATATTTTATAGAAGACGATGAGCGGTATTTTATCGCAGAGGATGCCTTGGAAATGCTTCAAAAGCTTGCCAATCATCATAGACATCAGCTGAGTATTCCCATTATCGGTTTGACTGGATCAAATGGAAAGACCACGTCGAAAGAGCTTTTGCACGCAGTGCTCAAAAAGAAATTTAAGACTGCGGCCACAAAAGGAAATCTCAATAATCACATCGGAGTACCACTTACCTTGCTTGAAATTAAACCTGAGCATGAAATTGCCATTGTGGAGATGGGTGCCAATAAGCAGGGGGATATTCAAGAACTTTGCGAGATCGCCGAACCTACCCATGGGTTTATTACCAATATCGGCAAGGCTCATCTCGAAGGAATGGGCGGGCCGGAAGGAGTATTGAAAACCAAAACGGAGCTGTATCAACATCTCCGTGCGAATAAGGGGAAAGTCTTTATCAACTCTAAAGACCCCATTTTGAGTAATATGATCAAGCGATTTGAGAATCCGGTTTTATATCCAGCCAAAGGAGATTTTTGCGAAGTGGAATTTCATGGAGCAAATCCATTTGTGAAGTTTTCAGTGGAGGGAGTACCTGGGGAGCATTTAACCTCGCTGATTGGGACTTATAATTTTGGGAATATTGCCAATGCTTTAACTGTTGGAAAGTTTTTTGGTGTCCCATTGAAAGATGCTGTGGAGGGAGTAGTCGGCTACAAACCTGAGAATATGCGCTCTCAATTAATCGAGAAACGCAGCAATTTGATCATTCTGGACGCTTATAATGCCAATCCTTCTTCAATGGAGGGTGCCATTCGCACCTTTGGTAAGATGAGTGGAAAAAAACACAAAATGATCATCTTGGGCGATATGTTTGAGATGGGAGACTATGCCGAAGAGGAGCATAGAAAGTTGGGTGAAATTGTCAGCGAATACGAGATTGACAAGGTTTGCTTTACAGGAAAGCTGATTGTTTCTGCACTTGAAAAGGCTCCCAAGGCCTTATATTTTCCAGATCCTTTTTCACTTAGGAATTGGCTGGAGGACAGCAAGCTTGAAGACTATCTGATTTTGATCAAAGGAAGCCGAGGGATGAAATTGGAGGGTTTGGTGGATTTTATTTAAACTTCAAAAAGCAAAACCAGTTAATTTCTTGAGCCATACCATTTATTCTAATCACAAAAACCCATTCAAATGAGACCTTATTTCAAGTTTCTGTCTGCCTTAGCCGAAAATAATCATCGAGACTGGATGCTGGCCAATAAAAAGTGGTATGACGAAACGAGAAGTGAGTTTATGGAGGATGTGGATTACCTAATTAAGGGGCTGGGTGAGTTTTTACCTGGGATGGACTCCTTTAAAGCCAAGGACTGTGTGTTTCGAATCAATCGAGATGTGCGTTTCTCAGCTAATAAAGATCCTTATAAAACGAACTTTTCGGCATATTTCTCACCCAAGGGTAAGAAGTCAGTAGGTCCCGGGTTTTACTTGAGCATCAAGCCCGGCCAATCCATGCTGGGTGGAGGAATCTGGATGCCAGAGGCTGATACTCTCAAAAAAATCCGTAGAGAAATAGACTATTCAGGAGATCGCCTGAAAGAAATAGAGGAGCACCCTGACTTCAAAAATACTTTTGGTCAAATTGATGGGGAGCGCCTAAAAACTTCTCCGAGAGACTACGATCAAGATCATCCGCACATTGATTATCTGCGGCTGAAAAGCTTTACCGCTTTTGCAGCGCTTCAGGATGCCCAAGTGAATTCTGGTGCCTACTTAAATATAGCCTTGGATTCATTTCGTAAAATGATGCCCTTTAATGAGTTTTTGGAGCAAGCGATTGAGGATGTCGAGGATGGCTCGGGTATTCTTTAAGGTTTTCTAGTTAGTTTTTCCAGTACTATCGCTACTCCATCCTCTTTATTGGTAGCAGTGATTTCATTCGCGACAGCTTTTACTTCTGGTTTGGCATTCTCCACCGCCACGCCCCAGCCTACTTGCTGAAGTAGGTCCATGTCATTATAATTATCACCAAAGGCGATGACGGCATCCATCCCAAAATTATATTCATTTTCGAGGATTTTCTTCAGACCTGTGGCTTTTGAAATACTTTTGGGTGCAATTTCGAGATAGGTTGGACTCGATCGATATAAATGCAAATCGGCGGAATGTTCGAGATGTAATTCACCAAAAAGCCAATTCAGCTCATTACTATCACCCATGCACATGACTTTATGGGCGCCGGAATTGCCCCGGGACCAAAGGTTTAAAACATCAATTCCTCTCATCCAAGTACATTCCACCTTCGTATTTCTGATTTCACGCTGTGACCAATAGTCGTCCTTTTCTTCATACCAATTTTCTCCTTGATATAGGCTGATATGAATTTCCGTATTTTTGGCGAGGTCAAGGATTTTTGATACCAAGGCCAAAGGGATACTTGAGTCTTCTAAAATAGCTCCCGCAGAACTCAAGACGTATCCGCCATTGTAGGCGACTAATGGCTGGGGATGCTTCCCAAGATCACGAACCAAATGTCGCATAGCTTCTGGCATTCTAGAACTAGCTAGGATAATGGGGAAGTCTGTAGGAAAAGCACTCACTGATTCAATCAGCCTCGGGGAAAGATCCCGAAGAGAGTTTAAAAGTGTTCCATCAATGTCAGAACAAATTGCCTTGTACTTCATCAATCAATCTGTGACCAATCAATCTCGTCTGCAAAGTTTGCGAACACACCAAATCCAATGATAGAGATAATGATGACAGCAATGGCAAAACCGATCAACTTGACGATTAACTCAGATTTTGCCCAATTCGCTTTACTCTGCTCTGTGTTCGAATCAACGGCCCAAACGATCAACATTATAAATCCAATGAGTGGGATTTTGGTTACCAAAACTGAAATAATCCAGTCTCCTAGCGTCAATGGTCTTTTTTGAAATTCTGGTGGTAAGTTCATAGTTATTGTGTTTTGAAATCTTCTATTTGGAAAGTGTGTTCTTGCATGGCAATGTTTTCCGAATTCATAGGATCGATCTGGATAAATTGTACTGTGATAATGTCGTAATCTGCGCTTTTCTCGAAGTCACGAATGTAGAGTTCCGCACATTTTCTAGCTAAAACTTCAGGCTGATTCCCCAGAAGTACTGGATCTCCATTTTCTAATTTTAGGAAAATGGTAGACTCTGTGAGCCCCTCAGATTTATTTTGGCTCAGATTTACGCTCACATTTTGAAATTCTCCGAGTTGACGGATTTCTTCAGAAGGTATAAATCCCTCACCCAGCATAGATTCCATTCCAGAAACTGCAAATCTGGCGATGTCTTCTGGTTCACAAGAGCAAGAAATTAAGGCAGCGGAAAGCAAAACTGCCAGAAAGCAGCTGTAAAGAGTCTTCATAAGCACTAGAGGGGTTGTAATCTCTAAAGTACTAAAAATAATCAGCTCCCTATTTTTTCTACCGTAAGAATTACTTCACGCTTATTTCCGTCAATCTTGGCAGTAGTGGAGGGATAAGGAAGAACATCTACTAAAATAAATTTGAAAGATTCAAAATCGATTGTTGCAGGAACTCCATTCACAGTTGAATTGGAGCTGAGTTCAATCTCAGATTTTTTTCCATTCACTTTCAGCTCTAGTTTTACGTGTACGAAACCCGCCCAAATACAGGTTACATCACTCGGACATCTTGATTCGTTCAATGCTTCTAAGAAAGTCACCGAGACATCTTCAGAGCACAAGTTTGTAGTCTGATTAATTCGAGTCGGAAATGCAGTGCCTAGTTCCGAATCTAGACAATTTGGGCTATCGTTCTCAGCACAAGAGATAAGTGGGAGCAGAAAAAATATAAGAAAAAACTTTTTCATGAGTGCTATGGTAGTGGGGGAAGCATACGAATAAACGAAATAGAGTTTTTTCGGTTGTGACCAGGGCAACAAAAAAAGCTCCCTCGAAAACGGGGAGCTTTTGGTGGACCCCGAAAGCATTCGGGGCTGAGTCGAACCGGTGGCCTTCCCGACCTTCGTCGGGACGCTCTAGGCCAGCCTTGGTGGAGAATACCGGAGTCGAACCGGTGACCTCTACACTGCCAGTGTAGCGCTCTAGCCAGCTGAGCTAATCCCCCATTTTTATCAATAACACTCAACATACTTGAGTGATTTAATTTTTCAGGCGATCTAAGTGACCTTCCCGAATTGGTTTGCAAATATAGAAAGCCCTTTCGGCTGCGCAAAGGGTTTTTTACTCAGAAGAATAATTAATTCTAGTCAGAATACTTCGACCCAAGGTCACTTCATCTGTGTACTCGAGTTCGCCTCCAACTGGGATTCCTCTTGCTATAGTACTTACTTTGACGTTTTTGTCCTTCAGTCGCTTGCCGAGGTAAAAAGAAGTGGTATCTCCTTCCATGGTAGCGCTTAGTGCTAAAATTACCTCAGAAATTGGAGAATCTTCTCGGCTCTGGTCGATACGTGTGATAAGACTTTCGATTTTTAGTTCTTCAGGCCCTATTCCTTGAAGTGGAGAAATTACCCCGCCAAGAACATGGTATTTACCTTGGTACTGACTGGTATTTTCAATGGCAAGAACATCTCGAATATCCTCTACCACGCAGATTAAGCTTCCATCCCGTTTATTACTTTGACAAATGGAGCAAAGTTCTTGGTCAGAGATATTGTGACAGCATGAACAGTACTGTACTTCGTTGCGCATGGTGGTCAAGGCTAGTGCCAAGGCCTCAGTATGCACTGGGTTTTGCTTTAAAAGATGTAAAGCCAGACGCAGAGCTGTTTTTTTTCCGATTCCCGGTAGTCGAGAAATTTCGGTAACTGCGTCTTCTATAAGCTTGGAGGGGATGTTCACGTAGAGGGTTGACTTATAGGATTGTAGCTTGAATGCCGGCATCCAAAATCGCCTCACATTTTGGCTTGAGCTCTTTGAATGAGCCTTTTTTTACTGCGCATTTGCCTTTGTAATGGATGATCAATGTGCACTGCTCGGCCTGTTCGACGGAGTGTTCACAAACTTTGATCAAAATGTTAGTCACATGATCAAAGGTATTTACATCATCATTGAAGACCACCAATGCGGAATCTTCCAAATCCAACTCCTCTTCCAAAAGGACCTCGGATTCTTCAATATTTGGAATCTGGGAACTTATAAACATCATTTTGCAAATTTAGGAATAATGAACAATTTAGCAGCTAATTCCTCACCCGATTTATGAATCCACAGGTAGTATTAGCAGTAATTGGCGCATATTTTTTTCTCCTTTTTCTGATTTCATGGTTTACTTCTCGGAATGTGTCATCAGACACCTTCTTTACTGGAGATCGTCAGTCGCCTTGGTTTCTTGTGGCATTTGGTATGATTGGAGCTTCGCTTTCAGGGGTTACATTCATCTCTGTTCCGGGCGAAGTGGGTAATACAAACTTCTACTACTTCCAAGTGGTTTTGGGTTATACTTTGGGATACTTCACTATCGCTAAGGTCTTACTCCCACTTTATTACAGGTTGAACCTAGTTTCGATTTACTCCTACTTGGAGGATCGATTTGGCTTTTGGTCTTACAAGACCGGGGCTTTCTTTTTTATCCTTTCCAGAACCTTGGGATCTTCACTCAGGGTTTTTCTTGTAGCCAGTGTTTTGCAAATTATTCTCTTTGATGCATTGGGTATTCCCTTTTGGGTTTCTGTCTTGATTACGGTTGGTTTGATTTGGATTTACACCCATAGAGGAGGTATCAAAACGGTAGTATGGACGGATACTTTACAGACCTTTTTTATGCTTCTTGCAGTTGTTGTAAGTATTCTTTTGATTGGCAGTGAACTGAGTTTTGATGGGGTAAAAGATTACTTTTCCTCGGTTTCTGATGACCCTCGATCCAAAATATTCGATTGGGACTGGAAGTCTGGAACCAATTTTTTCAAGCAATTTATATCAGGAGCTTTTATCACCATAGTGATGACGGGGCTGGACCAAGATATGATGCAGAAAAATCTTACCTGTAAAAATATAGGTGAAGCTCAAAAGAATATGTTTTGGTTCACGACTATTCTGGTAATCGTAAACCTACTTTTCCTTGCTTTGGGCGTGATGCTTTATCTGTTTGCAGAGGCGAAAGGAATTCAGCTACCAGAAAAGAGCGACGAGTTATTTCCACTTCTTGCAACAGAATATTTTACGCCTTTTGCCGGAATTATCTTTGTCTTAGGTATCACAGCTGCGGCTTATTCCAGCGCAGATTCTACCCTCACAGCTTTGACCACAAGCTTTTGCATTGACTTTTTGGAGCTCGAGAAAAAGTACCCTAAAGAACAGCAAGTCAAAGTGCGCAAGCAGGTTCACATTGCTTTTACGCTGGTTATGTTTCTAGTGATCTTGCTTTTTAGATGGATCAATGATCAGAGCGTTATCAATTCGGTCTTTATCATTGCAGGGTATACCTATGGGCCGCTTTTGGGCTTGTATGCCTTCGGACTTTTCACCAAGTGGCAGGTTCAAGACAAAGTCATTCCGTATCTAGCTGTCGCTGCTCCTTTATTGGCTTTTTTGATTTCTGAAAATAGCGAAACCCTATTCTGGGGATATAAATTCGGCTTCGAAGTTCTGATTCTGAACGGACTCCTGATGTTTGTGGGAATGATGATTTTCCGTAAAAAGTAAGTCAGATTAGCAATTCCTTATCTGGATCCCAGAAACACTTTTCAAAGTCTTGTACTTTGTCTTTGACGATCTTGACTCCTTCTTTTTCTAATAATTCCTGCATAAGGGTTGGTGTGGCGAAGTGATGCTTACCAGTCAATAAGCCTGAAGCATTCACCACTCGATGTGCAGGGACGTCAGGTAGGGTATGCGCGGCATTCATGGCATAGCCCACCATTCGAGCCCCACTTTTCAGCCCTAGGTAATGGGCGATCGTGCCATAATTTGTGACTCGCCCAGGTGGGATTTCACGTACAACTTGATAGACCAAGTCAAAGTAATTAGGCTTTTCCTTTTTCGTCATTCCAATAAATTAAAGCCTGATTGATTTCCTGAGTGATGACAGTTTCTAGTTCTTGGTGCGCAGTAAGAAGAGGAAACTGAACTCTTACAAGGAAGCTATCCTTTTTTCTTTCTAACACAGAAAACACAAAGCCTTCTATTTCCACTTTGCTTCCATATTTTCTTAGGATTCCGGTAATTTTCTCCGGGATCTTTGAGATTGCCTCTTCTTCCTTGATGTCAAGCTCTGAAGTAAAGACGATCTGGTAGGTTTTTCCTTTAGAGTAGTTCACTACATCCAGATTTAGCGCTTGAATGTTAGGGATGGTTACCAGATTGTTAGAATTGTCCTTGATCACCAAGTTGATCAGGGTAATGTCCTGGACAAAGCCAAGATGATTGCCTATTTTGATCTTATCCCCGACGGCGATTTGATCTGAAAACATAATGATTAGCCCATTGATAATCCCAGTAATGTAATCCTTGGTCAAAATGGCAATAGCCGCCGCAACGATGGTAATACTGGTGAGAAACTCCAGTGGTTTGATTCCAAAGGCTAACATAAGCGTAATGAGAATCACGAATACATTAAGCAAAACGGATATTCGGTTGATTCCCAAAACAAAGTTGGGCTGGACGGCAGACTCAATTTTCCGGTTGAGGTAAAAACGCAACACAATAAACCGACCGAGTGCGATGAGGACAAAGCCAGTAAACAGGAAGATCAGAGCTTGAAAAAAATGGCCAAGAAACTCGTTGGTTTCAATCCATTTTTTCACCAAATCATTGCCTTGGTAGAGGTATTCAACAAGGATTAAAGCCAAAATCAAAAGAATAAAATTCCTTCGATTTTTATTCTCTTGGCTGAGGATATGGGATTTGAGTGTGTTCATCTAGGATTTAAAAATAAAGACTAATTTTAAGCTTTATTACAAATAACTATTCCAATGAGTAGAAATATTATAGTGACAGGAGCTGCCGGCAATTTGGGTTCGGCTGTGGTAGACAAGTTTAGTCGCGAAGGATATGAGGTGATCGCGGTGGTAGAGCCAGGCAAGAATCATCAAATCGAGGAGGTAGATTATCTCTATGAAGTGGACGTGACTTCAGCTAGTTCGGTAGAAGAGTTTACCAAGGAATACCAACTTCAGCATGGTGATTTGGACGCAATTGCGCTGCTAGTAGGAGGTTTTGCAATGGGAGGAATCGAGCAAACCACCCAAGAAGATTTTGAGAAAATGTTTACGCTCAATTTCTTTTCTTCATTTCATCTAGTCAAGCAGTTTCTGCCCATTTTCAAGGCCCAAGGATCCGGAACTTTTCTTTTTGTAGGTGCCCGTCCTGCTATGAATGCTGAAGATGGTGCAGGGGTTTTGGCTTATGCCATGAGCAAAAAACTTGTTTTTGCTCTCGCTGATATTGTTGCTGCAGAGGTGAAAGGAACCGAAATAGGCTCTCATGTTTTCGTCCCGAGCATTATTGATACACCTCAAAATCGAGAGGCTATGCCAGATTCTGACTTTGAAAAATGGGTGAAGCCAGAAGATATTGCTGATTCTATGCATTTTGCTGTGAATCATCCCGAATTGAAAAACATGACCTTCAAGCTTTTTGGTCAAGCATAAATCCAACATTATGAAAAAATCACTACTTCTCTTGGTCTTTTTTAGTAGCACTTTCCTTGTTTCGGCGCAGTCGGCTGATCAAGAGGTGAAGGCTGTTATTCAGACACTTTTTGACGGCATGCGTGCCAAAAATATTGAAATGATCTCATCAGCTTTTGATCCAGATGCGATGATGCAGACGGTGGTGTCTAATCCAGAGGGAAGCGAAACTCGGGGAAATAGTGTCTCAGATTTTTTGGATAGAATAGGACAGACGCCTGCCGACACACAACTGGATGAGCGAATTCTTGACTATCAGATCAAAGTAGATGGGACATTGGCTTCCGCTTGGACTCCTTATGAATTCTACGTCAATGAGACATTTAGCCACTGTGGAGTCAATTCATTTCAGCTTGTGAAAAAAAGCGAAGGTTGGAAAATCGTCTTCATCATAGATACTCGCCGAAAAGAAGGCTGTAAATAATCAGATGCTTTCGAAGAAAAATCTGTTTGATCAGATCCTTGCGCAGCTTGGAGACCGAATGACTTTGCTCCAAGAAGAAATCCAACGTCTTCAGGAGAGTAAGGCTGCGGACACAAAAAGTAGTGCAGGAGATAAATTTGAGACAGGCCGAGAAATGATCGGTCAAGAATTAGCCAAAGTAGAGGCAAGTTTGAATCAGGTCAAATCTCAAATACAAGCTTTGTCCTTTTTCGCTGAACTCAAGCCCAACAAGGAAGTTCGAGAAGGAAGTATGATCCAACTTGGTGAAAAATGGTTTCTACTCTCTGTAAGCCTAGGTGAAGTGAAGGTAGGAGAGGATAGGGTTTTTTTATTGAGCAAAGAATCTCCACTTGGACAAAGTCTGCTAGGTAAGAAAATTGGGGATTCGGTTCAGTTTATGGGTAAACCCCACCGAATCCTGCAAGTACTCTAGTTATTTTTTCGGAATCAAAGTCATTAATTCGCTAGCTCCATTTAGTAGGGTTAGCTTATCCTTGTCGACTTTCAAATTACTTACTTTTCCAAGGGCTGAAATAAAGTTTTGTTCCCCACTTCCAGGACAGGCTTTTCTAGTCATGGCTCCTGGGTCTAGGTTCAAGCTGGTCCCTTCTAGGGCAAAACTTCCATTGAAATTATTACATCCGCTGAAGCCAGTGAGTTTTCCTTCTTCAAGAAAATTTAAGGATGGAATGCCGGCAGCAAATTGGCTGAGGTCTAGGTTTTTCCCAAGTAATGATGCCAACTCCCAAGTATTCCCAGTCAAAAGACTGAGTGGATTAAGAGATTTTAAAGGGTTACAGCTAGAAAGTAGCACGAAGGCTACAAGGATAAAGGTGGATTTGAGTGCTCTCATTTTAGAATTAATTCAGTTATGTTTAAATATAAATATTCAAATGACAAAGAGTTTCAAGGGTAAGCCTTTGAGTTTGGGTAATTGAATAATCTTCAAAGAAACTCCTTAAGATTTCCCATTTTAGCAATGTTTTGTTTGGGATAATAAAAATATCTCAGTAGACTTGTCGAGTTATTAGTCCAGATCATGGTTTTTTCTACTTTTTCTTCATTCGTACCTCTGACCACCACTAGCTCTTTTGGAGCTAAGGGTATGATGTTTTTTACGATGAACACCATGACCACGGGTATTACGGGTTGATCCCGTCATAGCTAAATTCATACCCGCCCCAAGGCCATAGGCCAATCTCAATCACAGTATCTCATTTCTATTCTCATGAAAATTATAAAATTCGGAGGTTCTTCCGTCGCTAATTCATCAACTATCCAGAAGGTTTTTGATATCATTCGAGACAAACTCAAATCACACGAAGTAGCAGTCGTTTTTTCTGCATTTGGTGGAGTGACCGAAAATCTTTTCAGTATCGCTGAACTCGCCAAAAAAGGTGATCAGACGTATCGAGTTCTTCTTCAAACCTTGGAAGAAAGACATATGAATCTGGTGAGAGAATTGATTCCAGTCCATCAGCAATCCATGGTGATGACTTATGTGAAGGTTCGATTTAATGAGTTGGAAGATCTTTTTCATGGGATTTTTCTGATTAAAGAAAGTTCTCCGCGCACCATGGATTATGTGGTGAGTTTTGGTGAGCGTCTGTCCACTTTTATATTGGCAGAAGCACTTCAAGGGCAAGGGATTAAATCACAGTTTGTCGATGCTCGTGAAATTATCCGAACCAACGGTAGGTTTGGCCAGGCTAAAGTTGATTTTGAAGTGACCAATGCTCTCATCCAAAAGTTTTTCAAAGAACACGATGGCATGAAAGTAGTCACTGGATTTGTGGCCTCTACAGAAAAAGGAGAGACCACTACCCTCGGTCGATCTGGTTCGGATTATACTTCGGCGATTTTGGCAGCGGCACTTCAGGCGGAGGATTTGGAGATTTGGACAGATGTCTCAGGGGTACTCACTGCGGACCCGAAATTGGTTTATACTGCGTTTACCATTCCTCAATTGAGCTATAATGAGGCCATGGAGCTCTCGCATTTTGGTGCGAAAGTTATTTTTCCTGCTACCATGCAGCCAGCCATGCGGCGGAACATTCCGATTTTCATCAAGAATACGTTTGACCCAAATAATCCAGGTACCCTCATTAATGGAGATGAAAATAAGCAGAGTCTGATCAAAGGCATTAGCTCGATTTCCAATATTTCCATGGTTACTGTGGAGGGTGCAGGACTGATGGAAACCATCGGCGCCAGTAGCCGCGTTTTCAAAGCCTTGGCGGAAGCCAAAGTTAATATCTTGTTGATTTCACAGGCTTCTTCTGAGCACAGTATCTGTTTGGCCATCAAGTCTGATGAATCAATCGGCGCGAAAGAAGCGATTGAAGCAGAATTTCACTATGAAATCAAATCTGGTGAAATGAATGAAGTCAAAGTGCAGCATGACCTTGCCACTATCGCAGTGGTGGGTGAAAACATGAAGCATAACCCGGGTGCTTCAGGTCGAATGTTCCGTGCTTTGGGAAGAAATAATATCAATGTGGCGGCAATTGCTCAGGGGAGTTCTGAGTTAAATATTTCTGCCGTGATTTCTCACCAAGATTTGCAAAAAGCACTCAATGCCCTCCATGAGGCCTTTTTCCTTTCTGAAAATAAGGTTTTGCACGTTTTCTTAATTGGAACTGGACTCATCGGGAAAACTCTCCTCGGAATGATCCATCGAAGACAAGAAAAGCTACACAAGGCATCGGAACTGGATATTCAGGTTCATGGCTTGGCAAATAGTCGCTTTATGGCATTTCACGAGGATGGCTTTGATCTGGCCAATCCTTATGAGCTGAGTGAAACAGATGCCAAAATGGATCTGGAGAAATTTGTGAAGCAAATGGAGGAAATGAACTTTTCCAACTCTGTGCTCGTGGATTGTACTGCTTCGCAAAGTGTGGCAGATGCTTACGAGCGAATTCTTCAGGCTAAGGTGGCGATCGTCACACCGAATAAAAAGGCTAATTCATCTTCCCTTGAGATCTACAAAAAACTGAAGGGTCTAGCCAAAAAGCGGGGCGTAAAATTTCTCTATGAAACCAATGTGGCTGCTGGCTTGCCAGTGATCAGCACCTTGCAGGATTTGATGCTCAGCGGAGATAATGTGATCAGAATCGAGGCTGTTTTAAGCGGATCGATGAATTATATTTTCTCCGAATTAGAAAGTGGAGCTCCGTTTTCTGAGGTAGTGAAGCAAGCCAAACTGAAAGGTTATACGGAGCCAGATCCTCGGGATGACTTGAGCGGGATGGACGTTGCCCGGAAGATTTTGATCTTAGGAAGAGAGGCCGAGCAGGAACTGGAGTTTGATGCGATTGAAGTACAAAGCATGGTTCCAGCGGATTGCCAAGACGCCAAATCTGTAGATGAATTCTTTGAAAAGCTCAAAGGACATGACAAAGAATTTGCAGAACTACTTGCTAAGGCCAAAGAGAAGGGAGAAAGACTGCGCTTTATGGCTACTCTCGAAAATGGGAAAGCCAAAGTGGGTTTAAATTCATTGCCAGAATCACATCCTTTCAGTAGCCTAAAGGGTAGTGACAATATGATTCTATTAACCACGGAGCGATATCATGATTTCCCGATGATCATTCGTGGTCCGGGAGCTGGAGCTGACGTGACTGCGGCTGGAGTATTTGCTGATGTAATTCGAATTGGAAACTATACTCGAGAATAATGAAAAGAGTCAAAGCCTTTGCGCCAGCAACAGTCGCCAACGTCTCTTGTGGGTTTGATATTTTAGGTTTCGCTCTGGATTCTCTTGGCGATACAGTGGAGCTAGTGGCTAAAGAGAGTCCCGGTCTCACGGTGAAATCAATCAAGGGTGACGGGGGAAAACTCCCCCTTGAGGAAGACAAAAACACTTGTTCCATCGCCATTCAGGCTATGCTTGATGCCATGGGCTCGAAGCAAGGATTTGATATTTATCTGGAAAAAGGGCTACCTCTTGGCTCCGGAATGGGATCAAGTGCGGCCAGTGCGGTAGCCGCTTTGGTGGCAGCAAATGAGTTGTTGGGAAACCCTTTTGATAAAAAGGATCTGCTTCCTTTCGCGATTGTGGCAGAAAAAGCCGCGTGTGGAGCCGCTCATGCAGATAATGTTGCTCCGAGTTTATTGGGTGGCTTTGTTTTGATTCGAGATTATTTCCCACCGGATGTGATCAAGCTGCCAGTACCTGAAGGGCTTTGCTGTACGCTTTTACATCCACATTATCAGCTCAATACTTCTGATTCTAGAAGCGTTCTTCGCGAAAGGATTCCGCTCAAAGATGCGATTACCCAATCTGGAAATGTTGCTGGATTAATTGCCGGCCTATTTCAGTCTGATTTTGAATTGATTTCACGCTCACTGAAAGATGTGATCGCGGAGCCTTATCGCGCCAGTCTTTTGCCTGGGTTTGAAACAGTGAAATCAGCTATGCTTCGAGCAGGTGCTCTTGGAATGGGGATTTCAGGTTCTGGTCCAACCCTTTTTGTTTTATCTAAAGGGGCGCATTTGCACGAGAAATTTGGCAGCGAAGCGAAGAAAATTTATGATCAATTGGGGCTGGGCTTGGACATGTATTTCTCCAAAATTAATACCCAAGGCGGGGGCCTAATCCAATCTTAAAATCTGAGACTATGCGATTCTTTAGTACAAATGATCCAACTCACCAAGTTGAGCTAACCCAAGCGGTCGTCAAGGGTTTGGCGCCTGATCAGGGGCTTTATTTTCCCTTCGAAATCCCCAAGTTATCCAGTGATTTTTTGGAAAGTTTGCCCGATCTGTCTTTTAGAGAAATTGGTTATGGGGTGATTGGGGCGATTTTTTCCGATGATTTAAGTACTGCACAGATAAAAGAACTTGTAGATCATACGCTTGCTTTTGATGCTCCGATTGTGAAGGTGGAGCAAGATGTGTACAGCTTAGAGTTGTTCCATGGGCCTACCCTTGCATTCAAGGATTTTGGAGCACGTTTTTGCTCGAAACTGATGAGTATGCTCATGGCAAAGTCAGATAAGAAAGTTCGAGTTTTAGTAGCTACTTCCGGAGATACTGGGAGTGCTGTTGCCAATGGATTTCTGGGAGTTGAGGGTGTTGAAGTAGTTATTCTTTTCCCGAAGGGTAAAGTGAGCGCGCTTCAAGAAAAGCAATTTACTACGCTAGGTCAAAACATCATTTCTCTTGAAGTTGAGGGTGTTTTTGACGATTGCCAGAAGTTGGTTAAACAGGCTTTTTTGGATTCGGAATTGAACTCTAAACTTTTGCTTACCTCTGCCAATTCGATCAATATTGCCCGCTGGATTCCTCAGTGTTTGTACTATTTCTATGCCTTTTCCCGCCTTCCCAAAAATGGAAAGGAAGTAGTTTTTGCCGTTCCAAGTGGGAATTTCGGGAATTTAGCGGCTGGTATTTTGGCGCAAAGAATGGGGCTGCCGATCAAGCATTTTGTGGCGGCTACCAATGCGAATAAAGTGGTTCCGGATTTTTTGAAGGGAGATGTTTTTACTCCGAAGCCATCTGTTCAGACGGTCTCCAATAGCATGGATGTGGGAAACCCGAGTAATTTTCCTAGGCTTTTGGCACTCTATAATTTTGATGAGGATAGCCTAAAAGCTCATGTGAGCGGAGGGTTTTATTCGGATGATGAGACCAAAGAAGCGATTCGAAGCGTACGAGAAAAAGGTTATGTCTTAGATCCGCATGGAGCAGTGGGTTATTTGGGATTGAAGGACTTTATGAAATCGAATCCAGGATTTACAGGTGTTTTTTTGGAAACTGCTCATCCAGGCAAATTCAGGGATGTGGTAGAAGAAGCCTTGGGTGAAGATTTGGTTTTGCCGGATCGCTTGGCAGCCTTTTTAGAAGGGCAAAAGAAAGTGACCCCAATGAATAATGATTTCGAGGAATTTAAGACGTTTTTGAAAGAATTGGAGTGATCAGCTTGAGCCGAACCTTTCGATCAAAAAATCATTTTTTTCGCTCAATGCTATATGTGACTAGAGACTGAAGGGAAGTTTTATATTCCGAATCAGGGAATTCTCTCAGGATTCCCATGGCTTCCTCGTAGAATCGATTCATCGCTTCTTTAGCGTATTCGAGACCTCCACTATTTTTCACAAAACCGATCACCTCGTTCACGGCTTTTTTATTCTCGCTTTTATTACGGATTAGATTGATGATTCTGCGCTTTTCGAACCAATCCGCTTTCTGCAAAGCAAAAATCAGTGGGAGGGTCATCTTTTTTTCCTTGATATCGATTCCGACTGGCTTACCGATTTCCTCCTCACCATAGTCAAAAAGATCGTCTTTTATCTGAAAAGCCATTCCCACCTTTTCACCAAACTCTCTCATTTTGGAGATAGTTTCTGGGTTACTTTCAGTACTTGAAGCGCCTACTGCACAACAGGCGGCCATCAAACTTGCAGTCTTTTGGCGAATGATTTTATAATATACCTCTTCTGTAATGTCGAGTTTTCTAGCCTTTGCAATCTGCAAGAGTTCACCTTCAGACATTTCTTTGACGGCATTGGAGACAATCTTGAGCAAGTGAAAGTCGTCATTCTCTACACTGAGGAGAAGGCCCTTAGACAGGAGAAAATCTCCAACCAAAACTGCGATTTTATTTTTCCAGAGTGCATTGACGGAGAAAAACCCGCGACGGTAATTCGCATCATCCACGACGTCATCATGGACCAGTGTGGCAGTGTGAAGTAATTCGATGAGGGCAGCACCTCTGTAAGTGGAGTCATTGATGGTACCGCTCAAACCGGCTGAAAGAAACACAAACATGGGGCGCATCTGCTTGCCCTTGCGCTTCACGATGTAATTCATGATGTGATCCAGCAATTTCACCTTGCTTTTCATCAAGTCACGAAACTTGAGTTCGAACTCAATCATTTCGGCTTGAATGGGAGATTGGATTTGCTTTAAGTCTGTCTTCATCAGGAATTTGCTCGTGTAAAAATAATACCCTTTCGCTAGTGGACAAGAGAAAAGGTTCATTCAAGGTCAAAACCCCTAAAAATGATTATCGTTCTACAAAAATTCTTAATTTGTATAAACGACAGTTTAAGATAAACAAACGAACCCAGAACCAATATGAAAAATAGAGCTATTGAAATTAAATGGGGGGTGATTTTCGCCATTTCCACACTCGCATGGATGGTTTTAGAAAAATCCCTTGGCTGGCATGATGAGCACATTGCAGATCATGCGACGTACACCAATCTTTTCGCCATAGTGGCCATCGCTTTGTATGTCTTTGCCCTACGAGATAAAAAGAAAAATTTCTACCAAGGTCAAATTTCTTATAAGGAAGCCTTTATAAGTGGGGTGATTGTGACCATTGTAGTCACGATCCTGAGTCCCTTGACTCAATATATTATTTCAGAGATCATTACTCCTGATTATTTTTCCAATGTAATTGCCTACGCAGTGGAGTCGGGAAATGCTACACAGGAGCAGGCCGAAAGTACCTTTAACTTACAAAGTTATATCATACAAGCATCGCTAGGGGCTCTGGTTATGGGAATCGTGACTTCTGCCGTAGTAGCATTTTTTGTGAGATCAAAGTCCTAGAACTTGTCTCCATGGCAAGTGGTAAATTGAACAGGAGAATTCAATTTGGTTATCTTTGCTATGTTGATGAAAAGCGACTCTTTTGGAACAAAAATATGTAAAGCATAAGTACGAGCCCATTTTACCCAAGCAGGCCGAATGGCCTGTGGTGAAACTAGCGCGTGAAAGGAAGGAATTCGTCAAGAAGGTGGCTGATGAATCCGAAAAGCGTGTATTGAAAAGTACGGGGGATGATCCTGAGATTCTAAAGGAAGAACTTGAAACCACGCTCTATCGGGAGAAGCTAAGGATCAAACAAAATCCTTGGGCTGTCGATCCGGATGATGAGGCAGATTTTTGGCGAGAGGTGAAATCTTCTTTGCTTCTACTCAGCACAGGTCCCAAGTTGGAACCTGGGAAAAAGTTTGAGGAATATAAAAAAATACTGAACCGAATCAGTAAACGGTATTCTGAAGAGATCGCGAGTAACTTCAAGGCTACGCATTATAAGTTTACGCGGAGCATGGTGACTTACGGGTTTTCCCGTCTGCTTAATGCTGCGCGAGTGAAGGGATTTAAATCCATTTTTTCCAATCAATACACCCTTCAGGACAAAATCCAGATCACTGGCGAAACAGATCAACTTCGCGATTTGGCTACCAAGGGAACGATTGTCATGGTTCCGACCCATTTCAGTAATTTGGATAGCATTCTCATTGGGTGGATTATTTCCGTTTTAGGACTTCCTCCATTCATTTATGGTGCGGGTTTGAACCTTTTCAACATCTCCATTTTCGCCTATTTCATGAATGCTCTGGGGGCCTACAAAGTGGATCGTCGAAAGAAGAATTTGCTTTATTTGGAGACCCTTAAAACGTATTCCAAAGAAGCTATTCAGTTTGGCTGCCATTCTCTCTTTTTCCCAGGAGGAACTCGCTCTCGTAGTGGTAAAATTGAGAAAAGACTTAAGCTTGGACTTCTTAGTACTGCGATTGAAGCTCAGAGAACCAACTACCAAAACGGAAAATTTGATGTTTCAGGAAAGGTTTTTGTCGTTCCGGTGACGATCAATTATCACTTCGTTCTTGAGGCGCCCAGTCTCATTCGAGATCATCTTAGCATCACGGGTCAAGAGAGGTATTACAAAGAAAATGATGAGTTTTCCACTTCATACAAAATTTCTAAGTTCCTTGTAAAGTTCTTTACCAAGGGTTCGGATATATCCGTGTCAATCGGAAGAGCTATGGATGTTCTAGGGAACTTTGTTGATGAAAATGGACGAAGCCTAGATAAGAAAGGAAGAGTCATCCACACTCGTGATTATTTTGTCTCGGATGGTAAAATATCCGAAGATCAGCAGCGGGAAGAGGAATATACCAATCGACTAGGCCTACGGATTGTAGAAGAATTTCATAAGATAAATCGTGTTTTTAGTTCCCATCTGGTAGCATTTACTGCTTTTGAGTTAATCCAAAAGAAGAATAAAAAGCTGGATTTATTTGACTTGATCAGACTTCCAGAAGAGGAGATTCATATACCATATGATGAGTTTAAGTCTGCATGTCAAATGGTTTTGGATGAAATTCTGAATCTAAAGAGCCATGGCATGATCAATACGGCTCCACATATGTCATTGCCCATGGATGAGCTAATCGATGATGGCCTCAAAAATGTGGGTATGTATCATGCCAAAAGACCGCTGCTCAAAGGTCAAGATGACAATTTGATTACTGAAGACATGAGTTTGCTTTATTTTTATCACAATAGACTAACAGGGTATGGACTCGAAAAGCTTTTCAAATAGTGATTCCAAGCCGATCGGAGTTGTCGGGGCTGGGAGTTTTGGGGCTGCTGTAGCCCTGATGCTTGCAAAAAAAGAAAGGGTAATCATCTATGCTCGTAAAGAGTCTACTGTGCATGAGATCAACTCTAGTCATACGCTTAATGGGAAGGAGATTCCTAAAAATATTAGTGCGACCTTGGAGCCAAAGGAACTTTGTGAGGCCTGTGATCTCCTGTTCTTTATGATTCCATCTTATGGTTTTCAGGAGGTTACAAGAAGTTTTGCGCCTTTTTTATTCCCATATCATGTGATCATCCATGGTACCAAAGGACTCTGTCTGAATCTGCCTGCAGGAACAGATTTGAATACAGTCCATAGGATGAAACGATCGCAAATCATGACCATGAGCGAGGTGATACTGGAGGAAACGGTGGTGGTTCGGATCGGATGCTTAGCTGGACCCAATTTATCAAAAGAGCTACGGCAAGGTCAACCTGCAGCTACGGTCGTTGCGAGTAAATTCAACGAGGTGATATTGGAGGGACAGCGACTTTTGCGAAGCGATAAATTCCAAGTTTATGGCAATTCTGATATCATCGGAGTAGAACTTAGCGGGGTCCTCAAAAATATAATTGCTATAGCAGCAGGGGCATTGGCAGGACTCGGTTTGGGAGAGAATGCGAAGGGATTATTAATTTCTCGAGGGATGGTCGAAATGATTCATCTCGGGAATGCCCTAGGAGGGAGTATTAAGTCCGTGATTGGCTTGGCCGGTATTGGTGACTTGGTTACCACTTGTAATTCGGTGCACTCGAGAAATTACACTGTGGGATACAGACTAGCCAAAGGTGAAACCCTTACCGAAATAGTGAACGACATGGAGGAGGTAGCCGAGGGGATTAATACTGTGCAGATTATTAAAGCGTTTCTTGAGTCTTCAGAACTCAGAGCGCCTATCACGGAGAATCTCTATAAAGTACTTTTTGAAGATTTACCCATCGGTGATGCTCTTCAATTTTTAATGAAGTATCCCTTTAGTGTGGATGTCGATTTTGTTTAACAAAAAAAGGCTCTGAATTAATTCAGAGCCTTTTTTGATGTATTTATAAGGGTTGTATTATCTGATTGGAATCAGCTTCACTAATAGTCCGGTACCTTCAGTTACTGCATAGATATAGCCATCTGGGCTTTCAGCTACTTCTCTTACTCGTCCAATATCTTGAAGCATGATCTCTTGGCCAAGAGCCTCAGTACCACTCATGTCCACTCTGTTGATATGCATTTTGGCCAAAGCTCCAATAAGAATATCACCTTTCCAAGCTGGGTATCTATCTGAAGTGACCAAGGTCATACCTGCTGTAGCAATAGATGGCACATAGTAAGTAACCGGCTGTTCCATTCCTTCTTTTTCGGTGATGTCAGTGATCGGTGTGCCATTGTAATTTTGACCGTAAGTGATCACTGGCCAACCGTAATTTTTGCCTTTTTCGATTAGATTCAATTCATCTCCACCCATAGGTCCATGCTCGGTTTCCCACACTCTATCATTGACTGCATCGTACACCATTCCTTGCGGGTTTCTGTTTCCATAGGTCCAAATAGATGGTACTGCACCTTCCACCTCCACGAATGGGTTGTCTGCAGGAATTCTTCCATCATCATGTATCCTATGGATTTTTCCATGAGAATTAGTCAAGTCCTGTGCATTTTCAGGAATATTTCCTTTATCTCCATTTGAGAAATAAAGGTAATTGTCCTTATCAAATACAATTCTACTACCGAAGTGTCTGCCGCCTTTCCATGCCGGTCCAGCTACGATAAGTTCCTCTTGTTGCACCGCAGCGTTGCCTTCTAGTTTAAAGCGCATGATAGTCGTGGCAGCGGTGCTATCAGGCATACCCTTAGCATAGGCGATGTAGATCCACCCGTTATTCGCATAGTCAGGGTGCGGGGTGATATCAAGCAATCCAGCTTGGTTTACCTCCCAAACTTCCGGAAGTCCAGTAACTTTTTGCCCAGTATATTCATCGTCTTGAAAGATCAGAATTTCACCTTTTCGCTCAGTGATCAGCATTTTACCGTCTCCGATCCAAGCTATCCCCCAAGGATTTTCTAGCTCCGTATAGAGTGTATCTACGTTGATCAGTAGTTTTTCTGTCTGGATGGCATAGGTTTCATCAATAGGCTCTACTACGATCCCGGATTTTTGCTCGCAAGCTGTTCCCCAAAATCCTACTCCTAACAATAGGGCAAGGGAGAAATATCGGAAATTAACATTCATATCAATAAGATTAAGTTTGTCAAATTTACCCAACTTTTTTGAAAGCAAATAATTGATTTTGCCGAATGGCAATTAGGAAGGATATGATGGCTCCTCTTGTTTTGTAATTTTTAGATAATCCTCCACCATCCTCTCGGAGCCAATGATCAATGGAGTGCGTTGATGTAGAATGTTTGGGCTCAAGTCAAGAATGGATTTTTGCCCATTGGTGGCTACAGCACCAGCCTGCTCAGCGATAAATGCTAAAGCATTTGCTTCATAGAGTAATCGCAATTTTCCGCTAGGGTTTTTGGTGGTGGCGGGGTAAATATAGATACCTCCTTTGAGTAGATTTCTATGAAAATCAGCTACCAAGGAGCCAATGTATCGTGCTGCGTATCTCTGATCCTTGCAGTGATCCACATAATTTTTGACGCTTTGTTCCCATTCATTTTGAAGGCCTTCATTTATAGAGTAAATCCCTCCTTTTTTAGGGGCTTGGATATTTGGGTGTGAGAGGAAGAATTCACCAAGAGAGTTTTCATATGTAAAACCATTTACTCCAAATCCTGTCGTATACACGAGCATAGTGGATGACCCATAGAGCACATAACCAGCGGCTACTTGGTCTTTACCTGGCTGCATAATATCTTCACTTTGGATTGGCTGACCCAGTGGAGTTTTTCTCCGATAAATCGAAAATATAGTTCCAATACTGATATTTACATCAATATTTGAACTCCCGTCTAAGGGGTCGATAGCCACTACGTATTTACCGGAATTATTTTGGAGGTCGATAACGGCATCTTCTTCCTCAGAAACGATGGCACATACTTCACCACCTTTACTTAAAGCTCGCATGAATCGGATGTTGGCAATGACATCAAGTTTTTGTTGCTCTTCACCTTGCACATTGGTTTGTCCGAAGGCACCACCTATGTTAGCTAGGCCTGCTCGATTGGTTTCGCGGTTTACTATCTTTGCTGCCAGGGCGATATCGCGGAGCAGCTGTGAAAGTTCGCCAGAGGCAAAGGGGAAGTCATTTTGTTTGAGATTGATAAATCGATCAAGAGTAGTGCCGACAGAATAAGCCATTCCTGACTGATCGGGCTGGTAAGGGGAGATTTTCATTTCTTAGAAAAATGCAATTATTGGGTTTATACTTTCGAAAATTAGGGAATATTTTCCATGGCAAAAACACTTGTGTACAAATTTGGAGGGGCATCTGTAAAAGATGCTGATGCAGTTAAAAACTTAGCTGATATTTTGCGTAATCGATTGCGAAAAAATCCGATAATCGTGGTGTCGGCTATGGGGAAAACCACCAATGCCCTTGAGGAAATCTTACTTCATAAATTCGAAGGGAAAGATTATTCTAGGAATATTACAATTCTTGAGAGCTTTCATTTGGAGATTTGTTCCAAGCTTTTTGAGGAGGGGCATGCCGTTTATGCACAAGTGAAAAACCTGATTAGACAGCTAGAGCAGGAGCTTACTAAAGAGCTCAATCGGGAAAATTATGATTGTTTTTACGATCAGGTTATCGGATTTGGGGAGTTGCTATCCTCTAGGATCGTCATGGAGTATCTCTGTGAACAAGGTAGCCCAGTAGTTTGGCAGGATGCCAGAGAGATTATCCGTACCAATAGCGAGTTTCGATTTGCCAAAATTGACTGGGAATTGACCAAAAAAAATGCTCAAACCTACTTAGTTCCTTTATTGGATAGGTTCCCGGTTCTGACGCAGGGTTTCATAGGAGCTGATCCTCAAAATCGAATGACTACGCTAGGCCGAGAAGGCTCGGATTTTTCAGCAGCTATTCTTGGTGTAAGTCTCAATGCGGCTTCGGTAACAATTTGGAAGGATGTTCCTGGTGTACTTAATGCTGATCCCAAGATTTTTCCGAATGCTACACTTTTTGAGGAATTGGATTACAAGCAGGCTGCAGAAATGACTTTTTACGGTGCCTCGGTCATTCATCCCAAGACGATAAAGCCTTTGGCAAATGCAGGAATCCCTCTTTTTGTCCGATCTTTTGTCGAGCCAGAGGCTGCAGGAACCAAAATTCATGGACTCGCTCAGCATCATTCTATTCCCACCTACGTATTAAAAAGAAATCAAATACTGGTCAGCTTTGCGGTGAAGGATTTCACTTTCATTGAAGAAAAACACATTCATCAAGTCTATGAAGTGCTTCAAAGGTTAAAGTTGAAAGTGAATATGCTTCAGACAGCTGCAATCAGTATTTCGATTGTGATAGATTCTGAGTTATTTAAGCTCGAGCAGTTAATTACCGCACTCAAACCCTTTTTTGAAGTACGTTTTAACGAAGACTTGGAGCTACTGACAGTATTGAATGTTCAGGAAATAGACTCAGAGCTGCTGGAAGAATACGAATTGTATTTGGAGCAGCAGACGAGAAACACATTTCAGGCTGTCAGGAAAAAGCGAGCAGAATAGGAGGTTTGAAAGAAAGGGTTTGCGGTATTTTTTTTAACTTCCTAGCGAACTCTAACCTTTTAAAACCATGAACTCACGAAGACAATTTTTAGGTAAAGCCGGTGCAGCTACATTAGGAATAAGTATTTCTGGAATAGAAACTCTCTCTGCCATGAACTCGGCCCCGCAAAAACTCATGGAGGATCGAGTATTGAATGTGGCGATCATGGGGCTTGGATCGTACGGTACTCGTGTGGCGAAGGCTATGGAATCTTGCACGCGAGCCAAGCTTGTAGGTTTGATATCTGGAAGCCCTGAAAAGGTAGTAGCCTGGAGAGAAAAATATAATATCCCTGCTGAAAACTGCTATGACTATGGGAATTTTGATGCAATCAAAAATAATCCAGCCATCGATGCGGTCTATGTTATTACTCCAAATGCATTGCACGCTGAACAATCGATTCGGGTAGCCAAGGCCGGTAAGCATGTGATTTGCGAAAAGCCAATGGCTATCAATGCTAAAGAGGGGAAAGAAATGGTGGATGCATGCCGGGAAGCGGGAGTTCATTTATTGATTGGTTACCGAATGCACTTTGAAGCCAAAACTCTAGAAGTGGTCCGAATGCGGGAGGCTGGTGAGTTTGGAAAACCGTTGTTTTTTCAGGGATTGAGTGGTTTTGTGATAGGAGATCCTACCCAGTGGCGATTGGACCCCAAGCTCTCAGGAGGAGGAGCAATGATGGATATAGGGATTTATTCGATTAATGGAGCGAGATACATGCTTGGTGAGGAGCCGATCTGGGTCACAGCTCAAGAGGTAAAAAACAACCCTGAAAAATTTAGAGATGGAATTGACGAGACAATCACCTTTCAAATGGGCTTTCCGAGTGGAGCTGTAGCGTCTTGTCTATCCACTTACAGCATGAATAACTTGGATAAATTTTATCTGAATGGTACCAAGGGGTTTGCGGAGATGCAACCCTCAACGGGCTACGGTCCCATAGAAGGTAGAACGGACCAAGGTCCTCTCGTCGCTGAACATGTGATGCATCAGACCACCCAAATGGACGAAATGGCGAAATTAATTTTCGAAAATAAAGCTCCAAAAGTTCCCGTAGATGGAGAAGAGGGTCTAAAAGATATGGTGATCATTGATGCCGTTTTTAAAGCCGTCAAAACTGGGGAAAAAGTGAGTTTGGTTTAGGGGATCTTCTCCTCTAAAATAAGCTGCATGAAGATAATGTCTAGCCAGCGGTCAAATTTGTGGCCGACCTCTTTAAATCTTCCGATTTCCTGAAAGCCAAGTTTTTGGTGAAAAAGGTAGCTTCCGTAGTTTGAGCTGTCAATACCTCCAACCATGACATGGATTCCTGCCTTTTTTGCAAGATTAATGAGCTCCTGCAAGAGTGCGGTACCGATTCCCTTTCCGCGATGATTTTGCTCTAGATACACCGAATGCTCTACCGTGAATCTGTAACCAGGTTTGGGTCGAAAAGTGCCATAAGTAGCAAATCCAACCACTTTTTGCTCAGTAAGAGCTACCAAAACCGGAAACCCCTGCTTCACTTTCTCCTCAAACCACAAATTCTGTTCTTGTAGAGTTTTTGGCACAAAGTCATAATTGATAGTGGAGTGGAGGATTTCATGATTATTGATATCAAGAATATCCTTTAAGTCTGATGAATTAGCAGGGCGAATCGTTACCATTTTATTTGACGAAACGTTTGACTATTCGCTCGATTCCGGGTAAGTAAGCAGATCCAAAAAGGTTGAGGTGTACGAGGAGAGGATAGAGGTTATAAATTCCCATTCGGGTTTCAAAACCAGGTTCGAGGGGTAGCACAGACTCGTAAGCTTCATAAAATTTTGAATCAAATCCTCCAAAGAGCCTGCTGAAAGCCAAATCCATTTCCCGATGGCCATAATAAACTGCGGGATCAATCAGGCAGGGTTGGCCGTCCTTGGTGCTGATTACATTTCCAGACCATAAGTCACCATGTACCAAAGCTGGTTTTTCCTTAGGAAAAATACCTTCAATGGATGGGTAGATTGTTTGAAACTCTTTCAAAAAGTCCAATGGAATCAACCGATCAAAATAGGCTTTGCCCAAAAGAGGTTCCAGTCGCTGCTCTATAAAGAAGTCGATCCAGGTATCTTCTTCTCGGTTTCGCTGATGAAGTGTCGCAATGAAATTATCACTTTCCAAACCGAAAGAGCTGGCAGAACTCAAGTGAAGGTGAGCCAATCCGAGCCCCAGATTTTCCCAATAATCCAACTGATAGCGGCCCGAGGGAATAAATTCAGAGAGCAGATAGTTATAATCCCCGATTCGTCCAGCTCCAAAAACCTGAGGTACTTTCAAGAAGGTTGCCTTGCGAAGCATATCTAGTCCCTCGGCCTCTTTTTGGAGGATGTCACGCTCATGATCGAAATTTATTTTGAGAAAAAAATCACCTTCAGACGAACTTAGCCGGATACCTTGGTTGTGATTGCCAGCGGCAATCAGAGATGCAGATCTAAGACTTACAAACGGGCCGATCCACTGATGGAGTACCTGCTCATATATCTCATTCTGATCAAGCATGTTGAGAATGGGTCTCCTTTATTTGAGCCAAAAATCCTTCAATGGACTCATCCAGGATTTGATACACATTTTCAAATCCATCCAGACCTCCGTAGTATGGGTCTGGAACGGAAAGGCTCTCTGGATTGTCCTGAAAGCTGCGCATCAGAAAAATCTCCTTATCGGGAAAGCCAAACTTTTCCTTCATAAGGTTAAGATTCTTTAGGTTTTGCTCATCCATAGCGATGATATAATCAAAGTCGCGGAAATCTCTTCGATTGACCTGACGACCTCTATGTTGGATAGCAATTTTGTGCCTTTTGGCACATGCGATCGTGCGCTCATCTGGAAGCTCACCGATATGATAGTCTGAAGTACCAGCACTATCAGCTGAGAATTTTTTATCAAAACCCTCCTCTTGGATTTTAACTTTAAAAAGCGCCTCAGCAAGAGGAGACCGGCAAATATTTCCTAAACAAACAAATAGAACTTTAATCATGAAATCACAGCACTTACCTTCAATTTTATGAAAATGAAAAGGCTATGAAATTAGTGATTTTTGAATTCAAAATCACTCGATCCTTTCAGATAATGGAATTTTTCTTCGAAAAACTCCCTCTTAATCTTCCGAATACTTTTCTGCTAGAGAAGAATGGCTCAATAATGCTACTTTTGGGAGATGAAAATGCTGTATCGGATTGGAATGTCCTTGGTAAGCTTGCTGCTTCCGGTCTTGGCTCCTTTCAACTCAAAAATGGGAAAATTCATTTCAGGGAGAAAGGACTTGATGAATCGTCTCAGGAGTTTTAAAAAGAAGCATCCCGAGAAGCCAATTTGGTTTCATGTGGCTTCCCTTGGAGAATACGAACAAGCCAAACCCATAATCAATGAGCTCAAGGCTCGGAAACCTAATGCCAAACTTGTGGTGAGTTTTTTTAGTCCCTCTGGATATGAGCCAGCGAGCAAGAAGGATCAGCCCAATGTAGATTTTGTCTCGTATTTGCCTTTGGATCTGAAAGGAGATGCTACCGAATTTGTAAGGGTTCTTGATCCATCTCTGGCGTTTTTTGTAAAGTATGATCTTTGGTATGAGCATATCCAAGCTTTGAAAAATCAAAATGTACCGACCTTTCTGGTCTCGGCACTTTTCAGACCAAAGCAAGCTTATTTCAAGTCAAATGGCTTCTTCCGCAAGATTCTTTTTCAGCTGGATCATATTTTCACCCAAAATGAAGCGAGTTTAAATTTGCTAGCTGGTATCGGATACGAAAATGCAAGTATCACTGGAGATACCCGCTTTGATCGAGTGCATCAAAATGCTACGAATCCACAAAAATTTCCTCAAATAGAGACGTGGATCAGCGATAGAAAGGCAGTGGTTTTGGGATCGGTTTGGGAGGAAGATATGATTCGCTTGATTCCATTGATCAACAGTCATTCTGAATATCGATGGATAATTGCCCCGCATGATTTGAATCAAGAGAAGATGCGGGAATGGGCGAAAAAAATGAAACTCCGTGTCGGCTTTTATACTCAAGCTGGTTGGAATGATTCTCCCAATGTCCTCTTTTTGGACACCATGGGAATGCTATCCTCCGTTTATCAATATGCCCATATCGCCTATGTGGGAGGTGGTTTTGGCAGTGGTCTGCATAATATCTTGGAGCCTATTGGGTTCAAGGTTCCTGTGATATTTGGTAAGGTGAGGCTCGCTACTAAATTTCCAGAGGCAAAGTTAAGCCAAGAAAAAGGCTGCGGGTTTGAAATTGAAACAGCGGAAGATCTAGAGTTGATTTTCAATAAACTTTCGACCGAGGATAGTTATCAAAAGGCCTCCAGGTCAGCGGAAAATTGGCTTCGAGAGAATTTAGGCGCAGCTAAAAAAATATGTGATGAGGTGGATTTAATTTTAGAGAAATCATGAAAGGAAGAGTGATCAAGTCAACGGGGAGTTGGTACGAGGTGGATTTGGGAGATAAACTTATTTCGGCTCGCTTGAAAGGAAAATTTAAACAGGCAGATTTGAAGCTCACGAATCCGATCGCTGTTGGAGATTGGGTAGAATTGATCCCAGAAGAAAATCAGGAAACAGCAGTCATTTCTAAAATCCTACCTCGAGAAAATTATGTGATTCGAAAGTCCACCCGAAAGCAACATTTTTCTCACATCATAGCCAGTAATATTGATCAGGCGATGTTGGTCATTACCATGAAAACCCCAAGGACTTCACTGGGTTTTATTGATCGCTTTTTGGTGAGCATAGAAAGTTTTAGAATCCCGGGGATTCTTGTGGTAAATAAAATGGACCTAATGGATGGGGAGAATGAAGCCGAATGGCTTACGGATATTCATGAGATATATGAGCCATTGGGATATCAGGTAGTCGAAATTTCGGCACTTTTGGAGAAAAATCTTTCAGAGTTTTTTAAACCGCTTCTGGAAAATCATACCACACTGATTGCGGGCCATTCCGGAGTAGGGAAGTCTACTTTGCTCAATGCCTTGATTTCGGAAGCAGGGCAGGCTACTCAGGAAGTTTCTACTTTTACGACTAAGGGACTGCATACCACGACCTTTGCAGAGATGTTTCATTTGGACTATTCTGGAAGTCTGATCGATACGCCGGGTATTAAGGAATTTGGGATTCTGGATATAGAAGAACAGGAGCTGTCACATTATTTTCCCGAGATGAGAGCCTATTTGGGTGAGTGCAAATACAATAATTGTAAGCACATCAATGAGCCAGGCTGTGTCATTTTGGAAAAACTAGAAGAGGGATATATCCATCCATACCGATACCAGAGTTACCTGAATATTTTAAATGAAGAAGATAGCCATCGATAAGAGGAGCCTTATTTTGAAAGCAAGAAGAATTGGCCTAATTTCCCTATTCAAAAGCAAAATGACACATGATTGAAGTTTTGACTCATGCGCAGATTTGTAAAAAAATCACGCGAATGTCCTATGAAATCTACGAGCGGAATGTCAAATCCGATGGAATCGTAATCGCCGGAGTTTCTGGCATGGGCGCAATTTTAGCTTCACTTTTGGTGAAAGAACTCCGTGAGATTTCACCGCTCAGTGTAGATCAAATGGAAATTTTGTTAGATAAATCTGATATCACCACTTCCAAGGTTAAGTTCTCCACCAATCCAGATTTGAAGGGAAAGACAGCTATACTAGTAGACGACGTTTTAAATACTGGAAAAACCTTGGCGTATGCCCTGCACCCCTTTTTAGATACCGAAGTGACCAAAATAGAGATTGCCGTTTTGGTTAATCGCAGTCATGGTAAGTATCCACTCAAGCCGGATTATACAGGATACGAGTTATCCACCACTCTAAATGAGCATATTCTAGTAGATCTTTCTCAGGATCAATATTCTGTACACTTGCGATAAAATTTATGTCAGTCCATTCCTCCGCGAATATCAAGCGAATCACCACTCACATCCTTCAAGAGATGAAAGATCGGGGTGAAAAAATATCCATGTTGACAGCCTATGATTATTCCATGGCAAAAATCGTAGACGCTGCTGGAATCGACATTGTTCTAGTTGGCGATTCTGCATCCAACGTAATGGCTGGACATGAGACCACCTTGCCTATCACCTTGGATCAAATGATATATCACGCTTCGGCAGTTGTGAGGGCAGTGAAGCGATCATTTATTGTCGTGGATATTCCTTTTGGTAATTATCAAGGCAACAGTTCTGAAGCTTTGCGCTCCGCAATCCGGATCATGAAAGAATCCGGCGCACATGCTGTAAAAGTGGAAGGAGGAGCAGAAATAAAAGAATCTGTAATCCGAATTTTAAGTGCTGGAGTACCTGTTATGGGGCACTTGGGCTTGACCCCACAATCTATTTATAAGTTTGGGACGTACACAGTGCGAGCGAAGGAAGAGGCCGAGGCTGCGAAACTTATAGAGGATGCTAAGATTTTGGAGCAATGTGGCTGTTTTGCCATCGTGTTGGAAAAAATTCCTGCTAGTCTGGCTAAGAAAGTGGCAGAGACGGTAAACATTCCTGTCATCGGCATCGGTGCAGGTGGAGGAGTTGACGGGCAGGTATTGGTGATGCATGATATGCTCGGCATCACTCAGGAGTTTAAGCCGAGGTTTTTACGTCAGTATGCCGATTTACAGAAAATAATGACTGATGCTTTCACGGAATATATCAGGGATGTAAAAAGTCAAGACTTCCCGAATGAGTCAGAGAGTTATTGATTTTGTATAAAATAAGAAAAGGAGGCTAGTCCAATTGCGGACTAGCCTCCTTTTTTTTGAGTAGCAACTATTATTTCTCTCTGAGCTCCTTAAAGTTAGTCAGTCCAGTTTGGATCATTTCACTCATAGATCCTTTTACGGCACCGAGATACTTTGCTGGGTCACAATTGGCATAATGGGATGCTAGAGTCAACTCGTCACCTGACACCATGACCAAGGTGGGATATGCACCTTTGCTGAAATTATCTACTTGTGCCGTGGTCACTTCTTTGATTTTTCGATCTTCGAAAACATCCTCAAAATAGACGTCTTTTTTAAGTCCGGTACTGGCATCGAAAGTTGGATTATTGATTTTATCTCCTGCTATGATACGAACTCTAGAAGAGTAGATTTGAGAACCTGTGGCTGCATTTCCGAGAGATTTAGCAAATCCGGTAAGACTTGCACTTTTTTGATCATTGTCATCCACGTTGATTATAGAGGCGAGTCTTAGTCCGATATCAGCTTTGACTGAAGACGAATTGGTCCAATTAGATGAACTCGCATCCAAAGTCACGAATGGAAAAATGAAGGTGGCTTCAGCAACATAAGCATCTTCCAGATCACCAGATAATTTCGAGCTAGTGTCTGTGAAAGTGCCTCTTTCTTTTCCATCTTTTGATACACTCTTTACCCAGTATTCGTAGTTGGTAGGGGTGACCATGACAAAGCCCTTGGCTTGAGCAGTGGAAGAAGCACCACCTTTCATCTTGGTGTATCCAGAGTAATAATCTGTTTTGCCAGCTTCATCAGCCGAAATGATTTCAAATCCATCAGCTTCGAGTTGAGCTACGAGATCTGCATAGGCTTCATCTACAATCTTCTGAAAGTCGGGAACGTCTACCCCGTCTATTTGGACCCCGAGGCTAGTTTTTGTACCTGATACAAAAGAGGTTCTGTTTGCTCGATCATTTTTTGAGCCGGAGGTGGAGGCAGTGGCTTCTTCATAGACCTCAAAGAATGCTCTGAAATTTTGAATGTAAATTCTTTTGGGTGATTTGGATGCTTGATTGCCACGATGCATGGTGTTGATATCATAATTTTTTGCATCAATGTAGTCAGCCGCAGGCTGTAGAATTCCTAGTAGGAAGAAGAATAGGGTTGCGAATAAAGATTTCATAGGTGTAGTACTTTTTGAAAAGTTTAGAATGAATAATGACTAAATCTACACACACTTCGCGGATATTATGCAAATCTACCTTTAGGTAGAATGAGGTTTAAAATTCATAGAAAATTGATTTAAGACATTGAAAATCAGTTATATATTATTCTTCTAAAGAAGAAAATATGCCTTAAGATCACTCTGAATATAGGGCGTTTGCCTTATGAAAAAATTAGGCTATCCTAGTGGCTTTTCTTGCCAAAATTCTTCTGATCACAAAAAAAGCCCTCGATTTTGGTCGAGGGCATTCAGAGATTTGCAATTAAACCTTTTCTTTTTCTTTGGCTTTCTCCTTCACCCTTAGGATAAAATCACTGAGCACATTCATGTAATTGATAAATGCATCGTAAGGTGAGTCATATGGGCTGAAATAGGAGTGGATATCTCCATCAGAAAAGAACTTGGTACACATGTAGTAAAAGTGATCTGAAGTCTGAAGATAAGTCCAGTCACGCTGTATGTCCATATCGTCAATATCACGAACCAAGGCTTCCAACTCATACAAACGATCAAATGCTTCGTCCTGAAGATCGTTTCCAAGCCATGCGGTCAAATCTCGCTCTTCATCAGCCCAAGAAATAGGTACAGGCACATGGATCATATCAACAGGCTTTGAACCTGCAAAAACTTCACTTGGAGTAGAGAAACTAAAATTAGTTCTGGATAAAACTGCTTCAGGAAGACTTCTCATAAATTCGAAAATACCCGTCTCTGCCCACTGGTGTTCGCCAAAGGTTTCATAATCCATAAAGAGATTGAGTACTTGCTCTTGCTTAGGTATCGCATTGATCCAGTTGACGAACTTATCAGTAGTCAACGGATAATCTGCCCAGGTTTTATTTCCAAATCTAAAGGCGATATCGTCTGAGAGCTGGAAATTCTTGAGCAAGACCTTTAGCTTGGGGTTATGGGCATTAGTGTAGACGTAGTTTGGGCTTTTCCATCCAAGGACGTGCTTTGCTCCTTCTGTGAGCACACCTTCATATCCAAGCTCAGCGATCACTTCACCTATATCATCTGAATAGATAAGCTCAGTATTTCTGAATACTTTGGGCTCATAGCCGTCAAAATGCTTTTTAATTTTTTCTTGGTGTCTATTTACACCTCTCTGGAAGGCTTCTTTGCTTTTCAGAGAGGACAAAGTGTGACCATTGGTCTCGCTGAGTAGTTCCACGTGTCCAGTGGCTACTAGCTTTCTGAAGCTTTCCAACACATCCGGAGCGAAGGTCTCCATTTGATCCATAAAGGTTCCGGACATAGAAAAAGTCACTTTAAACTTTCCGTCATATCGATGGATCAGTTCGAGTAAAAGTGCATTCATAGGTAAGTAGCATTTTTGGGCTACCCGGCGAATCACACTTCGATTTAAGAAGTCATCCCAGTAGTAATGATCATCTCCGATGTCAAAAAATCGGTAGGGCTTGATTCGGTACGGCTGGTGTACCTGAAAGTAAAAACAGATGGTTCTCATGATCTTTCTGATAAGGTTTTTTCGTAGGCAACAACGAGCTTTTCAGCTACATGCTCCCATTTTAATCTTTTTAATTCTTGGCTGCCAAGTTCCTTAAACATCTCAGCGATACTTCGGTAATGGAGCAGTGCAAAAATGGCATCTGCCATCGCATCAATGTCCCAGAAATCAATTTTTATGGCATTTACCAACACTTCGGCTACACCAGATTGCTTGGAGATGATGGTAGGGGTGTTGTGTCGGACTGCCTCGAGAGGAGAAATACCAAAGGGTTCAGAAACAGATGGCATCACATAGACATCCGAGATGGCATACATGTGATCTACGTCATCTCCTTTTAAAAATCCCGTAAAATGGAACTTTGATGCAATATTCAATTCGGCTACTCGATCAATCATCCGGTTGAGCAGATCACCAGATCCTGCCATTACAAAGCGAACGTTGGGATCTCTTTCGATCACTTTCTTTGCAGCTTCGACAAAGTATTCTGGGCCTTTTTGAAAAGTAATTCTACCGAGGAAGGTCACGATTTTTTCAGGGACTTTCTTTTGGTACTTAGATTTGATGATGCTTGCGTCAAGCACAGCATTGTGAAGGACACTTACTTTTTCAGCAGGTATCCCATATTTTTTCACAATGGTATTTTTGGTCAAATGACTTACAGCAAGGACATGATCCGCCGCTTCCATTCCTGCTTTCTCGATCTCAAATACTGGTGGGTTTACGCTTTCTCCCGAACGATCAAATTCAGTAGCGTGCACATGGGCAACGAGAGGCTTGCCAGAGATTTCTTTGGCAGCAATGCCTGCTGGAAAAGAAAGCCAATCATGAGCATGAATAATGTCAAAATCGTCTCTATCTCTGGCAATTTGCGCAGCTGTCAGCGCATATCGGGAGACCTCTTCCATGAGGTTTTTACCGTACTTTCCGCTGAAAGCATACTTCGAGGTGAAAATACTTTCGTCAACATCTGTGCGATCATGGATGGCATAATCGGTAAATTTTTGATACTCTTCCGGACCCAGATAAGGGACCAAAAAGCTGCTTACTTCTAGGTAAGTGAGATTTTTCCAGATGGATTTGAATTTCTTTTCCCGATAATCTAAGGTCACATCACTGGCATTGACAAAGTCAGCCAGTGGCTCCTCATCACCCCAAAGCTTAGGAACCACAAAGATGATTTCCTGATTGTGATGGGCAAGTCCCTTGACTAACCCATAACAGGCTGTCCCTAATCCTCCGGAAATATGGGGAGGGAATTCCCACCCAAACATTAACACTCTCATAGAAGTATATTTACACTTTCTTTACCAAATCCATCATTCTCAATAATTCGGCAACGCTCCATGCCTGGGAAATTGAACCCTTGGGTCTGTGTGGAGGATCTCCATCATATATCTCTGCAATGGTGCCGATTCCATATTGAGTCATGATACCATCAAATCCGGCTAAGATTTTTTGTATAAAATTCAAACTGGATTTACCATGAAGTTTGAGGTAGGCTTCTACGAAATGGCCTAAAGGCCAAACCCAAACTGTGCCATTGTGATAGGCTTGATCACGGCTGATCTGATCTCCAAAATAGTATCCCTTGTATCCATGATCATCAGGAGAAAGTGAGCGAAGACCTCTGGTAGTGAGTAGTTTTGATTTCACCACTTCTAATACTTGGTCGCATTGACCTTCATCTAGCATGATGTAGGGTAGTGAGGTGGCAAAAACCATATTTGGTCTCACGGTCCAATCCTTTTCGGTTCCGTTGATTAAGTCTGCCAAAAGGCCTTCTTTCTCTGACCAAAACTCAGCTAAGAAGCTTTCTTTGGCCTGAGCGGCCAAAGCTTCAATCTCCGCATCTCCCGTCAATTCATGGTAAAAGCACAAGGCATTGTACCAAAGGGCTTGAATCTCTACCGGACATCCCATTCTTGGGGTCACGGGACCATCAGGAGTCACAGCGTCCATCCAAGTGAGGGCTATGCCTTCCTGTCCACCCCACACTAGACCATTGTCAAGTACATGGATGTTAAAGTCGGTTCCTTCTCTATACCCGTCAATAATTCCCTTCATTTTACTCAGGTATTTATCCTTGACGGTTTTGGTATCTCCAGTGTAGATAATGTACTGCTGCAAACTCCAAAAATACCAAAGCGGGGCATCGATGGAATTCATATTGGTCATCACTCCACTTCCTACATTCGGAAAAATCGCTCCCTTCAAATCATTGGACATGGTATCCATGATTTTGAGAAAAGTTTCTTTATCTCCATTGACGAGGGTCAGGCCAGGTGCAGCGACAAAGGTGTCTCTACCCCACCATCCAAACCAAGGATATCCAGCAATGATCCGGGTGCCTCCGTCTCTTTCGCGGATAAACTGAGTAGCAGAGTTTTTGAGACAGTTTTCAAAATTATTTCTTGGAGTCCTGCGAGCTATTTCTTTTTCAAAGGCTCTTTGTCTGGTTTTTGGATCTGCTTCTGTCAGTCCTGCTGAAAAAATGACAGACTCTCCCTTTTTAATGGAGAACTCGAAATATCCTGGAACTAAAAGATCCTCTTGGTATTCGTATCCTCGCTCGCGTTCCTGAATATATTCAACATTATGGTACCAGTCAGGCTTTGAGACGAATTCATTTTTCTTCGAAAGCTGTAGATAAAGCGGGTCATATACATCATAGAGCTGGAATTTCGCTCCATTCGGAACCACTTCATACTCTTTATTTACATTGTCATTTGCCTTGGAAAGGCTATGAAAAGATCGAAAGGCTAAGAACGGTGCAATTCTGATTTTTGTAGGAGAATGAGCATCTAGAAGGGTGTATTTGATCATCACCCGGTCTCTATTCGTGTCGAGTATGATTTCTTTTTGAAGCAAAACTCCACCGACTCGATAAGTCAGCCTTGGAATGGGCTCAGAGTCAAAATCCTTCAAATATTTATGACCACGCGGGGAATAGTTTCCAGGATATTTGTTGATTCCGAGATTGAAACTAGCTCCGTGTTGGATGACCGTTTCATGGACAGTGGACAACATGACGTGGTTTTGAGCATCAAGCTGTGGTTGCGGAACCACAAGTAGTCCATGGTATTTTCTTGTATTACAGCCGATTATTGTCGTACTGGTATATGTTCCTGACCTGTTGGTTCGGATTATTTCTCGATCTAAAGAATAATTTAGATTGATTAATTGGGTCTTGTCAAAATGGATGAAGCTCATAAAGAAAAATTCTTATAGAAGCTAAAAATAGAGGATTGGATTCAATAATAAAAAGGCAAAAAAATAAAGGTTATGATATCATAACCTTTTCTTAGTGAATCTTAACTGTGGATCAATTCTTTTTGGATTTCTTCAAAATTCCTGAAAGATTCCTCGAATTTAGTTTGGTAACTCTTCACCATCCGGATGTTTACTGGTTCCAACCTCGGGAACTTCGGCGCGGGTTTAAACAAAAGGAACATAATACATTGGTTTAGTCTGGCTACCATTTCACAAACCTCATGCCAACAAGAGTTTCATAAAAAGGTAAAACCCCTCATTTTGAGGGGTTTTGGGTGAAAGACCGGGTTCGAACCGGCGACCTCCGGTGCCACAAACCGGCGCTCTAACCAGCTGAGCTACAATCACCGTTTATCATTTGATTAAATAAAATTCTCTCAAATGGAGTGCAAAAGTAAACAGAAAGAATATTGACTCCAAACGGTGGATTAAGAATTTCTTGAAAAAGTAATTCGTTCGCCTTTCTTTTCTTCGTTAAACTTCCCATCAGCATAGGCCAAGTGACCAGAAACAATCGTATGAGTGACCTTTGATTTGAATTCATGACCCTCAAATGGAGACCATCCGCATTTTGCCAAAATATTTTCTTTGCTCACCGTCCAAGGTGAATTAAGGTCGACAAGCACTAGATCTGCAAAATACCCTTCCCGAATATAGCCTCGATCATCGATTCGGAATAAGCGCGCAACGCTGTGAGACATTTTTTCGGCGATTCTCTCTAGGCTAATTTTTCCCTTATGGTAAAAGTCCAGCATAGCTACTAGGCTGTGTTGATTCAGTGGACCACCAGAGGGTGCTTTTGTGTAGACTTGAGCCTTTTCCTCAAGTGTGTGAGGTGCATGGTCAGTGGCTATCACGTCAATCTTATCGTCAAGAACTGCTTGGAAAATTGCGTCTCTATCCGTGGCTTTTTTTACAGCAGGATTCCATTTGATCAAATTGCCTTTGGTTAGGTAATCTTCTTCAGAAAACCACATGTGATGGATACAGGCTTCAGCTGTGATTTTTTTCTCTTCCAGTGGAATGCTGTTGTCGAAAAGCTCCAATTCCTTGGCAGTGCTGATATGGAGGATATGCAGTCTAGTTCCATGTTTTTTTGCCATGGCTACTGCTCTACTTGAAGCGTCATAGCAAGCTTCTTCAGATCTGATTTTAGGATGATATTTCACCGGGATATCATCTCCGTAGATTGCCTTGAATTCGGCAAGATTTGATGCAATAATGTGATCATTTTCGCTATGGATTGCGATCAGGGCCTTGCATTCCCGAAAGATTCCTTCCAAAGACTCGATATTGTCCACCACCATATTTCCGGTGGAGGAGCCTTGAAATATTTTTAGCCCGCAGACTTTTCCAAAATCTACTTTTAGTATTTCATCCAAATTGTCATTAGTGGCGCCCATGAAAAAAGAGTAATTGGCCAGGGAAACTTCCTTTGCGCGAGCATATTTCTCCTCCAATAAATCGACCGTCACCGCCTGGGGAACAGTATTTGGCATTTCCATGTATGTGGTGGTGCCACCGGCTATGCCCGATTTGGCCTCTGTGTAGATTTCGCCCTTATGGGTGAGACCGGGTTCTCTAAAATGCACTTGGTCATCAATCACTCCTGGGAAAAGATATTTGCCTTTCGCATCAATGTGTATATCGGCCGATTCACCACCGAGATTTGCTCCGATTTTTTCGATCCGGCCATTCTTGACCAAAACATCCTCCTGACTTATCCGCCCGTCATTGACTATATTTGCGCCTGTGATCAGAATACTTTTCATGGTTACTTTCATTTCGAGTTTAAAATCTGTCCCAAATTAATCAATCATGAGCAATGAATCAGCAGGCTTCGAGGCTTTTAAATTAAACCGTCAGCTACTCAATGCTGTGAGCGAGGCCGGATACACGGAGCCAACGCCTATTCAGGAATTGGCCATCCCGCTTGCCCTTGCTGGGCATGATGTGCTGGGGATTGCTCAGACAGGTACAGGTAAGACGGCAGCCTATATTTTACCCCTTTTGATGAAGGTGAAGTATGCCCAAGGGATGCATCCTAAGGCTTTGGTGCTAGCCCCGACCCGAGAACTTGTGATGCAGATCGAAGAAGTGGCACACCAGATGGCGGCCTATACCGATTTGCGAATCGTGAGTTTGTATGGAGGTCTGGGACCCAAAACACAAATTGAGCAGATCGAAGCTGGGGTGGATATTCTGATTTCGACCACAGGGAGATTTCTTGATCTGTATAGAAAAGGAAAAATTTTCACCAAGGAAATCAAAACCATGATTTTGGATGAAGCGGATAAAATGATGGACATGGGTTTTATGCCACAAATCCGAAATATCCTCGAAATCATTCCGGTCAAACGTCAGAACCTACTTTTCTCGGCTACTTTCAGTTCACGAGTGGATCATTTGGCCGCGGAGTTTCTAGAATTTCCTGAACGGGTGGAAGTCACTCCTTCGGCTACGACGGCAGAGACCATAGCCCAGGTGAAGTATTGCGTACCAAATATGAAGACCAAAATCAGCTTGCTTTCACATTTGATGGCTGAGGAGGAAATTACCCGTGCGATCATATTTACAAGATCTAGAAAAAATGCCGAGGAAGTCTATGCTTATGTCAAAAATAGGGTAGAGGGAGAATCTCGAGTCATTCATGCGAATAAGGGGCAAAATACCCGAATAAATTCCATTGATGATTTTAAGGCTGGAGAGGTGCGAGTCCTTGTGGCGACGGATGTGGCATCCCGTGGTCTAGACGTGTCTATGGTTTCTCACGTGATCAATTTTGATGTTCCACTCATCTATGAGGACTATGTCCATCGAATAGGTCGAACGGGGCGTGCAGAAAATCAAGGAAAGGCGATCACCTTTATCAATCCTGCGGAAGTTTATCACTTCGAGCGTATCGAGGAGATGATCCGTATGGAGGTGGAAGAAAAGAACATCCCGAAGGATGTGGTAATAAGTGAAACGCCATTTGCTGAAAAGCAGGCATATGCCCGAGAGATCGATCGACTTATCCAACGCGACAATCCCGATTACAAAGGTGCTTTTCACGAAAAGAAAGCCAGAAAACAACCAAATAAGTTTACCGAAAAGGCGAAGGAAGAAAAGAAGCGTGGCAATAAGAACTCCAAGGCCAAAAAGAATCGGAATCAGCTGAAAACGAAAAACCAGAAGAATAAAGGCAAATAACGTTTATTCCATTTAATGGATTTAACAAAACTTAAAGTAAGTTAAGCTTTTAGGCCCCATGAATATCGGTAAATTGTTGCCGTTTAAGGAGCTTTTTTGAAATGAAAAAAATAGTCCCCTTCGTAGTAATTTTACTTTTTTTAATCAGTTGCGAATCCTCAGAAGATATAAAAAGTCTTGAGGTGAATAAAACGCGGATTTCTATACCTCTAGGGCCTGAGCAGCTTAATTCTTACCAAGTATGGAGTTCTTATTTTGAAAAGGGGAATAAACTAGTGGCATACAATGATCGGATGCATCATCTTGATTTTTTTGACTTAGATGACCAGAAAGTGATAAGTTCGGTGCCTTTGGAAAAGGAAGGTCCATATGGACTGGGAAGGATAGAGTCTATATATAGACATGCCGCTGACTCTATTTTTTTATATGAGCGTGGGAAGCTTCACATTCTCTCCCTTCTAGGTGAAAAAGTTGAGACTTTTGATCTTTATAAAATTTATGGGAATCTAAATTTAGGTGAGCCAGTGTGTAATTTTTACTTCAAATTAAATTACCGCGAGGAGTCTAAGGAGGTTTTCTTTTTTATGTTAAACCCAACAGATGACATTGAGGAAAAAAGTCAGCACTCTTTGGTCACTTCATTATCATTAGAAAACGAAACTGTAAAAACATTGCCAATCAAACACACCGAACATTTTAAAAATGTGAATGGACATGTCGGGTTTATCACTTATTTGGGGTTTACAGGATTTTTGAACGAAAGGATGATTTATAACTTCCAGTATGAATCGCCCGTATTTGCTTTTTCGCCAATAAGTGGCAAGATCGCCCAAGGTAAGGTTCATGAAGATAAAATGATTAATGAAGTCCTTACGCTGGAAGACCCAGAAGTCTTTGATCGCCATGCTATCGATAACCCACATTTTCTCAGTCCTGTACCAGATCCTTGGAAAGATAAGATTTACAGGTTTATGTGGGGGGCGCCAGACCCGAACCTTGATGAAAATGGTTTTACCGAAAAATCCTCTTCCATTTCTGTATTCGACTCCGACTTAAATCTACTCCAGGAGTTTTCTTTACCTAACTATACATACCAAATCAATAATTGGTTTGTGAATGAAAATGGCTTTTACATGAATGTCGCCCATCCCATGAATGAAACAACTTCTGAGGATTTTTTAGTGTTTGATATATTCAAGTTCAATGTAGATTAAGTATGACCAGCTTGGGTTTTCTTTTTGTCACCCTTTTTATCCAATCCAGTTGGATCGAAGTTCCTTTGGATCATTTTGACTCGAATTCTAGAAAAATTTCAATTGAGTATGTTTTAAATGAGCCTTTTGACTCTCATAGAAAAACCATTTTGATACATGCTGACCCCCTTGATGAATATTTGGGAGTTGGCGACTTGACGGAAGTACAGATACCTGGCTTTAATATAATCCGAATTAGGGGCAGATATTTTTCATCAGATCTGACCAACTTTTTTGATGATAACCCTACTATCACGTGGACGGATAAATATAGATGGCTAAGTCGTAATCAAGTCATTGAAGATATAGAATGGATTCGAAAGGATATTTTAGGAGAACAGCCAAGTATTTTATTGGGATTTGGAAGCGGTGCTGGATTGGTTCATTACTATCTTCACGAATATCCGAATAAGGTTGAAAAAGCTGTGAGCTTAAACCCTTTGCTCTTTGATGTTCCAAAGAATCTGAGCTTTTGGGATCTATTAGAAGGGTTTAATCGGCTTTCAGAAACTCATTCTACAGAGGAGATTGTTCACTTTTCTGTACAATCTTCGGACCCCTATTTTTTTATGGATAAGCCAACGCGGGATAGTGTGGTTGAAAATAGAATAGGAATCTATGAAGAAGCGTTTAGAAAAAAGCCAAAAGTAAAAATAACCCCAAGTCTTGTTGTAAGGTCATTTGAGCATTATATGGATATAGGAATCTACGATTTAGGGCCTATAGGCCATTTCCTGCGACTGCTTTCAAAAGAAATTAGAGATAAATCTTTCGGACAAACCTTCGAAAACTACACAGGGACAAATTACGATTTAGGGAAAAGTTATTTTTCGAAAATGATACTAATTGGAGGAGCATATAACTTACTGCTTGACCCTAAGTCTTTTGACGTAATCGGCGAGTTTTATCCAAATTCCAATGTTTTCCTCCTGAAGGATGGATTTGATTTTTCAATGACAAGAAAGGCAGGGATTTGGAGTGAGCTATTGTCGGTTTTTTGTTCGGGTATAATTCCCGATCAGATACAAATGTATTCCAAACTTCAAGGAATGGATTTACTTTTTCAGGACCGCGATTATAATTCTATCCGCGTTGGCAAATAAAAAAAGCTCCGAGTGATCGGAGCTTTTTGGTTAGCGGTCTGTTCTGGTATTGGTGCCATCCACTGGGGTTCGCTTGTCTCTGTTTGCGAGATCCCAAGCCGTATGGAAGATCAGCTGAGCTCGCTTGGTCATCAGCGGAAACTCAATTTTTTCTACTGTATCCGTGGCTTGATGGTAATCATCGTGAACTCCATTAAAGAAGAAGATCACAGGAATTCCAAATTTTGCAAAATTGTAATGATCCGAGCGATAGTAGAATCGATTAGGATCGTCCTCTGCATCGTATCTGTAGTCCAGAATTAGGTTGGTATAGGTGATGTTATTGTATTCATTGATTTTCTTCAATTGTGAAGAAAGCATCTCCGAACCGATCACGTACACATAGTCTTTGTTTTCGGCTTCTTGATATTCGTAGTCGATACGCCCCACCATATCGATATTGATATTGTTTACCGTATTCTCAATTGGGAAGATTGGATTTTCAGCATAATACTGAGATCCTAAAAGACCTTTCTCTTCTCCAGTCACATTAATGAATAGGATAGATCGACGTGGCTTGAACCCGTCCTTGGCCGCAGTGGCAAACGCCTCGGCAATCTCCATGACAGAAACAGTGCCTGACCCATCATCATCTGCGCCATTGAAAATTTGGCCTTCACTACCCACACCTACGTGGTCATAGTGTGAAGAAATGACTAGCACTTCTTCTTTTTTATCCGTACCCTCGAGGAATGCTAGAATATTGGAAGTCTCTAATCTTTCGTTGTTCTTAATTACTTGAAATGTCACTTTTTGAGAGGAAATGCTTTCTGGGTTACTCTTAGCAGCTTCTTTCAGATCAGGAACTGGCACTCCGAAAAGCTCACTCATTTTGTCTGAGCTGACAGTGAAAATCGGCCTTTGCTGAGTTTCTTTTTCAAAACCAGGACGCCCTCTGCCAGATAGTCTTTGATATCTTGCTGCCAATCGGTCAAAGTTGGCTTGACCTTCCATTGTCACGATGACAATACCAGCTGCTCCAGCATCCATCACCTTGTCCACAAGACCTTGAGTTCTCTCACCAACAGCCCATAAGCCCACTAATTTGCCTTCTACATCGATCTTGGCTAGGTTTTCATCAGAAGCAAGACCCAAGAAAACTAACTCAGTTTTCATCTTTTTGGCCATATCAGCATCACCTTGGAAAACAAAGTCCACGTTTTGCACGAGCTTCTGCTTTCCAATTTGAAGGGTTGGAACTTCATGAGAAACACTGACTAATTCAAAAGTTTGCAAATAGCTACCATCCACAGGGCCGGCTAATCCGATATTTTTATAGAAATCGATAATGTATTCAGCTGCCATGCGCTGTCCCTCAGAGCCGGTGTCTCTACCTTGCATCTCATCAGATGCGATGATAGTCAAATGCTTTTCAAGATCTTGAGCAGTAATGGTGCTACCGTATTTCACTTGAGTGGGGTTTTGAGCCCATAACTGTGCGGATAACCCGAGTAGGGCAAAACCAGTTAATAACAGTCCTTTTTTCATAGTTTCAATTTTTCTGACGCTAAACTAGATAAAAAATGGACACTCGGGTAAACCGTTTATCAGAATTGCGTGTTGGAAGGGTAATTTCTCGGAATTATGGATTTAAAATAATCCTAGAAATCATAACTTTGCACCTTGAAAATCAAACGGATTTACCCAAAACAATAAATAACTTTCCTCAAGTTTCTTATGCAGATCAATCTTTCAAGCGCTCTTCAATTTGAGAGCAGACACAATGGCCCGACAGAAGCGGAAATCGCAGTGATGTTGGAAAAAATCGGTGCCTCATCAATCGAGGAATTAATCAATCAAACCGTCCCAGAAAGCATCCGGCTCACCAAGCCGATGGATCTTCCTCAAGCACAGACGGAATCAGACTTCCTGATCAGCTTTAAGAAGCTTGCGCAAAAAAATAAAGTATTCAAATCCTTCATCGGGATGGGGTATTACGATACTCAAGTGCCGGGAGTGGTTTTGAGAAATGTACTTGAAAATCCAGGATGGTATACCGCATATACTCCCTATCAGGCAGAAATTGCTCAAGGTAGATTGGAGGCTTTGATCAATTTCCAGACTGTGGTGATGGAACTCACCGGAATGGAAATAGCAAACGCATCGCTCCTGGATGAGTCTACAGCTGCTGCTGAGGCCATGACCATGCTTTTTGCGGTAAAACCAAGAGAAAAGAAGACAGCGTCTAAGTTCTTTGTGGATGAGAAAATATTTCCTCAGACCAAAGCTCTACTCGAAACCAGAGCTGAGCCGCTTGAGATTGAACTTGTATACGGAAGTATCGATTCGCTTGATGTGACTGATCCTGAGATTTTTGGGGTACTATTCCAATATCCTAATGTGGATGGTGAAGTGAAGGATTATGCTGCAATCGTGGCAGCTGCAAAAGAGAATAATGTTGCTACTGCTTTCGCGACTGATCTTCTTGCGCTAACTATTCTAACACCTCCGGGAGAAATGGGAGCAGACGTAGTAGTAGGTTCTGCACAAAGATTTGGCGTGCCGATGGGCTATGGTGGACCTCATGCAGGCTTTTTCGCCACATTAGATAAGTATAAAAGACAAATCCCAGGACGAATTATCGGGGTATCTCTGGACAAGGCTGGAAAAAAAGCCTACAGAATGGCTCTTCAGACTAGAGAGCAGCATATCAAAAGAGAAAAAGCAACCTCGAATATTTGTACTGCGCAAGTTCTCCTAGCGGTGATGTCTAGTTTCTACTCAGTATATCACGGTCCAAAGGGATTGAAAAATATTGCACTTCGCACCCATGGATTAGCCAAATTGGCTGCTGCCGGCATAGAAGAACTAGGATTCAACATCGAAACGAAAAACTTCTTCGACACGATCAAGGTCCATGTTGATGATGCTGTGAGTAAAAAAATTGAAGCGGTAGCTTTAAAGGCTGAAATGAATTTCAGATATGCTGATGGAGCGATTTTCATTGCATTTGATGAGGCAAAAAGATTAGCAGATGCACAAGCTGTGGTTGATATTTTTGCAACAGCAGTTAGCAAGACTTCCGCTAACTTGAGCGAGCAAACCGAAAATCTTTCGGTTGAGCTTCCTACTGAATTAATTCGAACTTCAGAGTATTTAACTCACCCGGTATTCAATCAATACCACAGTGAGCACGAGATGCTTCGATATATCAAGCGATTGGAAAGCAAGGATCTTTCTTTGGTGCATTCAATGATTTCTTTGGGCTCATGCACCATGAAGTTGAATGCCACTGCGGAGATGATTCCAGTGACATGGCCGGAATTTGGTCAAATGCATCCTTTTGCGCCAGTAAATCAAACCCTTGGTTACGTTGAGCTATTTGAAAATTTGACACATTGGCTCAATGAGATTACTGGATTTGCTGCTACGTCTCTTCAGCCTAATTCGGGAGCTCAAGGAGAGTTCGCTGGTCTAATGGTTATCCGTCAGTACCATATCGATCGTGGAGAAGGACATAGAAATATTGCCTTGATCCCGACTTCCGCACATGGTACCAACCCAGCTTCTGCAGTAATGGCAGGGATGAAAGTGGTATTGGTGAAATGTGATGAAAAAGGAAATATCGACCTAGCTGATCTCAAAGAAAAGGCTGCTGCTCATGCAAATGATCTTGCTGCACTTATGGTAACATACCCATCTACTCATGGTGTATTTGAGGAGGCAATCAAGGAAATCTGTGCGACAATCCATCAATATGGTGGTCAAGTCTATATGGATGGTGCCAATATGAATGCGCAAGTAGGACTCACTAGCCCAGGAAATATTGGAGCTGACGTTTGTCACTTGAATCTTCACAAGACCTTCTGTATTCCTCACGGTGGTGGCGGACCTGGTATGGGGCCAATTTGTGTGGCTAGCCATCTAGCTCCTTTCCTTCCAGGAAATCCATTGATTCAAACTGGTGGTGAAAAAGCGGTTTCATCTATCTCTGCGGCGCCTTATGGTAGTGCGAGTATTTTGCCAATTTCCTACGCTTACATTGCTTTAATGGGCGCTGAAGGACTGACAAATGCAACCAAACTTGCAATTTTGAATGCGAACTATATCAAGGAAAGACTCCGTGATCACTTCCCTATCCTTTATACTGGATCCAAAGGAAGAGCTGCTCACGAGATGATTGTTGATTGCAGAAACTTCAAAGAAGTAGGTGTGGAAGTGGAAGATATCGCCAAGCGATTGATGGATTATGGGTTCCACGCTCCAACGGTATCTTTCCCAGTAGCTGGTACTTTGATGATCGAGCCAACTGAGTCAGAAACGATAGCGGAATTGGATCGATTCTGTGATGCACTGATTGCTATCCGAGAGGAAATTCAAGAGATCCAAGATGGTAAGGCTGATCGAGATAATAACGTGTTGAAAAACGCTCCTCACACTGCCGCTATGGTATTGCAAGGGGAGTGGGATTTGCCTTATTCAAGAGAGAAGGCTGTGTTCCCTATTGATCATGTTAAAGAAAATAAGTTTTGGCCTACGGTTCGTCGAATTGATTCTGCATTCGGTGACAGAAACTTGATGTGTAGCTGTATTCCAGTTGAGGAATATGCCGAAGAGGAAATGGCCTAAAAAGAAAACTTGAAACAAAAAAGAGTCCCGATTGATAAAATCGGGACTCTTTTTTTATGTTGGTTTTAGACTTAAACGTTTACGTGTCGCTCAGCATGATAAGATGATCGTACCAATGGCCCAGACTCAACATATTTCAACCCTCTTTTCAAGCCCTCCTCACGATAGTGATCGAAAAGATCCGGATGAATAAACTCTGCCACTTCAATATGCATTTTAGTGGGTTGGAGGTATTGCCCTAAGGTCAAAATATCACAGCCATTTGCCACAAGATCGTCCATAGCTTGGTATACTTCTTCTTTGGTTTCCCCAAGACCGAGCATAATGCCAGTTTTGGTTCTTTTGCCAAATTCTTTGGTCAATTTGATTTGCTCTAAGGATCTATCGTATTTGGCCTGTGGCCTCACTCTTCTGTAAAGACTTCCCACGGTTTCCATATTATGAGACACCACCTCTTGTCCCCCCGATATCATTCGATATAACGCATCCCAGTTTCCTTTCACATCTGGGATCAAGGTTTCGATGGTAGTGGTGGGAGATTGTTCTTTGGTTTGAACTACGGTTTGATACCAAATCTCAGCACCTCTATCTTTTAATTCATCCCGATTTACGGAAGTAATCACAGCATGCTTAACTCCCATAAGACGGATGGCTTCAGCCACGCGTCTTGGTTCGTCTGTGTCATACTCAGGTGGTCTACCTGTCGCCACAGCACAGAATGAGCAAGATCGAGTACATACATTTCCTAGGATCATGAAGGTGGCAGTACCTGCTCCCCAACACTCACCCATATTAGGGCAGTTGCCACTCTCACAGATGGTATGAAGCTTATGCTCGTCGACTAGTCGTCTGACTTTAGCATATTCTTTTCCGACAGGAAGTTTTACTCGCAACCAATCGGGCTTCTTTTTTCTGGTTGATTCTTCGGAAATAACCGGAAGTTCTATCATCACAAATCAAATTTTAGTCAAAGGTAAGGCTGGTTTTAACAAAAGCCAATTTTTGGATTACTGTCTGAATCCATAAAAAAATGTAAAATAGACCGATTGAAATATCTGTCTATTTTCAGTAGTTGGGATCAGCGGAATCTCTTTGGTAAAACCCTCCAGCATGTAGCCAAGTTCCAATCCGGTCACATTGCTTTTGAAGACTCCAAATTCGAAAGAAACTGCGGCTTTTGCATTCGCGCCAAAGGCGAATTCAGACTGTCCAAGTCCCTGGAATAGACTTCCCGTTCCCAAAATATTAAACCTACTTTGATGAACTTCAGGGTTGTATTGTTCAGTTACCGTCTCGAGTCTATTGACGGCGTACTCAATATAGTAAGGAGCAATAAGGCCGAAAGTAGGACCAATTGCGCCTAGTACTGAAACTTGTACACCTTGATTTGGGGCTTTTTTGAATACAATTTTTTCACGTCCGTATTGAGGACGTATGGAGTAGAGATAATTAGATTTTCCAAAAATGTAGCTATTTCCCAGAACGGTATTGTAGCGAACCTCTTTTGGGTTTTTCACATTTGAAAGTTCCACAGCCCAAAAGCTGAGTTGGTCATCGGTAATTTTTGTACCGACTTTTACGACAAACCCACCGATCAGTCCACCATTGGTATTTTTATTGACACCAAAAAGAACCTCACGGTCATAGTCATAGTTACCCACATCATCGCGCTGAGCGAATACGTCTGCAAAACTCAAGAGGCAAATCAGGGTGAGAAGATATTTCAGTTGGGACATTCGATAAGGACGAAATATTGGACTATTTTTGATCACAAGTATTTAACTGAATTTTAAAAGTAAGAGTTTATGCCCACTATAAAAAGTTCATATTTAGGGAAATTGCGGACTGAGTCTGAGCACCTTGGAAGCGGGGAGAAAATCCTGACTGACGCTCCAAAAGACAACAATGGAAAAGGGGAGGCTTTTTCCCCTACTGATCTGGTTTCTAGTGCTTTAGCGAGCTGTATGGTGACTATTATGGGAATTGTTGCCAATCGTTCGAATATCGATCTGGAGGGGATGACTTGGGAAGTGACCAAGGTGATGCAAAGTGACCCAAGAAAAATAAAAGAAATTATAATAGACTTTCATTGGGACAATGCGCCAAATGATTCGGTCTTTCTAAAGAAATTGAAAAATGCGGCCAAGACTTGCCCAGTGGCACTAAGTTTGGATCCTCAAATTTCCCAAACACTAACCTTCCATTTCTAACTTTCAGAAGTTGCTTTACCCTAAAACCCAAATATCATGAGTTATCTTTTTACGAGTTTCCGTGGTTGGAAAGACTATATGCAGGAGCATGACATGTCCATCACCGAGTCTGTCATAGAATATGAGATGGACCAGAAGGGTGCCGGTCGAGATGCGATTTTTGATGGTCTTCTACGAGCTTATCTGGTCATGAAAGATGCAGTGAAAACTGGACTTGAAGAGGATATGACTTCACGGTCTGGTATGATTAATAATGGGGCCAAAAAAGTATTTAATCACCCGTTGTCAGTATTGTCTTCTGATTTTCAAAAGCTGATTTCCAGAGCTCTAGCAGCTAAAGAAGTGAATTCGTGCATGGGACGCGTGGTGGCAGCACCCACGGCTGGAGCATCTGGTATTTTACCAGGAACTTTGGTGACACTTCAGGAGATTCATGGCTTGTCTGATGAAAAAATTGTGGAGGGGCTACTCGTAGGAGCGGGTATTGCCTTGATTATAGAGGAAAAAGCCAGCCTCGCAGGTGCAGTTGGAGGTTGTCAAGCCGAAACAGGTTCAGCTGCCGCGATGGCCGCCGGAGCTATTGTTTATTGCCTTGGAGGCGATACCAATCAGATTTTTAATTCGGTAGCCATTACTATTCAATGCATGTTGGGCCTAGTTTGTGATCCAGTAGCAGGTTTGGTCGAAGTTCCCTGTGTAGTGAGAAATGCCAGCGCAGCAGCGATTTCATTTAGTTCTGCCCAGATTGCTCTAGCGAATGTCAGTGCGGTAATACCTGTTGACGAATGTGTAGAAGCCATGGGTGAAATAGGGGCCTCTATGGAGAGTAGGTATAAAGAGACGGCCATGGGAGGTTTGGCCGCTACGTTGACTGGCCAGGAGATTTCAAAACGTGTACTCATTCAGGATATTGAAATACTCCCTGATGAATTAGAGGAATAGATTTGCCAAAAAAGGTATTTGAAGAATACTTTCTATAGTAAAGGAGAAAAAGGTAGCCCAAAGAATGCTGCTCCACAGCATGTGGAAATAAATTTTTGCTCTTTTCGTACCAAAGGAGACTAGAATAAGAGTTCCTCCTATTGGGGTAAGGATCAGAGGAGTAAGGAATGCAATACCGACATGGCCGTATTTGGTCCAAATCTTAACAATATTTCTATTTCGCTTGGTGAATTTCGGTTTGGGAAACTTTAGTGCAAGAAGTTTCTTGAAGTATTCTCCAATGAATGTAAACAGAATGGTACTACTCATCATCCCCGCAACGGTGACCAAGATACATTTCCAAACACCATAGCCAGCGAGGGAGCCTAATATGGGACCAGAAATGAATTTAAACCAGCATAGGAAGTAGATTCCTATGAGGGTAAGTAGGGACTCACTCATAGTAAGTAAATCATATAGGCCGTATAGCCAATCAGAAGGACCAATCCCTCAATTCTTGAAATTTTCCTTTTGATTAGCATCAATGGAAGTAAGATGACTACGAACCCGATCATCCAAAGGTAGTCTTCGCGGATGAATTCGGGTGACACATCGATGGGGTTGATGATTGCTGTAATCCCAATAATTGAAAGGATGTTCATCATGTTGCTTCCCAGAATATTCCCAATTGCCATATCGGTTTTTTTGGCAAGAGCCGCAATAATGGAGGTGATGAGTTCTGGTAGACTAGTGCCTATTGCAATGATGGTGATTCCAATGACCCGCTCAGAAACCCCAAATTTTCGGGAAATCAAAATGGCATTGTTGACAAGCAATTCAGAACCTATATAAAGCCCAACAATTCCTCCAAGTAAAAGAGTTATGGTGATTATCCAATTATGGTCTTTTACCCCTTCAATTTCTTCGACACTTGATTCGTCCATTCCGCCATAGGTTGAGGACTTAAAGAGATACCAGTTCAAAAGAACAAAGCCCGAAAAAAGGATTATTCCCTCCCAGAGGGATATTCTCCCATTATAGCTGAGGCCATAAAATAAAAGAGTGACCAATAAAGTCGCTACATAATCAAATCGCAGGACTGATCTTTTGATAAGAATGGGATAGAAAAGACCACTGATTCCCAGTACGAGTCCAATATTGGCAATGTTCGAACCTACGACATTCCCAATGGAAATATCACTATTTCCCTTTAGTGCTGCATTGACACTTACCAGAAGCTCAGGCGCGGATGTACCGAAAGCTACAATGGTAATTCCAATCAATCCGGAGGACATTCCAAGTTTTAGGGCTATGCCAGTGGCACCGTCCACAAGGATTTTTCCACCATAGAGCAAAATGGCCAAGCCTAGAAATAGCAGAAAATAAGGAAGCATAGAATTTATATTTTGGGACCAAAGGCCAGATCCCCGGCATCACCCAATCCTGGAATAATATAAAATTTATCATTTAGGCCGGTCTCTAAGCTACCAACCCAAAATTTATGTGGTTGTTGAAGATTTTTTTCAATTATTTCGATTCCCTCAGGAGCAGCAAAAATAGAAGCAAAATGGATGGTTTTTGGTTTTCCGAATTTAGTCAACCCATCAATGGCTTTAAGTAATGATTTGCCTGTGGCTAGCATCGGATCACAAATGATCACTTCTTTGTCCTCTAAACTTGGTGAGGCGAGATATCCCATATCCACATCTAAGTCTTCTCCTTCTTTTTCAACTCTGCTAGCTCCGATAAATGCTGACTCTGCGTCTGGGAAAAGCCGCAAAAATCCATCATAAAATGGTAAGCCAGCCCGCAAAATAGTTACCAGTACAATTTTGGATGAGCAAATAGGGATGGTAGTTTTTGCAAGCGGAGTACGTATTTCTTTAGGGGTATATGATAGAGTTTTCGAAATTTCATAAGCCATCATACTCCCAATTTGAAACAGGTTATTTCGAAAAAGGGCAGGATTTCTTTGAACGACTTCATCCCTAAGTTCGGCAATGAAGTTGTTTGCGATAGAATTTTCCTTATTCAGTATGAACATTGTGGGAATTTAAAACTATACCCAGCTATATGAAAGCTGGGTATCGGATTTATTGAATTTTGAAACTTGTTCGTCTCGCCATTTGCCTAGCATCTTCAGAGTTTTTGTCCACGCTTGTGTCTTCTCCATAGCCTTTATAGCTTAGTTGGTTTGCAGATACTCCCGAAGAAATCAACAAATCATAAACGGCCTTAGCTCTTCGCTCTGAAAGCTTGATATTATAATCCTCTGGCCCGATTTCATCTGCAAATCCTTGAATTTCGACTTTGATATCAGGATTTTTCTTCAGGAAGTTACTTACGTAATGTCCGGCTTGTAGAGAGTACTGTTGTGGTTCGGCACTATCAAATGCAAAATACACATTGGTGTACCCGTCATTAATAGTTTTACGAAGGTAGTCTTCTGGGTTTTGGATTTCCTCAATTGGACAGCCATTATTGGCAGAAGGACCTGGTAAAAATGGACATTTATCTAAGTGATCTACGATGCCATCGCCATCTGAATCCATTGTGACACCATGAGAATTGACACGTGCTCCTGCTGGCGTATTAGATTCTTGATCGAGATAATCAGGTACTCCATCTCCATCACTATCCTTAAGCATATCCTTAATGCTCATAATTTGAGAAGCCAATTCTTCCTTAGTTGCATATTGGTCTTCTGGAATGTACCAGTCAGCATGTTTTTCTGATTTGCCAAGATAAATGGCAAGTCCTAGAGTCCCTGTCCACCAAGTCCCAGTAGCGTGTACAAAAGGATTTTGTGTGGGGTCGACTGGCTGAGTAGGAGCATTATACTCGTTTCCGTCAAAAGTATAAGTCTGCCTTCCGTTTACAATTACCGAAACATCACCTGTCAGTGCGATCCTTTCTGATAATTTAAATAAAGCTGTAGCTCCTGTAATAATATTATAGTGGTAATCTTTGCCCTGTCTTAGAATAGTTTCGTCGAAACTCATCATTCCAAATCCTCCTCCCATATGTCCCAAAAGGCCAAGTCTCTGGGAAAATGAATTAAAACTAAGGACATGACCTAGGTTTAGAACACCTTGAAGATTAAACCTCGAATAAGTAGTGGTAAAGACTGGACTTACGCCTTTCGCTTCTGAGAAAGATCCGAAGCCACCATCGGCTTTAAAGCCGAAATTTTCATTAATCATGTAGCGTAGACCTAAATCTACGTGACCAATGTTTAGCATGGGAGAAAGATAGCCTGGTGTGAGCGGGCCCATTGGTTTGTTAAAGCCGGTGCTTATATCAATAGACCACTTATTAAATGACTCTTGCGCATTGACGCATGTAATCGCATAAAATGCGATTAAGGATAAAAGGTGTTTTTTCATTTTCCAAAAGGGTGATTTAGCGTGCAAATATGATCAAATCTCAGGCCAGTACACAAAATAAGACAAAAAAAAAGGCCCAGATAAATCTAGGCCTTTATTAATTATTGTTGTGAAATTAATCTTTCACGATGAAGCTTGCTCTTCTAGCTAGTTGTCTAGCATCTGCAGACTCTTTGTCTACTGAAGTATCTTCGCCATATCCTTTGTAAGATAATCTTGAAGCATCAACACCTGAAGCTACTAGAAGGTCATATGCTGCTTTCGCTCTTCTTTCAGACAACTTCATGTTATAATCTTCCGGTCCGATTTCGTCAGCGAAACCTTGAACCTCTACATTGATACCTGGATTGTTTTTCAAGAAGTTACCTACATACTGTGCTGCAGAAACTGAGTAACCTAGTGGCTTGTCGCTGTCGAATGCATAATATACACTTACGTAACCGTCTGCGATTGCTTTCTTGATGTAATCAACAACTTCTACAACTTTCTCAGAAGGACATCCTTCAAGAGATGCTGGGCCAGGAAGGAATGGACACTTATCCAAGTGATCAGGAATACCATCACCATCAGAGTCCATCGTAACACCATGAGAATCTACTCTTGCACCAGCTGGGGTATTAGGTTCTTGATCCAAATAATCCGGTACACCGTCTCCGTCGGAGTCATTAAGCATATCCTTAATGTTATTGATTTGAGAAGCTAGCTCATCTTTGGTTACATACTTATCAGCAGCAATGAACCAATCTGCGTGCTCCTCTGCTCCTCCTAGGTAGAAGTTAAGTCCGAGAGTCCCAGTCCACCAAGTACCATTGGCTCCGAAGAAACCATTGTCTTGTGAAGGACGAATTACAGATGCTCCATCAAATGATACAGTCTGACGACCATTCAAGATAGTTGAGATGTCACCCACTAACGCAATGTTTTTGCTAAGCTTAATTTGCGGAGTGATACCAAACATGATTTGGTAAACATCATCAGTAAAGTCATTGTAAAGATTTTCTTCAGGATTCACTGTTCCAATACCGCCACCTGCGTGGAAAAGCATTCCAAATGATCTTGAAAAAGATTCGAAATTAAGAACTCGACCCAAGTTAATTACACCTTGTAAATTAAAACGAGTGTACTTAGTGTCGAAAGAAGGGCTCTGAGAGTCTCCTCCAGCTTCTTTGAACGAACCGAAGCCATAATCAAGCTTGGCTCCAAATTTTTCGTTGAACATGTATCTGACACCGAAGTCAACGTGTCCCAAATTTAAAGTTGGGGAAAGGAATCCAGGTGTAAGAGGTGCCATTGGCTTATTAAAACCGCCATTTAGCTCTAATGACCATCTGTCAAATTCTTTTTGGGCATTCGCTCCAAATGAAATGGCAGCTGCCATGATTGTTGAGAGTATTAGTTTTTTCATAACAAAAAATTTTTGTTCAAATTTTAAGCGTTGATTGATGTGAGTACAAATTTATAAACTTTTAACTTAATGCAAATCTAGATGAATAATTTAATTGTCTATTCTTGAGACAAAATTTTTATTCATTTTTTTCTATTTCTGTCCAAAATAATAACACATTTTGTGCCAAAATGAAAATATTATTTGAATTATTAAACTCTAAGGGTGTGTCTGGTTATGAATGGGAAACCAAACAATTGCTACTAGAATACATCGCTAAACGAAAGAAGTCTTGGAATGTTTTGCCAGAAATTTATTCCGGGGAAGAATTTCACGATTGTATTTTGTTAAAATTCGGAAAACCCCGGACTGCCGTATTTGCTCATATTGACACAATTGGTTTTATGGCGCGCTACACGAACGAGCTAGTGGCAGTTGGAGGACCAGATTGTGATTCAGGTACAGTGTTGGCAGGAGAAGATTCCTTAGGTCAAATTTCTTGTAGACTTATTGACAATGACGGGGTGTTGAGCCACGATTTTCAGCGTAAAATTGACCGTGGCACTACTCTTTCTTATGCACAGGACATAAGAATTGATGAAGAATTTATCCAAGCAGCTTATTTAGATAACCGGCTGGGAGTATATAATGCCTTAGAATTATGTGAATCTATCGAGGACGGTTGGGTAGTTTTCTCTACCTATGAGGAGCACGGAGGTGGAAGTATGCCTTTTTTGTTGAAATTCATTCAAGAAACTGCATCTATCAAAAACGCTTTGATTTCAGATATCACTTGGGTCACCGAAGGGGTGGAACACCATAAAGGAGTTACTATTTCCATTCGAGACAAATTTATTCCCAGAAAAATTTTCATTAACAAGATTATTAATTTAGCGGAGCAGAGCGGCATTCCTTTTCAATTGGAAGTGGAAGGATCTGGTGGAAGTGACGGCAGAGAAATCCAGTTCTCTCCTTACGCTATAGACTGGTGCTTCATCGGAGCACCCGAGGATAATGTCCACTCTCCCAATGAAAAGGTTTCTTTGAAGGATCTCGATTCGATGATCCGACTCTATCAATATTTACTACCTAGAATTTAACCTGAATGGGCTCTATACATCTTCACGAAAAGAAATTCAACTTATATATAAAAGAAAAAGAAATACTGGAGCGAGTTAACCAGTTGGCTCAAGCTATTTCAAAGGATTATCGTGGGAAAAATTTAATTTTAATCGGAATAATGAATGGAGCTGTAATTTTTCTTTCTGACTTATGCAGAAAAATTGAATTACCTCTTTCTATTGCTTCTATGAAAGCTTCCTCTTACCAAGGGATGAAGTCATCTGGCACCGTTCAGATCGAATCCCTACTTAATTTGGATTTAAAGGATAAACATCTGCTTTTGGTAGAAGATATTGTGGATACTGGAAAAACATTGTTTGAACTGAAAGATTACCTCTTCAAGGCCAAACCTGCCTCCATTGGTATAGCCACATTGCTATTTAAGCCACAAGCTTTTGAGTATAATTATCATTTAAATTATGTGGGTTTTGAAATTCCCAATAAATTTGTCGTCGGTTATGGGTTGGATTTCGACGAATTGGGGCGAAATCTTCCGGACATCTATCAACTCGATACTACTTACTGAACAAGACAGGAATGTTAAACATTGTATTATTTGGCCCTCCCGGTGCGGGAAAGGGGACGCAGAGCGAAAAGCTTATCAACCATTTTGGATTGACTCACCTCTCTACTGGAGATCTTTTTCGAAAACATCTTGGAGAGGGAACCGAACTAGGTCAACTCGCGAAAAAATACATGAATGAAGGCCGCCTAGTCCCTGACGAAGTAGTGATTAAGATGGTGGAACAAAAAATAAGTGACTCAAAAAACACCAAGGGATTTATTTTTGACGGTTTTCCAAGAACCACAGCCCAGGCTGAAGCGCTTGACCAAATGCTGGAAAAGCACGATCTCGAGATCTCTGGAATGATAGCCCTTGATGTGGATCAGGAAATTTTGAGAGCTCGGATCAAAGAACGTGGCAAAACCTCGAATCGAGTAGATGATCAAGATGACGCCAAAATCACTACCCGAATTAAGGTATATCTTGATGAGACTTTGCCAGTGGCTGATTTTTATCAGAAACAAGGTAAATATCAGAAAATCAATGGGGTGGGTGAAATCGATGAAATTTTCAATTCTATCAAGTCAGTGATCGAATCTTATTGATCCACAAGTTTTTGTTAATTTTGTAATTCCATTAGGCTGAGCTTATTGCTTGGCCTTTTTCTTTTGGCTATGGCAGACTCAAATTTCATTGATTACGTAAAATTTTGCTCTCGATCCGGTTCGGGGGGCGCAGGAGCGGCACATTTTCGCAGAGAAAAGCATGTGCCCAAAGGAGGACCTGATGGGGGAGATGGTGGTCGAGGAGGTCATATCATACTTAGGGGAAATTCTCAGCATTGGACGCTGCTCCATTTAAAGTATAAAAAGCACGTCATTGCGGAATCTGGAAAAGGCGGCGAAGGGGGGAGGCGTACTGGCTCTGATGGGAAAGATGTGATTTTAGATGTTCCTTTGGGGACTATTGCCCGAGATGCCGAAACTATGGAGCTTCGAGCCGAAATCACAGAGGATGGACAAGAAGTCATATTGACCCGCGGAGGACGTGGAGGCTTAGGAAATGACCACTTCAAAACATCCACCAACCAAGCGCCTCATTATGCTCAGCCAGGCGAACCAGGACTGGAAGAGTGGATTATTTTAGAGTTAAAGCTTCTTGCTGATGTTGGTTTGGTCGGATTCCCAAATGCCGGTAAGTCCACACTTCTCTCCTCTATTTCAGCAGCAAAACCCGAAATCGGTGACTATCCCTTTACCACCCTCGTACCAAATTTGGGGGTTGTCAGTTATCGTGGTGACAGGAGTTTTGTCATGGCAGATATCCCAGGGATTATTGAAGGGGCTGCCGAAGGCAAAGGACTAGGGACTCGTTTTTTGAGACATATTGAGCGAAATTCCATCCTTCTCTTTTTGATTCCGGCTGATGCACCAAGTATCGCCGAGCAATACCAGATATTATTAGGTGAGTTGGAGAAACATAATCCAGAACTTTTGGATAAAAAACGAATCCTAGCGGTCTCCAAAGCAGATATGCTAGATGAAGAATTGATGGAGGAAATGCGTAAAGAAATCCCTACAGAAATCCCTTCATTATTTATTTCGGCTGTCAGTCAATACCAATTGGAACCCATGAAAGATTTAATTTGGCAGGCGATTCAAAGTGAATGATGTCACTTTGGCAGAATCACTCCTGTGGCAAACATATTGATGAGCACAGGGGGCTATGCTAATTGAATTGGTGTAATCATGAAAAAAAGTAAAAAAGTGGAAAAAGAAATGCAGGAGCAAGAGCTCCCAAAGGATATAGAAAAGGATCAGGAATTCAACGAAAAAGTTGAATCTGATGTGCAGCAAGAAGAAGAGATTTCCAATGAGGTGAAACTTGAAAAGGAGGTAGCCGAATTGAAAGAAAAATATCTACGACTGTACTCCGATTTTGAAAATTTCAGAAAGCGTACATCCAAAGAGCGTATAGAATTGATTTCTACTGCTTCGGAAGGAGTCTTACAAGACCTGATTCCAGTGGTGGATGACTTTGAGCGAGCATTCAAGGCAAATGAAAAAGAGGAAGACGGGAAAAAAGTTCTAGAAGGGACTCAAATCGTATTTCATAAGTTCGTGAAGGTATTGGGATCAAAAGGGCTCAAGCCTATGGAAGATATGATCGGGAAGCCGTTTGATGCCGAAATTCAGGAGGCGATCACTCAAATTCCTGCTCCAACTGAAGAACTCAAGGGGAATGTGGTGGATGTAATCGAGAAGGGCTACTTGCTAGGAGATAAGGTGGTGCGCTTCGCAAAAGTTGTAACAGGAGCATAAAATGGCGAAAAGAGATTATTACGAGGTATTAGGAATTAGCAAGTCTGCATCAGCAGATGAGATCAAAAAGGCTTATCGAAAGCTCGCGATTAAGTATCACCCAGATAAAAATCCAGACGACACCTCTGCAGAAGAAAAATTCAAGGAGGCGGCCGAAGCTTACGAAGTACTCAGTAATCCTGAAAAGAAACAGCGCTATGACCAATTTGGGCATCAAGGCCTAGGAGACGCTGGAGGATACAGCGGCGGCGGTATGAATATGGAGGATATTTTCTCCCAGTTTGGCGACATCTTTGGTGGCGGAGGAGGATTTGGATCCTTCTTTGGTGGAGGCGGCGGCGGCAGTACTCGTCGTACGAAAAAGGGTACTAATCTTCGAGTCAAGCTGAAGCTAAATTTGCAGGAAATTGCCAATGGTGTTGAAAAGAAGATCAAGGTAAAGCGACATGTCGTTGCAGCTGGAGTCACCTTTAAGAATTGTAGTGCCTGTCAGGGTAGTGGACAGATCAAAAAAGTGGTCAACACTATGCTTGGTCAAATGGTCTCTGCCAGTACTTGTGGTGTCTGTGGAGGAAATGGTCAGATTGTAGACAAGAAGCCAGCAGAGGCGGATGCTAGAGGATTGATCATCAAGGAGGAAGTAATTTCCATCAATATTCCTGGCGGAGTAGCCGATGGTATGCAATTGAGTATGTCTGGAAAGGGGAATGAAACTCCAGGTGGAATTCCTGGCGATTTGCTTATCGTGATCGAGGAACTCGAGGAGAACACTTTCCAAAGAGAGGGCAACAACGTCATTTATGACTTATATATCTCTTTTATAGATGCAGCTTTGGGAGCTTCTGTGGAAGTGCCTACCATTGATGGCAAAGTGAAAATCAAAATCGAATCCGGTACACAAAGCGGTAAGATGCTACGATTGAAAGGCAAAGGGATTAAAGATATCAATGGATATTCTCGAGGAGATCAGTTGATCATGGTCAATGTGTGGACTCCAACTCAATTGAGTCGAGAAGAAAAAGAAACCTTAGAACAACTTCGGAATTCTGAAAATTTCAAACCAGACCCCGGTAAATCAGATAAGACCTTCTTTGATAAAATGAAGGAGTTTTTCTAAACTTACAGAGCCAGAAGAAATTCTGGCTTTTTTTATAGATTTAAAAAACCTTTTCCAAGTCGAGTCGTAACCTATCCGTATGTTGAGAATTTTGTGTCTGCTTTTTCTTGGGTTCGTAGGACTCTCGACACTTTGTACAGCACAGATTGTAAAAGAATACCACGTCACTGAGCGAAAGGGTTTTGATTTAATCAGACTGGATTTCACTACTTATAAGAGTGTGACCCAAGTGAAACGCGTAATGAGTTCTGATCCAGTCACCATTCATGGGCACTTATCACAAACTAATATACTTCCTGATTTTTCTGAAGGCATCGAGAACAACGTCATGAACGTTTCTTTAGTGCACAAAAATATTGAGGCTGACAATCTTGGGAAAAGCATTACTTCAAAGCTTTTTTCAGGAAAGGGTGATGAATTTGATCATTCATGGGATTTAGGTCTCAATTCCAATTTCCTCTACGACATGGAGTTCCTTCTCGGGATGGGTAGATCTAATTTTGACTTGGCTATGCTTCCTGTGAGCAAACTAAAAATCCACAGTGCCAGTGCTGACGTGATGATTCACTACAGTGAGAAGGAGCCAAATCGAGTACAAATGGATACGCTTTTGGTCATGTTGAATATGGGGACTGTCGATATTCCACAGGCCAATTTTACCAATTCTAAGAAGATGATTGTGGAGGTGAACTATGGTAAGATCAACCTTGACTTTGGAGAAGGGATGAATTCTTCTAGTCAGGTCATTGCAGCTGTGGGTGCCGGAAGTATTTACTTGCACCTTCCTTCGGACTCTTATCCTGTGAAGATAAAGATGAAGACTACCCCGATGTGTAGAAAAACAATTCCAAAATTTCTTAAAGCTCAGGATGATGATATCTATATTACGAAAGGATATTCTGCCAATGATCCAAGATTGCTAGAGCTTACCTTGGATGTGGGCGTAGGATCCATCGTCATTGACTGATTTTATGCTAGAGATTTCTAACCTTACAAAAGTTTTTGGAAGTAAAAATGCCCTGATTAATGTAGACCTTTCGGTTCCATCTGGGGTGGTTTTTGGGTTGTTGGGGCCAAATGGTGCTGGGAAAACCACTCTCATTCGAATCATTAATCAAATCATTGAAGCAGATAGCGGGGAAATTTTTTTAGAGGGGAATAAAATTTCTCCTGCCGACATTCGTAAAATCGGTTATTTGCCTGAGGAGCGAGGGCTTTATAAAAAAATGAAGGTCTGGGATCAGCTCATTTATTTTGCGAGACTTAAAGGCCTCAGCCAACAAGAGGCTAATCAGCGCGTCAACAAGTGGCTCAACAAACTTGATATTGGCACTTGGAAGGCCAAAAAAATCGAAGATCTTTCCAAAGGTATGGCTCAAAAGGTACAGTTTATCGCAACTGTGATCCATGAGCCAAAGCTTTTGATTTTGGACGAACCTTTCTCTGGTTTTGATCCAGTCAATGCAGAAATCATAAAAAATGAAATCTTAGGTCTAAAGGACTCAGGTACAACGGTTATCCTGAGTACGCATCGAATGGAATCAGTGGAGCTACTCTGTGACCGAGTGGCCATGATCAATCAATCACGTAAGATCCTTGATGGCACTATTCGTGAAGTAAAAGCCAGTTTTAGGCCTGAAATCTATAAGATCACTTTGTCAGATCTGACTGCTACACTACCCCAATCCTTAGATGCCAAGGAGGTTGAGTTAGGAGAATGGCAATTTTCTGCAAAACTTAATGGAAAATCTCCAAATGAGCTCCTTCGGGAATTGATGGCAATGGGGCAAGTCAAGCAATTTGATGAAGTGACACCGACTATGGAGGAAATATTTATACACCAAGTAAAATCATCCGATCATGAATAAGGTTTGGCTGGTCATCAAAAGGGAATATACTTCTCGGGTTAAGAAAAAGTCTTTTCTCCTTGCTACACTGCTCACACCGCTGATTTTCCCGGCCATGATGGGTTTGTTTGTTTGGCTCGCTGTGGAGGAGCGGGAAAACCAAAAGCTCCGAATCATTGAAGTGGTAGACGAAAACAAGCTTTTTTTCCTAGAAAGCTCAGATCAGCACGCTTTTTCCTTTTCGGATGCGAGTATCGATGAGGGGAAGCAACTAGTCCAAGATGGAGATCGCTATGGCTTTCTTTACATTCCAAAAATTGATCTCAAAAACCCAGAGGGGATCATTTATTACGGTGAGGAAAATCCGAATATGAGCTTTATCTCACGACTGGAAAATAACCTTAGAAAACGGATCGAGGAGCAGCGGCTCTTGGAAAGTGGAATAGATCCAAAAGTGATCAATGAAGTGCGAACGGATGTCTCTATCCGTTCCATCCAACTAGATGCTGAGGGAACTGAGACCGTTAGCGATGCCACGGTAAACTATGCAATTGGCTTTGTCTCTGGTATTTTGATCTACATGTTCATTTTTATTTATGGAAATCAGATCATGCAAGGTGTGATTGAGGAAAAGTCCAACCGGATTATCGAAATTCTTGTTTCCTCCATCAAGCCTTTCCAGCTGATGATGGGTAAAATAATCGGAGTGGCAGGTGTCGGTCTCACCCAATTACTCATTTGGCTCGTGTTGATCGGGGGACTTACCACTCTCGTCACCGGCTATCTAGGCATGCAAATGCCACAAGAGCAAGCCATGGAGCTAGCGAATCCCGAGATGGCACAGGCTATGGAATCCAATAGCAATGTGGCAGAGATTTTACAAGTGATTGCAGGGATAGATTTTATTGCCATTGCGTTAAGCTTCATGTTCTTTTTCCTTGGAGGATATTTACTCTATGGTGCCCTCTTTGCCGCAATCGGCTCTGCGGTTGATGCGCCTTCCGAGGCTCAGCAATTTATGTTTCCCGTGACCATTCCTTTGCTAGTGGCCTATATGGGCCTATTCGTCTTTGTCTTAAATGATCCGAATAGCAGTACCTCCTTTTGGCTATCCATTATTCCGCTTTCCTCTCCCATTGCGATGATGGGACGAGTAAGTTTTGGAGTGCCTTGGTACGAGATGTTGCTTTCTATGGGACTCTTGATTCTTGGTTTCCTAGCTACGACTTGGATCGCAGGGAAAATCTATCGAATTGGGATATTAATGCATGGTACAAAGCCTAGCTACAAATTGCTATGGAAATGGATTCGTTCAAGTGATTAACCTAGATCATGTTCTTTCATCTCTCGGATTTGTCACTCTTTACCTTGGGCTTTGTATCTATTGAAGTTCACCTTTTTGATTTTTTAGGTAATTTGACGGTTAAACTTTTTCTAGGTACTCACATACCACAAGGCCGCAGTGTCAGTTAAAAGGATAGGCAAATCATAGGAATGAAGAATAGATTTCAGGATATCACCACATTGGATCTTTATCAAAATAAAAAGCAAGTCAAATGGCTTGTGATTTTGGTGTCTGTGGTGATCGGAGCTGGATCTATTTGGTACACCAATCGCCTAGTAGACGAGCTTCGGCAGCGTGAACGCAGACAAATCGAATTACTGTCAAGTGCATTGGAATATGCGGCTACGACATTGGAAGGGTTGAATTTTATCAATCAGGAAATCATTCAGCAAAATTATTCCATACCCATTATCATGGTGGATGAGTTTGGAAATCCGATAGAATTCAGAAACATTCAGTTTAAGAAGAATGCAACTAAGCAAGATTCTGTCAATACACTTCAGGCGGAATTGACCGAAATGCGAGAGGAATACGATCCCATATTTCTTCAGGAGGCGGATATTTTGGTGTATTTCAGAAACTCTGAACTACTGATCAATCTGAAATACTACCCCTACGTACAACTCGCTGTGATCTTGATTTTTGGAATTTTGGCTTATACCCTCTTCAATCAAAGTAGAATAGCAGAGCAAAATCGGGTTTGGGCGGGACTGACCAAGGAAACTGCTCATCAACTTGGAACGCCTATCGCATCCTTGATGGCTTGGATTGATTATTTGCGTAATTCCCCAGTATGGGAAGAAAACAAGGAAATCATCCAAGAGATGGATAAGGACGTGGTCAAGCTCCGAATGGTCACGGAGCGATTCAGTTCCATCGGCAGCAAACCTGTCATTAAAGCTGAAAATCTTTACGAGAGTATCGAAGAAACCATTAATTATCTTCGGCCTAGGATCTCAACTAAAGTGGAATTGATCATCAACTCTGATGCAAAAGACCTAGAGGCCATGATGAACAAACCCCTTTTTGAATGGGTGATTGAAAACATCTGTAAAAATGCCGTAGATGCCATGAAAGGCAAAGGCACCATTACCATAAATATTATTCAGGACAGTGATAAGTTTGTCTTAGTGGATATAGAAGATACTGGCAAAGGCATGGAAAAAGCCATGTATAAAAAAGTATTTAATCCGGGATTTTCTACCCGTCAGCGGGGCTGGGGACTTGGGCTAACTCTAGCCAAGCGGATCATTGAAGGATACCATGGAGGTAAAATTTTTGTAAAACATTCTGAGGTCGGTAAGGGGACGACATTCAGAATTTTGCTTCACAGTAGCCTGGAAGGGGCCGAACAGTTCATAACAGATGGCTTGCTGGAATACTGAGGAAGGACCAAAGGCGAGGTACGAGATACGCAATTTTTCAATCTTCCAATTTCCCAATCTTTAAATCCTCAAAGTAGCCTTCCAACGCTCACACTTTCCAACCTTTTCACCTATTTTTCCCTACCTTTGCCCCCTGAAAAATAGTACCCATGAGTCTGACTAAAGAAATCCAGAAACGTAGAACCTTTGCCATCATTGCTCACCCGGATGCTGGGAAAACTACCCTGACTGAAAAGTTGCTACTTTTTGGTGGAGCCATACAAACCGCCGGAGCGGTCAAATCCAATAAGATCGATACCGGCACCAAGTCTGACTGGATGGCGATCGAAAAGCAACGAGGGATCTCGGTGGCTACTTCAGTGATGGGTTTTGAGTACAAAGGGATTAAAATCAATCTGCTCGATACCCCAGGACACCAGGATTTTGCGGAAGATACCTACCGTACACTCACAGCGGTGGATTCAGTGATTATGGTGATCGACTGCGTGAAAGGCGTCGAGATTCAGACTGAGAAACTCATGGAGGTTTGCCGAATGAGAAATACTCCGGTGATCTGTTTTATCAATAAGCTCGACCGGGAAGGACGTGATCCTTATGAACTTTTGGAAGAAGTAGAGCAAAAGCTCAATATCCAATGTCATCCGCTTTCCTGGCCTATCGGTATGGGCAAAACTTTCAAAGGTGTCTACAATCTTTTTGACCACAAACTCAACTTATTCACTCCCTCGCAGCGAAAGCTGAGCGATGTAAGACAGGTATTCGAAAATCTGGATGAGCCAGAACTCGATCAGCTGATCGGACCTAACTTTGCCAACCAACTCCGCGAGGATGTGGAATTGATCGAAGGGGTTTATCCTGAATTTGATAAAGAAGCCTATTTGTCTGGAAAAGTAGCTCCTGTATTTTTTGGATCAGCAGTAAATAACTTCGGGATCAACGAAATGCTCGACACCTTTATTAAAATAGCTCCTGCTCCCAAAAGTCGAAAAACAGATGAACGCGAAGTGACTCCAGATGAATCGAAATTTTCCGGCTTTGTCTTCAAGATCCATGCAAACATGGACCCGAATCACCGAAACAGAATTGCCTTTCTTCGAATCTGCTCCGGAAAATTTGAGAGGAACAAGCCCTATAATCATGTGCATGGGCCGAAGCCATTGCGCTTTTCGAACGTGACCCAATTTATGGCTCAGGACAAGGAGATCATCGATGAAGCTTTCCCTGGAGACATCGTTGGTCTATATGACACCGGAAATCTAAAAATCGGAGATACGCTGACAGAAGGCGAAAACATGGTTTTTACAGGAATCCCAAGTTTCTCTCCTGAGATCTTCCGAGAAGTGGTGAATAAAGACGCCATGAAGACCAAGCAATTGGAGAAAGGTCTGAAGCAGCTGATGGAGGAAGGAGTAGCACAGCTTTTCACTTTTGATATGGGAGCGAGAAAAGTGGTGGGAACCGTGGGGCAGCTGCAGTTTGAAGTAATTCAGTTTCGACTGAAAAATGAATACAACGCAACTGTGGAGTTTCATCCCATGAATCTCTACAAAGCATGCTGGATCACCAGTTCTAATAAAAAAGCACTAGATGAATTTGTTCGCTCCAAGAACCGACACATCGCTCACGATAAGGATGGCAAGCTAGTCTTTATGGCCGAGTCGAAGGCCTGGCTTCAAATGGTGCAGGACAATTATCCGGATATAGAATTTCACTTCACATCGGATCTTTAATTAAACAGACTGGTAAACTCGAAATTCTGTCCGTTAAACAATCCTTTATCACTCAGTTTCAAGTCCGGAATTACCAGCAGGGCCATAAAGCTCAAGGTCATAAAGGGGGAGCCAAGAGTAGAACCCATCTCTTTAGCCATACGATCAATTTTGGTATAGGCTGCAGCAACTTGATAGCCGTCCTCCGCTGACATAATACCTCCCACCGGCAAGGGAAGAACCTCTACTTTCTCTTCCGAAAAAGCCGAAATCCCACCTTTTGCTTCAATAATCAAATTCACCGCTTTGCAAATAGATTGATCATCCACTCCCACTGCGATAATATTATGGGAGTCATGACCCACGGAGGAGGCAATGGCTCCGGATTTCAACCCAAAATTTTTAATAAATGCTACAGCAGGTGGGGCATCTTGGTAACGGTTGACCACGGTGATTTTTAGGATGTCTTTTTCCAGATTGGCTTCTGCAAAGCCATCCCGGATCAAAATTTCTCCCTCAATCTTAGGGGTGATTAATTGCCCATCCAAGGCTTCGATGACACGCACTTTGATGCCTTTGGCTGGAATTTGGAAATCCACAGGGCTTTTAAAGGAAGTTTTGAAATTGTTGATCAGTTTATTTTCAACTCTTGGAATAAGCGTCGTGCTATTTTCGGCCACTTTTCCTCCATTGATATAGGTGGCAAGCACTTCAAACTTTTCCAGATCCTTCACCAAAATAAAGTCCGCCGGATCTCCTTTGCGAAGCTGGCCTACATCCATGGAATAATGGGAAATCGGATTGAGACAGGCGACTTTCAATACATCAAAAAGATCCTTCCCCTTTGCGATAGCCCGAGCCGCTATTTTATTAATATGACTCACAGCTAAACTGTCTGGATGCTTATCATCCGAGCAAAACATAAGCATTTCAGGATAGTCATCGATCAGATCGATCAGTAAGTCAAAGTTTTTGGCTGCCGAACCTTCACGAATGGCGATTTTCATCCCGAGTTTGATTTTGCCTAAAGCCTCGGCATAGGTGAAACACTCATGATCGGTATTGGGGCCAGCATTCACATATTTCTCGGCTAGTTCTCCTTGTAGACCTGGCGCATGACCATCGATGGGTTTGCCGTATTTCTGAGCGATTCGGATTTTTTCTATCACAATAGGATCCTGATTCACCGCTCCGGGCCAGTTCATCATCTCGGCTAGATAGTGAATCTCTGGTCGAGACATCAGCTCTTCGATTCCAGTGGCATCAATTTCTCCACCGGCCGTCTCAAAGGGTGTGGCCGGAACACAAGAGGGCGCTCCAAAGTAAAACTTAAAAGGCACTTGCTTGCCATTTTCTATCATGTAGTCCACACCTTCCATGCCACATACATTGGCGATTTCGTGCGGATCTGAGACGGTGGCCACCGTGCCATGCACCACAGCAAGTCGGGCAAACTCCGAAGGAACTAGCATAGAAGACTCCACGTGCACATGCGCATCGATGAACCCGGGGAGTAAATAGGGAAGGTTTTGGTTTTCCTCAATTCTTGTGATATTCTCTATTTTGCTCCCATTGATTTCAAGAGATACAGAATAGATCGTGCGTCCCTTAAGGTCAACAAGATTTCCTTCTAATATCATGATTGGATGTTGGTTTCAGGGTGGGTAAGATTGCCTCAGAAAAGATCGGCTTTCACAGGCAATTGGATTAAAACTACTATATTTGTCCCGAAATTAAAATGTCTACAAAAGAGACTTTTTGGATGGGAAAAATAGTCATCGCCATTGATGGCCAATCGGGTTGTGGTAAGAGTTCGACAGCAAAAGCGGTCGCCAAAATTCTGGGCTATACCTATCTCGATTCGGGTGCGATGTATCGCGCGGTGGCTTTACACCACTTAAATCACCCCTTTGAGCTTACAGATCAAGGCTCAGTGCAAAAAGCACTGAATCAGGTCAAAATTAGCTTTCAGCAAAACCCAAAAACAGGTAAGCAGGAAACTTATCTGAATGGCCAAAACGTTGAGGATGAGATTCGTGAAATGAAAGTCTCTCAGAATGTGAGTAAGGTGGCTGCTATCCGAGAGATACGAGAAGCCATGGTTGCTCAGCAAAGAGCTCTTGGAGAGGCAAAAGGAGTGGTAATGGATGGTCGTGATATTGGGTCAGTCGTGTTTCCAAATGCTGAGTTGAAAATCTTCATGACCGCCAATCTTCATACTCGTGCAAGAAGAAGATTAGAGGAACTCTCGTCCATGGGAAACGTTACCACATTAGAAGAAATCAAAGAAAATCTAGCAGAAAGAGACCGCTTGGACTCATCGCGTGAGGAAAGCCCATTGAGGAAAATGCCCGATGCGATAGAAGTAGATACGAGTCATCTTCAATTTGAAGATCAAGTGAATCAAGTGGTGCAACTAGCAAGAGAAAAAATAGAAAAGGTAAAAAGCTATGCAAGTAACAATTGATGCCAATTCAGGCTATTGTTTTGGGGTGGAATTTGCCATTAAAATGGCAGAAGATGAGATGGAGCAGGGAGATACGCTTTATTGTCTAGGGGACATTGTACATAATGCGATGGAGGTGAAGCGCTTGGAGGAAAAGGGCCTGATTATCATTGATCGAGAGCAGCTTAGCGAACTTCAGGATTGCAAGGTCTTGATTCGAGCGCATGGCGAGCCACCAGAGACCTACAAAATGGCTTTGAATAATAATATCGAATTAATTGACGCCTCATGCCCAGTGGTACTTAAACTTCAGCACCGGGTAAAGTCAGCCTTTGATAAAATGGAGCGTGAAAATGGCCAAATCGTCATTTATGGCAAAAAAGGCCATGCAGAGGTGATTGGATTGACTGGTCAGACTCAAGAGAAGGCAATCGTGGTAATGAAAGAAGAAGACTTGAATAAAATCGATTATTCAAGGCCTGTAACGCTATTTAGTCAGACCACCAAGAGCACTAAAGGCTTTTATGCCTTGTCAGAAAAAATCGAAAGTCAAATCCGTGAGGCCAAGGGAGAATTGAATCAACTAGATTTTAATTCCAACGATTCCATTTGTCGCCAGGTTTCCAATAGAGAGCCACAACTCTATAAATTTTCTCAGGAAAATGATGTGATCCTATTTGTGTCAGGGAAAAAGAGTTCCAATGGAAAGGCGTTATATCAAGTGTGTCTGAGCCAAAATCCAAGAAGCTACTTTATCGAAAATGAGGATGAAATCTTGCCAGAGTGGCTACACTCTGGGGATAAAGTGGGTATCTGTGGGGCTACTTCTACACCTCGATGGCTCATGGAGCAAGTGAAGCAAAAAGTGGAGATGATGGAAGAAAATCTTCTTCCCGCCTAAGACGCGCCACTCACTTCATCAAATAATCTCAAAAAGTTCAAACATATTATCACATATACCCCTTATTTAAAAAGGTTATTTATTAGATTTGGGGCGTTTTTCAAAGGCTCATAGTTCAAAAACAGATATGTCAAAAGTAGTGAAGCTTAAGAAGGGTTTCGATATAAACCTAGCGGGAAAGCCAAAGCAAGAATTGGGTGATTTCGCAACGGTAGAGACCTTTGCTGTCAAGCCAACGGATTTTATTGGTTTTCAGCGACCAAAGGTTTTGGTCAATGTGGGTGACTCTGTCAAGGCAGGTACTCCGATCCTAATCGACAAAGCAATGGATCAAGTGATCTATGCCTCACCTGTATCAGGGGAAATCATCGACGTCAAACGCGGCGAAAGAAGAAAGCTTCTTGAGATTATCATCAAATCTGATGGTAAAAACTCTTTTGAAGCGGCTTCACCTATCGATGTGGATACGCTTGATCGTGATGCATTAGCAGCAGCATTAGCCGCAAGTGGAACCTGGCCAAATATTATTCAAAGACCTTACGGGATTGTAGCCAACCCTTCAGATACACCAAAAGCGATCTTTGTATCTGGCTTTGATACGCATCCACTAGCACCGGATTATGGTTTTGCCTTGCAAGGGCAGGCCGAAGCCTTCCAAGCTGGAATTGATGCACTAGCCAAGTTGACTTCAGGAAAGGTACACCTCAATTTAGATGGGTCAGCAAATACTCCAGATGTATTTGCAGGAGTGAAAAATGCTGTGGTCAATAAATTCTCAGGACCACATCCAGCAGGCAATGTTGGGGTACAAATCCATCATTTGGATCCTATAAATAAAGGAGACATAGCTTGGACTGTAAATCCAATGGGAGTGGTTCAAATTGGAAAATTTGTCCTTGCAGGAGTTTATGATGCGAGCAAGACTATTGCCATTACAGGTTCTGAGTTAACAAAAACAATGTACGTGAAGACCATCTCAGGTGCTTGTGTTTCTAATTATGTGAAAGGTAACTTGAACTCTGGACATGTGAGAGTGATCTCAGGAAACGTGCTTACTGGAGAAAAAATAGGGATGGAGGGCTTTTTAGGCTTCTATCACAATCAAATAACTGTAATCCCTGAGGGTGATTACTATGAGTTTTTAGGTTGGGCAAAGCCAACAACAAACAAATTGAGCTATCATAGAGCCCTGGGTTTACTATCTTTCTTGACTCCAAAGAAAGAATTTGTGCTCGATACCAACGGAAGAGGTGAGGAAAGAGCATTCGTGCAGACGGGTGTTTTTGAATCTGTGACTCCAATGGATATTTTACCTGTCTATCTTCTAAAGGCTATCATGGCTGAGGATTTTGATGAGATGGAGGAGCTTGGTATTTATGAAATTATCGAAGAGGATTTAGCGCTTTGCGAATTTGTCGATGTTTCAAAACACCCGGTTCAGGAGTTAGTTAGAAAAGGTATAGATCTAATACAATACAGTTAATCCATATGAAGTTTCTAAGAGATTTGATGGACAAGCAGAAGCCCCTTTTCGAAAAAGGAGGTAAGCTTGAACAGTTTTATTACGCATTTGAGGCGGGAGAGACCTTTTTGTTCAGTCCAAACCATACGACTGGAATCAAAGGAGCGCAGGTAAAAGATGCCATTGACCTAAAGCGAATGATGATCACCGTGGTAGTCGCCATGATCCCATGTTTGCTTTTCGGTATTTATAATACAGGTCACCAGCATATGTTAGCCGTAGGCGAGACAACTGGTTTGTGGGAAAATCTTGGGGATAAACTCTGGATTGGACTTCAATTGGTGCTTCCTATTGTAATCGTGGCTTATGCCGCGGGTGGTGCTGTTGAGGCAGCTTTTGCAGTGATTCGTAAGCACCCAATTAATGAAGGCTTCCTTGTAACAGGGATGTTGATTCCTTTGGTAGTGCCAGCTACGACTCCACTTTGGCAAGTAGCCCTTGCTACAGTTTTCGCTGTAGTAATCGCGAAAGAAGTATTTGGAGGTACAGGAATGAACATCTTGAACGTGGCTATGACGGCAAGAGCGTTCCTTTATTTCGCATACCCTGCACAGCTTTCAGGAGACCAAGTTTGGACTTATTTAGGTGATAAAGCCGCAGTGGATGGTTTCTCTGGAGCAACAGCTTTGGCCGTAGCCTACAATGCTGGTGTGGACAGTGTGCCGGTTACTGAGGCACTTGCTAATCACAATACCGTATTAGGTTCTGACATGTTCAGCTTTATGAATATGTTCATTGGGTGGATTCCAGGATCTATCGGTGAGACTTCCACTTTGATGGCGCTTTTAGGAGCTTTGATCTTAGTAGGTACCGGTGTAGCAAGTTGGAAAATTATCGTTTCTGGATTTGCAGGAGCTTACTTGATGGGATTTGTAATGAATCTATTTGCTGTGAATGAATTTATGGCAATGCCTCCTCAGTATCACTGGGTGATGGGAGGAATTGCTTTCGGTATCGTCTTTATGGCTACTGATCCGGTGTCTGCCGCACAGACGGAAGTGGGTAAATGGATTTATGGTTTATTGATAGGTATGCTGACGGTGATCATTCGTGTGACTAACCCAGCTTACCCAGAAGGAATTATGTTGGCGGTGCTATTCATGAACGTGTTTGCTCCGTTGATCGATTATTATGTAGTAAAAGCTAACAAAACAAGGAGGTTACAACGTGCAACAGTCTAACGCCTATATCATTACATTTTCGGTCATTTTGACCGTAGTACTTGGCTTGCTCCTTTCTGGAACGTCTCAAGTATTGGGACCTCTTCAGCGAGAGGCAGAAGCTTTGGATAAGAAAAAGCAAATCCTCGGTGCGGTTATCTCTGGAGAAGAGATCTCAGCTATGACTCCTGAAGAGTTGAACGCCTATTATGGTTCTAGAATATCTTCGGTAGTGGTGGATATCAATGGCAATGAAGTTTCGGAAAGAAATGGAGCTGCTGTTACTGCTGCAACTGTAGATATCGCCAAAAATTACAAAATGCCTAAAGAGGATAGACTTTATCCTGTATTCATTTTCCATGCTGAAGGTGATCAATCGGCAGTAGAGTCTTACATCTTCCCAATCTATGGAGCGGGGCTTTGGGATGCGATCTGGGGATATCTTGCATTGGATACAGATATGAATACGATCGGTGGTATTACTCTAGCGCATGCTGGTGAGACTCCAGGTCTTGGTGCACGAATAACAGAGCCAGGTGTTCAGGCTAGATTTGCTGGCAAAGAGATTTTCAATAATTCGGGTGAATTAGTGGCAGTGGAGATGCAAAAGGGCGAGGGTAAGGACTACTCAAGTAATCCACATCAAGTAGACGGAATGTCTGGAGCCACGATCACGGCTAATGGAGTAAATGCGATGCTAGAAAATTACTTGCAGGCATACAAGCCATTTATTGAATCGAAGAAAACTTCAACGGCGGTAGCAGCCGCTTATTAATCACTAATCAACACAAGACAAATAGATATGAGTGCTGAAACTGTTGAAAAAGCGATAGAGAAAAAGCCCGCTGAGGCTCTCCTTTCGAAAAGACGCAAGAAGTTAATTTCAGATCCGCTAGTTGATGATAACCCAATCACCATTCAGGTTTTGGGGATATGCTCAGCTTTGGCTGTGACGACCCAAATGAAGCCTACCCTCGTGATGGCGATCTCTGTAATCTTTGTAATCGTGATGTCTAACTTGACGATTTCATTGCTCAGAAATACAATCCCAACTCGAGTTCGAATTATCGTACAGCTTGCTGTGGTTGCTACCTTAGTAACATTGGTATCTGAAGTTTTGAGAGCTTTCGCCTACGATATGTATAAGGAGCTTTCAGTCTTCGTTGGATTGATTATCACCAACTGTATTGTAATGGGACGTTTGGAGGCATTTGCACTTGGCAATAAGCCTTATGATTCTATCCTAGATGGTTTTGGATCTGCCTTGGGTTACGCTTGGATTATTCTTGCAGTGGCTTTCTTCAGAGAGCTTTTAGGCTCCGGAGCCGTATTCGGAATTCCTATTTATGAGTATGTTTCTGGTCTATTTGGTCCGGACTTTAAATTGGCTACAAACGGCCTGATGGTTTCTCCAGTTGGAGCATTTATCATCTTAGGCCTGATTATATGGGTACAGCGTACCAAAACCGGTTACGTAGAACACTAAAATAGTAGAGAAATGGATTTATTTAATCTTGGTATTCGGTCGATCTTTATCGACAACATGGTTTTCGCTTACTTTCTTGGCATGTGTTCTTTCCTTGCCGTTTCTAAAAAAGTAAGTACTGCCATTGGTCTTGGTGCAGCTGTTATTTTCGTATTGACTGTAACCGTCCCAGTTAACTGGCTGTTGAATGAATTTGTACTTAAGGAAGGTGCTCTTTCTTGGGTGAACGCAGGTTTAGCAGAAGTTGATTTGACCTTCCTTCGATTCATCATGTTTATTGCGATTATTGCTGCAATGGTACAGTTGGTGGAGATGGTTGTAGAGAAGTTTGCGCCTGCTTTGTACGGTGCGCTGGGTATTTTCCTTCCACTGATCGCTGTAAACTGTGCCATTCTTGGAGGATCACTTTTCATGGCTCAGAGAGATTACACTTTGGCTGAGTCGGCCGTTTATGGTTTCGGTTCGGGTACAGGCTTCTTCCTAGCGATTGTTGCTTTGGCTGCAATTCGTGAGAAGCTGAAGTATTCTAATGTGCCAAATGGTTTGAAAGGATTGGGTATTACCATGCTTTTAACTGGCTTGATGGGTATAGCTTTCATGTCCTTTATGGGAATTGATCTCTAAGAGAATTCAGAAAAAATATGAAAAGCTCCGGAAGAAATTTCGGAGCTTTTTTATTTTCTATCCACTATCTTGCTTGATAACCTTAATGAATTAATCACCCAAACAAACCCTAAACCTATGAAACGATCCATCCTTGTGCTGGCACTTTTCTTTTCTTTCTCCTCTCTTTTTGCCCAAACTGGAGAGTGGGTTGAGCTTTTTAATGGTAAAAACCTCGATGGCTGGAAGCTTTCTGAAAATCCGACCTCATTTCAAGTAGAGGACGGAGTGATCAAAGTTGCAGGGCCTAGAGCGCATGCTTTTTATGTGGGAGAAGTGGGGAATTCCGAATTTAAAAATTTTGAATTGATCGTGGAATTGAAAACTATGCCCAAGGCTAATTCAGGTATTTTCATTCACACAGAATATCAAGAAAATGGTTGGCCAAATAGGGGCTATGAGATTCAGGTGAATCAGTCCCATTCTGACTGGAGGAAGACGGGTTCGGTATATTCTTTTCAAGATGTGCGAGAAACCTTTGTAGAGGACGGAGAATGGTATACAGAGCATGTGATTGTCCAAGGTGATCAAATCACTGTAAAAGTGAATGGTCAGGTGATTAATGAATATGATGAATCAGAAGTTCGAGAGGGAGACTTAGGGTCGAAGAAACTTAGTTCGGGAACCATCGCACTTCAAGCCCATGATCCAGAATCTGTGATTTATTACCGAAGCGTGAAGATTAAACTATTAGAATGATCGTTGGATCTTAAAGAATTAGATGCCTGGCAAAATGTTAGGCATTTTTTTTGACCTATTAGGTCATATGACATTCACCTATCGTAGAATTATTTCTTACTTCCTCAGAGGGCTTCTTTTCCTCACTCCTTTAGCTGTTACCGGCTATGTGATTTATGCCATTTTTGTTTTTCTAGATGGGTTAATTCCAGTCCCAATCCCTGGGATTGGGGTGCTAATGGTATTGGCTTTGATCACATTTGTGGGCTATTTGGCTAGTCTTTTCTTTGCGAAATCTGCTTTTGAATGGTTTGAACGAGGCGTGTTTAAGATTCCTTTAGTCAATCTTATTTACACCAGTATCAAGGATCTGATGGGAGCCTTTGTTGGAGATAAAAAGAAATTCAGTTCGCCTGTGATTGTTCAGATTAATGAGACGCTTTCTCGACCAGGTTTTATTACGCAGGATGATCTATCAGGAATCGGTGAACCCAATCTAGTCGCTGTTTATTTTCCACATAGCTACAATGTTTCAGGGAATGTATACCTGGTTCCTAAAGAAAAGGTGAGGTCACTTACTGGAATAAAAAGTTCAGATGTAATGAAGTTTATGGTTTCTGGAGGAGTTTCAGATTTGGGTTAAATTCCTTTATGATACCTCACAAAGGCAATCCAATCGCCATCCGGTGACCAGGAATGTACATTGATGGTCCCTTGACCTCCATAAAAGACGTCTGTCAGGTTTTTAATTTCTTTTGATTCTACGTTGAGTAACCTCAGCTTTACATCTTTTCCAAAGGGATGTGCTCCCTTTTGATCTTCTAAGTAAGAAATGATGACGGCTGATTTGTTGTCTGGGGAGGGGTGTGGAAACCAGTTGTCCACATCATCGAAAGACAATTGCTCGACTCCTGTCCCATCTGGCTTCATTCGATAGGCTTGCATCCTCCCCGTCCGGTGGGAGTTGAAATAGATCCATTTTCCATCATAAGAATATTCAGGCCCATCGTCCAATCCTTCCGCATCCGTGAGCCGCACTTCTTCCCCGCCGGCGGTTGGAATGGCATAGATATCCCATTGATCATCCCGCATTGCACAGTAGACCAGTGTCTTTCCATCCGGGCTGATTCCATGCCAGTAGCTCGGATAGTTTTCGGTGATCAAGTTTGCTTCCCCGCCAGTCAGTGGCATCACATAAATTCGTGAGCCCATGCCTTTTTCATTTTTACTAAAAACAAGGGTGTTCCCATCGAAACTCAACCCATGATCATTATTGATAGTGGACACTTTCTCAGGAAAGATTTTTCCAAGATTATTGCCTTCGAGATCAATTTTCTCCAAAAATCCGGAGGCATTGATCAGTAAAAATCCTCCATCTCTGGACCAGTTGGGCGCCTCAAAATGTCGCTTCTCTTTTAATACGGTCTTTTCTTCGCCTGTTTTAACATTAAGAATGACCAATTCGCTGATGATATCATCGGGCACCTGTGCCATAGCTTGGGTAAAAGAGATAATTGAAAGAAAATAGAAAAAGAGGATAGTTCGCATTTTTCATCTGTGGTCTGCCTTCTTCAATATACAAGTAGTTGTGAATTAGTTCGTTACTTTCACCACTTTTTCTCCTTGATCCACAAACTTACCGATCTCCCAAATGACTTGATTTTCTTTTTTCATGGTAGCCAAAAACCAATCAATACTCGAAGGATCAACAGACAAAAGTAAGCCACCGCTAGTTTGAGGATCGCAAAGTTTCACCAAGTCCATTCCCACAACGCCCTCAGTTTTTGCGCTGAAGGCATTCCAATTACGATAGGTATTATCGGGAAATATAAACTGGTTGATATAATCTTGGACCCCGGCGATAAGAGGAAGTTTGGGCATAGCAATCTCTGCACTTAAACCTGAGGCCTCGGCCATTTCGATCAGGTGACCAAGAAGGCCAAATCCAGTGACATCGGTAATGGCTCTAACCTCTTCATGGTTGCCGAGAATCTCACCTATGGAGTTGATCCGGCAAGCGGTATCGATAAGGCTTAGATAGTCCGCGTCAGAAATTTTCTCACGCTTCAATGCCGTGGCTAGCACGCCGATTCCTACAGGCTTTGTCAAGAAAATCAAATCACCTGCCTTGGCGCCGGAATTGGTTTTTATCTTATGCGGATGAATAATTCCATTTACTGAGAGTCCAAAAATCGGATCCATTGCTGCAATACTATGTCCGCCAGCCAGTTCGATTCCAGCAGTTTTACAGATGCTTTTGGCACCTTCCATGACTTTGGCGGCTAGCTTGGGGTCCAGCTTTTCCACCGGCCAGCTAAGTATGGCATTTGCAAAAATGGGCTTTCCACCCATGGCATAGACATCAGAAATCGCATTGGCTGCCGCAATTCGGCCAAAATCGAAGGGGTCATCTACAATGGGTGTGAAAAAGTCTACTGTGTTGATTACCGCGATATCCTCAGAAACTTGATAAACAGCTGCATCATCTTTACCGGAATTGCCCACAAGCAGTCTTGGATCAGATTGGGTGAAGGAGCCGCTACTAGATAGGATTTCTTCCAAAATAGCAGGAGCAATTTTACATCCACATCCGGACCCTTCACTCCACTGTGTGAGTTTTGAGGGCGATTTTTCAGGTAATTTGTTGTCGAGCATGGATCAGTTTGGTTAAGCTTTCTTCGAAATTTATTCCTTGGAGATTCAGATCTACAAATTGATCGGTTTGATGATTTGACAAATCAAAATCGTAGGCTTTGTCATAGTACTCTAAAACCAACCCGATCCAAGTTTCTTTGTTTTCACTAATGATGGCTTCAATGGCCTCCTTTGTGCGCTGTCCGCCGAGTTTTTTCCGTAACCGACTCACAGCCGCGATAAGACCTTCTTTATCTAGAGCACCATATTCCTCAGCGATCAGGTCTATTCGCTCCTCCCGACTTTTGGTAATCGATACCAATGGGGCAGAGATCATCTGCTCGTAAAAGTGATCTGGAAGCATTACTTTTCCGATTCGGCGGCTTTCATTTTCTATCCATATGAAGTCTTTTGGATCCAGCCTTCTTAGGGCTTCTGCCAGCAAGTTTTCAAACTGCTCCACACTTGGTTGTGGATTTTGACCGATTCCTCCAAAAGAAGAACCCTTGTGATTCGCCAGTCCTTCCAGATCGATGATTTGCTGTCCCCATTCACGAAGGCCATGTAGCAATCTTGTTTTGCCTGTACCTGTTCTTCCTGCGAGGTTCAAAAATTTCCAATTCTCTCGCACCAGTTCAAAGGTGTAAGTGCGGTAGGTTTTGTAGCCACCGTTCAGTCGAAAAATCTCAAAACCCACCATGCTGAGTAGCCATGAGAGGATTTCACTCCGCATTCCCCCACGCCAACAATAGAGGAGAATTTTCTTTTCTGGGAATTGCTTTAAGGCATTTTTTTGAATTTTATGAAATTTCGGGCCAACCAGTTCAAAGCCTTTCAGCATGGCATCTTCGCTTCCTTTGGACTTATATAAGGTGCCTACAATCACCCTCTCCTTATTGTTGAGGATAGGGATATTTAACGCTTTCGGAATGTGGCTTTGAGCAAACTCTCCCTCACTTCGCGCATCGATTATGGGATATTTTTCCCGAAGGGATAAAAACTCCTCTAAAGCAACTAGTTTTTCAGCCATCGCCACAAGATAAAAAAAAAGCCACGAGAGAAGCTCCCGTGGCATGAAATGAATTGGCTGAAATTACAGCTGAGCTTCAAGTTTTTGAGAAAGTACAGCCTTTGGCACTGCACCAACTTGCTTGTCTACGATCTCGCCACCTTTGAAGAACAAAAGAGTAGGGATGGATCGGATTCCGAAAGCCTGGGCTACGCTTGGGTTAGAATCTACGTCTACTTTTCCTACCACAGCTTTACCTTCGAAATCTCCGGCAAGCTCTTCCACAACCGGACCGATCATTTTACAAGGTCCACACCATTCTGCCCAGAAGTCAACCAAGATTGGCTGATCTGATTTGATGATTTCTTCAAAGTTAGCGTCCGTGATTTCAATTGCTTTTGCCATAATATGTTTGGTTTTAATAAGTTCTGATTTTCGCAAATATAGGAGAGAAAGGATAATAGATGGCAATAAGTTCCAAGCGCTCTAATTTTTTACCTCATTATTTTAAGCTCCTCAAATTATTTTATACTCGATCTCCGGAATTTCATCCAAAATCTTAATGAATTTGGAATTTGCATCCACCGTGATGTTTTTGGAGAAAAGCTGAAGCGTGATATTCTCTTTTCGGTCAATCACATCAAAGTAAAGTTTGGCTTTTCCGCTATTGCCGGTGGTTAATGCATGGAGGTCTTCCATCAGGTCATAGGTCAGGTCGTCGAGATCCACAGAGATTCGTACACCTTTGACCATCTGATCTTTGATCTCACTGAGCAAGCTGATTTTGCTGATCTTAAATTCGTATTCGTTTTCTTTCCAGCGATTTTGCTGCACCCGTCCATGGATGAAAAGAAACCAACCCGTCATGAAGTACTCCTTGTATTTGACATAATCGTCCCCAAAAAGGAAGAAAGTGTGCGAACCAGCGTAGTCTTCCATGGTCAGGGTTCCAAAAGGCTTACCATTTTTTGTAGTTCGATGGGCGAATGAAGCCACAGAACCGGCGAGTCGTAGTTCGCCGCGACTTTTCAAAGTATCTGTATCACTCAAATCAGTGAGTTGCGCATTCGTGAAGTTTTCGATCTCCATTTTGTATTGATCCAGAGGGTGCCCAGAGATGTAAAGTCCGACGACTTCCTTTTCGATATTCAACTGCTGGAGCTGAGAGAAAGGCTCCATGGTAGGAATAGTGGGTAGAGGAACCTCCATCCCGCCAGCTCCTCCACCAAATAGACTCACCTGCGAAGATTCCTCCTCTTGCTGGACTTTTTGAGCGTATTTGGTGGCTTTTTCGATAAGTGTGGCTTCCCCTTCTATGGACTCTAAGTACTGTCTGCGATGGTATTCTGGGAAGCAATCGAAAGCACCAGCCATCGCTAAAGCTTCCATGGTTTTTTTATTGAGTGCTTTGGAATTTACGCGCTTCGCAAAGTCAAATATATTCTTGAAAGGGCCATTTTTTTCTCGCTCCTCGATGATGGAATCTACCGCCCCTGATCCAGCCCCCTTAATAGCGGCCATTCCAAATCGAATTTCTCCAGCTTGATTTACGGTAAAGCCACTTTTGGATTCGTTGACATCAGGCCCGAGTACGGGGATCTGACTTCGCTTACATTCTTCCATAAAGAATGTCACCTGCGTGATGTCATTCATGTTGTTGCTCAAAACCGAAGCAAGGTATTCTGCTGGATAGTGCGCTTTGAGATAGGCAGTCTGGTAGGCTATCCAAGCATAGCAGGTAGAGTGTGACTTATTGAATGCGTAGGAGGCAAAAGCTTCCCAATCCACCCAGATTTTTTCCAGTTTTTTGGGATCGTGACCTTTGGCGGAAGCCTGTTCGATAAATTTCGGTTTCATTTTATCCAAAACATCCTTCTGCTTCTTACCCATTGCCTTTCGCAAAACATCAGCCTCGCCTTTGGTAAACCCTGCTAGTTTTTGCGAAAGCAACATCACCTGCTCCTGGTAGACTGTGATTCCGTAGGTTTCCTCAAGGAATTCCTTCATATCATCCAGATCGTATGTGATCTCCTTCTTCCCGTGTTTTCTATCGATAAACTCCGGGATATAGGCCAGCGGTCCTGGACGATACAGGGCGTTCATGGCAATCAAATCCGCAAAAACAGTAGGCTTCAGCTCTCGCATGTATTTCTGCATACCGGCAGATTCATATTGGAAAATGCCTACTGTTTCACCTCGCTGGAAGAGTTCATAGGTTTTGACATCGTCCATAGGGAATTGATCGGCATCCAATTGAATTCCATGACGCTCTTTTACGATTTTGATCGCATCCTTGATCAGCGTCAGGGTTTTAAGACCCAAAAAGTCCATTTTGAGCAAGCCTGCGGATTCCACTACGGAGTTGTCAAACTGTGTACAGACCATATCCGAATCTTTGGCCAAAGCCACAGGTACAAAATTGGTAATGTCATCAGGTGTGATGATCACTCCGCAGGCATGAATGCCTAGATTTCGAACAGACCCTTCTAGGGTAGTGGCTTGATTTATGGTTTTGGCCGACTCATCCTGACCTCGAGCGACTTTGATAAGTTCTTCCGCTTTTTGGATCAGTTCACCTTGGCCTTTGAGTTTGTCAGAGAGCCCTTTTTTGTCATTCGCTAGCGCAAAGAGGGCTTTTAACTTAATGTCTGGAACCATATTGGCCAATCGCCCGGCCTCTGCAAGCGGGAGATTGAGCACTCTTGCCGTATCACGAATGGCGGATTTGGCGGCCATGGTACCGTACGTTATGATCTGTGCTACCTGATTAGACCCATACTTTTGGATCACATAATCTATTACCCGGCCACGACCTTCATCATCAAAGTCAATATCAATATCGGGCATGGACACACGATCCGGATTCAAGAATCTCTCAAAAAGTAGGTTGTATTCGATGGGGTCTATATTGGTGATTCCTGTACAGTAGGCCACTGCCGAACCTGCCGCAGATCCTCGACCTGGGCCGACGGAAACACCCATCTTTCTGGCCTCGGCAATGAAGTCTTGTACAATCAAGAAATAACCTGGATAGCCGGTTTTTTCTATGGTCGCCAATTCAAAATCTAAACGTTCCTGAATTTCAGGAGTGATTTCCTTGTAGCGCTTTTTGGCACCTTCGTAGGTCAAATGTCTTAGATATGCATTCTCTCCTCGCTTACCTCCATCCTCGGAGTCTTCGGGATGAAGAAACTCCTCCGGGATATCGAATTTTGGGAGTAGGACTTCTCGAGCTAGTTTGTATGCTTCGATTTTATCCACGATCTCCTGAGTACACTCGATGGCCTCAGGGAGGTCAGCGAAGAGTTTTTTCATCTCATCGGGAGTCTTGAGGTAAAACTCGTCATTGGGTAATCCATATCTGAATTCGCGACCCCGCTTGCCGATGTATTTCTTTGGCTTCTCTACAAGCTCTCCATCCTTCACACAAAGCAAAATATCATGTGCTTTCGCATCTTCTTTTTCGTTGTAGTAGGAATTATTTGCTGCGAAATATTTTACATCGTATTTATTCGCGAAGTCCAATAAGACCTCATTGACTTTCTCTTCTTCTGGAATGCCGTGCCGGCAAAGCTCCACATAGAAGTCTTCTCCAAATTGCTCTTTCCACCAGACAAAGGCTTCCTCTGCTTGCGTTTCGCCCACATTCAAAATTAAAAATGGAATCTCTCCCCATAGCCCTCCTGTAGTCGCGATTAGATTTTGTTTATACTGCATCAACAGCTCTTTGTCAATCCTCGGGACATAGTAAAAACCTTCGATGTTGGCGTAAGAGGCTAGTTTTGCAAGATTGTGATAGCCTGCTTTATTTTTCGCAAGAAGTACGGTTTGGTAGCCGTCGTCTTTGTTGGATTTGTTTTTTCGGTCACGGCAAAGGTTAAACTCACAGCCCAAAATGGGTTTGATTTCAGCAGCCATTGCTGACTTTACGAAGTTGAAAGCCCCCATCATATTGCCATGATCAGTCATTGCTACAGCAGGCATCCCGAGCTCCTTTGCACGGCTGATCAACGCAGGAATCTCCGAAGTGGCTTGTAAGACGGAATATTGGGTGTGAACATGAAGATGAGAAAAAGGAATATCCGTGAGGTCCGAAATATCTGCCTTTCCAGCTTGTTTGAGTACATCTTTAGCGGCTGCTTTTTGACTGTCTTTTGCTTGCGCAAAATTGGCTTCGGCTAGTTTCGGTGCTTCGTAAATAACTTCCGATACAGAAACTCCTGTCACTGGAGGCTGAACACCCTGATTGATCAAACCAAAAAAGCAGCGGGCTGTAGCGTCCACATCATATGCCGCATCGTGAGCATCGCCAAATCCTTCCCCAAACAGCTTTTGATGGAGCTCGGTAAGGGTGGGCCATTTGAATTTTCCTCCCCGTCCCCCTGGAAGAGCACAAAATTCTGTGGAAATATCTTTCGTGTCTAACTGCTTAGCAGAAAGGGGCATAGTTGCCTCGGCCCGTAAGTATTCTGAGCCGACCACATTGATATCAAACTCCACATTGTGGCCCACCAAATACTTGGCTTGTTGCACGTCCCCTTCGAAGATGCCGAGGATTTGCTTGAGATCGTGCCCTTCTTTTAGTGCTCGCTTCGTCGAGATACCATGTACTTTTTCCGCATTGTAAGGAATAGTAAATCCATCCGGCCGAATGATGTAATTGTGATTCGAGATAAGATTTCCCTTCGCATCATGCAGCTGCCAAGCTAGCTGAACCAGTCTGGGCCAGTTGTCCACATCGGACATGGGGGCATTGTAATTGCGGGGTAAACCGGTGGTCTCGGTATCAAAAATTAAATACATATAGCTTTAGGATTTGAGCCTTCAAATTAGGGCTTATCTTCTAAAGCTACTAGGTTCACCGGCGCTAATTGTCTGGAAAAAATTTGATCCTTTTTATGAGAATTTATGGTGAGCTCAGGCTCAAAGCTTTGGCAAAATACAGGGCTTTTTGGATGAAGATTTGTTAGTGTGTTTAGCAAGTATTGAATTGGTGGCTTGACGGTCTATTCCAAAACCAATAAATGTAAATTTTTCAATGGATTTGTTTTATTGTCCAGTCAGTTTTTAACTTTCTAAGTTTATGCCTCAGCCTTAAATCTCTCTATCTTTTATCCTCCCAAGGCATATAAATCACCTTTTTGGTCTCAAAAAAATCTTCCTTGAAATAGTCATCCAGATGATACACGACATAGGACTTGTCTAGCTCCTCCATTTCTTCGTCCACTTCGCCACCCTTGAGATACAGGATGCCATTTTGGAATTCATTGAAGTCCTCGCGTTTGATTTTTCCTTTCACCCATGGATAAAAATTGATCATTCGCGTCACAGCCCTACTGATCACGAAGTCATACTTCCTCACAAGTTCCTCTGCACGGGCTTGTTGAGCCTCTACATTGGGAAGTTTTAAGGTTCTGGTTACATCTTTTACCACGGTGATTTTCTTACCAATAGAATCCACCAAGTGGAAGTGAGTATCCGGAAAAAGGATCGCTAGAGGAATTCCTGGGAACCCTCCACCGGTGCCGATATCTAAGATTATTGTGCCTGGCTGAAAGCTGATGACTTTGGCAATACCTAGGGAATGAAGCACGTGTCGGGTGTAAAATTGCTCCATATCCTTTCGGCTGATCACATTGATCTTAGAGTTCCAGTCCTCATACAATTCCTGCAATTGATCAAATTGAATCAATTGCTTTTCAGTCAATTCTGGGAAATAGGACTGAATCAGTTGGGTTCCTGAGTTCATTAGATATGTTTTTCTTTGCCGGAGGCAATCTCAAAAAGAAGTTCTCTAGACCGGTGAAGCTGTGCTTTTACAGTACCAAGAGGTTTCTCAAGTTCTTGGGCGATTTCCTCATACGATAGTTCATCAAAATACCTCAGCTTCACCAGCGTCCTGTATTTCGCAGGTAATTTGTCCACAAAAATTCTCACCATCTCAATTCGTTGCGAGCGGATGAATTCATCTTGAGGATTGTTATCGTCGTCTTCCACATCTATAGTTACCGAGTTCCCTCCATCATCTGTCATGGTGGTATTTAGGCTCATGGTTTTGAGCTTTTTCTTTCGGATAAAATCAATGGTGTTATTGGTGGCGATGCGAAAAAGCCATGTAGAAAAAGTATAATCTTTTTTGAATCGGTGAAGGTTTTTGAAAGCTTTGGCAAAAGCCTCCATCGTCAGATCCTCTGCATCATCAGCATCTCTGATCATCTTAAGAATCATGAAGTAAACGGCTTTTTTATAGCGTTTCATGAGCATTGCGTAGGCCTGCTGGTCCTTTTCAATGACAGCCTGATCAATCAGAGTAAAATCCTGAAGGGCTTTTTTCGAGAAATCACGTTGGTTTACTTCCATTTAATCGTTTTTGCCTGGTGCGAGACTGAACCTAATACCCAAAAGTAACCTAAATACAGAAAATCATGTAACCAGGTCATTTTAGTGGGACTGAAGCCTTGAATTTTCTTTCCTCCAATATGGAACATAAAAGTTAAGAGTAAAGTCCTTGAAAGAATAATACCGAAAACGACGAAAAATTGTTCCCAATTTTGCATTAGTCCAGAATAAATCAGCAATCCTATCCCTCCAATCCAAAATAGCGCATGGGAAAATGCATAAAAACCAATTTTTTGCTTGTCTTCAGCTCGGTAGTATTTCCCTGCGTGTAGATGCCTTTTCTTTTGGGTCAAGTAGGATTTTCGATCTGTTTTGGGTTCAGAGATCATATTTGCCTCTGGATCGATCACTAGTGCACTATTTTTTCCTGTGGCGTATTGATTTACAAATAAGTCATCGTCACCGCCTTCGATATGCCACAGACCTTTAAACGCTTTTACCTCAATGAAAAAGCTCCGTCTATAACAAAGGTTTCTTCCAATACCCATAAATGGCGCTCTCCAAAGCCCAAATGAAAGATAGAAATAAGCTGTAAGTAGTGTCTCAAATTGGATCCAACTATTCAGGAAGCCAGGCTTCTGTTCATAACCCGAGTAACCAATGGCGAAAGTTTTTTTCTTTTCACGCAGTGGAGCAGTCATTAGCTTAATCCAATTTTTACTTTCGGGCACGCAATCGGCATCCGTCAATAGAATTATGTCGTTTCTAGTCACTTTGATTCCCAAGGTCAAGGCGTACTTTTTTGCAGTGACATGGTTCGGGGTGTAAGCCACGGTCACAGTCCTGAGTTTGGGATAGATTACCATCAATTCCTGGAGCAATTCGTGGGTACCATCCGTGGATCTATCATCGATGATGAGCACTTCAAAATTTTCGTAATCCTGCTCAAAAAGGATGGGGATTAGCTTTTCAAGTCGCTGTGCTTCGTTGTGAGCGGCGATAGTGACAGTGACTCCTTCAGTGTTTTGAGAACTGGATTTTGACTCGCTTTTTTTCTTGAAAAAGGCCAGTCGAGAAAAAATAAATAAAAGGTAAATCGCCTGAATGAACAGACCGATTCCGAATACCAACCAAAATAAAAATAGCTCCATAGTGCTCCTTGCCCTGCAAATATAAAATCAATTCAAGCATTGGTTTAAGAATAAGCGTATATTTTTGTACAACCTTTTTTTAGGGCAGTAAAAATGAAATTTACCCTTACCCAAAACGACAGTAAATCCAAGGCACGGGCTGGACTGGTAGAGACTGATCATGGTACGATCGAGACGCCTATCTTCATGCCGGTGGGTACCGCAGGTACTGTGAAAGCCGTTCATCAGCGTGAATTGGATACTGATATTCAAGCTCAGATTATCCTTGGCAATACCTATCACCTTTATCTCCGACCAGGATTGGAGATTTTGGAAAAAGCCGGTGGTCTCCACAAATTCAATGGCTGGGAAAAACCGATTTTGACCGATAGTGGAGGTTATCAGGTTTTTTCTCTTGCTGGGACTCGAAAGATTAAGGAAGACGGGGTAATGTTTAAGTCTCATATTGATGGGTCTAAGCATCATTTCACGCCTGAAAATGTGATGGATATCCAGCGAAGTATTGGAGCTGATATCATCATGGCCTTTGACGAGTGTACACCGTATCCATGTGAGTTTAGCTACGCCAGAAATTCGATGGAAATGACCCATCGCTGGTTGAAGCGCTGCATAGACAGGTTTGATTCGACTGAAGGAAAATACGGATATAGCCAAACCTTATTTCCGATTGTTCAAGGGAGCGTTTATCCAGATTTGCGCAAGCAGTCAGCCGAGTTTATTGCCTCATGTGATCGAGAAGGCAATGCCATTGGAGGACTGTCTGTGGGTGAGCCAGCAGAGATGATGTATGAGATGACTGAACAGGTTGCGGATATTTTGCCTTCGGATAAGCCGCGATACCTGATGGGTGTAGGTACGCCCGCCAATATTCTCGAATGCATCGCACTTGGAGTGGATATGTTTGACTGCGTGATGCCTACGCGCAATGCGAGGAATGGAATGCTCTTCACCTCGGAGGGCATTATTAATATCCGGAATGAAAAATGGAAGGATGATTTTTCACCAATCGATCCAGCTATTGCCGGCTATGTAAGCACATTTTATTCCAGAGCCTATGTTCGCCACTTGACGATCAGCAAGGAGATTCTTGCGGCGCAGATCGCCAGTGTTCATAATCTGAGTTTTTATCTTTGGCTAGTAAAGGAGGCGCGAAAACACATCATTGCAGGTGATTTTTCCGTCTGGAAAGATCAAATGGTCAAAAAAGTAAGTACTCGATTGTAAATGAAGCTACTGGACAAACTCATCATTAAGGATTTTCTAAAAACCTACTTTTTTGTGGTGGTGATGTTGGTGCTTATTGTTTTGGTGCTTGACTTTACCGAGAAAAATGATGCATACATCCGTAATTCGGTTCCAACAGCGGAAGTATTGAAATACATGGGTAATTACGGATTGTATCTCAACAATTTACTTACACCCATTACTGTATTTATATCTGTTATTTTCATCACTTCCAAAATGGCAGGTCGTACCGAAATCATCGCGATTCTGAGCAGCGGGATCAGCTTTATGAGGTTATTGCGTCCGTTTATTTTTGCGGCGATCATGATCGGAGCTGCGAGCTTTCTGCTCAATGGCTGGGTGCTACCACAGGCTACTGGGGGAGTGACTCGATTTAAAGCAGTGTATTTAGACAAGGGAAAGACTGACTCTGAAACCAATGTGCATATCAAGGTTGGGGAAAATTCATACGCTTACCTCAATCGCTTTTACAAAAACAACAATCTAGGCTATACTTTCACTCTAGAAACAATCGAGGACGGGAAACTTTTAGAAAAACTTTCATCAGATCGCATCGAATGGGATACTGCCAAAAACGTTTGGACACTCAAAAACTGGCGCTTGAGGCAGCTGAAAGAAGACGGTGAAATTTATACCGTCGGAGAAGAGATGGATACTACATTGTCGATTTCTCCAGATGATTTTGAGCTCCCAGTTAATCATCATGAGACCTTGAAGCTTCCGGAGTTATCTCGTCAAATCAAGGTTTTGGAAGCTAGGGGAGCAGACAACGTCAGCTTTTATAAAATCGAGCATTATGTTCGTTTTATGTCTCCCTTCGCAGCCATAATTCTGACTTTTATTGGAGTGATCATGTCGGCTAGGAAGACTCGTGGAGGTTCGGGATTTCAGATTGCTATGGGCTTTTTGCTCGCTTTCGTATATATCATTCTTTTCATCCTGTCAAGGACTTTTGCCGAAAACGGTGCAGAGTATCCGATTTTCGCGGTTTGGCTTCCAAATATCATTTTTGCCCTCACAGGTTTGGTCTTGTATAAAACTGTTCCACGATAGATGACAGCATCCATTAAAGACTACTTGATGCTTCATTTCATCGTGTTGATTTGGGGTTTCACTGCCATTTTGGGATTGTTGATAAGTCTTCCGGCCATCGAATTGGTTTTTTATCGGACTTTGATTGCATCCCTTGGAATTGCTGGCCTTTTTCTATTAAAAAAGAGGTCGCTTCTAATACCATTACCAGAGATGATCCGTGTGGTATCCATAGGTTTTGTAATTGCGATTCATTGGATTTTGTTCTTTTGGTCAGCACAGGTGTCAACCGCCTCAGTTTGTCTGGCAGGAATGGCTACCACTTCACTTTGGACTGCATTTGTCGAGCCCATATTCAACCGAACCAAAATCAAATGGTATGAAGTTGCCTTGGGTTTGATGGTGATTTCTGGATTGCTGGTGATATTCAGTTTTGAGGGAGGCTATTGGCTAGGTTTAAGTATGGCTTTGGGTTCTGCTTTTTTGGCTGCAGTTTTTTCTGTTCTCAATGGGCGCTTGGCGCATAAGCATTCTCCTTATCAAATTACTTTTTATGAAATGGCCGGAGCCTGCATTGCCTCGGCTGTTTTCATGCCATTTTACTCTTATTTTTTAGCGGAAGATGGGCTGAAAATGAATTGGGAAGGATATGACTGGTTTTGGCTGTTTATTTTAGGAGGGATCTGTACTGTATATGCTTTCTCCGTTTCGGTAGAACTCATGAAGCGATTGTCGGTTTTTTCCATCAATCTCACGATCAATTTGGAACCAGTTTATGGGATTGTTTTGGCGGTATTGATTTTCGGTGAAAGTGAAAAAATGACCCCTCAGTTTTACCTTGGAACGGCTATTATTCTGGTTTCGGTGTTGGCCTATCCAGTCTTGAATTATTGGAATAAAAGAAGGAAACCAGTCAGGCCTCTGGGTTGATGAATTTTTTAAGCATCCTAGATTGCGGGACAAAAATTTTCACTGAATAGGAGTTAGTCCATTTGACATTCAAACACGAATAGTTTTCTATCCCATTTCAAATTCTCTGGCTTTTTCTCAAATATTCCAAAAACGCTGGACCCTGAACCGGACATGGCGGCATAAAATGCCCCAGCATCATAGAGTTGGTATTTGATTTGTTCGATTTCTGGATGATTGGGAAATATGCTTGCTTCGAAATCATTTACAAGCCTGTCTTTCCAAAGACCTCTATCGGCTAAAGTCTCGGGTAAGTCATACATGGGCTGGCGTGGAGTGACCCCAGCATATGCTTCTTTGGTACCGATATGGATCCCAGGATTGATCAAAACTAAATGGCTACCTTTTAGATCCACATCTATTTCCTCCAAAATTTCTCCTCTCCCGCGAGCAATTTTGGGTGTGTTTTCGATGAAAAAAGCACAGTCGCTACCCAACTGAGCGGCATATTCTTCTAGAAAAAAATCATCGAGATGCAGTTCAAAAAGACTATTCATTAGTTTAAGCGCAAAAGCAGCATCCGCTGACCCTCCTCCCAATCCAGCACCCATGGGAATATTTTTATGCAAATGAATTGAGGGAAAAGGAATCTGAGGGAAATCTTTTTTCAACAAATAATAGGCTTTACAAACCAAATTATCTTCAGGCATACCGGGGATTTGGAGCCCGGAACTATTCCACTCAAGCTTTTTATTCGAAGGGATCATTTCCAGCGCATCTAAAAGGGGCACAGGGATCATACAGCTCTCAATATCATGGTAGCCATCTTTTCGCTTAGAAAGAATACTAAGTCCTAGGTTTATCTTGGCGTTTGGGAAGGTGATCATTTCAGTGGTTTTACCTTTTTCAAAATTAGTAATAAAGCAGCCCTTTGGTAATTGGTGAGAATTTTACAATTCCGTAATTCTTCACCAATTAATTGAATGAAGTTATATGAATGTTGATTTTTTTTGAAGAAACGGAAAAAAATATTGATCCTGTTTGAATTTTATTGAAATCAGTACAAAATTTTGAAAAGAGAATTATCTAACAAATCATACTTGGTCTACACTACTATATCATGATTCGTAAGGAATAAAATTTTGCTAAAATTAATTTAATCAATCGTAAAAATTTGTATTTATCGATTTATGTAAAATTAAATATTGTATCTCTCAGATAGTAGTTTTAAGTTTAGGGCATCAATTGAAAGTTGAGAAGCCCAAAACCTATAAAACAATGTATCCAAACGTCATTCTTGTTGACCTGATTATCCTCTTTGGACTTTAATCCGAGGCACAAGAAGACTATATAACAATACTAAATCTTAAGTGCCTCAGATTGAATGAGGCACTTTTTTTTATACCCAGACCTATGAATCTCAAAAAATACAGTTGGGAAATAAGCGATAACGATGAGCATCCAGCGGGCAAGGCCATGCTTTATGCCACTGGCTTATCGGATAAAAAAATGAAGCAACCCTTTGTTGGTGTTGCCAGCTGCGGGTACGAAAGTAATCCCTGCAATATGCACCTCAATGACTTTGCCGGTCTGATCAAGGAGTCGTCTCAAGATTCGGGTCTGACCGGTTTAGTTTTTAATACCATAGGTATTTCCGACGGTACTTCTATGGGGACCATGGGAATGCGTTACTCCTTGGTTTCGAGAGAGATTATTGCAGACTCGATTGAGTCATTCATTCTTGGTCATTCCTTCGATGCTTGCATCGCGGTGGCTGGTTGTGATAAAAATATGCCAGGAGCTATTATGGGGATGTTGCGCATCGATCGCCCCTCTATTATGGTTTACGGTGGCACGATTGCCTCCGGAGAATATAAAGGTGAAAAACTCAATATCGTGTCGGCTTTTGAGGCCTTCGGAAAACGGGTTAATGGAAATATATCGGATGAGGATTACGATGGAGTGATTCGAAATGCATGTCCAGGCGCGGGAGCTTGTGGAGGAATGTACACAGCCAACACCATGTCGTCCGCCGCGGAGGCCATGGGAATTTCCCTCCCTTATTCTGCATCCTACCCTGCCAATTCTCCTGAAAAATTACAAGAATGCCGGGAGGTAAGTAAATACATGCGCATTCTTCTCGAAAAGGATATTAAGCCTAGTGACATCATTACGCGCAAGAGCTTGGAAAATGCGGTTCGCGTGATTGTGGCTTTGGGAGGAAGTACTAATGCAGTTCTTCACATTTTGGCCATCGCCAGAACAGCAAACATTGACTTTACTTTAGAAGATTTTAAGGCCATCAATGCAACGACTCCGTTGTTGGGGGATTTCAAACCATCGGGGAAATTTCTTATGGAGGATCTCCATGAGCAGGGTGGGTTGCCGGCGTTTATGAAGTATTTTTTAGACAAAGGATTTTTGCACGGAGACTGCCTCACAGTGACTGGCAAGACCTTGGCAGAAAACTTAGCCGAAATCACTCCCATTACTCCATCAGTGGTGAATATCATTCATCCGATTGAGAGTCCATTAAAGCCGGAAGGCCACTTGTGTATTTTGTCAGGAAACGTTGCGCCCGAGGGAGCTGTTGCCAAAATCACAGGTAAAGAGGGGAGATCATTTAGTGGCAAAGCTATAGTTTTTGATTCTGAGCAAGAAGCGAACGATGCCATTCGAGAGCATAAAGTGAAACCGGGCCACGTAGTAGTAATTCGAAATGTCGGTCCAAAAGGAGCTCCTGGAATGCCAGAAATGTTGAAACCCACTTCGATGATCATAGGCGCAGGTCTCGGGTCTGATGTTGCATTGATTACTGATGGTAGATTTTCAGGTGGAACCCATGGCTTCGTAGTGGGCCATGTCACTCCTGAAGCATTTAATGGAGGCCCCATTGGCCTTTTGAAGGATGGAGATGAGATCACCATCGATGCGGATAAGCTTGAAGTATCCACCAATGTGACTGAATCCGAATTTGCCGACAGGCGAAAATCATGGAAGCAGAAAAGCACAGCTGGACTTCAAGGCACCCTTAAAAAATACAATAAACTAGTCTCCACAGCCTCTGAAGGTTGTGTGACCGATAAATTCTAGAGCCATGAAAGATTCCATGATCCGAGGCGCAGATATTGTTGTTCGATCACTGATCGAAGAAAATGCCGAAATTATCTTCGGGTATCCAGGTGGAGCAATTATGCCTGTGTATGACGCGCTATATGATTATCATGATCGACTGAAACATGTACTCACTCGACATGAGCAGGGGGCGATTCATGCGGCTCAGGGGTATGCTCGTGTTTCTGGGAAAGTGGGAGTTTGCTTGGCGACTTCAGGGCCAGGTGCCACTAATCTAATTACGGGTCTGGCCGATGCTCAAATCGACAGTACTCCATTGGTCTGCATCACTGGACAAGTAGCCTCTCACTTGCTCGGTACAGATGCATTTCAGGAAACAGATGTAGTCGGAATCTCCATGCCTGGGACCAAGTGGAATATACAGGTGAGAAGAGTAGAGGATATTGCACCGGCGATCGCAAAGGCTTTTTATATCGCTAGATCGGGTAGACCAGGTCCGGTTTTGATAGATATTACAAAGGATGCTCAAGTGGCTTTTGGCGATTGGTCTTATCAGAAATGTGAAGGTTTCAGGTCCTACAGACCACAGATTCCTGTAAGTCCTTCAGCAGTCCGTGAGGCGGCTTTCCTTATCAATACAGCAGAGCGACCTTATTTGCTTTTCGGGCAAGGGGTAGTTTTGGGTAGTGCAGAGAATGAACTGAAAGACTTTTTGGAAAAGACTGGTATTCCGGCAGCATCTACTTTGCTTGGGTCTGGGGCATTGCCAGAAGATCATCCAAATTATGTTGGAAAACTCGGTATGCATGGGAATTATGCACCCAACCTTTTGACGAATCAATGCGATGTATTGATCGCTGTAGGGATGCGCTTTGATGATCGGGTGACTGGTGATCTCAAACGTTATGCAAAACAGGCTAAGATAATTCATCTGGAACTCGATCCAGCTGAAATCAATAAGGTGGTGAGATGTGAGATTCCTGTCATTGGCAATGCCAAAGAAAGCCTCAAAATGCTCAAAGAGGCTTGTTCGGCTCAAAGTCACCCCGAGTGGATCGCAAAATTCAGAGCCTTGGAAGAGGAAGAAAAAGCTCAGGTCATTTTACCAGATCTCACCCCAACCAAAGCGGGGCTGACCATGGGTGAAGTGATTCATAATATCAATAGCTACAAAGCTGATGATGCGGTACTCGTAACTGACGTAGGACAGCATCAGATGGTGGCTTGGCGTTATTTTAATTATAAAAAGACTAGAACTCAAGTCACTTCTGGAGGACTTGGTACCATGGGATTTGCACTTCCAGCAGCACTTGGAGCACAACTTCATGACTATTCCCGGCAGGTCATCTGTGTGGTGGGAGATGGAGGCATTCAAATGACTATTCAAGAACTGGGCACCATCATGCAGACCAAAGCTCCAGTAAAAATCGTGCTCTTGAATAATAACTTCCTGGGTATGGTTAGGCAATGGCAGCAAATGTTCTTTGACAAGCGCTATTCCTTTACCGAATTGGATAATCCTGATTTTATAAAAATAGCAGAGGCCTATTCGATCAAAGCTCAGAAAGTTTCTGAGCGTAAAGATCTGCAAGAAGCCATTGAGGATATGCTTATCCATGATGGCCCATTTTTCTTAGAAGTGGTAGTAGAAAAAGAAGATAATGTGTTCCCGATGATTGCGACGGGCTGTTCAGTGGAGGAAGTAAGATTAAGCTAAAATTCTATGAAGAGGTATACCATATTTGTGATCACTGAAAATTTCATTGGAATCCTGAATCGGATTACGATCATTTTCACCCGAAGGGGAATCAATATCGATGCCTTGACTGCATCGGAAAGTAGCTTCCAAGGCGTACATCGGATCACTATTGAAGTCACAGCCACGGAAGACACAGTGATTCACTTGACCAAGCAGATTGAAAAAATTATCGACGTGATCAATGCCTTTTATCATGAGGATGATGGGGTGGTCTATCAAGAGATTGCTTTGTATAAAATCCCTGTTTCTAGACTAGATGCAGGCTTAGAAAAAATCATTCGTCAGCATCATGCTAAAATCATCGCTGCAGAACCTGAATTTGTGGTTTTGGAGCTTTCGGGCCATAAAGAGCAAACACAAGATTTGCTTGAGATTCTTCAGAGTTATGGCTTATTGGAGTTTGCGAGATCAGGCCGTGTGGCTGTCGCTCGAAGGATGTTGACCTTAGAAAAAATATTAACTCAGTACTAAAATAGAAAAGTATAGACCTATTTAATCGACGAAAAAGATGAAATTAAAATTCGGCTCAGTAGAAGAAAATGTAGTAACACGAGAGGAGTTTCCTCTAGAGAAAGCCCGCGAGGTGCTCAAAGACGAAGTAATTGCTGTTTTGGGATATGGTGTGCAAGGCCCAGGCCAGGCTCTCAACCTAAAAGATAATGGTTTTAATGTGATCGTAGGCCAAAGAAAAGGATCCAAAACTTGGGACAAGGCCATCGCGGATGGATGGGTTCCTGGAGAGACCCTTTTCGAATTAGAGGAGGCATGCCAGCGAGGTACTATTTTGCAATTCTTACTTTCAGATGCAGGGCAGATTGCCCTTTGGCCGATGGTCAAGAAACACCTCACCCCAGGGAAAGCACTTTATTTCTCTCACGGCTTTGGAATTACTTACAAAGAAAAGACAGGTATTATTCCTCCAGCAGATGTGGATGTGATTTTGGTGGCTCCAAAAGGATCTGGGACCTCACTTCGCAGAATGTTCGTTGAGGGCCGCGGACTAAACTCCTCCTATGCCATTTTCCAAGATGGTACAGGCAAAGCCAAAGATCGAGTAATCGCTTTGGGAATCGGAGTGGGCTCAGGTTATCTCTTCGAGACTGATTTTTATCGTGAGGTAACCTCCGATTTGACAGGAGAAAGAGGAACACTTATGGGAGCGATCCAAGGGATTTTTGCTGCGCAATATGAAGTACTTCGAGCGAATGGGCACTCTCCTTCAGAAGCATTCAACGAAACTGTGGAGGAATTGACACAATCTTTGATGCCTTTGGTAGCAGAGAATGGTATGGACTGGATGTACGCCAATTGCTCCACTACAGCACAAAGAGGTGCTTTGGATTGGTGGAAGCCTTTCCGAGATGCATCGAAACCAGTTTTTGAGGCGCTTTATGAATCTGTAAAGTCAGGGAAAGAAGCTCAAAAATCGATCGATTCGAATTCAAAAGCCGATTATCGAGAAAAGCTTGAGGCTGAATTGAAGGAATTGCGTGAATCAGAAATGTGGCAGGCAGGTGCTGTCGTCAGACAATTGAGGCCAGAAAACAATTAAATACTAAAATCATGAGTGATAAGCTATGGATATTTGATACGACACTTCGGGATGGCGAGCAAGTTCCGGGTTGTCAGCTGAATACGAGGGAAAAGATAATCGTGGCCAAGGCCCTTGAGGATCTTGGTGTGGATATCATTGAAGCGGGTTTCCCCATTTCTAGTCCAGGGGATTTTAATTCCGTAGTGGAGATTTCCAAAGCGGTAACTAACCCGATTATTTGTGCACTTTCCAGAGCAGTGGAGAAGGACATAGAGGTGGCCGCGGAGTCACTCAAGTATGCTAAAAAAGGCAGAATTCATACCGGAATTGGTGTTTCTCCTTATCACATTCAATATAAACTACGTTCTACTCCGGATGAGATTATCCGAAGGGGAGTTGCTGCGGTGAAATTCGCGCGTCGCTTCGTGGGCGATGTGGAATTTTACGCCGAAGATGCTGGAAGAGCGGAGCCTGATTTTCTCGCCAAAATCATCGAAGAGGTGATCAAAGCAGGGGCGACCGTTGTCAATATTCCAGACACGACAGGATATTGTCTTCCCGAGCAGTACGGAGGATATATTTCCCTTTTGAAAAACCGTGTACCGAACATCGATCAAGCGATCATTGCTACGCATTGCCATAATGATTTGGGAATGGCCACTGCCAATACCATCGCCGGTGTCCAACAAGGTGCCAGACAAGTGGAGGTGACTATCAATGGAATCGGTGAGCGAGCTGGAAATACTTCCATGGAGGAAGTAGTCATGGCGATCAAGTGTCACAAGTCTATTCCAGTGGATATTTCGATTGATACCCCAAAGATTTATGGCACAAGTCGTCTTGTTTCTAAGCTGATGAATATGCCCGTGCAGCCTAATAAGGCAATTGTGGGAAGAAATGCATTTGCACACTCATCGGGGATTCATCAGGATGGAGTACTTAAGCATCGCGAAAATTATGAGATCATCGATCCCAAAGATGTAGGGGTTGCAGAGTCCACCATTGTTTTGACAGCAAGGTCTGGCCGTGCGGCATTGAAGCATCATTTGGATGCTTTGGGAGTTGAGCTAGAAGGGGATGCACTTCGCGAAGTATATGAGGAGTTTTTACTCCTTGCGGACAAAAAGCGCGATATCGGCAGAAAGGATTTGATGGGTCTTGTTGGCAAGTTTGTAACTGACTCCAGCTTTATCGAATTAGAGAAGGTGTCCTATTCTTCCAATGGGACGGTTTCTGCAGACGTCACTTTGAAAGTGGGAGAGGAGACCCATTCCGCCCATGCAGAGGGAAATGGACCTGTGGATGCTGTGCTCAAGGCGATTGAAAAGTCAGTGGAGCCTCAGGTAGACTTAGAAGAATTCCTAATTCAGGCTATCACTCATGGCAGTGATGATGTGGCCAAGGTTCACATGAAAGTGATCAAAAATGACAAGCCTTACTTTGGTTTTGCCTCAAATTCAGATATCGTTTTGGCATCAGCACAAGCTTTTGTCGATGCATTAAATAAAATCCCGGTCAAAGAATATGCGACCGTTTAATTATGGAAAAGACTACTTTATTCGATAAAATCTGGGATGCTCACGTGGTGAAATCAGTCCCTGCTGGGCCGGATGTTTTCTTTATTGACAAACATTTTATCCACGAAGTAACCTCTCCGGTGGCATTTCTAAACCTCGAGACTAGAGGTATCGGAGTGAGATACCCAGAGCGAACCATCGCCACACCAGATCACAATGTGCCCACAATCAATCAGGAGCAAACCATCAAAGATCAGCTCTCGAGAATGCAGGTGCAAAAGCTAAGAGATAATTGCGCCAAATACGGAATTGAACTTCATGACCTAGGTTCGGCGCACCATGGAATTGTCCATGTGATTGGACCTGAGTTGGGAATTACTCAGCCTGGGATGACCATCGTTTGTGGGGATAGCCATACATCTACGCATGGGGCATTTGGTGCTATTGCCTTTGGTATTGGTACCTCGGAAGTGGAAATGGTCCTTGCTACTCAGTGCATCATGCAGTCTAAGGCCAAAAAGATGAGAATTACGGTCGATGGAGTGCTAGGAAAAGGTGTCACTTCAAAAGATATTATTCTGTACATCATCGCAAAAATCACTGCGGCTGGCGCTACTGGATACTTTGTGGAATATGCTGGTTCTGCGATCCAAAGCCTATCTATGGAGGCGCGAATGACCATTTGCAATATGTCAATTGAGATGGGAGCTCGTGGTGGATTAATTGCACCTGACGAAACCACCTTTGCTTATTTGAAAGGCAAGCGATATGCCCCTAAGGGTGAAGAATGGGACAAAGCTGTAGCGCATTGGAAAACACTAAAGACGGACGAAGGTGCTGAGTTTGATAAGGAATATCATTTTGACGCAGAGGATATCGAGCCAATGATCACTTACGGCACTAATCCTGGAATGGGGATCAAGGTGAAAGGAAATATTCCAACTACCGTTGGCATGGAGGGAAGTAATAAGACTTCCTATTTAAAATCCTTGGCCTATATGGGCTTCGAAGCTGGTGAACCTATCAGTGGGAAGCAAGTAGACTACGTATTTGTCGGGTCCTGTACGAATGGACGGATCGAAGATATTCGCGCTGTAGCCCAATTTGTCAAAGGCCATAAAAAAGCTGATAATATCACTGCTTGGATCGTTCCTGGATCTCGTGAGGTGGAAAAGTTGGCCCATGAGGAAGGTCTGGTGAAAATACTCGAAGAGGCAGGGTTTGAATTACGTCAACCGGGATGCTCGGCTTGCTTAGCAATGAATGATGACAAGATTCCAGCAGGAAAGTATGCTGTTTCTACTTCGAATAGAAACTTTGAAGGTCGCCAAGGGCCTGGAGCTCGGACCATGCTCGCATCTCCTCTGACTGTGGCTGCTGTGGCTGTTGCTGGTAAGATCGTGGACCCTCGAGATGTCTTCGAAAATTAACTTTCAATCTTTCAATTTGAAAAAAAATGGCTTACGATAAATTTACCTTACTCCAAAGCACAGCAGTTCCGCTTCCTACCGAGAATGTGGATACAGATCAGATTATTCCAGCAAGATTTCTGAAAGCAACCGAACGAAAAGGCTTTGGAGATAATCTTTTTCGGGATTGGAGATACGATGTAGAGGGGAATCCCAAAAAAGACTTTGTATTAAATGACGATACCTACTCAGGTAAAATTCTAGTTGCGGGTAAAAACTTTGGATCAGGATCTAGCCGAGAGCATGCAGTTTGGGCACTTTATGATTATGGTTTTAGAGCCGTGGTCTCGAGTTTTTTTGCAGATATCTTCAAAAATAATTGCCTGAATATCGGGGTGCTTCCAGTTACTGTTTCTGCCCCTTTTGCGGATAAATTACTGGATGCGATTACTCAAAACCCAGCCACCGAAATCGAAATTAATTTGGATGCGCAGCGAATCACATTGGTTTCAACAGGAGAATCTGAGTCGTTTGATATCAACGTATACAAAAAAGAAAACATGAAGCATGGTTTCGACGATATCGACTATTTGCTCAATATGTCTTCTGAAATCGACGCATTCGAAGCTAAGAGATAGAAAGAGGCAAGTCGCCAAGTATAATTGTTAGAATATGGAGTCCAAAAGACGGATAGAAATAATGGATACTACCTTGAGGGATGGCGAGCAGACCTCAGGTGTTTCCTTTTTGCCTTCGGAAAAACTCCAGATCGCGAAGCTTTTGCTCGAAGAGCTCAAAGTGGACCGAATTGAAGTGGCTTCTGCACGTGTCTCTGAAGGTGAACTAGAAGGGGTAAGAAAAATCACAAGTTGGGCATCCGAAAAAGGCTACCTGAATCGAGTAGAAGTATTGGGCTTTGTGGATACTCCTGCTTCTGTTGATTGGCTTTTGGATGCTGGTGCCAAAGTCATGAATCTTCTCACAAAAGGCTCACTGAATCATCTAGTTCATCAATTAAAGAAAACTCCTCAAGCGCATTTTGAAGATATTGCCAAATGCATCGCTTATGCTGAGAGCAAAGGAATCACGGTCAATGTTTACTTAGAAGACTGGTCAAGTGGGATGCGGAATTCCCAGGATTATACCTTGGACTTGATCGAGTTTCTTACCGGCCAGCCCGTTAAGCGAATTATGCTTCCTGATACTTTGGGGCTGCTTTCTCCAGATGAAACACATGCATTTTTTGAATTGATTACCAAACAATTTCCAAATACCCATTTTGATTTTCATGCCCATAATGATTATGATCTTTCCGTGGCTAATGTCATGGAGGCCATTCTCTATGGAGCATCTGGAATTCATACTACGATCAATGGTTTAGGAGAGCGAGCAGGGAATGCACCTTTGGAGTCTGTGATCGCTGTGATCAAAGATTTTACGGATTTTGAGATCAATATTCAGGAGAAAAAAATCTTTAGAGTAAGCAAATTAGTAGAGCAATTTTCTGGTCAGCATATTCCTGCAAATAAGCCCGTGGTAGGTGAAAATGTCTTTACTCAGACCGCAGGTATTCATGCCGATGGTGATAATAAAAAGAACTTATATTTCAATGATCTTATGCCTGAGCGATTTGGCAGAAAGCGTAAGTATGCTTTAGGTAAAACGTCAGGCAAAGCCAATATTCTGAAGAATTTGGAAGAGCTTGGGATTTCTTTGGAGAAGGAAGAACTGGTCCGTGTGACCCAAAGGATTATTGAGCTAGGAGATAAAAAGGAGCGAGTGACCACGGAGGATTTACCCTACATTATTTCCGATGTTTTACAGGATAATTCCATTACCAAAAGCATCCATATTGAAGGATATCACATGACCCATTCTCAGGGTTTGAAGCCTTCGGTACAGCTTCGCCTTAATATCAATGGAGAATCTTTTGATGCCGCCTCTTCAGGTGATGGTCAATACGATTCCTTTATGAAGGCAGTAAAAAAAATCTACAAATCCCGTAAAAAAGATCTGCCAAAACTAGTGGATTATCATGTTTCTATTCCCCCAGGGGGCAAAACCGACGCTTTTGTGGAGACAGTGATCACTTGGGATTTTGGGAAAATATTTAAGACCAAAGGGCTAGATCCCGATCAAACGGTCTCTGCAATGATGGCTACTGAAAAAATGCTCAACATTGTGGAAACTCTCAATCAAAAACCAATCAAAGAAGAATCTCAATCTTATGGAAATGAATATCGCGCTACTGCCGGGTGACGGCATAGGCCCTGAAGTAATTGCACAAGCAGTAAAAGTAGTGGAGGCCATCGGTCAAAAGTTTGGCCATCAGATTTCCTTCAGAGAAGGTGTTGTCGGAGCGGCGGCTATTGATGCCACAGGCGATCCGTATCCAGACAGTACGCATGAGATTGCTGCTTCTTCAGACGCTATTCTTTTTGGAGCCATCGGCGATCCTAAATACGATAATGATCCCAAAGCCAAGGTCCGTCCAGAGCAAGGGCTTTTGCGCATGCGGCAGAAATTAGGTCTTTTTGCGAATGTTCGCCCGACTTTCACCTTTCCATCCTTGATTCACAAATCGCCGCTCAAGCTCGATCGGGTGGAGGGAGTAGACTTTGTGTTTTTCAGAGAGCTCACCGGAGGGATTTATTTTGGTGAACCAAGAGGGAGAAATGAGCAAGGAACCAAAGCCTTTGATACCAATGTGTACAGCAAGGAAGAGATTACTCGACTGGCGCGGATGGGTTTTGAAGCTGCGCAAAAGCGTAGAAAACTATTGACCTGTGTAGACAAAGCCAATGTGCTCGCTACCTCCAGACTATGGCGTGAGACGGTGCAGGAATTGGCTCCTGAGTATCCGGATGTCAAAGTGGAATACGAATTCGTCGACGCTGTAGCCATGCGACTCATCCAGTGGCCAAAGGCATACGATGTCTTGATTACGGAAAATCTTTTTGGGGATATTTTGACGGATGAGGCTTCTGTGATTTCAGGCTCGATGGGTTTGATGCCTTCCGCATCGCTCGGTTCTGCTGTGAAATTGTTTGAGCCTATTCATGGATCCTACCCACAGGCTGGAGGAAAAGACATCGCCAATCCACTAGCGACAGTACTTTCAGCGGCCATGATGTTTGAGTATGCCTTTGACCTAAAGGAAGAAGCAGAATTGATCTCCCACGTAGTGAATGAATCCCTTGCCGAGGGAGTGGTAACCGAAGATATCGCAGATGGAGGCAAAGCGTATAAAACCAGCGAAGTTGGAGACTGGCTAGCTGCAAGGATTTTAGCTTAATTCTTCGAGTAACGAGATCAAAAAACCACCTTAGAAATGAGGTGGTTTTTTTGTAAAAGGGAATATCGATAAATTATGCCCTCTGGCTTGTCTATAATTCCTGTAATATTCTTTAAAATCCTATGAAAAGCTCTCCATTAATTTTTCTCTTTCTCCTAGTCTTAAATTTCGCTTGTACCACCAAAGAAGAACCTACAAAGCAATGGTACAAAGGCAATCTCCATACGCATTCCTATTGGTCTGATGGGGATGATTATCCGGAGATGATTATGGACTGGTACAAGTCTCGGGGTTATGATTTTATAGGGCTCTCTGATCACAATACACTACAAGAAGACGAGAAATGGAAATTGATTCCAAAGTCCCCTTCCCAAGAGCAGGCATTTCAAAAGTATTTGGACAAGTTTGGAGATCATGTCGTTTATCGAGAGGACTCGGCGGGTAGGATAGAGGTAAAATTGAAGACACTAAAGGAGTATGGGCCACTTTTCGAGGAGGAAGAGGAGTTTTTGATTATTCCATCTCTTGAGCTTACTGAAAGTTTTCAGCAGAAGCCAATCCATATGAATGTGACGAATATTCAAAAGCTGATTCCGGCTGAAGGGGGTACTTCCATAACCGAAATCATGCAAAATGGACTTGATCGGGTCAAGGCTCAGCGAGACTCTACAGGAATACCTATGTTTTTGCATATCAACCATCCCAACTTCATCTGGGCGATCACGCCTGAAGACATCATGACCTTGAAGGGAGAAAGATTTTTTGAAGTGTATAACGGGCACCCATTGGTCAACAACTACGGAGATTCACTTCGCCCAAGTATGGAGGTTCTTTGGGATTTGGTTCAGGTATCCTACTTGCAGGCCAATAAACCCCTTCTTTATGGTTTGGCAGTGGATGACGCTCATAATTACCATGTCTTCGATCAGACGGTGAGTAATCCAGGTCGCGGCTGGGTTATGGTCTTGGCTGATGAGTTGAGTCCTTCGGCCTTGATCCAAGCGATGGAAAAAGGAGATTTTTATTCGTCAACCGGGGTGACACTGGAAACTATAGAATTTGATGGGCAGGAGCTTTCTGTACAGGTAAACCCCGAGCCAAACGTGAGCTATAAAATTCAGTTTCTAGGAACCAAAAGATCTAAACCTGAAGCTAGTGGAGTCTTACTGGCTGAGGTGGATGGAACTTCAGGCAGTTATTCTCTCGAAGAAGATGATTTATATGTTCGTGCCAAGATAGTCTCGTCCAAATTGCAGGAGAATCCATTCCAAGTCGGAGACGTAGAAGTGGCTTGGACGCAACCAGTAGTCGGGAATTGACAAATAAAGCCACTTAAAGAGGATGGGTTTACTTTTTCTTGACTCTTACTAACATGCCATTATCTCGGGTCAAATCATTTCTTTCAACAAGCAGCAAAATGTTGCCATCACTTTCTTGAAATAAAGAGCGAATCCTACCTTCGATTTTTAGCCCATAAGTTTCATCCGTGTCTGGATTGTATTTCAACAATCTTCTAAATGCCAAAGAGGTAACCAGAAAATGATCATTCCAATCCGATATTGAACTGTTTTTTACCAATATCGCATTTGAAGGAGCAATGGCTCTACCTCCATCCGAAGTGGGGACAGTCCAGTAATGCATAGGTAAAACCGAGATTTTTGAGGCTGAATCTTCTGAAATTAGAGATACGGTCTGTCCATCATAGTGTATTCCGTAAGTGAATATTGGCCAGCCATAATTTTTACCGGGTAATATTTGATTCAATTCGTCTCCGCCTTTAGGGCCATGCTCTATCCCATAAAGGATTTGGGTACTAGGTTCCAAAATTAAACTTTGAACATCTCTATGTCCATAACTGTAAATTGAAGTAGGGTTTTGGGATTGCCCCTCAATGAATGGATTGTCAATGGGTATTGATCCGTCTTGGTTTAATCGATGAATTTTACCCCAATCTTCATTTAGATCTTGGGAAACCATTATCGGTTTTTCCTTAGTCGTGTAATTGGAAGCACCAATGTTGAGGAAAAAGTGAGAATCATCTTGCCATACGATTCTCATTCCATTGCCATAATATCCTATAGTTCTTGTTTGAAATATGTTTTCGAAATCTAGAATCTCATCGTTTATTAATTTGAACCTTGCCACTTTTCCTCGTTCATCCTTACCAAAATAGGCTACATAAATCCAAGGGACTTGAGGATAGTTAGGATGTAAACTTAAATCCATTAACCCGCCATGCACAATCATAGGAAGCCCGGGATCTTTGAAAGTTAGGACTTCCGGAGCACCACTTATTTCCTTGAGGGTTTCATTTTTGAATCTGAAGATTTTACCCACTCTATCTGATATCAAAAAATCATTTTCAGAAAGAAAAACCAGTCCATAGGGAACAGCGAATCCAGAAATTAAAGTGTCTATTGAAAATTGATCGTCGCTGATTGGGTAAGGAGAGTCCAATGAATAAATCAAAGTGTCTCTCTTATCGCATCCAATTGTAATTAGAATTAGGATGAGAAAGGAAATATTAAGAATAGAATTTTTCATAAATAAGAAGGATTTTATTCCCTCGCTGGACTGATCATGATGTGAGCCCGATGAGTCCCTGGATCCATGATCCAAGGTAAGCCTGGTCCCGGTGCCTTGGTGGGTAGTCCCGTGGATTCCGATGTAGCCCATGGAATATACACCACAGAACGTGTATAGTGATCTTTTACTTCTCCGGTATTCCAGCTTACATTTTCTAAATCGGCTGTGGTCACGTAGAGTACTGAGCCATTATCTGGAAGCTTCAATTTCCCTGCTTTTGCCTCAGCCTCCCGGGTGTCAAATATCTCCTGAAAGCCCTTGCCTTCTTTTTTTAGCGCTCTCCCTCTAGCCATAAAGGGTTCTGCACTCACATGATAGCAAGCCACGCTAAAGCCTTTTCCATTCGGATCATTTGCGATGCAAATCAACTCATTCGATCCTTGTCTCAGCGTGGTAAATTCTCCAGAGGAGGTATAGCCATACACTTTGGCGCCAGCCCGCTGGTCTTCCGGCGCAGCCAAAAGCGCGGTTTTAATTTGGATTTCTTTGGAGGGGATAGTTTGAGCAGTAAGTGAAAAGCTCAAAATTGTAAGAAAGGTGATACAAATGAGTCTCATAGCTGTAGGATTGATGTCTGAGGTAAGTTACAAAAAAAATGATTCCCTTAATCCTATCTATTCTTCGCCACTCCAAAGGCATGTATTACCTTCGGCCCATGCAATCTCGGCCCTATTCCTATCTTTTTTCAATCAGTTACTTTGGAGCGCGCTACAAAGGCTGGGCTCCGCAGCCCAATCAGCCTACTGTGCAGCGGAGAATCGAGCGTGTGATTGGACATGTCCTAGGGCATACTGATTTTTCATTGATTGGTGCCAGCCGAACTGATTCTGGGGTGTCCTGCAAGCAAGGATATTTCCAGCTCTTTTTGAAGGAAGGAGTAAATTTCAAAAATCTTCTGGAGGAATTAAACACATTTCTTCCAGAGGATATTCGCATTCTTGACGCCAAAGAAGTTCCTTTCAATTTCAATTTGATCGGATCTGTGGGAGAAAAGACCTATCGATACTATTTCTCAAAAGACCCGAAATTTCATCCCTTTGCTTCGGCATTGGTGACTATGGTCAACTTTGATTTAGATCAGGAAAATATGTCCAAAGCGGCTCAATTATTTGTTGGAGAGCATGATTTTTGGACGTTTTGTAAGCCTTCACCTCAAAAAACCAAATACACTCGAGAAGTGCTTAGTGCAGCAGTCCACAGGTCAAATGAGACCTTTGGGCCCTTTCCGCCAGATGATGTTTTTTACTTTGAAGTGACAGGAAAAGGTTTTCTTCACCATCAGGTTCGCAAAATGATGACCGCGATTTGGGAAGTAGGTTCTGGAAATTGGCAGCTCAATGACATCACTGAACGACTCGAACAACCACGAGAAGAGTGGGAGCAAATTCCTCCAGCACCAGCCAATGGTTTGATCCTTTGGGAAACAGTTTTGAAGTCAGAGGGCTGATTTAGAATTATAAAGTCAGAAGGTTGAATTATGATAGTTTCAGGCTTCTGACTTTGAATTTAATCGATCATACATCGTTGGGTTCTGGATGCACATAACCCTCGCGATACGGTCTACGAAGCCTAGCAGTGGCTTCAGGATCGCCAATTACCGTCATGGTTTTAGGGTCATACCGAAGCGCTCTACCTCCCAAGTCCATAGAAATATTTGCCAAAATGCAAGAGGCTGTAGAGATATGACCCTCTTCTACATCTGCTATAGGTAGAGTGTCATTTTCTATTGATGCGAGCCAATCTTTCATGTGTAATCGAGTAGCAGGTGCAGCGTTCAGTTCGATCCGCTCTTCAGTGAGGTCCTCAGGATATTTTTCTTTTTCAAAAAAGCAATCAAAATGAATTGGCTCATCTTCGTCGCCATAGGGCGTGTAGTCTGCTTGCATGGTACTACCTGCAAGCATTCCCTTTTCTCCAAAAATCTTAAATGCCCAAGGATAATCTGGATCTACAGGATTGCCCCAAGTACGGTGCTGCCAAACGACGTTTAGCTCTGGATATTCAAAGATGGCAGACTGAGTATCTGAGATATTAGATTTGCCTTCCTTCTGAACATAGATCCCACCTGTGGAGGTGATTTGTGTAGGCCAGCCAAGCTTGAGCATCCAGCGTACGGTATCTAGCATATGCACACACATATCGCCAGTGATGCCATTGCCGTATTCTATGAATGTTCTCCACCAGCGAATATGTGGAAGGCCATCATAGGGACGCAGTGGAGCAGGACCAGTCCATAGGTCGTAATTAAAGAATTCAGGAACAGGTTCCACCGGTGGATTGCCATTGGCTCGCATATGGAAATAGCAACAGACCTCTACATGGCTGATTTTACCAAGTTTACCCGTATCGATGATTTGCTTTTTAGCATCAATGAGGTGAGGTGTGCTTTTTCGCTGAGTGCCTATCTGTACCTTTTTATTGTATTTTCTGGCTGCCGCCAAAATGGCTTCGCCTTCAATTACATCCACGGAAATTGGTTTCTGAAGGTATACGTGAGCCCCCGCCCGCAAAGAGTCGATGGCTTGCAAGGCATGCCAATGATCTGGAGAGCCAATCAAAACATATTCTGGCTTTTCCTGAGCTAATAGCTCTTTATAGTCTTCGTATAATGGAGGTACTTTTCCCGATTTTTGACGCTCGGAAACAAGCTTTCCGGCCGCTTCCAAAATATTTCGATCAGGATCACAAAGTCCAACTACTTCCACATCTGCTACTTGGATCAGTCGAAATAAATCTGACTTGCCATACCAACCGGTACCGATCAAAGCCACTCGCAGAGGGCCTTCTTGGTCTTTGAAATCCATTCCTAAGAGTCCAAAACTGGCGAGGGTAGCTAAGGCAGAAGAGCCTTTGAGAAAATCACGTCTATTTAATTTAGGCATAGGTCAATGGGTTGAGGTTAAAGACCTCTTAATTTACAAAAAGCAAGCACTTAGACAAATAAGCATTTGAGGAATGGGCTGGGCTTTTGGGTTGGTTCTCAAGATCCAAACAGCATGGTGGTTCCTTGTTTTAGACGTATGGCTTGTTGAACTTTATTTAATTAAGGCCAGAATGATCTGTATAAAGCAAATAATTACTGATTTGTACCGGATTATATGGCCTTATAATCCAATTGGCGACCCTCATTTTTAGCCTTGCTATCCATCCCTGCACCTAAGGCTAACCCTATACTCATCCCTATAGGTATCCCGATCCCTAAAAATGCCATATTACCTATTGCTGCTCCAAAGGCAACTCCTAAGGGAAGCCCAAAAGCTGCCATTCCTATACTCATCCAAAGGGTTTGATAGTAGGCTGGAGGTACTATTTTTAGGTCTTTTTCGAGGAGTTTTAGTATGGCGCTTCTTGCAGTATCAATGCTCTTTTTTAGCTCCTGATCGGGTCCTTTGAAGTCGTTTACCCCAGCAATCATTTCATTGATGGCATGAGTCTGTGGATCCGGAATTTTCTTTTTTTCGATTGCAATAATGAGATTCGATAGATTTATGGCGGATTTAGCCACTTTCGGATTTGAATCGAAAACAGGCCTTGGTTGTAAAGGAGAAATAGACATCGGTGCAAATAGGTTTAAAAGTATAAGTTAGACTTTTTGGGAAACATTTTTTCAAAACAAGATAAGGTATTGTACGAAGGGGAATTATTCCTTGGAAAAAGTGGCCTCTCGATATTCTTTGACTTTGAAAGAGTGGATAAGGCTTGAAATTGAAAGTAAATAATCATGTAATCCAAAGAATTGAATCGTCGGAAATCCCTCCTAAATAAGGATTGCTTATGTTTTTTCAGAAAAAATTAAAAACTCCTGAATGGAAATTTTGAAGAATGGTTGGCTTTAAAACTTCACACCAAACTTCTCGCCTAGTTCAGTCAGGTCTTTCACGACAGGATCCAAAAGCGGAATACCTTCTTTTATACGAATAGCTTCAAGTTCTCTCTCAGGATCGCCAGGGATCAAAACTTTGTCATTGCCTGGGGTAGGCTTGGCATTGCGAAAGCGAGTAATCCAATTGTCCATATGAGACTTAAATTCATCAGCAGGGCGGAAGGCATCCACACGCATCGCACCAAAGAAATGCCCGATGCCTTCTCCGACTGGATTGGGGTCTGGATCTAAGAATGCTACAAAAGGAGGTACCCAAGGACCATAATTCGCTCCGGAAAGTACAGCTGACAAAATATCTACTACAGACCCTAGTGCATATCCTTTGTGTGAACCGTGCTCTCGATCACCGCCCAGCGGCAGCAAAGCTCCTCCATCCTTCACTCCATTAGCGGAAGTAGTGGGAAGTCCTGTTTTGTCTTGAACCCAGCCAGTAGGCGTATCCATTCCCTTCCGCTGTAATATTTCGAGTTTTCCGTTTGCAGCAGTGGTTGTGGCCATATCTGCGACGAATGGTGGTTGATTTTTTGCAGGAATGGCAACAGAAATTGGATTGGTGCCGAGTAGTCTTTCTTGGGAAAAAGTAGGTGCCACCAATGGACTCGCATTGGTGAGCGAGATCCCGATCATGTCCTTTTCTAAAGCCATCATAGAATGATAACCAGCAATACCATAATGATTGGAGTTTTTTACAGAAACCCAACCGGTACCCACTTTTTCGGCTTTTTCCATTGCTACTTTCATCGCAAAAGGAGCAACCACCAATCCAAGCCCCCCATCTCCGTCGACCACAGCGGTGGAGGGTGTTTCATAAGTGATTTTGATATTTGGTGTTGGATTAATTCTACCTTTTTGCCAGAGGCGAACATAGCCCGAAAGTCTAGCAACACCATGACTGTCTACACCTCTAAGGTCTGCAGAGAGCAGCACGTCGGAAGCGGTTTTGGCTTGGTCAGGCGGACAACCAATTTTGCACAAAAGTTGGAAAGTGAAATCGTGTAGTTTTTCGTAAGCGTAGGTCATTTTAATTTTCTTGATTCAGTTCTAGACTAAATGATGCTCAAGAAAGCCAATTGCTTACCATGACTTTTCTTCGAGGCTTCGATGGGCGAGAGTAGCAATTGCCCCCTCTTTTAGCGCATAGTGCGAACAAGTAATGGAATTCACCGGCACATATCGCAGGATAAATTCAATCAGGCAAGAAGCGACCACGATCATATCTACCCGCATTGGGATCATCCCTGGGATTACAAGTCTTTCTTCTCGGGTTTTACTGATTAAGCTTTTGTGGATCTGATGATAATCAGAAGTCGGAAGTTCAAATACATGTCGTCCAGTTAGTTTGCATTGAAGCATGGACTCAAAATAAATATCCGTAAGGGTGTCAAATGTACCTGAGGCTCCGACTAAACCGGTTGGTTTATAAATGTCAAGTGCTGCGATCAATGGAGCAAGTTTCTTTTCCAAATAACCCGACATTTGATCTATTTCGCTTTGCAAAATAGGGTCATGGTGATGAAACAGCTCAACAAGTCTTTGGCCTCCTATTTCAAAGCTCTGTTTCCAAACGGCTTCCTTTGCAGATCCAATAATAAACTCAACGGACCCACCGCCTATGTCCATCATCAATTCGCAATGCCCATTTAGAGAACCAGAGAGCTTAATTCCTTCATAAATGAGCTGAGCCTCCTTTTCACCTGAAATCACATTAATTTCGATCCCGAGTTTATCTTTTACCTCCTTGACGAACTCAGCGCCATTTTCTGCATTTCTCACTGCACTCGTCGCAAAGGCAAAAATTTCAGTAATTCCCTCTCCGTCTATGACCGCTTTGAAATGAGTCAATGTGTTGTGTGCTCGCGCTATGGCACTTTCTTCAAGCCGGTCTTGGTTAATTCCCCCTTGACCTATTTTCACAGGAACTTTCTCCTTATATATGGTATGGAAATCCCCTTCCTCAATCTCCACTATGAGAAGATGAAAGGTATTTGTCCCCATATCTATCACTGCCGCCTTGCGAGTACTCATCAGCTCCTATTTTTTAGATGGGCGAATATAGAAAGTAATTTGAAAAAGTAGGAAGGGAATTCCGGATAAAGCATTCTCACTCACGATTAGAATTTTCGGTTCTCGCACAGTAAGTGCTCCATAGGAATAATATTTTTTTTAGAGGATTTAAACCCTGTTATATTTGGGCAAACCAAAATGACCACCGAGCGGATGAAAGACCCAAAAAATGCTCCGAATAAGTTGCTTACAAAACTGGAAAAGAATGAATTACTCCAGAAAAAGAATGAAGAAGCATTACTAGGAGGAGGCCAAAAAAGGATTGAAGCACAACATAAAAAAGGAAAACTCACTGCCAGAGAGCGTCTGGATTTTTTTCTTGATCCCGGGACATTTCAGGAGATCGATAAGTTTGTAATGCATCGAACCAAGGATTTTGGACTGGATAAAGAGCATTATCTTGGAGACGGAGTGATCACTGGATATGGTCAGGTGAATGGGCGTTTAGTCTATGTTTTCTCTCAGGATTTTACGGTTTTTGGCGGGTCTCTTTCGGAGACCCATGCAGAGAAAATCTGCAAAATCATGGATATGGCCATGAAAAATGGAGCGCCAGTTGTGGGCTTAAATGATTCTGGTGGAGCCAGGATTCAGGAAGGAGTGAATTCTTTGGGAGGTTATGCAGATATTTTCTATAGAAATACGCTTGCCTCGGGGGTGGTTCCTCAAATTTCTGCAATCATGGGGCCTTGTGCCGGAGGAGCAGTTTATTCTCCTGCCATTACAGATTTCATTTTGATGGTGGAGAATACGTCTTACATGTTTGTGACGGGACCCAATGTGGTAAAAACCGTAACCCAAGAAACTGTAACAGCCGAAGAGCTTGGTGGAGCTTCTGCCCACAGCACCAAGAGCGGAGTCACGCATTTTGCCTGTGCAAATGAAATTGCATGCCTTGATCATATCAAACAGCTCTTGAGCTATTTGCCACAAAACTGTGAGGAGACAGCCCCTGTGTATCCTTATGAAAAACAAGAGGATGAGTCCAGACCAGTTTTGGATGAATTGATCCCAGATAATCCCAATCACCCTTACGATATCCGAGAGGCCATAGCTGGAATAGTGGATTCAGAATCATTTTTGGAAGTGCATGAAAACTATGCAGATAATATCGTTGTAGGCTTCGCTAGAATAGCTGGCCGAAGTATTGGAATCGTTGGAAATCAACCTCAATCTATGGCTGGGGTTTTGGACAATCATGCATCCACTAAGGCGGCTAGATTTGTGAGAACCTGTGATAGCTATAATGTGCCTTTACTTGTACTTGTCGATGTACCCGGATTTCTTCCAGGTACAGATCAAGAATGGAACGGGATAATCACCAATGGAGCAAAATTGCTTTACGCCTTTTCCGAAGCCACAGTACCACGAGTCACCGTGATCACAAGAAAAGCCTATGGGGGAGCGTATGATGTAATGAATTCCAAGCACATCGGAGCTGATTTGAACTTTGCTTGGCCCACTGCCGAAATTGCAGTCATGGGTGCAAAGGGTGCCGCGGAAATTATTTTCAAAAAAGAAATAGCAGAGGCAGAAGACCCAGAGACAAAGCTTCAGGAAAAGGTAGATGAATACACTGCGAAGTTTGCAAATCCTTATCGTGCGGCGCATCGAGGATTTATCGACGAGGTGATTTTACCTTCTCAAACTCGCGAAAAACTCATTTCAGCTTTTGCCATGTTGGAAAACAAAGTGGATAAAATCCCGAGAAAGAAACATGGAAATATTCCGCTTTAAAAGAATCAATGATCACTTATCAATACTAAAAAATGGAGCCTAAATCCTTTTTATATAAATATCTAAATAACGCTTCTCCCACAGGTTTCGAAGCCTCTGGTCAGCAAATTTGGCTTGATTATGTTCGGCCTTTTGCAGACGAAACTTTCACGGATAACTACGGGACTGCTGTGGCTATAATCAATCCAAAAGCCGAGTATCGAATGGTGATCGAGGCACATGCGGATGAAATTAGCTGGTTTGTAAACTATATCAATTCAGATGGCTACATCTACGTCCGAAGAAATGGGGGTTCGGATCATATGATCGCCCCATCCATGCGAGTAAATATTCATACGGATGGTGGAATTGTCCCAGGGGTTTTCGGCTGGCCAGCGATTCATGTCCGGAAAGATGGTAAGGAAGATGCACCGACCCTTGACAATATTTTTATTGACGTGGGAGCGCGATCTGCTGAGGAAGTTGGTAAAATGGGAATTCACGTGGGATGCGTGATTACCTTCAAAGACGAGCTCATGGAGTTGAATGGTAAATTTTATTCAGGTCGCGCCTTAGATAATAGAATCGGCGGATATATGATTGCCCAAGTTGCCAGGAAACTGAAAGAAGAGGGTGTGAAATTGCCTTTTGGGTTGTATGTGGTAAATGCCGTGCAAGAAGAGATTGGGCTCAGAGGAGCTCAGATGATTGCTGAAAATATTAAGCCCAATGTGGCAGTGATTACCGATGTATGTCATGATACAACAGCACCGATGTATAACAAAATCACTAGTGGAGAGCAAGTGGCTGGGAAAGGCCCTGTCTTGACTTATGGCGCGTCGGTACATAAGAAACTATTGGATCTGATTATCGCTACGGCCAAAAAGAAAGATATTTCATTCCAACGCTCGGCAGCTTCACGTGTGACTGGTACGGATACCGATGCATTTGCCTATTCAAACGAAGGGGTGCCTTCTGCTTTGATTTCCCTTCCTTTAAAATATATGCACACCACCGTGGAGACGGCTAGCATTGCAGATATAGAAGAGGTGATTCGATTGATATTTGAGTTTGTCAAAGATTTTGACCCGAGCTACGACTTTAAATATATCAGCTAGAAGAAGGTTTTTTGGGATGATGGAGGTACGCGACCAATTGAATAGACTAGTGCGAATTCCGGAAATTCCCAAGCGAGTAATCTCTTTGGTGCCTTCTCAAACCGAGCTTTTGGTGAGTCTGGGCCTGGAGGATAGATTGGTAGGAGTGACCAAATTTTGCGTTCATCCAAGCGAGATTCGAAAACAGAAAGCGATCATCGGTGGGACGAAAACTTACCGAATGGAGAAGATCGCTGAGCTTGAGCCAGATCTCATCATAGGTAATAAGGAAGAGAATGATCAAGAGGGGATTAACTTTTTAGCCGAGCGTTATCCTGTATGGCTAAGCGATATCTATACTCTTGAGGATAACTATAGCATGATCTCCACGATGGGAAAGATTTTCAAAGTGGAGAAAATTGCCGATGATCTCAATACCAAAATCAAAGCAAGCTTTGATACTTTGAAAGTAGAAAAAGGTAAAGCCGTCTATTTGATATGGAATGATCCGATGATGGCCGCTGGCAAGAAAACCTTTATCGATCATATGCTGGAAAAGGCTGGTTTTGAGAATGTGGTAAAAACTATTCGCTACCCCGAATTGAATTCAGCAGAACTTCTCAAGTTGAACCCTGATTATCTTTTGCTCAGCTCAGAACCATTTCCCTTCAAACAAAAGCATATGGATTATTTCAAGGAGCTGCTTCCGAATAGTAAAATAAGGTTGGTGGATGGGGAATTATTTTCTTGGTATGGAAGTCGATTGGTTTTTGCGAGTGAATATTTTCAGAGCTTAGGCTAAGCTACTTTGATTTTAGTCGAAAAGATTTGCAATTGCTCCCGACTTTTATAAAAAAATCAATTAACTTTTCAATCTTATATGGGACATTGAATAGAGGTAGGATTTATCAAAAGTGCCCTCTAAGTCCAAAACATCAATTTTAATAAACCAAAAGGAATATGAATAAGATCAAACTATTGAGTTTTGCCAGTCTCTTTCTGGTATGGTCCTGCGGAACTTCCGATAAAGTGGAGGATTCATTAGAGGCCGAAGTAGCTGAAGTCGAAGACGCGGTCATGGATAATACACTGAGCGATGATGAAAGGGGAGAAGGCTGGATGCTGCTGTTTGATGGAGAATCCATGGATGGATGGCGTGCTTTCAACGGAGAGAGTCTGCCAGATAGCTGGGTGATTGAAGATGGTGCAATGAAGGCTTTGGGCACAGGTGGCGATATCGGTGGAGATATTGTTTTTGGTCCAATGGAGTTTGAAGAGTTTGAGCTGGAGTTTACATGGAAAATTGAAGAGGGAGGAAATAGCGGGGTGATGTATCATGTCGTAGAGGATCCTAAATATAAAGCACCGTATGAAACCGGGCCGGAGTATCAAGTAATTGATCAGCTTGGGTTTCCTGATCCGTTAGAGGCCTGGCAATCCATTGGAGCGGACTATGCTATGTATGAGCCAGACTACGAAGGGGCAGTAAAGCCAGCCGGCGAGTGGAATGTTTCTCGAATTGTATTTTCTACTGAGGGATCAAGCTATTGGCTTAATGGAAAGAAAACGGTAGAATTCATGCCGTATTCAGAGGATTGGGAGACAAGAAAAAATTCTGGAAAATGGGATGCATTCCCAGACTATGCTATTGCTAAATCTGGTTTGATTGCTCTTCAAGATCACGGGGCTGAAGCTTGGTTTAAAAACATCAAAATCCGAAAGCTATGAGAAAGTATTTGATTTTGGTCCTTGGATTATTGATCTCATCCGTTGGGTTTGCTCAAAAAAAGGTAAGCTTGTTTAACGGTAAAAACCTAGATGGATGGGAAGTGTATGGTACCGAGAAATGGTATGTGGAATCTGGGTTGTTGGTTTCTGAAAGTGGTCCAGATAAGGAATATGGCTATTTGGGTACCGAAGAAGAGTTTAAAGACTTTGAACTTACCCTTGAGTTTAAGCAAGAGGCAAACGGAAATAGCGGTGTGTTTATCCGATCTACAGTTGATGGCACTAAGGTTTCGGGCTGGCAGGTGGAGGTAGCACCTCCAGGAAGCAATACAGGGGGTATATATGAGTCTTATGGAAGGGGGTGGCTGATTCAGCCAGATCCTGAAAAAGATAAAGCATTGAAATTTGGGGAATGGAATAAAATGAGAATCCTCGTAAAAGGCGATAGAGTGACCAGCTATTTAAATGGCGTGGAGATGGTAGATTATTCTGATGAGAAGATTGGAGATGGAGTAGGAAGCGTTTTACTTCAAATTCATGATGGAGGTGGAATAAAAGTTTATTGGAGAAAAATTGAAATCCGAAAGCTCTAGTAGGGGCTTAGGTTCTAGAATTAAATCTCTCCTTTCCGAAAGGAGAGATTTTTTTTGCTTTATCATCAGGGTGTTAGCATGATTCTTTAATTTATTCTTCAATTTCCATTGAAGTGGCAAAAAATAGTGAGATATTTGCGATCCCAAACGGGGGTAGAGAGTGATGAGAGAGAGGATAGCAGGAATATTTTTAAAAAATATTTTTGAAATGAGAGTTG
>NZ_JBHRZS010000004.1:0-2962 GCF_042649705.1 Algoriphagus namhaensis
AACCTCCCACCCAAATCCGCTCATAAAACAGGAACATCGCATTGATATCATAATTCGTCGGAGCTCCTTTCACTTCCTTGATCAAGAAGCTCGGCTTGAACTTCACCGTCTCTCCCAAGTCCAGCAGGTAACCCGCCGTCAGGTAGTAATGGAAGTCGTGATACGCCAAAGCCACATCTTCTTTCTCCAAGGATTTCTTACCGATCATGTTGTACACACTGAAACCCGCATAAAACTTGTCGTTATGGAAAAATAAACCCGTATTCAGATTCGGCGTGAACAAATTGATCGTCCCTACAGGAATCTCACTGTCCGGAAAATCATTCGGATCCAACAAGTTGCCGTCGATCGCATACTCACTCACCCCTGCACTCACTCCCAATCCTAACCAGCTCTTCTTGCCCGTCTGGATTCGATACGCATAGGTCAGCAAGCCGCCTGTCGTACGAGCAGGTCCCAAATTGTCGCTCATCAGCGAAAATCCAAAACCCATCGTACCCTCATTNCCAGTCTGCGAACCGGCAACACTTACAAAAAGGATTAATATGAGTCGATTAATAATTACTTTCATAGCGATAGGCTTTTGCTTATTCTTTAATTACCTGAATCCAACCTCTGAATTCATGCACTTTTCCATCTTTATCCACACCAGTAAAGATGTAGAAATAGGTACCTGATACCTGACCAGGAGCATCCCAGTCGTTTTGATAGTTTTCAGTTTCCAATACATGGTCTCCGTAACGGTTGAAAATCACGATATCATTGCTCACGAATTTGCCAATACCTAGAATTTCGAAGATGTCATTATCACCATCTATTTTGCCAGGGGTAATGACATTCGGGATACGGAATGGAAGTATTTCATTTACATCATCATCCACATCGTTCAATTCATTGATGTCATCCGCTGGAGAATCCACCTCAGCAGTATTCGTTATCAAGCCTGGGTCACCCGCCTTCACCAATATATTGAAAGTAATGGTCGCATCGGCTTCAAAGAATGGAATAGTCCATGTCAATCGGCTGCCTGTCACGGCCAAGGACACCTCAGCTCCCGAGGCATTTGATGTTACCTCAGAACTTAAATAGGTTAAATTTTGAGGCAAATCGTCTACCAAGGTCACCTCTCTAGCATCTGTGTCTCCGAGATTGGATAGTACCACTTCATAGACAAACTCGTCCCCTTCATAAATTTCTGCCTCGAAACTAGTCTTCTCCACTCCTAGATCGACTTGATCATTGATAATCGTAATCACAATAATCGCATCGTCGGTATTATCAGGGAAGGCAACTTCTCCCAAGGTATAGGTCAAAGTATAAGTACCCACAGGATTGAGCCCTGGCAACAAGACTAGATCTCCGTTTGCATCCACACTTATTCCGAGTAGTCCTCCAACATCAGTAATGGTGATTTCTACATCCTCTGAATTTGGTCGCTGACCAGCCAAAAGATCATTATCCAGAATATTTCCAAGTACCCCGCCAAAACTCAAGAAGAATTCTCCGAATAGGTCGTCATTTGCTATGATCTCATTTGGTGAGCCCTCCAAGCACCTTAGACCAAAATCAAAGTCATTAGGTTCGGTCGCACTAAATATCTGAGTAAGCGTCTTCGGAGTAGTGAATTCACAGAAAATTTCATTCACCTGAGTCATTCTAGCATCTGACTCTGGTAGCACTTTCACCAAGCCACTACTGGCCAGTGTAAATCCATTTGCAGCAAATTCAGCATCTGGTTCTAGAGTAATGGTAAACTCGCCGAATGGCACATTACCCGGTAACACATGAGTCCAGTATCCAAGTTGAGAAACAGTTTCGTTAGTTACGTAACCATTTGGCCCCTGAATCTCAAGATTTTGACCATTCGGATTACCAAATCCAGCTCGGTTTAACTCACCTTCATTTTCTGGCCCATCATACCTTCCATCTCCATTGAAATCAAACCACTCCCAAGTATTTAGATCGATTTGACCTCCTGGTACAATTGGGTTTTCACTTACTATACCATCGTTATTCGCATCAAACCATTCGTTCTCTATACCGTCACCGTTAAGATCGTACCAAACGAAGCCTTCAATCACTCGTTTAGTGCCTAATCCACCAAGGCGTTCGCTATATGGGAATTCTATTGAGGTATAATCGCAGTTAGTTAAAGTAAGCACTTGGGTATTTCCATTTGAAGCGAATAAACGCTCCACTTTATTCAACTGACGATCGATCACTTGAACTCTGTAGTCTCCTTCTGGAATATCCGTTGCTGTAAATCGACCTTCGCTATCAGTTAAATATAGAACTCCTGACTCTGATCCAACTTCAGAAATCATGACTGGAACATTAGCCAATGGGGTACTATTATCTTCATTGAAGACAATACCAGTAAGTAACGTTCGGTCATCACACAAGATCGAAACTACTGCCCCATCTTCTGCCTCCACTGTTAAACTTTCAAAGGTGCCATCTACTTCAGCTACATTGAGGATGTCCCCTTGGTCTAGAATATCCGAAATAGTTACAATATAGGTCAGAGTAATTTGTTGGCTTTCACCAACTCCCAAATCTCCTATATTCTCACTGTAAGAAAGCTTTGGATCTTCAATGCTTACATCTGTCAAGGCAACATTACCAGTGTTAGTCACAGTCAATGTGTAAGTGATGACTTCACCCACTTCTGAGACACTGGACTTATCCGCTTCTTTTAGAATTTCTATAGAAGGCACTTGCCCTGCTGGTACCGTTACCTGACCACCGCCAGATATGCCTCCACCGTCTGGTGTCTGACCAGTGCCCGTCGCAGCATTAGTCACAGAACCTGCATCAACATCTGCTTGCGTAATCGTATAGCTGGTTACTACCGTTGCACTTTCACCCGGTGCCAAGTCTCCAACATTTGTATTCAAGCCTGTCAACGGATCTTCTACTGTTACATCGCTTAAGGTCACGTTGCCTGTATTGGTCACCGTGA
>NZ_JBHRZS010000005.1:0-6080 GCF_042649705.1 Algoriphagus namhaensis
AACCTCCCACCCAAATCCGCTCATAAAACAGGAACATCGCATTGATATCATAATTCGTCGGAGCTCCTTTCACTTCCTTGATCAAGAAGCTCGGCTTGAACTTCACCGTCTCTCCCAAGTCCAGCAGATAACCCGCCGTCAGGTAGTAATGGAAGTCGTGATACGCCAAAGCCACATCTTCTTTCTCCAAGGATTTCTTGCCGATCATGTTGTACACACTGAAACCCGCATAAAACTTGTCGTTATGGAAAAATAAGCCCGTATTCAGATTCGGCGTGAACAAATTGATCGTCCCTACCGGAATCTCACTGTCCGGAAAATCATTCGGATCCAACAAGTTGCCGTCGATCGCATACTCACTCACCCCTGCACTCACTCCCAATCCTAACCAGCTCTTCTTGCCCGTCTGGATTCGATACGCATAGGTCAGCAAGCCGCCTGTCGTACGAGCAGGTCCCAAATTGTCGCTCATCAGCGAAAATCCAAAACCCATCGTACCCTCATTGGCACTCAGATCCGCCGTCACCGTGAAGGTCTCCGGTGCCCCCGGAAAATNGTCTTGTTTACGCTGGTCATCATGACCAGCATAAACAATATCCCTGTGATTTTAAAAATTGATCTCATAACGCTTTTAGTTATTTCCTTTGATTACCTGAATCCATCCTTTGAACTCGTGGAGTTTGCCTTGAGAATCTACAGCTTTTAAGATATAGAAATAAGTACCTGCCACTTGTCCTGGAGCATTCCAGTCATTCTTATAATCCTCTTGTTCTAGAACATGATCTCCAAATCTATTGATGATCACAATCTCATTACTTGCGAACTTACCTAGTCCTTGAATTTCGAAGGTATCATTATCTCCATCATTGTTCGGAGTGATTACATTCGGAATGTGGAATGGTAATATGTTATTTACGTCATCTGCCTGGTTGTTCGACTCATCAGTGTCATCCTCGTCAGAACCAATTACAACAGTGTTAGTGATGAGGCCGGCTTCACCTGCTTTTACTTTGACTCTTATAGTAATACTAGCATTAGGAGCAAGAGCCGGGATAGTCCATGTAATGGCGCTTCCTGAAACTTGATCATTTACAACAGCATTGGTGCTATTTTCTGTAACTGTATTACTAATGTATGTGACTCCAGTAGGTAGGTTATCCGTTACGACTACATTCGTTGCAGGAGTATCACCATTTGTGATGACTATCTCATACTCAAATTCATCGCCTTCAAAGATTTCCGCTTCAAACGAAGTCTTAGTCACCCCTAGGTCAACCTGGTCATTCAACAATCGGAACACTACTATCGCGTCATCTTGATTGTCAGGGAAGGCTGTCTCACGTAAAGTATACCTCAAGGTGTACTCTCTCGCTTCATTTACACCTGGGATCAAACTTAGATCACCATTTTCATCGATCAACAAACCTATGACACCATCAAGATCTGTGAATTCGAAGTCAACCAAGTCAGGATCCGGATCGGTCACTCCATCAAGAATATCATTCTCTAGGATGTTGCCCAGTAATCCTCCGAAGCTGATGAAGCGTGTTCCGAAGTCATCATCATTAGCGATAATTTGTACCTCAGCTTGCACACATACTTTACCAAAGTCCATGTCAAAATGTACTCGATTTTCGGAAGAGACTGTTCTTGAAACCGTTTCGCTTGTAGTGAATCCACATCGCTCTTCGAATCGCGAGCCATTTATGTCAGTCATTCTTCCTCCATTATTAGGAAGGTTTTTGACTAATCCAGTAGCCTCCATTCTCGATGCGCTTCCGGTCAATACAGGATCTGTAGTGATTACAGCTGTGTATTCTCCGTATAGGGCTCCACCTTGATCATCAAACATATCATCCTCGGTGGCTCCGACTCTTACTCTCCAGTATCCAAGAACCCCGACAATAACATTTTCTTCGAAGCCCAATGGGCCACTCACCTGAATGTTTCCTGGTTGTCCTGGTGTAGCGTTACCTGCAAGTCCAGCTTTGTTCAATTCGCCCTCGTTTTCTGGACCGTCATATCTACCATCACCGTTCAAGTCAAACCACTCCCACTCGCTGATGGAAATAGGTCCTGCTGTTAGATCATTCAAGGTTACCTGACCATCGTTATTAGCATCGAACCACTCATTCTGGACACCATCCTGATTCAAGTCATACCAAACGAAGTCACCAAGGACTATTCCATCAAATGGAGCATACTGGAAGTCTTCCACAACTGGTGCGCAGACCTCAACACCTCTGAAGGCAAGAGAGCTCTTCTGGAAGTTGAATAGACCCTGAGCATTCAGGTTTGCATCCTGTACTTGAATTAGATAGTTACCAGGTACGACGTCCTTGAATACATATCGTCCATCAGCATCTGTAATCACAATTAGTGTCTCGCCTGAAGTATTTCCTTGCGGTACCAATGTGATTGGCACATTTGGCAATGGTTGATCGGTCAAAGGATTGAATATAATACCTGTTACAAGAGTATCATCTATACACTCAATGGTAACTATTTCATCGTCCTCAGCCATGATATCTTCCTCTTCTCCTCTAGGGTCTTCGGCAGTCACTGTCGCTACATTTACTATTGGCTCTTGAGCTGCAATATCTGCAATTGTTACAGTGTAGCTTGTTTCAAACTCTACGGAAGCTCCTGGAACTAATTCATCAATGATTTCTTCTAAACCAGTCAATGGATCAGTTACTACTATATTGGTAAGAGTCAGGTTTCCGTCATTTGTAACAACGATAGTATAGGTGATGACCTCTCCTTCTTCTCCAACAACCTCTACATCTGCCGTCTTATTAATTGACAAACTTGGTAGTTGCGTTATTGGAGTAGTAACCTCATCTGTATCAGTTGGGTCATCATCACCAGCACTTGGGCTTTCGCCTGTAGCTGTTGCCTCGTTAGTCACACTTCCTTTATCCACATCTTCCTGATTAACAGGGTACGTAGTATCTACAGACTTGCTTTCACCAGGCTTCAATGTACCCACGTTAATCACCAATCCAGTCTGAGAATCGACAATGGTCACATTTTCCAAGGTCACATTACCTGTGTTGGTTACTGTGATGGTATAGTTTATCTCTTCTCCCTCTTCGGTGATTTCTGCGTCATTGTCAGTAATAACTATTTCAATGTCAGCAGACTGCTCTGCCTCTACTCTTGCGTCATCTTGATCACTTACTTGAGTTTCTCCAGAGAATCCTGTCGCAGTTGCCACGTTGAGGATTTCACCAGAATCGATATCCTCTTGAGTTACCGTGTAGGTTGTCTCAAGAATAGCTACCTGACCTGGAACAAGCTGTCCAAATAGGTTATCATAACCAGTCAATGGATCAGTCACTTGGACACTGTTCAGGGTAGTATTACCGTCATTAGTCACAGTCAAAGTATATGTAATTACTTGACCAGCAAGATTTACCTCAGCAACATCAGCTACCTTATCTATAGAGATGGAAGGACTTTGAATTGCTTCCACAATAGCATCATCCTGATCAGACACCTCATTTTGATTAAATGTACCTGTAGCTTTGGCCACATTGATAATTGAACCATTATCAATATCAGATTGGGTTGTAACATATTCAGATTCAATCACCTGTACTGCATTTGGCAACATCAATCCAATATTTTGATTCAATCCAGTCAATGGATCCTCAACAACCACATTGAATAGCGGAGCAGTACCTTTATTGGTAACCGTCAAGGTATAGTTTATTACTTCACCCGCTGCTGAGACTTCTTGCTTATCTGCTACTTTGACAATCTCAATCTCTGGAGTAAGGATCAGGTTCACTACAGCTTCACTTCGTGCGCGAACTGGAGTTCCTGACAAGGCGTCAATTGCTTCCACATTTGCGATATTCAAGATTGGCGCACCGCTCAAGATATCCTCGATTGTTACAGTGTAAGTCGTTGTAAATGTCTTAGTCTCACCTACTGCCAAGGTAATGTCTGGAAGAGAAAGGCCAGTCTTAGGATCTACAAGATTACCACTAGATAAAGTGACATTACCAGTATTTGTAACAGCCAAGGTATAGTTAAGAACGATACCTGCTCTGCTTACTGACTCTAGATCAACCTGCTTATCTAGCGAGATTGAAGGGTCTCTGTTCACTGTTACTACCTCATTATCAGAATCAGATACTTGCTGATTTGCAGCAGATCCCGTTGCAGTGGCCACATTAAGAACATCACCATTATCCATGTCTGTTTGAGTCACGGTATAGCTGGTCTCTAGTGATACTACTTGTCCTGGTACCAATTGACCTAATAGATTATCATATTCGGTCAATGGATCTGTTACTCGGACACTATTCAAAATCAAATTACCAGTATTGGTCACAGTTAAGGTATAAGTAACTACCTCACCCGCGGCATCAACACTTGACACATTGGCCTCTTTAACAATATCAATTGATGGAATTTGGCAAAGTTCAACCAGTGTTTCATTATCTGTATCTACAGTATCACCAGACAAGTCTTCCACCTCAGTCTCACCAATCAATCCAGACGCAACAGCCTGATTACTGATAAGACCATTACCTGTATCAACCAAAGTGATTTCATAAGTAGCCGTATAAGTAGCTGACTCGCCTGGCAACAAGGTGCCTTCGTCACTTCCTAGACTGCTGCTCACAAAGTTTATTGCACTTAACACACCAGACCCTGAGAAGCTGAACTCCTCAACAGAGACTGAAGTTAAGGTCACATTTCCTGTGTTAGTTGCTGTAAAGGTATAGGTGATCAAATCTCCTGTATCAATACAATCATCTCCACTTTCTACCTCAGCAGTCTTCACTAGAGCAATGCTCGGAGTTTGAGTGAAGCACGCTTCTGCTGTTGAAGAATCACGTAGCAACACAATGTATTCTTCATTTTGTGAAGTGACATCACTTGGAGACTGGTCTTCGCTAAAGTACTCTCTCACTTCTACGATTGCAGTGTTTTCATAACACTTACCATCGATCAACTCTTGAGTAATAGTCACATTAACAATTTCTGTCCATTCTTCTCCAGGAGCCAACTCATCAATCATCCAGTTGTCACCAGTTTCTTGATCTTCTACATAGAGATCAAACAAGGTTACATTACCTGTATTTGTTACTGCTATTTCGAAGGAAACTGTTCCAAGTAGTTGGTCATCATTTGAAATAACCGACTTAGTTATTTGAACCCCCTGTTCCTGGCAAATTGGGATGGTCAACGAATCCGTATCCGTCACCTTGTCTTCACTAGAATCATCAGCACTCACCTCAACATTATTTTGGATCAACCCATTTTCTATATCATTCTGGGTTACTGTATAAGTTGCTGAATAAGTCCATGTTTCAGTCAAATCTAAGATGCTGTTATTATTTGCATCTCCACCATCAAAGGCGATATCAGATAGACCTGGAAGATTGTCAATTACCTCGATGTTGCTTAAAGGAACATTACCTTCATTAGTTACTGTAAACGTATAGGTTATTACTGTTTCGTCAGCAACTGCTTCAAGACAATTTTCTTCTTCTCCATTCCTAAAGTCTGAGGTTTTGATCACTTTGATTTCACCTCGCTGACAAAGTTCATACGTAGTGTTATCATCAGTATCAATAGAAGTACCCGAAAGGTCTTCAACTCTTACTTGTCCGTTAAATCCTTCTGCTAAAGCTTGGTTCGTAATTACTCCAACCTCTACATCATCAGTTGTAATAATATAAGTCGCAGTATATGTCGCGCTCTCACCTGGCTTCAACGTCCCTTCTGCACTATTCATGCTACTAGACTGGAACGTGATCACTCCAAAGGTTCCTGTTCCGCTGAAGCTATCTTCATTGATTGCTACAGAAGTCAAGGTTACATTACCCTGATTTGTCACTACAAAAGTGTAGGTCAACTCGTCTTGAGCCTCAACACAATCGTCTTCTAAATTACTTGGCTCTACGGATTTCACCAGAGCTAATGCCAAATCCTGCGTGATCGTTGTCGTCGCATCATCACTCGCCTCATCTGTCTCATTGGTATCCACAGTCGCTGTGTTCACCAAGGCAGTACCCGCATTGATGTCCGCCTGAGTCGCTGCATAGCTCGCACTATAC